>CAZUMS010000020.1:64011-78203 GCA_964621525.1 uncultured bacterium
GTGAAGAACACCTCGTCGGCCGCGAGAAGCTCCGCCATCCGGAACTTCTTTTCCACAACTTTGAGCCCTGCCTTCGGGGCGATCTCCAGGACGATCTCGCGCGTGATGCCGGGGAGCAGCCCCATGGAGAGCGGCGGCGTCACGAGCGTCTTGCCCTTCACGTAAAACAGGGATGCCGTCGAAGCCTCGGCCACATAGCCCTTTTCGTCCAGCAGGATCGCGTCGTCGCAGCCCGCCGCCTTCGCTTCGCGCAGGGCAAGGATGCTGCGGGCGTAGTTCGAGAACTTGATCTTCGCCGCCCCCGCCGTGTGCAGACCCTCCACCGGAAGGGCCGTGATGCCCTGCTCCTGCTTCGTGCGGGCGCTGTCCCCCAGGGCATAGGCGAGAATCACGACCGTCGGGGTCTTTCCCTTCGCCGCGAGGCCGAGCTCCACTCCCTCGCCGCTCGAGATCTGGATCCGCACGAAGGCGTCTTCCTTCAGGAGTCCGTTCGCCCTGAGCAGCGCCCGGATTCTGCGCCCCAGCGCCGGCAGCACCGGGGCGGCGGCGATGCCTAGGAGATCCAGCGACGCCCGGATCCGGGCGATGTGCTCCTTGAGGAAGGGCAGGCGCCCCCGGTAGGACCGGATCGATTCGAAAACACCGTCGCCGTAAAGAAACCCGCGGTCGAGAACGGATATCCGTGCCGCATTCGCGGGGACGATCTTTCCGTTCAGGTGGACGAACCGGACCTTCTGGCTCATGACTTTTTCTCCGCGAACCGCCGGAGCGTCCGGTGGAAGCCTTCCAGTTTCAGGCCCACTTCGTCCGCCTCGCGCAGCGCCTCGCTATCGTAGACCACTCCGCCGCCCGAACCGATAACGAGCTCGCCGGTATCCGGTGCGGCCGCCGCCGTCCGGATCAGCATGGCGCCCTCGAAGTTGCCGTCCCGGTCGATGGCGAGCAGGGCGCCCGTGTAGAAACCCCTAGGAGAGAGCTCCTCCCGGTCGATGGCGGCGATGGCCGCCCGTTTGGGCGCTCCCGTCACCGAACCGCCGGGGAATACCGCCTTCAGGATCCGCGGGAGCGAGCCGATGCCCGGTTCCGGAAGCTGGCAGCGCACCGCCGAGACGAGGTGCAGGAGCCCCGGAAGCTCCTCGACACGTTCCCGCACGGGCACTTCCACCGAACCCGTACGGGCGATCTTGCCGAAGTCGTTGCGTTCGAGGTCGACGATCATCCGGTGCTCGGCCAGTTCCTTGGGATCGTTGCGAAGCGCTTCGGCTTCCGCCCGGTCCGAGGCCGGGTCCCCGGTGCGCCGTCTCGTCCCCTTGATCGGAAACGTCTCGAGCCAGCTTCCCCGCCGCCGCAGGAAACACTCCGGCGAGTTCACGAGCAGCCGGGTGAAACTGAGGTCCGCGTAGGCCCGGTAGGGCATCGGCTGGTCGAGGGCCCAGCGCCGCCACAGGGCCAGCGGGTCCCTCGCCGCTTCGAGGCGCGCCCGCTGGGAAAGATTCACCACATAGTAGTCGCCGGCGGCGATACCCCCCCGGATGCGTTCGACCCGGCGGGCGTAGTTCTCCCGGTCCAGCTCGAACCCTGAGGGACCCGACGGACAGAACGGCGGAAGATCCGGCCAGACAAGCGGGGCTTCCCCGGCGAACGAAATCCCCGTGTGGAGCGGCCGCCGGTGGACGGCATGGCCCGTGCGGACGGACTCATAGAACAGCGCCGCCAGTACCGGCTGGCCCGGTGTCGTCCGGGTGAGCGGACAGTCCTCGGTAAACCGCAGGTACTCGTACGAGAGAAAGAGCAGGCAGCACGGGGCGGACAGTTCCGTGAGAAGCCGCACCGCCGGGGTTTCGGAGCGCCGCTCTCCGATCAGCCGGGCGATGGCCTCGAGCGGGTCCGGGTCCGGCGGTTCAACCTCGCGGGAACCCAGAAAAAGCCGCGTCCGCGTGTCGTGGACGAGCAGCGCCGACGGCCGGCGGAACTCCAGCGTCTCGGGCCAGCCGGGAGTGACCGTGGACGACCGGCCTCCGTGGCCGAGCAGCACGACGGTGCCGGGTTCCGCGGTCATCGTCCGTCCGGGTCCCGTTTCACTTGATCGAGACTTCCACGGCCTCCGTGGGCGGGGATTTCTGGCCGGCGTAGTCCACGGCGATCACGCGGTACCGGTAGGTCTTGCTCTTTCCGGGCTCGATGGCGCGGTCCACGAAGTACAGCGTCTCGACGCCGATCTCGTGAGCGGTCCAGGTACCGAAGCCGCCGAAGATCGGGATCTGGCGCTCGATAATGAATGTAAGACGCGGGTTCGGTTCGAGACCCCGCGCGTTCCACTCCAGCCGGATCTGGCCGCCCAGGTTCTGCTCCGCCGTCACCTTGAGGTTCGTCGGCGTGGGCGGGAGCGGACGGGTGCGGGTTTCCACCGGACGGCTCTTCACACTCTGCAGGCCGTCGTCGTCCAGCGCCGTCACCGAGTAGTAGTACGTACCACCCGGAATCAGATCGACATCCTCGAAATCCGTGCGCTCGGTCATGCCCACCGGCTGAAGGTCGCGGGGCGTCACGCTCGCGCGCCAGATCCGGTAACGGGAGACGTCGAGCTCCGTGTTCTTTTTCCAGCTGATCCTCGCCCGGCGGATGCCGCCTTGCGGGACAATGACTTCCACGGGCGGCAGCGGCGCCGGCTTCGTCGTGGCGGAAACCGGGTCCGACGGCTGGCCGAAGGTGCCGAACCGGTCGTAGGCCGTCACCTTGTAATAATAGGTCGTGAGATCGTCGAGCGTGCCGAGGTCCGTGCCGTTGGCTCCGTCAATGAAACCCGTGGCGAAACGGCCCTGCACACGGCCGATCTCGCGGTAATCACCCTCGCGCAGGCCCGCCCGGAAGATCGCATATCCCTGCACGCGGCTGTCGCCGGCGGCGCGCCAGGTGATCGGGATGACGCGCGGGGCGTTCGAGAATGCCTTCACCTCGTCCACCATCGCCGGTACCGGCGCCGAGGTGGCCGACACCCAGTTCGAGCAGGCGCTTTCTCCCTTGTCTTCACCGAAGGAACTCACGCAGTACGAATAGATGGTGTTGTAGTCCACCTCGTTAAAGAGGGACTTCTGGTCGACGTAGTAGGTCGCGTGGCGGCCGTTGTTCGTTCCGATCCGGACGCCGCCGGGCTTCGCCTTGTCGCGCCGGTAGATGTGATAGCCCCGGATCGCGCCGCGAAGCACCGGATCCCAGCGCAGGTATACCATCCGTTCGAGGCCGGAAGTGCCGATCACCGTCTCGGGCGGACGGATCGTGGTGCTCGGAACCGTAGGCGGGTCCTTGGGTTCCACCTTGGCCTCGGGAACCGACGCCGTGGGCGCCTGTCCCGTGGGGGCATTCGGCGCGGCGGGCGGCTGCTGCACGGCCGTTTCGGGCGACTGGCCGCCGGCGGCGGACTTCGGCTGGCCCGGCTGGAACATCTCGACGCAACCGGCCGCGAGCAGCGCCGCCGCCAGAACTACGGATAGACGGTGAGTCATCAGAGGGTGCTCCTCGGCCGGAAGTCTGCGTGAGTCCGGGCGGCCGCGCCGGACCTGGCGACGGGTCCAGTAGCACGGTCCGCCGTTCAGACCAACCCGGAGAGTGGCCGCCCGGCTCCGGACAGATATAATGGTGTTCCAGCCGGGCGGGGCGCCACGGGCGGAGTTTCTCGAACATCTTGTTGCGGCCGTGCAGAACATTACAGGCGGCAGTCCTGGCAGCGCTTCTTCTCGCCGCGACGGCGGTGCGGGGCTCCGCCCAGCCTCCCGACATCGACCCGAACCAGGTCGCCGCGCAGGCGTTCGCGAGCCTGAAAGCCGGTGAGCTGGACAAGGCCGAACGGCTGTTCCAGTGGGTCCGCGACGGATTCCCCGCGAGCCCCCGCGTGGTGGAAGCCCTGCTCGGACTCGCCGAGGTCGAGGCTGCCCGCAACCACCAGGAGGCTGCCCGCGACCTTTTCTCCGCTTTCCTGCTGAACTTCCCCGATCACCCGCTCGCGCCGCGCGCGCGGTTCAAGCTCGGCAATATCGAGCGGGCGATCGAGGAAACCGGCGGAGAAAAAACCCATTCGGCGGCGAAGAATCCGCCGCTCCGGGGTGCGCAGCTTCTTGTCGTCGAGGGCTCCACCCGCGAGGAAGTGGCCCGTTCGTTCTCGAAGATGCGTTCCTACGGCATCGACACGGTGATCGTCCGGGTGTTCCACAACCCCGGCGACCGCTACCACCCGATGGTGCCCGAAGCCGCCCGCGACGGCCGTACCGGCGTCTACTTCAAGACGAAACATGCACCGGTCGTCGCCGATCTGCTGCCCCTGTACTCGAAACTGGCCCGGGCCAACGGTCTCAAGTTCTACGCCTGGATGACAACGAGGTACGCCGACTACGGCTTCGCACCGGACGATCCCCGCTACGACTCCGTCTACGACCTCGCCACGCGATCCTTCGTGCGCGACAAGGGGCTCGACATCTGGAACCCGGCCACCGAACGGTATCTCACGGGTCTGTTCGAGGACCTCGCGGCGAGCCCCGTGGACGGCATCCTGTTCCAGGACGATCTCGTCTACCGCCACACGACCGGCTATGGCGCGGCGGCACGGGAACGTTATGAAGCCGAGTTCGGCACGCCGCTCGACCCGGACCGGTTCTACCGGGGAATCTACAAGGTCGACTCCGGCAAGCATTACGTACGCGAATATACGCCCGAGTTCTGGAAGTGGGTCGACTGGAAGAACCGCCGGATCCTGGGCCTCGCCTCAAGTCTCGCCGCTGTCGTGCGCAAGCACCGGCCCGAAGCCCGCGTCGCCCTCAATTTCTTCTACGAGGCCGTCACGCAGCCCCGGAACGCGCTCGCCTGGATATCCCAGAGCATCGAGCGGGCCGAGGCGGGGCCGTTCGACTACTACGCGGTCATGGCCTACCACCGGCAGATGATGAAAGAGCTCTCGCTCCCGGAGCCGAAAACGGCGCAGCTCCTCGGCAAGATGACGGCCGACCTCTACCGCCGCGTGGAGGACCGCTCGCGCATCATGCTGAAACTCCAGGTGCGGGACTGGGACAGCCGGGACCGGATCCCGGAGGCGGAGTTCGCCCGGCTCATGGCGGAACTGAAAGCGAATGTCCCGGCGGGGGCGGAACCGCCCTCGCTCGTGTTCGTCCCCGTGGACGCGGCCGACGACCTCAGGGTTCTCGCCGGCCACTGACAGCGGTTCAGACCGTGCCGTCCCAGAGCACGTCGCCGGCGCCTGACTTCAGGTTGTCGTAGCGGGCCATCACAAACAGGGCGTCCGAGAGCCGGTTCAGGTAGCGGATCACCCACGGACCGATCCGCTCGGTGCGGGAGAGCGCGATGGCTTCCCGCTCGGCACGGCGGCAGACGCACCGGGCGACGTGAAGCTGGCTCGCGGCCCGGCTCCCGCCCGGAAGGATGAAGTTTTCGAGCGGCTTCAGTTCTTCAGAGAGCCGGTCCATCAGCTTTTCCAGTTCCGTGACGTGGCGTTCCTCGATGCGCGGGATCTTCCAGTCTTTCTTCGCAGGATCGGCGGCCCAGGCCTCCTTGTCCTCTTCTGGAATGCAGAGGTCGGAGCCGAGATTGAACAGCTCGTGCTGGATCCGTTTCACCGGTTCCCGGAGCGGGGCCGTGAGGTCCAGCGCCGCCGCGAGCCCGATCACCGAGTTCAGCTCGTCCACCGTGCCGTAGGCGCCGATGCGGAGCGAATCCTTGGGCACCCGTTTGCCGGAGCCGAGGCCCGTTTCCCCGCTGTCGCCCGTTTTCGTGTACACGCGCGTGATCCGCATCGGCTGGCTCCTCCGCCGGGGCCCCTGGCCGCCCCGTGAAAATCTACCCCGGTCCGGGGCCGGGCGCTACTTCCGGACGGCGCCCGGAAGGCGGCGGAGACCGAGCCCGGGGAGCGCCCGCTCCCACTGCTCGATGAACGCCGCCTGCCCCCGGGTCTGGGGACCCCGGCGCTTCGCATGGACCGCCTCCATCGCCTCGACGAGCGTGAGGCCGTCCAGCGACTGATGCAGGCAGGCGAGCACGGTGCCGGTCCGTCCGACGCCCGCCCAGCAGTGGATCACCACCGCTTCGCTGCGCCCGGCGGCATCCAGAACGAGATTGTGTATTTTCACGACGTCCCCGAGCTCCGGCGCCCACATGTCGTTGGTCGGGAAGTGCCATTCGACGAGCGGTGCGGGCGGGCGGTGGGGCGCTTCCGTCAGGTTGACCACATGGCGGACCCCCCGGCCCGTCCAGAAATCGTGCCATTCTTTGGCAGGGCTGCCGGGGGCAGGGCCCGCCGACCCCGCCAGAAGCCCCGGCATGTGCCAGGAGAAGTTCCGGCCCGCATCGCCGCCGTCGTCCCTGTGCGCGCTCATGGCTCCACCGGCTCCCCCGCGTCCGGATCTGCGATGCCCGTGTAGTAGCGGCCCATGGGTTTTCCGCCGTACCATACTTCGGTCACGGCCGAATCCCGTCCGCGGCCCTGGCCGGGCCAGAACCGGACCTCGAACGACTCTTCGCGCCCTTCGAGCAGGAGCCGGGCGGACGCTTGCGGATCTCCCAGGCCCCATAGCGGACGGCCCACGGGTTCGAGAAAAGCCTTCCAGACGAGCCAGGTGCGGATCTTTTCGTGCCCTTCGAGGAGCCGCCGGCCGGAGTTCCGCTCGATCGTCACGCTCACGATCTGATGGGGAGCGAGCGCCTCGAACCGGGTGAGTGCTTCATGCCGTTCGCGAAGCGAGGGAAGCGACAGCACGTACATGACCGGGAGCGCGAGCCCGAAACCGAGCGCGAGGACCGCCGTGAGCCGCTCGCGCCCCTGATAGCGCCGCTCGAATCCCGCCCGGCCATACCGCCACTCGCTGAGCAGCGGAACAACGTAGGCCTGGCTCACCGCCGCGACGAGCGCGATCGGCACCAGCCGCCGGACGATTTCAAACAGGTCGAGATGAAAAGGGAACGTCACGCCTTCAGGTCTTCCGGGCGGGCGCCCTCCCGGGGAGCCGCCACCCGGAGACTAGCCGGTTTTGACCAGAAGAACGCGCGGCTCGGTGAGGTCGTCCATGGCGGAACGGACGCCTTCGCGCCCCTCGCCCGAATCCTTCACGCCGCCGTAGGGGTAATTGTCCACGCGCATCATCGGGTATTCGTTCACGACGACGCCGCCCGCGTCGATCTCCCGCCAGGCGCGGAAGGTTTTCGAGAGGTCCCGGGTGAAGACGCTCGACTGGAGGCCGAAGCGGGATTCGTTCAGGCGGCGGAGCGCCTGGTCGAAATCGGTGAACGGCTCGCACCACACAACAGGGCCGAACACCTCGTCGCACACGAGCCGGATGTTCGGCGGCACCTGATCGACGATGGTGGGCTGAACGATCTTGCCGTTCCGGGTGCCGCCCGTATGGAGCCGGGCCCCGGCGTGGCGCGCTTCCTCGATCCAGTTTTCGACCCGCTTGGCGGCTTCTTCGCTGATCAAGGGGCCGACCACGGTGGCCGGGTCGGCAGGATCGCCGGCGGGAAGCTTCTGGGCCGCATCGACCAGTTTCTGGATGAAACTGTCGTAAACCTTTTCCTCGACAAAGATCCGCTGGAGCGAGATGCAGATCTGTCCGGCGTACGCGAACGCGCCCTGCGCGCAACGGGAAGCGGCCCAGTCCAGGTCCGCGTCCGCCGTGACTATCGCCCCGGCGTCGCCGCCCAGTTCGAGGACCACCCGCTTCTTGCCCGCGAGCGCCTTCAGCTTCCAGCCCACGCGGTCCGAGCCCGTGAACGAGAAGGTCCGGATCCGGTCGTCGGTCACCAGTTTCTCGGCGATGTCGTCCGTGCAGTAGACGACGCTGAGCGCTCCGCGCGGCCAGCCCGACTGTTCGATGATCTCGGCCAGAAGGTACGACGTGAGCGGCGTCTGTTTCGCCGGTTTCAGGACGACGGGCGTCCCCGTCGCGATCGCCGGGGCGACCTTGTGGGCGACGAGGTTCAGCGGGAAATTGAACGGCGTAACGGCCGCGAGCGGGCCGCGCGGGAACCTCGACGTCGCACAGAAGAAACCCTCCGCGCGCGGCTCGATGTCCACCGGAATCACTTCGCCGCCAAACCGCTTGCTCTCCTCGGCGGCGATGATGAACGTGTTCACGGCGCGCTGGACCTCGGCGCGGGCGAACAGGATGGGCTTTCCCGCCTCCAGCATGATCATTTCGGCGATTTCGTCGGCCCGTTCGCTGATGCCGGCGGCGATGTGCGTCAGGATGTCCGCCCGGCGGTGGGAAGGAAGCGCCCGGGTCTCGCGGAAGCTCTCATGCGCCGCCTGGATGGCGGCTTCCATGTCTTCGGGCAGGGCATACGGCGCATGGCCCACGAGCCGGTCCGAATAGGGACTGCGGACCCGGTAGAGCTCGCCCCCCTGGCGCCATTCGCCCCCGATGCGGTTTTTAAACTTTTTCGCCACAGTTGATGGGGTTTGAGGTTAACGCATTCCCCGCGCCGCGGAAACCCGCAGCAGATGCCGATTCAGCGGGTACCGGTCCGTCCGTACCGGTCTTCGTGCCGGACGACGTCGTCAAGCTCGGGCGTCGAGACCTCAAGCACGTCCGTGTCCTCGATCGCCGTGAGGCGGTGACGGGTCCGGGGTTTCAGGTGCAGGATCTGACCCGGCCCCATTTCGAAGGTCTCCAGCCGGCCTCCCTCGGGCTGAAGGTCGATACGAAGCCGCCCCGTGAGGACGTACTGCGTCTCTTCCTTTTTCTCGTGGTGCTGGAGCGAGAGCGCCTCGCCCTTCGACACATGCAGGATCTTGCCGACATACCGGTCCGTGTGGGCCCACAGGAGCTCGTAGCCCCACGGCTTGTCGGTCTTCTTGGGTGTCGAAAGCATGGGCCGATTTAAGGCGATCCCGGCCGGGTTAGCAAGGCCATGGAACTACGCGTGATGCTTCTCATTGTGCTTGCGCCGCCAGGAGGGATCGGGCGGCGGCTGAGGCGTGTAGCCGTCCACGTAGATCATTTTCGGAAACGTCGCCTCGGCGATCTCGTGCATGCGTTCCTCGCCGAGCTCGACGAGGCGCCCATAGTGCTGCTCTGCCGCGGCAAGGAATTCGTCCACCTTCAGCGGGGTCGCAAGGTGACGGGTCTTGCGGAGCTTCTCCATCCCCCGCTCGAACAGCGCTTTCGCTCCGGGGAACCCCCGCCCCACGATCTTGTAGTAGGCGACGGCCGTCTGGATGAGCCCCTGATAGAAGGTCTTCTGGTCTCCGGCGGAGTCCAGCCAGATGTCTTCAAAAGCGTCGTGGCAGGCGTGGTACTCGCCGGAATTGAACAGGCGGACACCCTCGTCAGCGAGCGCGGGCCATTCGATGGAGAACTGCAGGGGCTTGCTCATGGGCCGATTGTGGGAAACGCTCCCTGCCGACGCAATGGCGACGCCCCTCAGATCAATCTTTCCGGTCGCGGTGCTTCTAGCCGCCGCCCTGCTGCCGCACGCGGCCTGCGAGACCGTCGACCGGCGGCTTGAACTGGCCTACCAGCCGGACGAGCCCGGCCAGACCGAGGACGACCCGCTCGAGATTCCTTCGTCGCCGAATGCCACGGGACAGGTAACGCTCGACCTCACCTCGATCAACGGTTTCACGGGCGAGGCCTCCGTCATCGTGTTTCCGGACCCCCTCTGCATCCTGGACGTGAACGATAACGAGAAATGCATCGAGGTGGGGACGTTCCCGGCCCGTCCGTTCCAGTTCGTCTCCGCCGGACAGACAAAGCCGGTCACGGTGATCTTCGACGCCGAAGACGGCACCGAAACGGAACCGGATGCCGTCTACCGCATCCGCGTGGGCGCCGGAGCCGTCGGCGAACTGGTGGAAACCGGAGTCGATCTCTATTTCCGTATCGTTCCCTGACCGGGGTCCCCTGTAACGTTTTCGCGATTCGACGGACCGTACCGGCGGTGTTTGCCGGAACCTTAAACCGCGGGATACCGTCGCCTCATCTGGACAGCCGCCCTGATGCGGCTGCCCGTACCCCGATGACCCGCAACACCAACAGACTGTCCCCCGATCATCCTGACCGCGAGCTGGTCGGACGCCTGCTGGGCGGCGACGAGCGGGCGTTTACGGAACTCGTGCGGGCCTGGTACGGCCCGCTCATGCGCATGGCCCGGAATTTCGTCGCTTCCGAGGCTGTCGCCGAAGAAGCCGTGCAGGAGACCTGGCTCGAGGTTTTCAGGGGGCTTGAGCGGTTCGAGGGCCGCTCCTCCCTGCGCACCTGGGTGTTCCGTATCCTGATGAACCGGGCGCGGACCCGGGGCGAGCGGGAACACCGGTCAGTGCCGTTCTCGGCGCTGGCCGGAGCCGGCGAGGACGACGGCGGGGAATCCGCTGTCGATCCCTCGCGCTTCGGGCCCGACGGCCACTGGCTCGCGTTCCCGGAAGAATGGCCACGGCTCTCCCCCGAGGGACTGCTCGAAAACCGGGAGCTCGCCGGACTGGTGGCCTCGGTCATCGAGACGCTTCCGGCAAACCTCCGGACGGTGGTCGAACTCCGGGACCGGGACCAGTGGAGTTCCGAAGAAGTCTGCGACCTCCTTGGAATCTCCGACGCCAACCAGAGGGTTCTGCTTCACCGGGCCCGCAGCCGTGTCAGGCAGGCCCTTGAGAACCGGCTCGGAAAGGGGAAAACGCCGTGACCACAAGTGGAAGTCCCCTGAAATCCGGCGGTTTCATGCTGAGCTGCCGCGAAGTCACCGAAACCGTGACCGACTACCTCGATGGCCGGATGCGGCTATGGGACCGGCTGCGGTTCCAGTTCCATCTGGGACTCTGCAAGGGCTGCCGGACCTATCTGGACCAGATCCGGACGACCGTGAAGATGACCGGCCGGCTGCCGGAAGCGCCGGTGCCCCCGGATGTGGAAAAGGCCCTGATCGAGCGGTTCCGGGACTGGAAACGGCACGATTCGGCCCCCTGATCCTTTCACCGGGATGCCCCCCCTTGTCCCGGAGCGGTTCATGTACAGATTGGCACCGGATGCGGGTCCCTCCTTGTTGAAGGAAAACCGGGGCGCCGGTCCGGAGAGTCATGGGCGCTATCAGTTTCAGAACCGCTACCCGTACGGTCCCGCTTGGCGAGCAGGCCCGGCTTCGCAAGCACCCGCCGGCTTTCGGGCTCGAGCGGTGGCAGGTGGACGGCCGCTTCGGCGACGATGCGGCGAAAGTGCTGGTTCTGCAGCTGCTCGGCGCCCGGCAGGCGCTTGGCGACCTCGACCATGTGGTGCTCGACTGGCAGGACGCCGTCATCGAAACGGGTCAGGCCGCGGCCGTCTGCACGGTCGCCCGCGAGGCGGGCGCCCGGTGTGTCCACGTCACCGCCGACCTGCCCGCGTTTCAGCCGGATCCGGCACTGCCGCTCGCCTGAACTCCCCTGCCCCCTGAATCCCGCCGCAGGGTTGCGGACCCTGCGGACCGGGAGATAAGGTGAACGCCGGTATGCTGCTCACGCGCGAATTCAGGTTCCATGCCTCCCACCAGATCCCGAACCACGACGGGCTCTGCCAGAACCTGCACGGCCACAGCTACCTGCTGTACATCACCGTGAAGGGGAAGGTGGACCCCAAAACCGGGATGGTGATCGATTTCGACGAGCTGGACCGGATCGTGCGGGAGAAGGTCCTGAAGAAACTGGACCACAACTTCCTGAACAACCACATTCCCCTTCCCTCCTGCGAAAACATCGCCGTCTGGATCTGGAAGGAAGTGAAACCGGAGCTCCCCGGCCTCGACGAAGTGAAGCTCTATGAGACCCACGACTCCTGCGTGATCTACCGCGGCGACGAAGACGAACGGGCGGCCTGATCCAGTTGAAGAAAACGCCCGCAATAACCCCGAGGCGTTCCGCCGCCTCCATCCGGCCGGCCCTGATCGAGAAGGCCATGCGGGATTTTCTGGACGGCCTCGGCGTGAAGGACTCCTACGCGGATTCCCTTCCCCGCATCGTCGCCCGCGACTGGCCCACGGAAGTGCTGGACGGCTACGGGCAGGACCCGGCCGCACTGCTCAAGACCGAACCCATCGAGGCGTTCAGCGGCCAGATGATCATCGTCCGCGACATCGCGTTCACCTCGATCTGCTGCCATCACCTGCTGCCGTTCGTGGGCCGGGCGGCCATCGCCTACCTGCCGGACCGGACGGTCACGGGGTTTTCCGCCCTGGGCCGCGTGGTGGACTGTTTCGCCCACCGGTTCCAGACCCAGGAACGCATGACCGAGCAGATCGTGAAGTCCATCGACGCCGCTCTGAAACCCAAAGGCGTCGCCGTCCGCATCGAGGCCGAACAGCTCTGCATGTGCTCGCGCGGCCCCAAGAAACACGGAGCCCGGGTCGTCACGACCGCCTTCACCGGAAGCTTCCGGAAAAGCCGCCGCCAGCGGGACGAGTTCCTCCGGGCCGCCGGCCTGTGATAGACAGCTTTCATGCCGCCTCCGGGTCAATTGCAGGGAAAAGTCGCTCTCGTCACCGGCGCCTCGCGCGGTATCGGAGCGGCCATCGCCCTCGAACTGGCCCGTGAGGGTGCGGTACTGGCCGTGCACTCCCGTTCGGCCGGGTCGATCGCCGCAACCGCCGGAAAGCTCCGGAAACTCGGCGCAGAGGTTCTCGAACTCTCCGGCCTGCTTGAAACGCCGGGTACCGGTGAATGGCTCGTCGAGCAGGCTGTTGCCCGCTTCGGCCGTCTCGATATCGCCGTGAATAACGCCGGGATCAACATTCTGGGCCCGCTCGGCGAGCTTCCCCGGGAACAGTTCCTGAAGGTGCTGGAAGTAAACCTGCTGGCGCCGTTCGAGATCTGCTCGGCGGCGCTCCGGCACATGAAGGCCCGCAAATCCGGTGTCATCGTGAACGTCTCCAGCGTATCGGCGAAAACCGGGCTGCCGAAATTCCCCGGCTTCGCCGCCTACTCGGCTTCCAAGTACGGGCTTCAGGGGCTCACCGATGTGGCCCACGCCGAAGGCAGGCCGCACGGAGTCCGGGTCGTCGCCCTTCAGCCGGGCTCGGTGAGGACCGACATGCTTAAGGCGACCCTGCCGGACGCGGCGGAGGCGCTGGACCCTGCCGAAGTCGCCCGTGTTGTCGCCTTCATCTGCTCCGATGCCGGAGCTTCGCTCGCGGGCTCGACTGTCGAGGTGTGGCCATGAACCCTGTCCAGTTCGATGAACCGTACACCCGTCCCGTGGACCTTGGCGGCGGGGTCTACTGCGTGGACCTGTTCGAACGCGGGCAGCCCGAGCGCACCTGTGCCTATATCGTGAAAGAGCGGGACCGCGCGGCCATCGTCGAGACGGGTTCCGCCCCGCTTACCTGGCGGCTTCTGCGCGCCCTCGAAGACCTCGGTATCCCCCCGGCAGCGGTCGAATGGGTGCTCGTGACGCACATTCACCTGGACCATTCGGGCGGCGCCGGCTGGCTGCTGGAGCGGCTGCCGAACGCGAAGATCGCCGTGCATCCCCGCGGCGCGCCGCATCTCATCGACCCGTCGCGGCTCATCGCCGGAGCGGGAGTGGTCTACGGCCCCCGGTTCGACGCCCTGTTCGCACCCATCGTCCCGGTACCTGAAACGCGCGTCCTTTCCGTCGAAGACGGCGGGAGCGTCACCCTGAACGGCACCCGGCGGTTCGACATCGTTCACATGGCCGGTCACGCCCGCCACCATTTTGTGATCGTGGATCGTACCTCCGACGGCGTATTCACCGGCGACAATGCCGGAGTCCGGTTCCCCGAGTTCCGCAAATACGGGCTCATTCCGTCGATCGCCTCCACTTCGCCGTCGGAGTTCGACCCGCCCGAGCTGGACCGCACGATGGGACGGCTCATCGGTCTTGGCGTGAGCCGGTTCTATTACACACACTTTTCATCCGCGTCGGCGGCGGACGTGGCCGAGAGCCGCCGCTGGGTACAGGAGTTCCGCAAAATCGGCGAGGAGCAGGGTCCCGCCTGGGAACCGATCCGGGAACAGATGAAATCCCGGGTGACTTCGGAACTCGTTTCGCGGGGAGTTCCCTCCGCAGCGCCCGAACTCGGCGCACTTGCGCTCGATCTCGAACTCAACGCCAAAGGTGTTTCCGTCTGGCTGGAACGCCGGGCGAAAATCCGCCCGTCAGGCTGAATCAGCAATTTTGAGGGGGGGGGGGGAGCCCCGAGAGCATGGGGGAGTT
>CAZUMS010000021.1:0-74314 GCA_964621525.1 uncultured bacterium
TATAGCCAAACCAGTTGTGACGGACCGGCGCGTAACCCTGCGGAATCATTGAGGCTGAAAATTAATTTCGGGCGGGATTTCGGGGTTTGGTAGGATTCGGAGCAATGGATAGCGAACTCGCCGACACCAAGCTCTGCCGGTTCGAGGCGCGGGACTACGACCCGGAGACGAGAAGTTGGATGAGCAAGGATACTATAGAGTTTGAGGGGAGAGACTCGAATCTATATGGGTACGTGATGGGGGCTCCGTGAATATTGTTGATCCCGAAGGGGGAGCTGGGATCCTTGCTACACTTGGTTGTGCAGTGGCTACCGCTTGTGCAGCTCAATTACTTGTGGATCACTCGATTTACATGAAGAATGAAGTAGAAAATCAATGTCTCACTCCAAAGAGACATGACGATGCATTTAATGAATGCTTTGCATCTTCTTTGGATCAGAATCCGTGTTGCTGGTTCGCAGACGCTCCAATCTTGCTGCCTCCACCTAAATGGTGGGGTCCTCAACCGATCCCATCATCTCTAACTGGATACTGACATTGACATGAAAAATTCTAAGTATGCAATCAATACTGCTAATGCGATTTTTTCGGCTTTGCTAATAATCATTATTTTTAATATAAAAACGCTATTTATTGGCTATGGATATATACCGATAAAAATATCTCGTCTGATTTTTATTTTGTCTTTCGCGATGATCTATCTTGAATATAGTGATTCGAATAGAGCAGCTAGGACTATTATTTCTGCATCATTTCTAGTTGGATATGGTATATTTACCTCATCAGGTATTTTTTATAAACTAAGTCTTACTGAATTGAACTTATACTCGTGTATTTTTATGTTGTATCTTTACTCTGAAATATGTGTTTCAACTTATATCATATTCTCTTCAAAATGAGCGTGTTGGTTCGACCTCATCCCGCAATCCTCCTCAGCAGGATTGCGGAGGAGGCGAGCTGAAGGAATCCAAGATGGTAGCGTCCTGAAGGTTTCGCTTTTCCCTGAGATCGGGAAAGGTCTCCCGGCAGTTCTACCCCGCCCCACTTGCCACCCTCACCCCAACCCCTCTCCCGTGAATCAGGAAAGGGGCGGGCGGGGATTCCCCCATCCCCACACTCACAATTATAGCCAAACCAGTTGTGACGGACCGGCGCGTAACCCGGCAGAATCATTGAGGCCGAAAATTAATTTCGGCGGGATTTCGGGGTTTGGTAGGATTCGGGGTAATGGATAGCGAACTCGCCGACACCAAGCTCTGCCGGTTCGGGGCGCGGGACTACGACCCGGAACCGCCCCCACGGATCGCTCGACTGGAAGACCCCGGAGGCGTTCACGGCTGGCTTGCCGCCCTTCGGGATGGAAAGCCACAGTGAGGTAAGCTCGATGTTCAACCCGCCGCTAATATCCTTTTAGCCCGGACCTGAAGACGGGTACGGATCAGATGATGCGAATCTATCCCCAACAGAAAACGATATTCCAGAAATACTTTCTTTACTGAACCGCGAGTGCGAATGAAATGAGAAGATGGATATGTCTGTTTCAAATTTATTGGTTGCTATGGGCTATTTCATGCACGAATTCAAGCCTAGATCTTGAAATGCAATCAGCAATTAGTAGAAATAAATACTCTGATGATCAACTTTGGATTCCCGTTGCATACTGTAGCCATATTCTAGTAGCTAGGTTTAAGAATCTAAATCAGGACTCAAAGATTGGGCTCGAGGTCTCAAGATATATAAAAGGAGAAGATATTGGTCGAGAGTTAACTTCATATGTATCTCCACATGATATTAAAAGGATCACATACAATAGCGACCAAATTATTGGGATAGTAAAATACGATAATCATAATCGTATTGAATTCTATGTGAAATATGATGAAGAAGAAATTGAAAAATACCTGTCTATAATTTCTGAAAATGAAACGGCTTCAAAGCAATATGTGAAATTAAATCCGGATATCTTAATAAAAGTAAAATCGGATTTGATATCTGCTTCCAGTTCATCTTCAAGAGAAGGCACAATTTTAGAGAAATATAACCGTAAACTGGAGTGTGGACCTTATTTGGCTCACTTACTCTTGGATTTTATTGATGTCCCATCTCCTCGAAGTCATATCTCTATAAAGGGCGACTTCGGATTCGAAAACGTATACCACGCATCTCCAAAGATGATGATAGATGTTCTCTCATTAATCCTGTTTTCAATGCACGGCGTAGATATGTGCGGTATCGGAAACGGTAATGTTGATTATCTTTCAAGAAGAGAATGTGCGCGAAATTGGAATATATTCTACAATAGGTCTCAAAAAATCTATGATCAGCGCAAGTGCAATCCAGGGTGATGGCTGTACAATGACGACAACCACCTGACACATGGGCCCCTGTAAGGACGACTTTTAGGCGGCCTCCGCTCCTTCCGTTTCGGGTGGTTTGGGCAGGCCCTCGACGAGAACCTGAAGCGGGGTTCTCCCGTTCATGTTCCGGCCCTGGTGGGGCACTCAATTTGCTGACAAAGGGTCTCGCCAAACAATGGGCATCAGGTATTCCGAAAGAAACAACAGGCATAATGACCAATGTCATTGTGATAAAACGAAATGATACTTGACCATCCGATAGTTTTAGCACTAGCGATTTTGATTTATTCCGTATTAATCATATCAATACGAAAAAGTAATTCAGATTCAATAAATAAAATAAAACATTTTGTTAAGAACAATACACTCAAAATGATGATCGTGATTTTATTTTTTTCTTACATCACTTTTTTTGCCTATATTAATTACCTAAAAAATTACAATAGTAACGTTGTAAATATTATCATTTTAGTAGTTATGATATTGTTAATGATCTTCTTCTCCATGTGTGTCGATATAATTTATAGAAAATATATTAATCCGAATGAACCGTAATAGTGACCCTGACCCGCACCTCTCTACAGGCACGTGCATCGACTTGGGGCTCCGCTTTTCCCCTGGGATCGGGAATGGTCTCCCGGCAGTTCTACCCCGCCCCACTTGCCTCCCCGGCGGCGCGCGCCTAAAGAGCCGCGCATGCTCGATCTCAGGAAAATCCGCAAAGATGCAAACGCCGTCCGGGCCGCCCTCGTCCGCCGGAAGCCGGAATTCGGGGAACTTCTGGACGAACTGGCCGGGATCGACGGACAGGCCCGTTCGGCCATCCAGGCGTTCGAGACGCTCCAGTCCCAGCGCAAGTCGCTGTCGGAGCAGATCGGCCGGAAGAAGAAGGCCGGCGAGGACACGTCCGGCATCGAGGCCGACGTGCGCGCCCTCGGCGAGACGCTGAAGAAAACCGAAGAGAAGCGGAACGAGCTGGAGCAGATCGTCGAGGCGAAGCTCCTGAACCTTCCGAACACGCCCCACGAGAGCGTCCCGACGGGTGCGGGCCCGGAGGACAACCCCGTCGTCCACACGAGGGGCGAGCCGCCGAAGCTTCCGTTCAGGCCGAAGGACCATGTCGAGATCGGCGAAGCGCTCGGCATCCTCGATTTCGCGCGCGCGGCGAAGATCGCCGGCGCCCGGTTCAGCGTGCTCGTGGGCAAGGGCGCGGCGCTGGAACGCGCCATCGCCCAGTTCATGCTGGACCTCCACACGCGGGAGCACGGCTACACCGAACTCCTGCCGCCCCTCATGGTCGATCCGCACGCGGCGCAGGGCACGGGCCAGCTCCCCAAGTTCCGCGAGGACATGTTCTGCATCAGACTGCCCGACGGCACGGAGAAGTTCCTGATCCCGACGGCGGAAGTGCCGGTGACGAACTACCACCGGGACGAGATCCTGCCCGAGGACGATCTCCCCCGGCGGTACGTCTCGTGGACGCCCTGCTTCCGGAGCGAGGCCGGGTCCTACGGCAAGGACACGCGGGGACTCATTCGCCAGCACCAGTTCAACAAGGTGGAGCTGGTGCAGTTCACGCACCCCTCGGCGAGCCACGAGACGCTGGAACAGCTCACCCGCCACGCCGAGACGGTGCTGGACCGGCTCGAACTGCCCTACCGGCGCGTGACGCTGTGCACGGGCGACATGGGGTTCTCGTCGGCGAAAACGTACGATCTCGAGGTCTGGCTGCCGTCCCAGAACGCCTACCGGGAGATCTCGTCCTGCTCGAATTTCGAGGATTACCAGGCGCGCCGCGCCGCCATCCGGTTCAAGCCGAAGGGCGGCGGAAAGCCCGAGCTCGTCCACACGCTGAACGGCTCGGGCCTCGCCGTGGGCCGCACCTGGCTCGCCATCGTCGAGAACTACCAGCGGGAGGACGGCTCCGTGGCGGTGCCGAAGGTGCTTCAGCCCTACCTCGGCGGACTCACGGAGATCCGCAAGGGTTGAGGGATCTCGTCTCCACGCACGATCCCCTCTCGCCGCTCACCCCGGAAGGACTCAGGCGCGCCCCCGTGCGGGTCGTGCTCCACGAACCGGAGATCCCGCAGAACACGGGCTCCATCGCCCGCCTGTGCGCGGCAACGCGGACGGCGCTGCACCTCGTGGAACCCGCCGGGTTCGAGCTTTCGAGCCGCAAGCTGAAACGCGCCGGGCTCGACTACTGGCCCCACGTCGAGATGTTCACCCATCCGGATTTCGGCACGCTGGAACGGCTCGCCGCCTCCGCCGGCGGCCGGATCGTCGTCACGAGCAAGAAGGCCGCCCTGCCCTATCACGAGTTTCAGTTCCGCCCCGGCGACTGGATCGTCTTCGGCAAGGAAACGAAGGGCCTTCCGGACACGCTGCTGGACCGCTACGCCACGGCAGCCGTCACGATCCCGATCTACACGGAGAGCGTCCGCTCGCTGAACCTTGCCAATGCCGCCAGCATCGTCCTCTACGAAGCCCTCCGGCAGACGGGCGGGCTCCCGTCGCGCGAGTGAAACCGGTTCAGACCGGCCGCCCCGAATCCTCACCAGACCGTTTTCAGGCGCGGACCGTGTGCTAGGATTCGCCCGCCATGACGATTCCCGATCATCCTGAAGCCAAAATCGTTTTCTGCGACCTCGACAACACCCTCTACCACGGCACGCTCGGCATCGACCTCGCGAAACATCTCGTGAGCGGCCTCAAGGCGCTGAAAGCCGTCGCCCTGCTCACGGCGACGATGGCGAAATACCTGGCCGGGCGGGCCGAGATGGACGACTTCATCAAGGCGTCGAGTTCCCTGTTCCAGGGCGAGGACAAGGCGGCCGGCTATGAGCGCGTGCGCGCGGGCACCCGGAAATACTGCCTCGGCAACATCTACACCGACACGGAGGCCGCGCTCCGCAAATACCGGGAGCGGGGCGTGCCGGTGGTGATCCTCGGGACACCGCCGCTTCCCGCCGTGGAAGTCGTGGCCGAGGCGGTGGGCGCGACCCGGGCCGTCGGCACCGAGATGGAAACCGACTCCGCCGGGCGCCTCACCGACATCCCCGTCCGGCCCGTGCCGCACGGAAAGGGAAAGCTCGAGATCATCGCGAACATCTGCCGCGAGAACGGCCTCGGCCTGAAAGACGCCGCCTATTTCGGCGACTCGCCCGCGGACGCCAGCATCTTCCGCGAAGTGGGCTACCAGGTATGCATTAACCCGCGCGGCGAACTGATTCCCGAAGCGAAAGAAAAGCGCTGGCCCATCGTGAAGGTCCACCGGACCCGCCACTGAGGCGCCGGGCCGCTAGCGGACCTGAACGAGCTTGACCCGCAGGAGGTCCAGCTCCCGGGACGGCGAGGAGTTCCGCACGCGGATCAGGATCTGGTCGTTCGGCTCGAACACCGGTTCCACCGGCCCCGAAGGGGTCTCACGCTCCATCCGGAACCAGTCCGCCTGCGGCGCGTACGGCCGGATCAGCGACCACCGGGCGACCGAGACCCCCTGCCGCATCAGTTCCGCCTCGATCCGGTCGTGCGGCTCGGGGCCTGTATTCAGGTTCAGCCAGACCGTGTAGGGCAGGCCGTCGAACACGTAGTTCGAGGCGAGCGCCGCCGATTCGCGGATGTGCCAGACCGGCGCTCCGCCCGCCACGGCGACGGCGGCGTAGCGGCCTTCCTGGACGCCGGGCGTGTTCCTCGGGATGCGCACGCGCACGAGATCCCCCGCGAGCAGCAGGTGTCCGCTCGCCTGCTCCACCTGAATACCGACCGGCCGGGTCGAGGCGGGCCCCTCCGGGCCCAGCACGGCAGAGGTGATCGCCGGCCCGGCAGGTACGGCGGCAGACGCCGCCGGAACCGCAGCCGCGGGAGCGGAACCTGCAACGGCAGGCTGGGCCTGCGGGGCCACGTATCCGGACACGCCGAGTTTCGCCGTGTCGATGTAGGCGGCGAGGATTCCCTCCGACATCTCCTCGATCACATAGGGTTCGCAGGCTTTGGGGACCGAGAGCTGCCCGATCTTCCAGCGGTTTTCAGACTGCTTCGCCGCCGCGTCGGACAGGTTCACCGGCGGGGCCTCGGCGTGGGGCTCGACGAACTTCTTCTCCGTGCAGTCCACCTTCGAGGCGACCACCGAACACTGCCTGCGTCCGGTAGCGAAAGGCTGGCATTTCTCGAGCCGGGTCACTTTCAGTTCCTGCGCGGCCGAAACGGAAACCTGCGCGAGGGCGGCAAGAAAAGCGGTTTTCAGGACCAAACGGTTCATCACGGGACTCCTCCCCCGGTTATTCCGCCGGCCGCACGGACGGCGGGCCGACCAGATGTTCGAAATAGCCGAGCGCCTTGAGCTGCCTCGAACCATACCAGCAGAAATAGGACCCATCCACCAGATGCACCTGGAAGTGCCGGGACGCCGGATACTGGCTCTTCATCAGCCACTCGGCCCGGTGCTGGTGGTTGAACTCGAACGGTTCGTCCGGCAGCAGGATCACCTGCGGAAGCTCCTGCTCGAGCTCCGCCTCGGTGATCTCCGGGTACCGGTCCCGGCGCGAGGCGAAGGGATTGACGAAGCCGAGCATCTCCAGCACGTCGTTGATGTAGGTGTCGCCGTTCACGGTCATGAGCGGCCGGTTCCAGACGGGATAAAAGAGGCGGATCCCCCGGCCCGGTTTCGCCTGCCGGTAGAGCTCCGCCCGCTCCTCGATCTCCGTCGCCATCCGGTCGGCTTCGACGATCCTGCCGAACATCCGCCCCATCTGCCGGAGCAGGGTCACGCCGTCGGTGAAGGTGCGGGGGCTCGTGGCGAACACGCGGAGCCCCGCGGCCCGGAGCGCCTCGTAGTCCTCGATCCGGTTTTCCTCCTCGTTCAGCAGGACGAGACCGGGCTTCATCCGGATGATGGCGGCGATGTCGGGGTTCTTCGTCCCGCCGACTTTCGGGACACGGGCGGCGATCTCCTCCGGAAACCGGCAGAACTTCGTGATCCCCGCGAGCGCCGCACCGCACCCGAGGTCGGCGACCGTCTCCGTCAGGCTCGGAACGAGCGAGACGACCCGCTCCGGCGGAGCGGGAAAATCGTGCCGGACGCCGCGGGAGTCGGTGATGGTTTCCATGCAGCCGACCATTATGGGCGATCGGGCCGGAGAATGCCGCTCCGGGGAACACCGCAGGACCAACGAAAAGGGTATCCCCCGCGGGATACCCTTTTCCGTGCGTCGTGCGGAAGGACGGGAGGCGCGTTACTTCTTCGCCTTCTCCCCGGTCTCTTCCTTGGCTTCTTCCTTCTTGCCCTCGTCGCCGCCCTTCTTGTCCTTCTTCACCTTCTTCTCTTTCTTTTCCTTCTTGTCCTTGTCGTCCTTGGACAGGTCGGCCTTCTCGGAGGCGGCGTCGATCTGGGCGTCGGACTCGGTCTTCAGCTCTTCCTTGAGGATCTTGCCGGCGCGGCTGTCGGAATCGACGGCCTTGTCGATCGCCTTGTCCGCCTTGCTCTTGGCCTCTTTCTCGGCCTCCTCGCGGACGGCGTCGTTCGCCCGCTTCTGCAGCCGGTCGAGCGGGCCGGCAACCGCCGGAGCGGCGAGGCTGAACGAGATCAGGGCCCCCGAAACGTAAACCATCAGTTTCTTCATGTTGAATATCTCCCTGGGTTCTTCCGACCCGCGGCGATTGTGCTGTATCGGTTCCCCCGGTTCAACGGCCGGACAGCCCCGCGGTTTCAATTGTATCCTTGAACCCGGACCGGTAACCTTTTCCGGGTTCCCTTCCGGAGAGAAAACCCATGCAGGCACGGCCCAGAACCCTTGGCGAACTGAAAGCCTCCGAATACCCCGCCCTTCCGGTGCGGGACGAGATGCGGAAGAACCTGATCCGCAAGCTGCGGGCGGGCGAGCGGATTTTCCCGTGGCTCCAGGGTTTCGAGGAGACCGTGGTCCCCCAGCTCGTGAACGCGATCCTCGCGGGGCACGACATCATCCTGCTCGGCGAGCGCGGGCAGGCGAAATCGAGGATTCTCCGGGCGCTGCCCACCCTGCTGGACGACGAGATCCCCGCCGTGAAAGGCAGCGAGATCGCCGACTCCCCGTTCGCGCCGGTTTCGCTCGAGGCGCGGGAGCGGGTCGCGAAAGACGGCGACCGTACGGAAATCGAGTGGATCGGCCGCGACCGCCGCTACGGCGAGAAGCTCGCGACGCCCGACGTGACGACGGCCGACCTGATCGGCGAGATCGACCCCGTGAAGGTGGCCGAGGGCCGCTACCTCGCCGACGAGCGCACCATCCACTACGGCCTCGTCCCGCGCTGCAACCGAGGCATCTTCGCCATCAACGAGCTGCCGGACCTCCCCGAGAAGGTCCAGGTGGCCCTGTTCAACGTCCTCGAGGAGCGCGACATCCAGATCAAGGGGTACCGGATCCGGCTGCCGCTCGACATCATCGTCGTGGCGACGGCGAACCCCGAGGATTACACGAACCGCGGGCGGATCATCACACCGCTCAAGGACCGTTACGAGGCGCTCGTGCGCACCCACTATCCGCAGGACCGGGCCACCGAGTCGGCGATCATCGACGCCGAAGCGGCCCGCCCGCCGGCGGGGGCCCTGAAGGCGGTCATCCCCCTCTACATGCGGGACATCGTCGCCGAGTTCAGCCGCCAGGCCCGCACGCACCCGATGATCGACCAGCGCTCGGGCGTCTCCGTCCGGCTCTCCATCGCGAACTACGAGACCCTCGCGGCGGCGGCGGAAAAGCGCGCCCTGCTCGGCGGCGAGGAAACCGCCGTGCCCCGGATCTCCGACCTCGGGAGCCTCGCCTCCTCGTCCATCGGCAAGCTCGAGTTCGAATACAAGGGCGAGGACGGCGACCCTGTGGACGTGTTCAACAAGATCATGGCGAAGGCGGTCCATCAGGTGTTCGCCGAGCACTTCCAGACGGACGAGCTGCAGGAAGTGATCGCGTCGTTCCGGCAGGGCTGGGGCGTGGAGGTGAGCGACCAGATGCCCTCCGCCGAATACGTGCAGGGGCTCGACGAGATCAAGGGCCTGAAAGCCGCCGTGGCCAGGCTCGCTCCCCAGTCGCCCGGCGAGACCGCCGCCGCGGTGGAGTTCATCTTCGAGGGGCTTCACCTGCACGGGAAGCTGAACAAGGAACAGACCCGGAAGGGGACGGTCTACAAGTGACCGTCCGCTGAGAGGCGCGCGTCCATGGGCCGCAGATTCCGCTACTCCCGCTGGGACGGCTCCCGGCCCGCGTTCGACCCCGGCTCATGGGGCGACGAGAAGGACGACGGCGATTTCCCGCTGGACGACGCGTTCCGGGAGCTGACCGAAAACCTGGTCTACGGCTTCAACGTGGAGGAAGCGTTCGAATGGATGATGCGGAACGGCTTCGACCTGCCGTCCCGCAACTTCCGGGTCATGGGGCTCACCGATCTCGTGCAGGAACTCCGGCGCCGCCGCGAGGAGATGCTCCAGCAGGGCAACCTGGACAACTCCCTCGACGAAATCCGGCAGAAGCTGAACGACCTGCGCTCGTTCGAGGGCCAGACCCTCTACCAGACGCCGGGCCTCTCGGACCGGGAACGGATGGACCGGGAAAACCGGCTCGATCACCTGCCGCCGGGCCTCGCGCAGGCCATCGAATCGCTCGACGGGTACGAATTCCTCGACGAGCGGGCGAAGGAGATCTACGACGAGCTGAAGGAACGGCTGGACGACATCCGCGACCTCGAGAACTTCAGGAACCGCTACGACCGCATGTTCTCCGGCGAGCAGCGGATGAACTTCAACGACGCGGTCCAGATGATGCGGGAGTTCCAGCGGCTCACCCGGCTCGAACGGGCCCTGGAAAACGGCGAGTTCGAGCAGATCTCCCCCGAGGACCTCAAGGATTTTCTCTCCGAAGAAGGGGCCGAAAGCTTCCTCATCCTCCGCGACCTCAAGAAGCGGATGGAAAAGGGCGGCCTCGTGGACAACGAGTCGGGCAGCCTCACGCCCAAGGCGATCCGCAAGATCGGGGCCCGGGCGCTCCGGGACATCTACGACGGGCTTTCCAAGGAAGGCCTCGGCGCCCACGAGACGGTGTTCCGGGGACCGGGCCGGATCCTGCCGGACAATCCCAAGCCCTTCCAGTTCGGCGACGCATTCAACGTGGACATGGGCAAGACCTTCCGGAACGCCCTCGCGCGTCAGGGCGCCGTGCTGCCGATCCGCATCGGTCCTGAGGACTTCGAGGTCCACGACGTCGAGTTCACGACCGAGACCGCCACCGTCATGCTGATCGACATGAGCTGGTCCATGAGCTGGGAGGGGCGGTTCCCGGCGGCAAAGAAGGTCGCCCTCGCCCTCTCGCACATGATTCGCACGCGGTTCCCCAAGGACAAGTTCTACACCGTGGGGTTCTACACCCGGGCGCGGGAGCTGAAGATCTCGGAACTGCCGGAGATGATCTGGAACTCCGGCGATCCGTTCACGAACCTCCAGGAAGGCCTCTCCGTCGCGGGCCGGCTGCTCCAGCGGCACAAGAACGCCAACAAGCAGATCATCCTCGTCACCGACGGCCAGCCGACCGCCTACGTGGCGGGCGGCCAGCTCATGGTCGAATGGCCGTGGGATTTCGGCGGCATCAGCCCGCGGGCCTCCGCCGAGACGCTGAAAGAGGTCCAGAAGGTCACGGCGCAGGGCGTGAAGATCAACACGTTCATGCTGGACGACTCGCCCGCCCTCGTCGGTTTCGTCTCGAAGATGTCCCGCATCAACAAGGGCCGCGCGTTCTACACGCGCCCCAATGCCCTCGGGAAATACCTGCTCGTCGATTATCTCAAGGGCCGCCGCGAACGGGTGAAATAGGCTGGCCCGAAAACACTCATCCGCTGCTTCGCAGCGGCCTTCTCTCCCTATGGAGAGAAGGCCGGACTTCAGTTAACCGGGACAATCCGGACTGGCTTGCGCCCCGGGATTAACTGAAGCGGTCCCTTCTCTGCGCAGGCAGAGAAGGGCGGCGCGTCGGCGCCGGGATGAGTCCGGCTGGTCGCCGCTCAGGCGTTGATCGCCTCGATCAGCGGGAGCAGTTCCGCGTAGCTCGTGAACCGGATGCGGGGCATGGTGAGCCGCTTCGGACCGGCCGACGACAGCGCCGGGAACCCGTCCGGGCGGCCGCGGTTGATGCCGGCCAGCCAGTCCGGTCCCATGTCTTCCTTGAGGTGGAACTCGATCACGTCGTTGTGCTTGTCGTAGCGAAGCCGGTCGAGACGCCGGTAAAAGTTCCGGACGATCTCGAGCCCTTCTTCGGGCGTCTGGCACAGGCGGATCAGGCCCCGGTCCTTCTCGTGAATCACCCCGCGCCGGGCCATGACGTCCATGTCCGCGAGGAACCCGCTCCAGATCTCCCGGTCCCCGAGCAGGATCAGCGGGGCGAGCGGCATCTTCCCCGTCTGGATGAGGCACGCGACCTCCCACAGCTCGTCGCGGGTGCCGAAACCGCCCTCGCCCATGAAGAAGGCCTTGGACCGGAAGACGAGGAAATACTTGCGGATGAAGAAGTAGTGGAAATCGACGGCGACACCCACGTACGGATTGAACCCCTGCTCGAACGGCAGCGTGATGCCGCAGCCGATCGAATAGTGGGCCGGGTTCTCGCCCCGTTCCTTCGCCAGTTCAAAGGCTCCCCGGTTGGCCGCCTCCATGACGCCGGCCGCGCCGCCCGTGACGACGCCGTAGCCCGCCTCGGCCAGCAGCCGCCCGAGACGGCGGTTTTCCTCGTAGCTCGGGTGCGAGTCCTTGAGACGGGCGGAACCGAACACGGTGACGAACGGGCATTTCTCGTAGGGCGCCAGCGTTTCGTTCGCCAGCATGAACTCGGCGAGGATGCGGGTCCCGCGGACCGCATAGCCTTCTCCGAACTCGATGTACCGCTTCATGTGTTCGCGCACGGTGAAACCTCGGCTTTCTTCCGGTGAGCCCCTGTGGAGTCCGGCCAGTATAGAACCGGCGCGTTCTGGAGTCGCATCCGGAGGTGTGTCAGGTTTGCCGGGTGGACACAGGCCTGAATCCTGAACGGCCCTTCTGGCGACGGGAGGCGGCGGCGCTCGCCGCCCTCTCCGTGCTGTACTGGGTTCTCGTCGCCGTCACCTGGGGGCGGGTGAGCGACGCCGGCTCCGACGCCTTCCATGAGCTCACGACCGTCTTCCGGATGGAAAGCGGTCAGAGTCTCTACGGCGACATCCAGTATCTCCACGGACCGGTCGCGCCGTACCTGCTGTATCTGTTCAGGCGGGTGTTCGGGCCGGACGTCCAGACCCATCTCCTCCTCTGCTCGCTCCTCGCGTGGCTCGAATGGCTGCTGGTCTGGAGGCTCGCCCGCCTCGCCATGTCGCTTGGGACCTGTCTCGGTCTGCTCGCCACGGTCTGGCTCCAGTTCACGTTCGCACCCGGCCTGTTCGGCCGGCTGCTGCCCTACAGTCTCGGAGCGCTCACCGCTTCGGTCCTGATCCTGGCAGTCATGGCCATTCTGGCCGGCCGGGAGATCTCCCCGCGCCGGTTGTGGGGAGCGGCCCTGTTCGCGGGGGCCGCACTGCTCTCGAAGTTCGAGATCGGATTCGCCGCGTGGCTGATGACAGCAGGGACCGCGTGGCTCGGCGTGCGGAGCCGGAAGTGCTCCCCGGTTCTGGCGGCAAGTGTCACCTTGCTGCCCTGGTGCCTGTGGATTTCCGCAGAACCTGTCCTTCCGGGATTTCTGCGGATGACGAGCCCCGGTCCGGTGTTCGCATCGGACCTCGGCCGGACGTATCTCGTCTACGGCGGATCGCTGCTTACCGCCGAGGCTGCGGCCCATTTCGCGCTGACACTCGCGGCTTCGACGGCGGCGGCGCTGTTCCTGCTCCGTGCCACCGGATGGATCCGGGAAGGAGACTTCCGGTTCGCTGCCTTCGCGGCTCTTGTGGCTGCCGGAACCCCCGTCGTCCTGAATCTCGCCCTGCCGCTGGGCTCGGAACTGCCGTTTGGCGTCCGCCTTGCCCAGCACCTGAGCTGGGCGTTCCTGGTTCCCGCACTCATCCATGCCGGGATTACAGGGTTGCGTGAAGACCAGCCGGTCTTCGGGCCCGCCGTTTACCTCGGCCTGCTGGCGCTCCTGATCCGCACACCCAATACGCTTCAGCCCTATCTGTACGGCTCGTTTTATCTGCTGCCCGCCGTCGCGGTCATTGCGCCCGGACTGACGGGCCTCGCGGGCAGCCTCGGACGGGACCGGCTGAAAATTCCCGCCGGAGCGGCAGCCCTTCTGCTTCTCGTGGTTTCGCTTCCCGCCGGATGGCGGAACTTCCAGACCTTTGCCGGGAAAACGTTCCCGCTGGAGGGTAGGGCCGCCCCGCTTCGCACCACTCCGGTCAAGGGCCCGGTGCTGAACGACGCGCTGGATTATCTCAAGCAGCGGTTAAAACCCGGCGACCGGATCGCCGTGGTCCCTAACGAACCCGTCTTCTACTACGCGACGGGCGCGCTGCCCGTGTGGCCGGACCACAACTACATCGGCCATCTCGTGAGAGGCGATGACGAAACGCGCCTCGCCGGTCTCGCCATGGCCCAGGCCCGGTTCGTCGTCTTCAGCAACCGGCCGTATATCGAGTTCGGCGCAGCCCGGGCGGGACTCGGCTTCGCCGACGTCCTGAAAGCGCGGCTCGAACGGGAGGCGAAGCTCGCCGCCGTCTTCTCCGATCAGCCGGACGCGCCGGACGCACCCCGGGGATACGTGGACGGCTTCTACCGTATCTGGATCTGGGAAATCCCGCAGGCGGACGGCAGATGAACGGCGCCGGGACCAAAGGTTTTCTCAACGACGACCGGACAATAATCGCCGCGCTCTCCGTGCTGTACTGGATCCTCGTCGCCGTCACCTGGGGGCGGGTGGGGGACATCGGCGCAGACCTGTTCAACGCGCTGACGACCGCTTTCCGGATCGAGTCGGGCCAGCGGCTTTACCGGGAAATCCAGTGGCTCTACGGGCCGGTGTTCGTCTACGTGGTCGTCGCCGCGCGCGCCGTCTTTGGCCGGTCGGTGGAGGTGCTCCTCGGACTCTCCGCCATCCTCGCATGGATCGAATGGATGCTGGCGTACGATCTGGCGAGGAAGCGTCTCGGCAAGGGCCTCGCCGCCGCCGTCATCCTGCTCCTCTGGTCCCAGATCACGTTTTCGGCGGGAATCTTCGGAAGGCTACCGCCCTACAGCTCCGATGCCCTGCTGGGGAACGTGCTGTTCCTGGGAGCGGTCCGGCTCCTGTGGCCCGGCGCCCAAGGACGTCCGGCCCCCTGGCGGTTCCTCCTGTCGTCCGCGATGGCCGCCGTCGCCGTCATGACGAAGTTCGAGGCCGGGGCCGCCGTGTGCGCCGTCGTCGGTACCGAAGCGATCGTGCAGCTCTGGCGGGACCGGAGCCGCTGGGTTGTACCCGTCCTGTCGGCGCTGTTTCCCGCCATGGTCTGGGGAGCAGCGGTCCTCTTGTGGCCGGGGTTCCGGGAGTTCACCGACCCTGCGCCGGTCCTCTCGTCCGGTTTCGGCCGAAGCTACCTGCTGTTCGGCGGATCGCTGCTCGACGCGGAAAGCACGTTTCACTTCCTGCTGAGGTTCGTTTGCTCCACCGCCCTGCTTCTGTCGCTGGCCGCGGCGGTCCAGAACCTCGCCGGACGGAAGTGGCAGGATGCCGTTATCGCCCTGGGTGCCGGATTCGCCGTCCCTGCCGTGCTGAACCTGCTCTTTCCGCTCGGTTCGGTCCAACCGCTTGAATTACGTATCCAGATGCATCTGTCGTGGGCATTCCTTGTTGCCGGCGTCCTGTGGAAGGCGAAGGAAAGCCTGGGCCGCCGCGGCGAAGGCGCCGCCGTTGCGGCGGGCCTCCTCTTGCTCGCCCTGCGGATTCCGAACGGCCTGATGCCGTACATGATGGGATCGTTCTTCCTGTTTGCGGCGCTTCCGCTGCTGCTCCCCGAACTCGCGGCGCTGGCGGGAAAACTGTACCGGACAGAGGTCCGCCCCGCCGCCGTCCTGCTCGTGCTCGCGGCCGTTTCGCTCCCCTATGCCGTCCGCAATCTGGGCGAATTCGCGAGAAAATCGGCTCCGGTCCATGAGGCGACCGGAAGTATCCGGGCCTGGCCCGGCAAGGCGGAGGTGTTCCGGAAGAGCATTTCCTTCCTCAAGGAGCGTCTCCGCCCCGGAGACCGGATCGCCGCGCTGCCGAACGAGACCGTCTTCTATTATGCGACCGGTGCGCTGCCCGTGTGGCCGGACCACAACTACGTGGGTCATCTCGTGCGCGGGGACTTTGAACCGTCGCTCGCGGCCCAGGCGATGGAACAGGCGCGGTTCGTGGTCGTGACGAACCGCCCGTTCTTCAGCCCCGGCTATCTGACCCGTGCCGGGGACGGCTTCGCTGTCGATCTGCTGAGACGGCTCGAAAAGGATGCCACGCTCGCCGCCGACTATACGGAAACGGGAAAGCCGCCGCCCGGCCGGCAGCCTTTTCGCGTGAGAATCTGGGAAATACCCCGGAAGAACCCCTAGAACATGCGCGCGCCGCCGGTGTAGCCGCGCTCGCGGACCCCTTCGGTGCGGACCTCGACGATCTCGCCGATGAACTTGAGCACTTCGTTCATGTCCTTGGCCCAGTACTTGGCGAGCGAGTTCTCGTTCTTGCCGACGCGGACCGTGATGCCGAAGGCGTTCACGATCTTGAACACCGCCTCATCCGGCTGGTCATCGCCGATATAGATGCAGGTGTCGGACTGGAGCACGAACCCGACCTTCCGGAGGGCCGTGGAGGCGGCCGTGCCCTTGTCGTGCCCGGTCTCCTGGATGATCTCGAGCGTGCTCTTGCCCTCGGTGATCCGGAGCAGCGGGCGGCGGGCGCCGATCATGCCGTAGACTGCCTGCTTCGCGGAATCGCGGGAGAGCCCGGCGACATGGATGAAGCGGCCCAGCCGTTCGACCTTCATCCCCTTCACTTTCGGCTTCAGTTTCCTGAGGTCGGCATGGATCTGGTCCAGCAGCGCCGCGTGCTGGTTCAGCTCGATACGCATGGGGATGCCTGCGGCCTGGCTGTATTCGAGCCCCATGCCCGCACACAGATGCACGTTCATGCCGGAGAAGAGCTTGGCGATGTCGCCGAGATCCCGTTCGCTGACGACGCCGACGAAGGTCTGGCGGAGCGCGGCGAGATCGGAGAGGTCCTGCCGGGTGGAGGCTTTCAGCTTGGCGGGAGGGCCGTCATACTTCGCGGGCACCAGAGTTCCATCCAGGTCGGTGAGGAGGAAAAACTGCTGCCCCCACCGGACCCGGTTGAAAATCACCTTCTTGGCGAGCCGAAGCTGTTCCATTCCCATGCATGCGCGAGACGTGCGGCCAAACTCGCGCGCCATTCCTGCCGCCGCCCGTGACCCGGCGAAATCCCCTCAGATATTAAAAACATACCGCTTTCCGGGTCTGCCGTCAACCTAGCGAAATTACACGATTTTAGAGCCTCAGACGGGCGGAAAGGTCCGGAATCTTCGTCCGCGAAGAAAATTCCCAAAAGCCTGACCTCTGTCAGTGGGTTTGCCGTACCGGTCCGGCATGCTGCTCCCCAAGGGAGACGGGCGCTGCCGCTCAGAACCGGTGCCGCACACACAGCCGTCCCAGGGAAAGGCAAGAAAGACAGATGAAACTCGAAAAACTCGCTTTCGGTATCGTGGTCAAGGCAGAACCCCATGAGTCGGTCCGCAAGGTCGCCGGTCTCATGGCGTCCCGGAACGTGGGCTCGGTCGTGATCGAATCCCGTAACAAGGTGCTCGGCATCGTCACCGACCGTGACATCGCCTGCTGGGTCGCCAAGGGCGGCTCTGATGCCGCCAAGACCCATATCGGCGAAGTGGCGACCAAGCTCCCGCTCGTCGCCTCGGTCAACGACGAACTGGAACCCACGCTGGACCGGATGGCGAAAAAGGGCGTCCACCGGGTTCCGATCATCAGCCGCAAGGGCGACGTCGTGGGCGTGCTCTCGACGGACGACGCCCTCGTGCTCGTCTCCCGCTACATGTCCGACATTACGGCCATCGTCGAAAAGACGAAGGGCAAGAAGCGCTAAGGCAGCCAGCGGTTTCCGCCCTTCCGGCGGGGACCTGTTCTCTTCCCCTCGGAAGCGCTCCGGCCTTCAGACAGGCCGGGGCGCTTCTTCTTTTTCCCGGACTTCACGGCGTCCGGAAACAGAAACGCCCGCAAAACTGCGGGCGTTTCCGGCGATGAAGCCCGGGATCAGGCGATCGGCTTCAGGTCGTCGGTATTGGGAACCGTCATCAGCCGCTTCAGGGAGACCATGTGCTCCTCCGGCCGCTGGAATCCCTGGTAGCTCTCGTTCTGGAACACCGTCGGGCGCTCCACGCGGATCGCGTCCTTGATGCAGACCTGCGCGCAGAGCTTGCAGGAAACGCACTTCTTCTGGTCCACGTAGGCGATCTTGAAGTTGCCCGCCTCGCCCGGCATCTTCTTGTCGACCATCTCGATGCAGTCGAACGGGCAGGCATCCACGCAGAACACGCAGCCCGAGCACAGCTCGTCCACGACGTAGGCCTTCGGAATGTCCTTGGCCTTGATCTTCGGGACGATCGTGCCCATGCCGTCCTCGATGGCGTCGTACGGGCAGTAGATGCCGCAGGTCGAGCAGTCGATGCAGAGGTCCGGATCGATGAAATGGATATCCCGCTTGTCGCCGGTGATGGCGCCCGTCGGGCATACGCGGATGCACATGGTGCAGCCGGTGCATTTGTCGGTGATGAAGTGAGCCATTCGGCGGACCTCTCCTCCAATGGTTCCGTGGGTTTACAAGCTCATGGGGAGGTTGGCAAGGGGGCAGAAAGAGACTGAAATCCCTTATAATTACGGCGATTTGGGCTCCTCGCACTCCTGCACGTCCTTCGCCCGTTCCCAGCAGCGCATCTTCTCCAGCACTTTTGCCGCTTTCTCCGGAGGCTGGGGGAAGGGCTGGAACGGGAACTCCGGAAACCGGTCCACATAGACCGGGACCAGCTCCATGGTGCGGGTCCGGCCCTGCGTCGTCAGCTCGGCCGTGAGCAGGACGATCACGCTGTCTTTCTTCTTCGGATTCCAGTTCCCGGCGAAAACGAAATTTCCCATCGAATAGATGACCGGCACCCTGCCGCCGTCCTTCGCCGTCAGGACGGTGCTGGCCTGGAGCACATGCGGGTGGGCCGCGATCACGAAATCGGCGCCGTGGTCGGCGGCGATCTGGGCCAGTTCCGGCTGGTAGGGCATGAGGTCGTGGTAGCCCTCAAGCCCCCAGTGGAAGAACACGACCCGCACGTCGCAGTCGCCCCGGGCTTCGAGCCCGTCGAGATCTTCGGCGAGCATCGCGCCCATCTTCGTCACGTTGTCCTCGACGGGGCCGACGCCGGCGATTCCGGGCTTGTTCTCCTTCGCCCAGAGCACCATCGGCTCGATGGAGTGACTGCCGAGGTAGAGATAGCCGATGAAGCAGACGCCGAGGCCGTTGCGCTCGAGGCGTGCCGGCCGGCGCGCGCCGGCGAGATCCTGCCCGGTGCCGAAGTGGGCGAGCCCGGCTTCCTCCAGGGCGCGGATCGTGTCGTCGATTCCCTGCGGGCCGAAATCATAGGCGTGGTTGTTGGCCGTGGAGACCACGTCGATCCCGGCGCGGGTCAGCTTCTGCGCCTCCCACGGGTCGGCCTTGAAGTTGAAGTTCTTCTCCGTCTTCGATTCGGCCTTCGTGAACGTCCCCTCGTAGTTCACGACGGCGATATCCGCCGCCTCGAACCACTTGCGGACGTGAAGGAACGGGTAGTCGATCACCTGCTCCCCGGTGTAGCCGCGCTTGTTGCGGAGTTCCGGGTCGAACGCCTTGAAATGGTTGCCGAGCGTCACGTCCCCGGCGGCGGCGATCGTCACCTTGCCGTAGCGGCGCGGCTGTTCAGGAGCCGCCGGTTCCGGCACCGGCACCACCGTCACCGGAACGGGCCGAGTTTCTTCTTCGGCGGGTGCTTCCGCCCGAGCCGCTGCGGCAGGCGCCGCGGGAGCCGGTTCAGGGATTTTCGAAGCGCAGCCGGACCCGAAGACGAGCGCGGCGCCGAGCAGCAGAGGCCGGGAAAAGGAGTTCATCGCCCCCTTTCGTAGCCGTCCGCCCCGGGCGGCTCAACCGGTCAGCCGATATCGGCCCCGCGGAGCCGGAGCGCGTTCCCGATCACCGACACCGAGCTGAGGCTCATGGCGGCGGCGGCGAGCATCGGCGAGAGCAGAACCCCTGAAATGGGATAGAGAACTCCTGCTGCCACCGGCACGCCAAGCGTGTTGTAGGCGAACGCCCAGAACAGGTTCTGGCGGATGTTTCGCACCGTCGCCCGTGACAGTTTCCGGGCGCGGACGATACCCCGGAGGTCGCCCTTCACCAGCGTCACCGAGGCGCTTTCCATGGCGACATCGGTGCCGGAACCCATGGCGATGCCGACATGGGCCTGCGCGAGGGCCGGTGCGTCGTTCACGCCGTCGCCGGCCATGGCGACCAGGGCGCCTTTCGCCTGAAGCTCCCGGATGACGTCTATTTTCCGTTCGGGGGTTACGCCCGCGTGGATCTCGCCGATTCCGAGCGGTCCCGCGACGGCTTCTGCCGTGGCCCGGCTGTCGCCCGTGAGCATGACGATCCGGACGCCTTCCTCACGGAGGGCGGCAATGGCTTCGGGGGTCGTCGGCTTCACCGGATCGGCGACGCCGAGAATGCCGATCGCTTTCCCTTCCATCGAGACAAACACGGCGGTCTGCCCCTGCCGGCGGAGCGACTCGGCCGCATCCAGGGCAGAGGCCGCAGCCGGAATCAGCTTTTCGCTGCCGAGAGCCACCGGAAATCCGTTGATGCTTCCGGTGACACCCTGTCCGGTCACGCTCCGGAAGTTTTCAACGGCCGGCAGTTTCAGATTCCGTTCCGCCGCGGCTTTGAGAATTGCCGCCGCGAGCGGATGTTCGCTCCCCTGCTCGAGAGCGCCCGCCACCTGGAGGAGCAGCGATTCCGGGGTGCCGCCGAGGGGCATCACCGTGACCAGTCTGGGTTTCCCTTCGGTCAGCGTGCCGGTCTTGTCCACCACGAGCGTGTCGATCTTCGAGAGCGTCTCAAGCGCCTCCGCGTTCTTCACCAGCACCCCAGCCGTGGCACCCCGCCCCACGCCGACCATGACGGACATGGGCGTCGCGAGCCCCAGCGCGCAGGGGCAGGCGATGATCAGCACCGATACCGAGTTCACGAGGGCGTACACATACGCCGGCTCGGGGCCCCAGACAGCCCAGACAATAAAGGCGAGAACGGCCGAGCCGATCACGGCGGGAACGAAGACCTCCGAGACCCGGTCGGCGAGTTTCTGGAGCGGAGCACGGCTCCGCTGGGCCTCGCCCACGAGCTGAACGATCCGGGCCAGTACCGTCTCCGAGCCCACTTTTTCGGCCGTCATGACGAACGATCCGGTACCGTTGACGGTTCCGCCCGTCACAGCATCGCCCGGACCTTTCTGCACGGGAATCGGCTCGCCGGTGAGCAGCGACTCGTCGAGAGAACTGAGGCCTTCGATGATCCGTCCGTCCACGGGGACCTTTTCTCCGGGCCGGACCCGGAGACGGTCGCCGGGAAGCACGTCATCCAGGGGGATGCCCGCTTCGGCGCCATCCGGACTGATGCGCCTGGCCGCCTTCGGCTGAAGACCGAGCAGCGCCCGGATCGCCCCTGCCGTCCGGTCGCGGGCTTTCAGCTCGAGCACCTGCCCGAGCAGAACCAGCACCGTGATGACCGAGGCCGCCTCGAAATAGACGGCCACGGTGCCTCCGTGTCCTTTGAATTCGTCCGGGAAAGCCTGCGGAAAGAGCGCCGCCGCAACGCTGAACAGATAGGCCGCACCGGTCCCGGTACCGATCAGGGTAAACATGTTCAGGTGGCCGGTGCGCAGCGAGAGCCACATCCGCTCGAAGAACGGCCATCCGCACCAGAGCACCACCGGCGTCGAAAGGGCGAACTGGATCCAGACGGCCCGCTGCATGCCGACGGCATGGCCCACCGGGTTTCCCGGGATCATTTCCGCCATGGCAAGCGCAAAAACAGGAACGGTCAGCGCGAGACCCGCCCAGAAACGCCGGCTCATGTCCGCGAGTTCCACATTCTCCTCAGGCTCCGCCGAGAAGGTCATGGGCTCAAGCGCCATGCCGCACTTGGGACAGGTGCCGGACCCCGTCTGCACAATCTCCGGGTGCATGGGGCAGGTGTATTTCGTTCCCGCCGGTGCCGCTTTCTCTGCCTTTGCGCTGCCGTGATGCGCGTGGCCGTGCGCCGCGCAGCAGGAATGGACTTCGCCCTTCGCAGACGATTCCGGCTTCGCGTACTGGGCCGGGCTTGCCTCGAACGTCTTCAGGCAGTGCTTGCTGCAGAAATAATACGTTCTTCCCTGATAGTCCGATTTCCCCGCTGCCGTTGCCGGCTCCACGGTCATGCCGCAGATGGGGTCGACGAAGGCATCCGGAGCGGGGCCTGGACCGGCAAGATGACGGGAATGTTCCATGGCGGTTCCCTCACTGGCCTGCGAACTTCCCGACCACTTCGAGAAGCTCCTCGATGGACCGGTCCCGCGCCTTCTCGTCGTGTCCCTTCACCGCGTGGGCGACGCAGTGGTTCACATGACTGGCGAGGATTTCCTCTTCGACCTTGCGCAGCGCCGCATGGATCGCCCGGGTCTGGGTCAGGATATCGACGCAGTAGCGCCCTTCCTCGACCATGCGGGCGATGCCCTTCACCTGTCCTTCGATCCGCTTGAGGCGGTCCAGCTGCTTCGTGTGATCTGCGTGCTTCATGAGGTTTATACTATACCCCCCTAGGGTATATATCAACCCGGGTTTGCCGTCCGGTACCGGGCGGCGGGGCTGCCGGGGCGGGGGTTGCCCGCTCCCGCCAGTACCGTCTATGGAGCCTCCAGCGGTCGCTCTCCGGGCGGCCGCGGTGGTGTATGGCGGGCCCCTACCGGCGGCCCACTGACCGGACCCCGGGACCGCAAGGCGACGCCGAGCGGAATCGAAACTCACGGGGCCGATGGTTGTATCCGCAATGGCCCGTTTTTACGCACCGGTCCGGTTCAAAGCCGACCACCTGCTTGAGTTCCGCCCCACCCGGCACACGCACGAGTGGGAGGTCACCTTCGTGTTCAAGGGTCCGATCGCCGATAACGGCGTGATCATCAACCTGCTCGACGTGAAGAAAGCCCTGGACCCCCTCGTGCAGAAACTCGAGGGAACCTTCCTGAACAGCCACCCCGAAATCCTCTCCGCACCGGAGCCCATCTGCGCCGCCGCCCGCGTGCCGACCTGCGAGAACCTCGCCCGGTATTTCTACTGGTACCTGGTGGCGGGGGATCACGATCTCGAGTTCCCCGAGCACGTCACCCTCGAACAGGTCCACGTCCAGCTCGAGGAACTGGGCCGCCCCGTGAACGGCGAGCGGGGTTACGCGATCGTGGATGTCACCGACTTCCTGCCGGAGCTGCTGCGCCGCCGGCATCTGCAGGTCGCGCGCCTCGGATGACCGTCCCCGCCCCCCGCAAGGCCGTCGTCCTGCTGTCGGGGGGGCTGGACTCGGCGACCGTCCTCGCCATCGCGAAGGCCGGCGGGTTCGACACCGTCGCCCTGACCATCGTCTACGGACAGCGGCACGCCCTCGAAACGGAAGCGGCCCGCGAGATCGTCCGGTCGATGGGCGTCAGCCGCCACGAACTGGTCCAGTTCGACCTGCGCCCCTTCGGCGGTTCCGCGCTCACCGACAGCAGCATCGGCGTTCCCAAGGACCGGAGCGAGACGGCCGGAGGAATCCCCGTCACCTATGTTCCGGCCCGGAACACGATTTTTCTGGCGTTCGCACTCAGCCTTGCCGAGGCCTCCGGCGCGCGGGACATTTTCTGCGGCGTGAACGCCATGGACTACTCCGGCTACCCGGACTGCCGGCCGGAATTCGTGGACGCCTTCGAGCGTCTGGCGAACCTCGCCACGAAGGCAGGAGTCGAGGGAAGCCCTTTTACTGTTCATGCCCCGCTGATCCGGATGCGGAAGCACGAAATCATCCGGAAAGGACTCGAACTCGGCGTTAACTATGCCCTCACCCGCTCCTGCTACGACCCGGCACCCGACGGAACGGCCTGCGGTCATTGCGACTCCTGCCGGATCCGGCTGGAAGGATTCCGGCTGGCCGGGAGTTCCGACCCGATCCGGTACGCTGGATGACCCCTTCGCTTCATAGTCTGTTTCAATAGTCTCCAGCACACTCGCGACGCAGCGCGCCAATACATAACTTCACCGGATTATGTTTCCTGGATACTCGAATTTGAGAGCAGCCTCTCTGTCCCGCGGACTTAAATGAAGTTATGATGAATACACGATCAGTAATGATCATCTTGCATGACGCCTGGGGTTTGGGAACGGCGTTTCGTCTTCCGGCAGACAGGATGCCGGGCTGCTGGCGAAAATAATCCGGAGATTGCAGCGGGCTGGTATCCCCCTCGGGCAGGTGCGAGGTTTTCAGGTGGCGGGTTCATTTCAAAAATCGAGGCGGCTTGCCCTCGCCTGCGCGCTGCTGGCGACGGTCTGGGCGTTCCATGCGGTCTCACAGGTCGTGCCGCCGGACGACGAGGACGGCGACACGATCAGCGACATCGAAGAGGGCCGCGATCTCTTCAGCGGCCCCCGGGACACGGACAACGACGGGACCCCCGACTATCAGGATCTCGATTCGGACAACGACACGGTCGCCGACATTCTTGAAGCCGGTCGCGGCGACATCCTTGAGCCGCCCCTCAATCACGACGAGATCCCCGAATACAACGACAACCTGCCGGACTATATCGATATCGATGCCGACAACGACGGCCTTCACGACAAGGATGAAGCTTGGGCACAGGGCGTCACCAAACCAACCCTGGCGGAGCAGATGGCCGATCCCGTGGCCGCCCGTGCGCTGCTCGCCGACAGCGAGAAAAACCCCTGGGTACCGACCAGCAACGTCCCGAACCCCGACGGCATTCTGGACCTGTTCGACCAGGATTCGGACAATGACCTGATTCCGGACTTCATCGAAGCCGGACGCGACATCAACCCGTTCACGCCCCCGATCGACACCGACGGCGACGGCGTTCCGGACTTTCGCGATACCGATTCCGACGGCGACGGCACACCGGATGTCCAGGAATGGGATTCGGACGGCGACCTGAACCCCAACTTCTCCGATCCGAACGACATCGACGGCCCTCTGGGAGACATGGATGAAGACCTCATCACGAACCTTGAGGAAGGGGCGAACTACACGGTTTCTCCGGCGACCGGTTACTACGTTCTCCAGGCAGGGGGCCGGCTCACAGACTCGGATGCCAGCCCCGACCATCTTGACGCAGATTCCGACGACGACGGCCTGAGCGACAAGACTGAAAAAGGAACAACCTCGCTCCTCGCGCCGCCGGTCAGGAGCCGCGGCCCGTCGTACGACCCGGACTATATCACCGCCGACATCGACGACGACGGTTCCCCGGACGGTTACGACCCGGGGCCCAGTTCGCTGGGCCAGATCGCGTTCACGCTGGGCCTGGGGCGTCTGGACCGGGACTATGACGATGACGGCATTTCCGACGGCCTTGAAGGCGCCGGAGACGTCAACGGCAACGATATTATCGACTGGCTCGAACTGACCGGATACGACAAATGGGAGGCGGACGGCGACGCCCGCTGGGCCTGGGATGATCCCGATTCCGATGGCGACGGGCTCAAGGATTCGGTCGAAGCTGGCCTTACGTCGTGGCTGGGAGACGGGCCGGGGAGCGTACTCGGGACCAAGCTCTCCGCCGGCAACTTCCAGGCCGACTCCTGTCCCGCAGACACGACCAATCCCTACAAGCGGGATACCGACGGCGGCGGGATGGACGACGGGCTCGAAGACCTGAACCGCAATGGCTGCTTCGAGCCGGAGCTGGGCGAAACCGATCCCAACAACTTCGAGGACGACAGCCTGTTCGTCGATCCGGATGAAGACGGGCTCGACACCGGCCGGGAAATCCAGCTCGGGCTGAACCCGGACGATGCCGACAGCGACAACGACGGCTTCCTGGATGGCGAAGAGAACGGCCGCCTGGTCGTGGCCGTGACGCTCCGCAACCTCACCCAGGTGAGCCAGAGCGGAGAGGCGAGCCAGAACTCCGACATCGACCGCGACGGCCTCGTGAACGGCAAGGATCTGGATGCCGATGGCGACGGGCTTTCCGACACGCTCGAGGGGTGCTTCACCGAGGAATACCTGCTCGCCAATCCCGAGAAATTCAACGGTCCGGACGGCCTCCTCGATCTCAGCAGCAACGAGGACGGAACCTACTGGTACGGCAATCCGGAGTTCGTCCTCGCCCCGGCCCTCTGCAACAACACCCACTTCCTGAAGGTCGACACCGACGGCGGCGGGACCGTGGACGGGCTTGAAGACGCGTCCAAGGACGGGATCACCAACGGGTTCGAAACCGACCCGCTCAACCCGCTGGACGATCCGGTCGTCGACCGGGACCTGGATGCTCTCGCCGAGGCTTTCGAGGTGTCGCTCGGGATCTCCGATCTCGACCTCGATTCGGACGACGACGGACTTTCCGATTTCAACGAAGTCAGGGTCCACCGCACCGACCCGGCCGATGCCGACACGGACGGCGACGGCATTTTCGACGGCACCGAACTCAGCGTGACGGCGGACCGGGTCCAGTTCGGCAATCCTCCCGTGGACGGCACCGACCAGCTGAAACTGCTGTTCATCGCCGACCTCGATCCGTTCACATCGACGGACCCGCTCAACCGCGACACGGACGGCGGCGGCGCCTTCGACGGCACCGAGGACTTCAACCGCAACGGCCTTTACGAACCCGAGATCGGCGAGACAGACCCGCTCAACCCGGACGACGATGCGAATGTCGTCGACTGCGACGGCGACGGCATTCCGGACTCCGGCGAACTGGCGATCGGCCAGGACGTCGGCCTGACCGTCCCGCAGTCCCAGCAGATGGCCCTCGACGCGGACTACGACGACGACGGTCTCCGGGACGGCCTCGAAGCCATTACCGACACGGACGGCGACGGACTGGCCGGCATCATCGACCCCGATTCGGACAATGACGGACTCACCGACGGACTCGAATATGGAATCACCGGTCCGGTCGACCCGCCGGAAACACCGCCGCAGAACTGCGCTGCCGCCGTCGGCACGAACGCCTTCTCACCCAACTTCCACGTTGACGTGGACCCTGCGACCACGACGAACATGCTCCGGGAAGATACGGACGGCGGCGGAAAGACCGACGGGCAGGAGGATTTCAACCGCAACGGGCAGACCGAAGACAGCGAAACGGATCCCAACGACCCCACGGATGACGCCGACGGAGAGGACCGCGACGGCGACGGGCTGCGCGACCGGGAAGAGCTCATCCTGTATTTCACGAACCCCGACGATCCGGACACCGACGACGACGGGCTTTCGGACGGCCGCGAGGTGCGGATCACCTTCACCAGTCCCATCAACCACGATTCCGATTCCGACGGCCTGCAGGACGGCACCGAATTCGGAATCGACACGCCCGATTTCCCCGAGGCGACGGACGGCACGTTTTTCAGGCCCGACCTCGACCGCGCCACCACGACCAATCCGAAGAGTCCGGATACCGACAGCGGCGGCAGGTTCGACGGAGTCGAGGACGGCAACAAGAACGGCCGGTTCGACCCCGGCGAGACGAACCCGCTCGATCCGTCGGATGACACCGATCCGCTTCCTGAGCCCGCCGACGATGCGGACGGCGACGGCCTGGCCGACTTCATCGAGAATTCGCTGGGACTGGACCCCTTCGACTGGGATACCGACGACGACGGCATTCCGGACGGTCTCGAGAACGGCGGCATCAACATGTCCGTCACGCTGGCGACCAGCACGATCGTCACGGTCAATTCGTTCCAGGTGGGCCGGGACGTGGACATCGACGGACTCATGAACGGCCTCGATCCCGATTCCGACGGCGACGGAATCCGGGACTCGGTCGAGTGGTGCATCACGGAGGAATTCCTCCTGCTGAACGAAGCCGACGTCAACGGCGCCGACGGGATTCCCGACACGGACGCAGGCCAGGACGGGACATGGTGGATGGACAATCCGGATTTCGTACTCGCCCCGGATGACTGCCTGAAGACGCACTTCCTGCTGGCCGATACCGACCGGGGCGGCGTGAACGACGGCCTCGAGGACAGTTCGCACGACGGCGTGTTCGATCCGGATGAATCGGATCCGCTCGACCCCGCCGATGACGGCGGTTTCGGCGGCGTGGACGCCGACGGTGACGGCCTCACCGCCCAGCAGGAGGCGCTGCTCGGAACGAGCGATCTCGATACGGATTCGGACGACGACGGCCTCCCGGACGGCCAGGAAGTCCTTGTCTATCTCACCAATCCGAAATCCCCCGACAGCGACGGAGACGGCCTGTTCGACGGCACCGAAGCCGGAATCGACACGCCGCTGCCTGCCGTCGGGGCGTACGGCGGCACGGACGTGAGCAAGGGGTTCTTCATCCCCGACGCCGATGCCGGCGCCACGACCACCAGCCCGAAACTCTCCGATACCGACGGCGGCGGACGCTCTGACGGAACCGAGGACGCCAGCCGGAACGGCGCGATCGACAGCGGGGAGACGGATCCGAACGACCCCGCCGACGACGGGACGCTCCAGGACTGCGACGGCGACGGGATCCCGGATCTGGTCGAGGTCAACCTGATCTCCCAGTTCTCCGCGCTTTACGGCATCAATCCGGCAATCCTCGCCGGACTCCCCGGCGATGCCGACTTCGACGACGACGGCATCGCTGACGGCCTCGAAAGCTTCGGGGATACCGACGGAGACAATCTCCCCGGCATCCTGGATCCCGATTCCGACAACGACGGCCTGAAGGACGGCCTGGAAAGCGGTGTGACGATCGCCGTCTTCCCGCCGTTCAGCACACCGCCCGGATGCTCCGCTGCCGTTGGCACCAACACCGGATCGCCCAATTTCGTCCTGGACCAGAACCCGCTCACGACGACGGACCGTCTGGTCCAGGATACCGATGGCGGCGGTGTCGCCGACGGGGCCGAGGACGCCAACCAGAACGGACGCGTGGACCCCGGCGAAACCGACCCGAAAAACCCGCTGGACGACGGCGGTCAGTCCGATTCCGACGGCGACGGGCTCTCGGACACCTACGAGCTGGCCGGCGGGCTCAACCCCTTCGATGCGGACACGGACGACGACGGCCTGACCGACGGGCGCGAGGCGCTGGTCCTGAACACCAACCCGGCCAGCCGCGATACGGATTCGGACGGCATCCAGGACGGCACCGAGCGGGGTCTTACGGTACCGGACTACGCACCCGACACGAACATGACCATCTTCGTGCCCGACCTGCACCCGGCCTCGAAAACGAATGCCCGCGTGCTCGACACGGACGGCGGCGGCCGGAACGACGGCCTCGAGGACCTGAACCGGAACGGCCGGGTGGATCCGGGCGAGACGGACCCGCTGAACCCGGCTGACGACGACGCGCCGCTGCCCGGCAACACGGACACCGACGGCGACGGCATCACCGACTTTGTCGAAAACCTGCTGCACACTTCCATCTTCGCCGTGGACACCGACGCGGACGGAATCAGCGATTTCATCGAGGCTGGCGGCCTGCCCACGGTCACGAACGGAAGCCCGACATATCTCCAGGCTCCGAATTCCGACACCGACGCCCTGATCGACGCGCTCGATTTCGATTCCGACAACGACGGTATCGGCGACGGCTACGAGGACAGGGACTTCGACGGGATCGTGGATCCGGGCGAACTGAATCCGCGCAACCCGGACAGCGACAGCGACGGCGTGCCGGACATCATCGAGATCGGCGGCCCGGCAAGGGTCACGGCGGCGGACTGGCCGGATTCGGACGAGGACGGGACCATCGACCCCCTCGACGTCGATTCCGACAACGACGGCCTGCTGGACGGTAACGAGGACCTGAACAGCGACGGAATCCTCGACGCCACCGAGACGAGCCGCGTGCTTCCCGACACGGACAGCGACGGCGTCCCGGACAGCATCGAGGCAGGAAACGTCGATACCGACCGGGACGGACTTATCAACGCCCAGGACCCGGACTCCGACGGCGACGGCCTTAAGGACGGCGATGAAGACCGGAACGGGAACGGCATTCGCGAAGGGGGCGAGACCGACCCGCTGGTCCCGGACACGGACGAAGGCGGAATCAGCGACGGCGAAGAGACAACGAAGGGTACCGATCCGCTGAACCCGGCCGACGACGGCGTGAGGCTCGCCGGCTGCAGCGCGGGGGCATCCGATCCGGGGCTCCTCGGCGCGCTCCTGCTGCTGTCGGCCGCCTCGGCCGTTCGCCTCAGAAAACGACGGGAGGCTAACCCGACACCTTGAAACGCTTCCGGCCATGCGTCTGGCTCGCGCTTGCCGTCATCTCCGTCATCCCGGTCGCTCCGCTGAAGGCACAGACACCTTCAGGCGATGCGTCTGTGACCAAACCGGCGGGATCGGGGCACGGACTCCTTGAACTTCCCGGCACCTCGCCCCTGGCACCGTGGGAATTCAACGGCTCGCTTTTTTTCAGCTATGCGGGCAGCCCGTCTACCGAGTTCCGCAACCTGAGCGGGACGGTGCGGACCCAGTTCGTCGAGAACATCTCCTCGATCCATCTGGGTCTCGCCTATGGGCTCCCGTACAACTTCACGCTGGAAGCCTCCGCCCCGTACCATCTGAGCGCGAAGGGACAGGATCTTCTGGGCGCCCGGCACTCCGGCGGAGCCCTCGGCGACACCCGCCTCGGCGTCTCCTGGGCGATCCAGCCGCCGGGCGAGTATGAAATCCCCGTCACGATCCGGGCGCTTCTCGGGATTCCGACCGGCGACGACAAGCGGCTCCTCGGGGAAAAACTGATGTACTTCGAGCCGCAGCTCGTGATCGGCTCCAAGATGGCCGGCCTGTGGTGGACCGCCCAGGGCGGACTCCGGTTCCGCAAGCCCAACCAGGTCGGCGAGTTCGAGAACGGCCAGCAGCTCACCTGGGGAGCGGGCGCCTATACGCCCATTTACAAGCTCCCGGTGGATCTCGGCGCCGAATGGACCGGCGCCGCCAATCTGTCCGGCACCACCGGCACGAAGGGCGGCATTACCAGTGTCGTGCGCGGCGAAGCCGTGTTCTGGGCCGGCCTCACGACGTCGCTCGTCGCCTACGTGGGCGCGGACCCGGGCCTCAAGGGGTTCGGCGCGCCCAAGTACGAGTTCGGCGGCGGCGTCCGCTGGACCTCGAACGGCCGCTGGCGCGACGCCGACAGCGACGGCTTCGACGACGACCGCGACCAGTGCCAGAAGCAGCCCGAGGACCGCGACGGCTACGAGGATCACGACGGCTGTCCCGAGCCCGACAACGACGGCGACGGCGTGCTCGACGCGAACGACAAGTGCCCGACCGAGATGGAAGACCGGGACAATTTCCAGGACGACGACGGCTGCCCGGACACGGACAACGACAACGACGGGCTGCCCGACACCGCCGACCAGTGCCCGCTGGATCCGGAGGATGTCGACGGCTGGCAGGACCAGGACGGCTGCCCCGAGCCCGACAACGACAAGGACGGCCTGCTCGACGAGGACGACAAGTGCCCGGTCGAGCCGGAAGACCGTGACAGCTTCGAGGATGACGACGGCTGTCCCGATCTGGACAACGACAAGGACGGCATCCCGGACGACAAGGACCTCTGTCCGTACGAGTCGGAAGACTTCAACCGGTTCCAGGACGAGGATGGCTGCCCCGAAGGCGGCAAGCCGTACAAACCGCCTCCGCCGCCGCCCCCTCCGGCGCCGCTCAAGACGCTCGACCTGTTCGACACGGGCGAGGATGACGGCCGTCCGAAGCAGCCGAAACCGGTCTACGGCACGAAGCTGGTCGAATCGCAGTTCCAGTTCGGACAGGGATCGTCCGAGATCAACGCGGGCCTCAAGGACCTGCTCGACGATGTGCTGATCGTCCTCAGGAGCAACCCCGAGCTCTCGCTCACGATCGAGGCGTATGCCGATCCGGAAACGAAACCGGCGGACCGCGAACTGCTGTCCAAGAAGCGGCGCGATGCGGTCAAGGACTATCTCGTTGTCGAGAAAGGCGTCGATCCCGCCCGCGTGAACGTGGTCGAGATCCCGCAGCCGCAGCTGAAGGGGTCGTCCAAGACCGGAGCTGTCCGGAACCTGCAGCTCTACCTGAGCCTTGCCCGGCCCTGAAACCGGGTACCGGAACCCAACGGCCGGAATGCCGCCACGGGCGAATCAGCCCCTGAGCAGCACTTCGGTGACGCCGAAGCCGCCGGCCTGGGGCACGGCCATCTCGAACCGGGCGACGTAAGGGGATTTCGACAGGTACGCCCTGACCGCCTTCTGCAGGCGGCCGCTCCCGAGCCCGTGGATGATCCTCACGCGGTCGGCGTTCTGGGCCATGGCGGTATCCAGAAACTTCTCGACTTCCTTGAGGGCGTCCTCCTCGCGCATGCCGTGGAGGTCCAGCTCGAGACTGTCCAGCCGGGATTCCATCTTCGCCCCGAGCGGAATGTAGCTTTTGCGGTCCCTGGACGGCGGCGGCGATTTGGCAGGGACCAGCCGGTCGAGGGTCGTCTGCGTCCGCTGGCCCATGAACTCGATCCAGATCCGTCCTTTCGCGTCCGGCAGCGAATCGATCTTTCCGGTCGTGTCGGAACCCCGGAGCCGCACGGCCGTGCCCGGCACCGCCTGCGAGGGATCCAGTTCGGGCTCCCGGTCCCGGTTGCGTTCGAGCGTGTCCGCCTTCGCAGCGGCGGCCTGGGCGCGGTGCACCGCCGAATCGACCCGCTTCGCCAGCTCAGGCGTCACTTTCTTTTCGTCCTCCGCCTGACGGCGGAGCAGCTTCACAAGACCCCTCAGTTCGCCCACCTCGTCGCGGAGGCGGGCGGCCTCGGACGAAAGGCGCCGGCCTTCCTGTGTCTTCAGCTTCTCGATCTCGGCCCGGAGTTCCCGCTCGGTTTTCTCGAGATCCTTGCGCTCGTCGATGAGCGAGTTCCGCTCGAGTTCGAGCGTCTGGTTCCGGTGCTCGAGTTCCTCGATCAGCCGGGCGACCTCGCGGCCTGCCTCGCTGACGAGTGCCCTCGCCCGCTCGACGACACCGGCCGGGAACCCCTGCCGTCCGGCCGCCTCGATGGCGCGCGAATGGCCGGGCGTCCCGGTCCGGACCCTGAACGTCGGCTTCAGCGTGACCGGATCGAACTCCATGCCCGCGATCAGCCGCCGGCCGCCGTCGGACGGCAGCAGCTTCAGATCTTCGTAGTGGGTGGAGATCACCGCCAGAATGCCTTTCGAGGCGAACTCCTCCAGCACCGCCCGGCCCAGAGCCGCGCCCTCCGACGGGTCGGTGCCGTTCATCAGCTCGTCCAGCACGGCGAGGGAGCCCGGCCGGGCCTCCTCCAGAATCCGGCGGATCTGGAACAGGTGCCCCGAGAACGTCGAGAGCGCGCCCGTGAGCGTCTGGCTGTCGCCGATATCGGCGAAAACATCCGGCACGAGCGGAAGCAGGGAACCGGCGGCCGCGGTCACGGGGACGGCCGCTTTCGCCAGCACGGCGGCGAGTCCCACCGCCTTGAGGAGCACGGTCTTGCCGCCCGTGTTGGGTCCGCTGACGATCACGCTGGCGCAGCCCGCGCCGATCTCGATGTCGTTCGGCACGCAGGCGGCGCCCTGTGCCCTGAGCAGCGGGTGACAGAGGCCCCGAAGCCGGTACCGGAAATCGCCCGGCGGCGCGAGTTCAGGCACCGACCCACCGGTCTTCACGGCGAACCGGACCCGGGCCAGAACCGTGTCGGTCTCGATGAGGACCCCGGCGTTGGAACGGATGCGGCCGGCCTCGGCGGCGGCCATGTCCGTGAGGTCGCGCCGGATCCGGAGCTCTTCGCGGGCCAGGTCGGCGAACGCCGTTTTCAGCTTGTTGTTCGCCTCGATCATCTCCTGCGGCTCGATGAACACGGTCGCGCCGGTACTGGAGTTGTCGTGGACGATTCCCTGGATCTGCGCCTGCGCCCCGGCCTTGAGGGGCACGACGAACCGGTTTTCGCGGATCGTGTAGAAGTCGTCCTGCAGGAACGGCTGGAACTTCTCGGACTTGAGTATCTCCTGGAGCCTCGACCGGATTCCCTGCGAACGGCGGTCCACTTCCTCCCGGAGCCGCCCGAGTTCGACCGATGCGGTGCTCTTCAGGCTGCCGTCCCGCTCGACGGCCATATCCAGCGCGTCGTGCAGAGAGTCGAGCGGATCGAGCCGCTTCAGCCACGGCGCAAGGGCCGGACGGTCCACACTGTAGTGCTCCAGCACCCGGTGAAAGCTCCGGGCGGCGGACACCAGACTGGACAGGTCGCGCAGTTCGGGCCCTTCCAGTACCGATCCGCGCTCGGCACGGGCCAGAACCGGTTCCGGATCCACCAGATCGGCAAGACCGGGCCAGGCGGAGAGCCGTTCCATCTCCGCCGCGGCGGTCACGAGTGCGTACACCCGCTCAACTTCGGCCCGTTCCAGAACCGGCTCCAGGGCTGAAAGCCGTTCAGCTGCCGGTGCACTCTGCGCCAGGCCGGCGAGAACAACCCGGACGGCGGGCCACTCGAGACACTCGAGAGAAAACCGGACGGCGGCGCTGACGGATGGGTTCGGAGCGGTCATGAAGTGCTGCAAGTACCCGAATTAAATAAGACTTATGTCTCTCCGTTAACCGTAAAACACCGGTAAAACCAGTTGACCCTTCGGACCATGATGGCCAGAATACCGGTGTCGATACCCGGTTGGGGACTTCCCACGTCGTCCCCTGGAAACGCGGCTCGTTTACTGTGGTGGTAAACGCCGGGTCGGGAACTTTCAGGCGGCGAAACTCGCCGTTCTGAGGACATTCCGGGTGCTTCGCCGGTCTTTCGGGACCGGGGATGCCACCGCAGGAATTCAGTAGGTGCAGGCAGTTTCGGAGGTCCTTGGCAGTTCCGTGAACCGGCGAACTTATTTATCCGCTTTTTCGTCCATCCTGATGCTCTCCGGGGCTGGATGCGCCACTCACACCCCTCCTCCGACCCTTGCCGAGCAGCAGGAAAGCCCGCGTCAGTGGGAAGAGATCGGCAAGAATCTGGCTCCGGCATCCGAATCTGCATCCGCAGCGGCCCCTGCCGCGGCGCCTGCCGGACCGGAGACCAAACCGGAGGTTTCCGCCGAACCGCCGGCCGCAGTGGCAGCGGCTGACGATCTCCCGGCCGAAGAAACCAAAAATGCCGAAACCGATCCGCTGGAATCGTTCCTCGAGGAAGGCCTCGAGGCCGTGGACGAGGTACCGGACGAAACTTCCGATCTCGAGGGCGCACCGGTCGCCGAACTCGGCGACCCGGATGCCGAAGTCCTGGACAAGGGCAGCATCGAGCTGCCGGCCGACGGGTTCTTCTCGAAGCACGACCCCGAACTGTCGGAAAAGCTGGGCGGCCTCACGGTGTTCAGGGGCTATCCGCGCGACGGCAGCACGCCGAAGAATTTCGTCCCGATTGTCTACAACAAGGCGGTCGAGAAATGGATCAGCTACTTCACGAGCTCCAAGGGCTCGGTCTACATGGAGCGCTGGCTGGCCCGCGAGAAGCGGTACGGCCCCCTGCTCCGTTCCATCCTGAAAGAGCGCGGACTCCCCGAAGAGATCGTTTTTCTCGCCATGATCGAGAGCGGTTTCAACGTGCGGGCCTATTCGACCGCCCGGGCTGTCGGCCTCTGGCAGTTCATTGCGGGAACCGGCAAGCGGTACGATCTCGCCATCAACTGGTGGGTGGACGAGCGGCGCGATCCCGTGCGCGCCACGCACGCCGCCGCGAGCTATCTGGACGAACTCTACACGGAATTCGACAGCTGGTACCTGGCCTTCGCCGCCTACAACACGGGCGAGGGGAAGATCCGCAAGGTGAAACGCCGCACCGGAGCCGACAGCTTCTGGGAGATGCGGACTATCCGGAGCAAGCGGCAGGGCCTCTTTCCCGAGACCCGCGAGTACGTCCCGAAATACATGGCGGCGGCGATCATCGCGCAGGCCCCCGAGAAGTTCGGCTTCAAGCACCTGCCGGTGGCCGAAGACTTCGATTTTGACACCGTGACGGTGCCCGGAGGCACAAGCCTCTACCTCGCGGCGACGGCGGCCGAGTGCGACTACGAGGACATCAAGCGGCTGAACCCGCACCTCCTCCGCTGGTTCGTTCCGCCGAACGTTTCCCAGTACGAGATCCGCGTGCCCGCCGGGAAAGGCCCCGGCTTCATCGCCCGCTTCGACGAGCTGTCGCAGACCGAGGGCCTGGACGATTTCAAGCGCTACGAATGGGAGAAGGGCGACAACCTGCTCTCCGTCGCCTACCGGCACACCACGGACCCGGATGCCGTTGCGCTCATCAACGGCGGCCGCCGCGACTTCCGTGCCGGCGAAACGGTGAAGCTCCCGGTGCCGAAGTCGGTGGAGCCGCTCCCCCTGCCCAAGAACTGGAAGCACGCCTCGCGGCTCATGAAGCGCCACGATGCGGTGGAGCCCCACTGGGCCGCCGAGACCGGCCATGTGGTGGTCGGCAGGGAATCCCTGAAATCCATCGCCCGTCAGTACGGCGTCACGACGAACGCCCTCCGGCTGTGGAACCGGCTGGACAAACGCGGCCGGGTGCGCGTCGGCGACGTGCTGACGATCTACAAGGCTTCGGGTGACGCCAAGGACATCGCCCTCGCCTCGACGACGACGCCGGAGTTCATCTCCTACCCGTCGAACGACAACGAACCTGTGAACCCGATCAAGGGCCTTACGGGCGAGGAAATCGGCGTCTATGGCGGGCGTGGCCGGCCGGAACCCTCGTCCTCGTCCTCGTCCTCGAAATCCGGCGGCAGGACAGCGGGCGCCGAACCCTCCACCCGCACGCACATGGTCCGGCGGGGCGAAAATGCCAGCGTCATCGCCCGCCGTTACGACCTGTCGATGGCCAGCCTGCGGAAGCTAAACCCGGGCAAGAACCTCAGCCGGCTGCATGTGGGCGACCGGCTTGTGCTCCGGCCCTCCGCTCCAGCGGCCGCGAAATCCGCCGGCAAGGCCGAGACGAAAACCGCTTCAAAGAAAAATGCGGCCCCGAAAACCGCGTCCCGGGAAACCTCGTCGTCTGCCGCCGATTCGGAACGCCGCCATAAGGTGAAGAGCGGTGAGAACGCGACGAAGATCGCCCGCCGCTACGGCGTTTCGCTCCCCGAACTCCGCGAATGGAACCCGGGCGTCAATCTGAACCGGCTGAAGGCCGGCCAGACGCTGGTGGTCCGCGAACGGAACGGAAAGAGCTGAGCACCAGACGTACCAGGACATGCCGCCAGCCCTTGTCATCTGCGGCGCGTCCAATTCCGGCAAGACCACGCTCGTCGTGGAACTGATCCGCAGGCTCACGGCCCGCGGCCTCAGGGTAGGTACTGTCAAGGCGGACGGCCACGGCAAGGCCGAGAGGGCGGTCGAGGGCAAGGACTCGACGCTCCACACAAGAGCCGGAGCGCGGCGGACCGTGCTGCTCTCCCCCGGCCTCGCCTCCACGTTCGAAACGCCGTCGCTCCAGCACGTTCATGCAGTCGACGAGCGGTTTGCGGACTGCGACCTCGTCCTGCTCGAAGGATTCAAGGATTCGCCGCTTCCGAAGATCGAGGCGGTGCGCCGGGAAACCGGCAGCCAGCCGCTGGTCCCCCTCAAGGAGCTCCGGGCGGTCTATGGCGATGTCCCGGTCGAGGGGATCCGGAATTTCCGGGACCCCTCCGAAGTGGAAAAATTCATCCTGGACGAAATCCTGCCCGGCGGAAGCCGGACACCGGCAGTCGTCCTGCGGGTGAACGGGAAACGGATCCCCCTGAAGGAACATCTTCAGGAGATCGTCGCGGGAGCCGTCTCGGGGACGATCGGCTCGCTGAAGGGCTGCGAAGACGCAGCCGTGATCGAACTGACCGTCCGCAAATCCGGAAACTCCTGACGCCGGCTTCGGCGTCAGCCAGACACAACCCATCCTCAGGAAAGGCGGTATCCAAACCGTGCGCAAGGTTATTCTGTACTCGCTGCTGCTCGTGGCCGGACTTGTCCTGTCGCAGTTCCTTCCCTCGCTCGCCGGGGAGGCCGCCCCGGCTGTCGCCACGGCCGTCCGGCTGCTCACCATGACGGCACTCGGCTTCATCATGATTCACGTGGGTTATGAGTTCGAGCTGGACCGCAAGAACCCCGGGAAATACGGCTGGGACTATGCGGTCGCCGCAACCGCCGCAGCGTTTCCCTGGCTCTTCTGCGCCGCCTACTTTGTGGCGGTCGTACCTCCGGCCGGAGACGCCGGTTCCAGTGTCTGGCAGGATGCACTCTTTGCCGCCCGCTTCGCCTCGCCCACCTCGGCCGGCGTCCTGTTTTCCATGCTTGCGGCGGCGGGGCTTGCCTCGACCTGGATGTTCCGCAAGGCCCGCGTACTGGCCATCTTCGACGATCTCGACACGATCCTGCTGATGATCCCGCTCAAGATCATGATGGTCGGATTCAAATGGCAGCTCGCAGTGATCGTGGCGGTCATCTTCCTCCTGCTCTGGATCGCCTGGAAGAAACTGCACAGCCTGAGGATCCCCCTCACCTGGCCCTGGGTGGCCGGCTATGCCGCCGGAATCACCGCCGTCTGCGAGGCGATCTACCTGGCCAGCAAGGTGATCGACCGGGTGGTCCCGATCCATCTCGAAGTCCTGCTGCCCGCCTTCGTCCTGGGCTGCATCATGGCAAGACCGGCAGGCACCGACCCCCATGCACACGATGCCCGGCCCGGCCATGAGCTGGGTCCCGACGACCGGAGCGAGCAGACGGCTGCCGCCTGGATATCGGCCGCTTTCATGGTGCTGGTCGGCCTGTCGATGCCGCCCATCGTGACCGGTTCGTCGTCCGGAACGGACTGGGGGACTATCGGCGTCCACGTCCTTCTGATCACCCTGCTGTCGAACCTGGGCAAGATGTTCCCGGCGTTCTGCTACCGGGGCGAGGCGACGCTGCGCGAGCGTCTCGCTCTCTGCATCGGGATGTTCCCCCGCGGAGAAGTCGGGGCCGGAGTCCTCGTCGTGTCGATTTCCTACGGGATCGGAGGTGACATGATCACGGTGGCCGCCCTCTCGCTCGCCCTGAACCTGCTGATGACCGGCCTGTTCATTGCCGCTGTGAAGCGCCTGCTGAACTCTCCCGCGGGCGCTCCGGCCGTTACTTGACGTGGAGATACTCGAAGAGCAGTGCCTCTCCGTAGATCACGACCGTCATCAGCACGAAAACCTCGAGGATCACCGGCGTCATCGCCCTGATCCACTGGAACGGGGTGTAGTGCTCGTCGATCTCCTTGCGGATGAACGAGTAGGCCACCACCGACTGGGCCGAGCCGATGTGGGTCCAGCAGCCGCCCGCCGCGTACCCCGCGATCTGCGCCATGGCGAACAGGTGCAGGATCGCGATATCGAGACCGTGCAGGGCCCGGCTGGCGAAGTCGGCGACGACGTTGTTGTCCAGAATCGCCGAGAGGAACGCGGCCCCCGTGAACTGCACGTAGGCGATGTGCGACGCACCCCACTGCTCGATCCCCTGATGGAGGTATTCCGAGAGCTGGTCGAAGAACCCGGTCTTCTGCAGCAGCGTGATCGAGAAGAAAAGAGGGATCAGGAACAGGTACTCCTTGTATTCGTGGGCGGCGTCCATGAGCGCCAGACGGCGCATCTTCGGGATCGAAAAGATCCCCCCCAGCGCCACGAAGAAACCAGCAAATGAAGCGACGAACAGCGGGAACTCATGGTCGATGGCGTGCCAGACGAGGAACCCCACGAATGGAACGAAGGCTGCTCCGCCGATCCACTGGGCCCGGATTCTCAGATGCTGCATCGTCCGCAACGTCCTCTGGATCTTCTGGATCCACTTGTCCTTGCTGTCCTCGGGATCGCCCTTCACCTGGTGCTGGTAGTGCTCGTCCAGTTCCCCGGCGAGATTTTCCGACACGTACGCTCCGAGAAGCTGGATGCGGATCTCTTTCGGAACGCCTTCATGGATCAGCGCCGCGCCGAGCGGTTCGCCCTTGTGGAGCCGTTTTTCCATGGCCGGATAGTGCGAACCGAGCACGTCCTTGTAGTTATCGACGAATTCCGTCGGGATCAGCACTTCGCCATGGCGGGTCGCCTGAAGGAACCGCACGTCGGCCGTGTGGAGATCCAGGATATCGAGCTCCGCCGTATCGACTTTCTTCCCCTGGAGGCGCTTCCTGAGGTTCCACATGATGATCAGATAACTGCCGATCGCCACCGGGAGGCAGTACCGGAGGAAAAACACGTTATCGAGGTGAGGATGAAGGTTCGCCTTCATGATCAGGTTCGGCGGTTCGCCGTAGGCCAGCCACATGCCGCAGACGGTCGTGATGACCGTCGAGACGATCACGAAGAAAATGACTGCTTCGTCCTTCATCCGGGCGAGGAAGAGGATCATGACGAGAATCCGGATCATCAGCCCGATCATGGAGACGCCGTCCAGGATGCCCGAGGCGAAGGAGACGACTCCCGTCAGGATCATCACGGTCGTCAGGACGTTTCCGCTCGTCTTCCGGAGCACCCAGAAGCTGACCGATTCCAGCAGCCGGGTCTGTGCGATCACGGCGACGAACAGCGTAAGGCCGAGGATGAACAGCAGCGTGTCGGCGTGAATCAGCTCGTTCAGGCCTTCGAGCGTCAGCAGGTAGTGCTGGAAGAACCCCGTCGTGGCCGAAATGCCGCCGGCCTCGAACGACTGGCGCAGGCCCGATTCCGGCCACCAGAGCGTCCAGAACGTGCAGAAAATGACCAGCCCCATGCCATAGGTGAGGGCGTTCTTGTCCAGCTGGTATTTGGCGGACCCGAGGGCAAACAGGCCGATGATCGTCAGGAAGACTTCGACCGCCACCACCCAGACAGGCATTACATAAAAACTGCTGCCGCCCAGAATCAGTATCGATGCAACGCAGCAGCCGAGAAGAAACTTAACCGGTGAAAGCTGTACAATCATTTCCCATACTCACGGCACCAGCAGAACAGACAGTTTCCGCCCGGCGAACGGCCCCGGAATTCGCCGGCCGGAATTCATGCCTGAAGCTCTGGCACCTTATATTTAGATTCGGATCCTACCCCGTCCGGGAGAGAATTCTGCAAACGATGTACCTGAAATCGCCCGCAAAATCCGCCTGATTACCTTCAGATTTGGCAGTTGCGGAGCCGAAACCGGATACTGTGCCTGTTTTGTCCGCTCTGCTGCCCGGAAATTACTCAGGAACAGCCTCAAACTCCCTTGGACCCGGCATCATGGGTCATTTAGACTCGCTTCCAAATCCGGATACTTACGGTCTGAAAGCGGACACGGGGAGCGGACTCCAGAGTTCATGCGGACGATTGCCGACTATTTCCGTCTCAATCCGGACACGGTCGCCCAGTTCCGGTACGTCCGTTCCCTTTATTCCGCCCTCGTCGAGGTGTTCGGCGATCCGGACCGGGTGATCCCGATTCCGTCGAAAATCCGCTTCTCCGGCAGCGCCCATCATCAGTACGGCTTTCCCGTCGTGGCCAACCCCCGGCTCCGGGCGGCGCTCCAGGCCTACGCCGAGGAAGAGACCCGCTACCTTGCCAAGCACATCCTGAAGGCCCGGACCCGCGACCCCGGCCTGCGCATCGAGGCCGGACCCCGGATCGAAACCAAGACCGCCTATGAAAAGCTGCTCGGGCAGGTACTGGAAGCGGCGACCATCCACGGCGCGTCCTACCGGGCGCCGGAACTGTTCTGGCTCTACCACTCGGGTGACATCGCGATGGCCGTCGCCCTGTGCGGGAAAACCGTCGCATCGGTGGATACGGCTCTCGTCGGCTCGGACGGCGTCCACATCAAGTACCGCCTGCTTCGCGCCATCACGGGGCTCCTGCTGGACCTGATCCATGCCACGAACGCACGCATCGCGCTGGACGCGAGTTTCGACCAGACCGCGACGGCCCCGCCGGTCGTGCAGATGCTGATGCGGAACACGCTGCTGCTGTCCAACCTGCCGGGACCGCTCACGCTCGGCGACGTGGACGACTACCTGGGCGGCGTCGTGCGCACGGATACCGCGAAGTTCCACCGGGAGCTGGACGCCCTCCGCCAGTACCTGCTCAAGGAATGCCGGTCGGACCCGCGGCTCTACGAAGCCGTCCGCTCCGCCCACCCCGAAGTAAAAAGCCCCGCCGATGTTTCCATGGACAGCGTGCTGATCGGCGAGCAGACGGGCCGCCTCGTCCAGCTCCAGAAAACCGGCGCGCCCCACCAGAACGTGCTCGGCATCCTCGCCCAGCTCCGGCCGCGGTTCGTCGAATACGAGATCGTCCATCACCTGCGCACGCTCATGCTGGAGTGCGCCCGCAAGACCGAGGACACGGGCAAGACGTTCACCGAGAGAATCGTGCTCGAATCCGACCCCGCGCAGGTGATCGACACGACCGACACCCGGGTGTTCGACTTCAACCGGCCGTCCATCGTGGAAAACCGGCTGGAACGGTTCGGGCTCGTCTACGACATCAACAACTTCACGGCGACCTACTCCGACATCATCCGCCAGCACAGCTCCCTCAAGGAACGGCAGAGCGTCCGCCAGATGTACGCCTTCCAGCAGGTGATCTCGGGCCTCTCCGACCGGTTCGGAATCCGGTTCGAGAAGTTCCTGGGCGACGGGAGCTTCTTCACGAGCCGCCGGGCCGGAGACCTCGTGAACGCCGCGTCCGTCATCCAGGAAGCCTACGTGAAGGCCCGGCGGGACGGTTTCGTGTTCGACCGGGGCATCCGCATCGCGCTGAACCATAACCACTACTACGTGATCCCGCTCCAGTTCGACGGCAGCATGGGGAGCTGGACCCACGACTATCTGGGTTCGGGGCTGATCGAGCTGACCCGCCTCACGACAGGCAAGACGCTCACGAACCTCCCCGAACTGAAAAACTGGCTCGTCGCCGCCGGTTATACCCCCGACGACGTGGACGCTTTCCTGAACCGGCCGTCGCAGGACGGCGGAGTCTCTCAGACCTCGGCCGTCCCGGCCGGAGCGGCGCGGGACTACTGGGTGGAGGTGACGCCCAAGGGCGAGCTCCGGAACGAGGGCATCGCCCTCACCACCGGCTTCCTCGACAGGCTCGCCCAGGAAGTGTCGCGAATGCCGCTCCTTTCGGTGCGGTACGGCGGCCTCGAATGGACCGGTTACAAGGCGGCCGACATCAACCGCTATCATGTATTCCGGTTCGCCGGCGTCGCCCGGCTCAAGGGACTCGAACCGATGCCCGTGGCCGAGATGGCCTCGCTCGAACCCGAGCACGCGGGACAGGCCTATGAAATCCTGAAACCCCGCGTCCGCGGCAACCTGCATGATCTCGTGCTCGGCTCGGCGAAAGCGGAAGACGAACCCGAGACCCCGGCGGACGAACCGGGCGAGACCACGGGCCCCATCACCGAGGTGAGCCTGCCGGAAGAAACGATCTGCTACTTCAGCTACCAGCCGGACGGCAGTGGTTCGCCGCTGTTTTATCTTGGCCGGGTGGGCCCCGGACGCAGGGGGCTCGTCAACGCCCTCAGCACGCCGCACGACCTCACCCGCATGGATCCCAAACGGCTGCTCGCCTTCTACACGTCGTTCGAACAGAACCCGGAGCAGGAGAAAGAAACCGTCAGCTTCGAGAGCTACGGCGACGCCGCCCAGAACATCCGGACCGTACAGGTTGCCGCCGGGTGACTATTTCACCAGCACGGCCCGGTAGCGGGCCTTGTTCCGGCGGACATGGTCCAGCGCCTCGCTGGCCTGGCTCATGGGGAAGGATTCGGTCTTCGCCTTGATCCCGTGCCGGGCGGCGAACTCGAGCATTTCCCGGATCATCGCCCGGCTGCCGATGACGCTCCCCACAACGCCCTTCTGGCCGCCGAGCAGGGAACCGCCGGGGAACTTCAGATCTTCCCTCGGGGAACCCAGGATCACGAGCCGTCCGTTGGGCCGGAGCGCATCGAGGTACGCCGCCCAGTCGAGCGTGTGGTGGACGGTGTTGAGAATCAGGTCGAACTGCCCCGTGCAGGCCCTCAGGGCTCCGGGCTCTGACGTGCTGACGAACCGTTTTGCCCCGAACGCCCTCGCCTCCGGCTCCTTGTCCTTGGAGGTCGAGAAGGCCGTCACCTCGAATCCCATGTCGCGGGCGAACTGGAGCGCCAGATGGCCGAGGCCGCCGATGCCGATGACGCCGACCCTCGTGTTGGGGCCGCGGGCGAGCCGCCGGAGCGGCGAGTAGACCGTGACGCCGCCGCAAAGGAGCGGAGCGGCGTTTTCCGGTTTCAGTTTCGCGGGGATGGCAAAGGCGAACCGGTGATCGCACCGCATCCGGTCGGCGAAACCGCCGAAGTGTCCGGCGGCGGTCGCCTGGCTCGCGTCGCAGAGGTTTTCCTCGCCCGAGACACACCACTCGCACCGCATGCACGAGCCGCACTGCCAGCCCACACCGACCCGCATGCCCTTCTCGATGCCGGTGACGGCGGAACCCATAGCCTTCACCTTGCCGATCACTTCATGCCCCGGGACGAGCGGGTACCGGTCCGTGCCCCAGTTGTTGTCCACGAGATGCACGTCGCTGTGGCAGATTCCGCAGTGCGTGACCTCGATCTCGATCTCCTGCGGGCCGAGCGGGCCTTCCTCGTAGCTGAACGGCTCGAGCTTCCCCTTGGGCTTCATTGCGGCCCATGCCTGTATCGTCATTGGAATTCCTCCGGCCCGGTTGCCGCCCACTCGAGGGAACAGCAACAATTTAAAGGATTCGCATGATAAACAGAAGCCTCGCACCGGCCGCGGCCGTACTGATCGTCGTTCTGGCCGCCGCCTGCCAGCCCGAACCGGAGATCCCGTGGAAGATGCGCAGCGGGCTTCTTTCCCGCGATCCGGAACTCCGGCTGGCCGCCCTCCGCGAGGCGGCGGCCGGCAATACCGGCGGTGCAGCTCCGCTGATCGGCAGAATTGCGCTCAAGGATCCCGATCCCGTCCTGCGGACTGAAGCCCTCCGTACCCTGAGCGGTTTCAATCCGCCCCCGCCCGAAGCTTCCTCGATCCTGGTTCACGCCCTCGCCGATCCGGACCCGAACGTGCGGCTGGCGGCGGTCGAATCCCGGCCGAAGCTCAAAACCCGGCAGTTCGAGGAAGCCCTGTTCCTCGTCCCGCTCCTGAGACATCCGGACCCTGCGGTCCGGGCGACTGCCGCACTGGCGCTCGCCGACTTCCGGGCCCGCTCCCGGCCCTATCTGGACAAAATCCGGGGACTGCTGGACGACCCCGATCCTGAAGTACGCGAGAAGGCGAAGGAGGCCAGCGCGCAAATTGCCGCCCCCTACCAGGCCAACTACCGGGGACTCATCGCCGCCGGATGGCTGGAAAAACTGAAAGCGGCGGAGTCCGCCGATGCCCGGATCGAAGCCGTCGGCGGGCTCGCCGTGACGGGCGATCAGGGGCCTGTCGCGGAAACCGTGACCGGGCTGGTGAACTGTCTGGCGGATGATGACGAAAGGCTCCGGTACCGGGCCGCGTGGGCGCTCATGGACCTCCTGCCGCGGGTACCCGGCCTTCGGAAACGCCTTGAGACGGAGAGCCCTCCGCCGCCTGCGGACCGCATGCTTCTCTACGTGCTGGCCGCGAGCCCCGGGAACGAGCCATGAAAAGGTTCTTTCTCGTTTTCCTGCTGGCTGCCTCCGGATGGAGTTGCTCGTCCGGCGGGGATTTTCCGCTCAGCCGGAAAACGGACGGACGCTTTCTGCTCAAGGCCCCTCGTCTTGCCGACGCCCTTTCCACCCGGGGGCTCTACAAGCCGTTCTGGCCGCACGATGCGTCCCCGCTCAAGGAAAACGTCGATTACACGGACGACGCCTTCTTCGGCGGCCTCGAGCGCCTGGAGCCCGTGCCCGGCCGGCAGCCGCGCCGTTTCGAAATCAGTACCAACAGCCGGGGATTCCGCACCGATCCGTTCGAGTGGAAAAAACCGGATGGAACTTTCCGGGTGGCCGCATTCGGCGATTCCACGGTCTTCGGCCTTCCGGTGCCGGTGAAGGACAGCTTCATGGAAGTGGCCGAACGGGAACTCGCATCCCGTCACCCGGGACTCCGTTTCGAGTTCATCGGGCTCGGAATACCCGGCTTCACGCTGGAACGTGACCGGAACCTCTACCGGGGGCTCGGCCAGCTCGAGGCCGACGTGATCCTGGTGGGTTCCGCCTTCAACGACTACGGCGTCGAACCTCATCCGGACCGCATCCCGCTGGACGATCCGCTCCCGGTTCCGTCCCATCGGTGGGCTGTTCTCCCCGAAGGGCTGGAAACAATCCCGCAGCCTTCGGCCGAGGACATCGAGCGGACCTGGCGCGTATCCGGCCCCTGGAAATGGCCCCCCCACAAGACCCGGCAGGAATTTGCCGACGAACTCGAGGGGTTCACCCGGGACATCCGCGAGCGCCGGCAGACGTCCCTCTTCATTCACCTGGAACAGGCCCGCCGCTACTACGCGCCGGTCATCGCCCGGCTTCGGGAGGAACTGGGTCTGGATGTCCTCGATACGCGAGCCCTGCTGCTGGACGGAGGTATCGAGAAGTCGCTCGCGCGGGATCCCGCAGCGGCCCTCTGCCCGTTCGAGGCCCTGGCCCCCGAAGGGAAATCCGTCCTGTGGCGCGTGCGCGTGTCGTCGCCCCCGGAGTTCGATCCGGCGGACGGCTACTCGGTGATGATCCACCGGCTGGGGAGCGACCAGCTCAAGTCCGGACTGATCGCCCCGTGGCCGCTACCGCCGGTGGCGCTGAACGACAGCGGCAGGGACGGCGACGAGAAGGCCGGCGACGGGATTCATACCGTTACCTTCCGTGTCCCCGTGGGCGAAACGCTCCAGTTCTATTTCGTCCCCGGCCGGAGCGCCCCGCTGACGCCGGAGCGGCGGCTCGGCCACGACACCTGGGCCGCCCGGTTCCTGCACACTTGGCCGGAGGATCTCGCGCGCTATCACCGGGCCTGCGACCCGGCCGGAACCTACACGAGCCCCGTTTACGAATACGGCAAGTGGGACCTGATGGAGGAGCCCGTCCACCCCGATACGGACGGCCACCGGATCATCGGCAGGGCGCTCGCGGACCTGATCGAGACGCTGCCCGCCTTCCGGGCCTACGCTGCCGGACCCCGGTGACACGAATGTATTAATTAATGAGTTAACTATTTCATCCAGGGGCCCGAGGCTGCTATCTAACCGGCCGGTGAAAAGCGCGGGACCCGTCACCGGGCCCGGACCTTTCAACCCCAAGGAGTGAACAGGCATGAGTTTCTTCAACAAGGATCTGCTCAAGGGCCGCGTGGCCCTCGTCACCGGCGGCGGCTCGGGCATCTGCAAGGGAATCGCCGAGTCCTTCGCCGCCCACGGCGCGAACGTGACCATCGTCGGCCGCAAGCTGGACAAGCTCCAGGAAGCCGCCGCCGATATCAAGAAGAAGACCGGCGTGGAACCGCTCTGCGCCTCCGCCGACGTCCGCAACACGGATCAGGTGGAAGCCGCGGTGAAGGCCACCGTCGACAAGTTCGGCAAGCTGGACATTCTCGTGAACGGCGCCGCCGGCAACTTCATCTGCTCGGCCGCCCAGCTCTCCTACAACGGCTACAAGACCGTCGTTGAAATCGACCAGATCGGCACCTTCAACGTCTGCAAGGCTTCCTTCGAGGCCCTGTCGAAGACGAAGAAGGCGTCCATCATCAACATCACGGCGACCCTCGGCTACGTGGGCACGCCGTTCCAGATCCACGCCGCTTCGGCGAAGGCCGGCATCGACGCCCAGACCCGCGTGCTCGCGGTGGAATGGGGCCCGCTCGGCATCCGCGTGAACGGCATCGCCCCCGGCCCCATCGGGGACACCGAAGGCATGAAGCGTCTCGGCATGGGCATGCCGGAAGAAGTCATCAACCGGGGCGTTCCGCTGGGCCGCCAGGGCACGGTCCAGGAGATGGCGAACATCTCCCTGTTCCTCGCCTCGGACGCCGCGAGCTACATTACCGGCGCCATCATCGTCGCCGACGGCGGCCAGTGGCTGTTCCGCCCGTTCGGGCCGAACCGCATGTAACGGCCCTGCCGCTGCACCGGTTCTCCGGAAAACCCCGCCCTGCCGGCGGGGTTTTCCCTTTCCGGCGGCAATTCAGGGCCCGGTTGGGCTCTTCTCCCGCCGTTGGATACAATCCCCCTCACCAGACGAGGTATCCCGGCATGGCTCACAAGGTCGTACTGCTTCCCGGCGACGGCATCGGCCCCGAAATCACCGCCGCCACGCGGCGGATTCTCGAAGCCACCGGCCTCAGATTCGAATTCGAGGAACACCTCTGCGGCCAGCAGGTCGCCGAGAAATACGGCACCCTGCTCCCCGATCACGTCGTCGAGGCGCTGCGGCGGACGGGCCTCGGCCTCAAGGGCCCCATCGGCACGCCGGTAGCAAAGGGCCTCCCCTCGGCGAACGTCGCCCTGCGGAAAGCCGGCGACCTGTATGCGAACTTCCGTCCGTGCAGGAACCTGCCTGGCGTCAAGACTCCCTTCGAAAACGTGGATCTGATCATCATCCGCGAAAACACCGAGGACCTCTACTCGGGTCTTGAACACGAGGTCGCGCCGGGCATCGTCGAATCGATCAAGGTCATCACCGAGAAGGCCAGCACCCGGATCGCCAGGTTCGCCTTCGAGACCGCTAAGAAGCTGGGCAGAAAGCGCGTCTCCGCCATCCACAAGGCGAACATCATGAAACTGTCCGACGGCCTTTTTCTCGACTGCTTCCGGGCCGTGGCGAAGGACTATCCCGGAATCCATGCCGACGAAGTGCTCGTCGATCACGCCTGCACCGATCTCGTCTCCACGCCGCAGTCGTACGACGTCCTCGTGATGGAAAACCTGTTCGGTGACATCCTTTCGGACCTCTGCGCGGGGCTCGTCGGCGGCCTCGGGGTCTGCCCCGCCGGGAATATCGGCGAGAAAACCGCCGTGTTCGAACCGGTCCACGGCACCGCTCCGGACATCGCCGGACAGGGGAAGGCGAACCCCACGGCCATGATCCTCTCCGCCGCCATGATGCTGGATCACCTCGGCGAATCCGCCGCCGCCGGAAACGTCCGCGCCGCCGTCACGAAGGTCCTCGCGGACGGAAAGGTCCGGACCGGCGACCTCGGCGGCACGGCGACGACGGACCAGTATACGGACGCCATCTGCAAGGCGCTCTGAAGGCTCCGTTGCGGGCCGCTACCGGGGCGGCGTACACTGGTCCCGTGCAGGAAAGTCCGATATCGAGGCGCGGCCGGATCGCCGCCGCAGTCGCGGCATTTGCCGCCGCTCCGGTCCTTTTTCTCCTGACCGGGCGCGGAGGGCCGCTGTTCACGGATGAAGGCTCGCTCCTGCTCGTCGGCCACCGGATTGCGGAAGGCGGCCGGATCTACGCGGATATCGTCAACGAAAAGCCTCCGGCACTGTTCCTCTTCTCGTCGCTGTTCATGGGTGAAAACCCGTTTCCCCATCTCGTCTGGTTCCGTCTTGCGGTGACGCTGGCCGCAGGGGCCGGAGCGGTCTTCACCGCCTGGCGGCTAGCGGATCATGGCAAAACCTTAAGGGGTACCGCAGGCGGGATCGCCCTCATGCTCGTCTTCGCCCTCCACTCCGGTTTCCAGTGGTCCCCGAACAGCTTCATCACGCTCGCGGCCATGGCGCTTCCGGGGCTTCTCGCGGCGGGCATCGCACCCGGCAATCAGGGGAACTGGGTTCGCGCGGGCCTCCTGTGCGGATTCCTGATTCTGGTCCGGTTCCAGAACCTGCCGCTCGTCCTCGCGGCGGCGGCCTGTGCCTGGATCCGCCCGTTTCCGGAATCCCGGCGCGAGCGGTTCGCCTGCTTCGCGGGCGGATTCGCCGGATCCGTCACCGTCGTTCTGATCTATCTGGCCGCCACCGGAACCCTCGCCGAAGCATTCAGGATCACGGTCCTCGAGAATCTCCGGATGGCCGGCGCTCTCGGATCGTACGCCTTCTCGCTCAGCAGTCCGTTGCTGTACCTGCCGATGCTGCTTGCGGGGGCTTATGCCTGCGGGTACGGATCGCCCCGGTTCGGAAAAAACGAACGGCTGACGTTCCTTCTGCTCCTGTTCGCCGGGGCGTTTCTTTCCGCCTTTCCGCGTCTCGATATCATGCGCTGCCTTCCGGCGGCGGCGCTGGCGGTCCTCGCATTCGCCGAACTCGCTCCCGAACGCCCCGCCCATTACCGGCAGGCGGCCATCGCCGGATTCGCGCTGCTCCTGCTGGTCTTCGCTTCCAGAATTGCGGCCGGTTATGCGGGCCGGCTGGACCGGGATCTGGCCACGGTACGGACGGCCGCCCTGCGGCTGAACCAGCTCGATCCTTCCGGAAGTCAGGTGCTGATCTTTCCGGCAGAGCCGTTTCTCTATCTGGCGGCGGACCGGAAACCCGCAAGCCGGCGCTACTTCGTGAACCCCTGGCGCTCCTCGCCGGAAATCCAGCGGGAACTCGCCGCCGGTCTGGAGAAAAACGGTTTCCCGCCGGTGGTGGATACGCAGGCGTTCGTGCCCATCGGATATCCGGCCCGGCCGGAGGACTACGCGCCGGAATTTCTCGGGTTCAGATCCCGCCACTACCGGCTGGCGGAAACCCTTCCGTCCGGAATCGGGATCTGGCTTTACAGCGACGGGGCCCGGGACAGCAGGTAATCGCGCCGGTTTTTATCCGGATCCTCGAGGACTTCGGCGAGAAGCGCTTTCAGGATCTGCCCGAGCCGGGGACCTGCCTCGATGCCGGCGGCCTTGAGGTCTTCGCCCTTCACCGCAAGATCCTGCACCGAGAGCGGGACGTTCCGCTCCATCTCGGCGCGGACGCGCCGGACCCACTGCTCGCCGAGCGGAGACGCCCGGTTCCCCTCGTCTCCGGCGTTGGCGTCTTCGTAAGGGAGAACGGCTTCCGCCCGTGCGGCAACCAGTTCCAGAAGTTCGGCCAGCTCGTTTCGCCCCGCCAGCGACATCCAGCGGCGGATCGAAGCTCCGCTTTCCTCACCGGCGCCGGGCCAGCCTTCGGCCGCTTTCAGCGCACGAGTCCAGCCGGCGAGCCGCTCCGGGTCCGCTCCAGCCACCGACGCCTTGATGCGCTTCAGGAAGGCGGCCGCCGGTTTCCCGCTGGAGTCCGGAATCAGCTCGGAGCCTGGCGCGATACAGGCCGCCAGAACCCCCCACCGGAGCAGCGACGGGCGGCCGGGAAGCCGCGGCGTGAAGCTCATCCAGCCCTTGATGCACCGGGCGCGGGAGAGGAACAACGCCGGGATTTTCTCGTCCCAGTGGTTTTTCAGCTCCGGCAGCACCTCGGGGATCAGCCCGCCCCGCTCCAGCCAGTCGAACCCCTGCCCCGGCCGTTCGCAGCCCAGGAATTTATCGATCTCGGTGCTGATCCGTTCGGCCGGCAGATGCCGGGCCAGCGGCGCGTCCCGCTTCATGAGCTCCATCGTGGACGCCTCGATCGTGAACCCCAGCCGCGCGGCGAACTGCGCCGCCCGGATCAGCCGGAGCGGGTCGTCCTGAAACGACCGGTCGTGGAGCAGCCGGAGTTCACGCCGGGCCAGATCCTTCGCGCCCCCGTGAACGTCGATCAGGGGCCCAAGACGTCCGCTGCCGTCGAGCAGTTCGCAGGCAAAGGCATTCACCGTGAAATCCCGGCGGCCGAGGTCTTCCTCCACCGGCAGGAACGGATCCGCGTGAACCCAGAAGTCCTTGTGGCCGGGACCCGTAGAGCGCTCCTTCCGGGGAAGCGCGAAGTCGATGACCTCCCGCCCGGTAGACAGCTTGATGATGCCGAACGATTTGCCCACCTCGTTGACGGACCCGAATAGCACGAGCAGTTTTTCGAGAGTCTCCGGCGGAAGCCCCGCAACCAGAAGATCCAGGTCCTTCACCGGACGGGAGAGCAGCAGATCGCGCACCGGACCACCGACCAGATACACGCGGCCGCCCGCCGACCGCAGGGGCTCCACAAACGGCAGGCTCCGCCCGAGGGTTTCCGGCAGCGGCTTCACGGCTCCTCCACGGGAGGTTCGCTGTCAGCCGGTTCTACCGGTAGCGGAGCCGGGGCAGCATCGGGCGGCAGCGCCGGAGGCTCGAACTGGAGCATGAGATCCATGAGCGTGCGGTCCGTCAGGACCTCAGCGAGCTGCGGGTGCAGCATGGCTTTCCGCCGCTCGCCGCCGGCAAGAATCTGGCGGGCCTGCGTGTCTTTGGACAGCTGGAGCAGGCGGCTGTCGTTCCAGAGCGGATCGTCGAATCCCGCCCGGCGGAGCTGCTGAACCCTCGCCGTATCGGAAAGGAACTCGAGCATGGAGGCGAGCGCCGCCACCTCACGCCCCGCGTCCGTCACCAGAATGTCCGGATCGGCAAGGAAATTCAGCGGCCGCGTCACCGCCACGAGGAACGAGCCGTTCACCTGGCGTTCGACCAGCGGCACACCGCGCTGGAGGCTCCGGGGAAGCGCCGCCACGACGAACAGGAACATGACCGACCAGAAGGCGCCGTCCAGAAAGCCAAGGGCGAGACCCCGGACCTTGTCGCGCCTGCGGTGTTCGGGCTCCCGCCCGTGAAAGATCATCTCCCGGACCAGGATGCCGATGAGGTTCATCGTGAGGATGATGAAGAAGAAACTGAGGATCGTAAGGCCGTAGACCCTGACCACCGGTGCAACGCCTTCCCACGCCGGAAAGATCCTCGCCGCCGCGCGGCCCGCCCGGTAGCAGCCGAAAAACGCGAGTGCGATGCCGAGCAGCTTCACGATCTGGAACACGAAGCCCCGCTGATATCCGAATACGGCGAACGCCAGCGCGATCAGGACGGCCAGGATATCGACGATCACTGCCGCCTCCGTTCCTGCCGGGCTTCCGGGAACTGGGGCTGCAGGTACTGTCCGGTCAGGGATCCGGAGGACCGGGAAACCTGTTCCGGCGTCCCCTCGGCGACAATCCTTCCGCCGTCGGAGCCGCCCTCGGGGCCGAGATCCACCACCCAGTCGGCCCGCGAGATCACATCCAGATTGTGTTCGATGACGACGACCGTATGTCCGTCGTCCACGAGCCGCTGGAGCACCCGGAGGAGTTTCGCGACATCGACCCCGTGAAGGCCGGTCGTCGGTTCGTCCAGAATGTACAGGAGCTTTCCCTTGGGCGCCGCCGCCAGTTCCCCCGCGATCTTGAGGCGCTGGGCCTCGCCGCCCGACAGCGTGGACGACGACTGCCCGAGCCGCAGGTACCCCAGACCGACGTTCTCGAGCAGGATCAGCTTGGCGCGTGTCTGCTGGAGCGCAGGGAACAGGTTGATCGCCTCGGTAACGGTCAGGTTCAGCACGTCGGCGATATTATAGCCCTTGTACCGGGCCCGGAGGACTTCGGGCTTGTACCGCTTGCCGTTGCAGGCCTCGCAGGGGACTTCCACGTCGGCGAGAAACTGGAGGTCGATCGTCTGGACGCCCTCGCCGGCGCAGACCTCGCAGCGGCCGCCCTCCACGTTGAAGGAGAACGACGCCGGCTTGAAACCCGACCTCCGGGAGTCGGGGAGCTGGGCGAACAGGCCGCGGATCTCGTCGAAGGCTTTCATGTAGGTGACGGGATTCGAGCGCGACGACCGGGCAAGCGGGGTCTGGTCGATCAGGGAAACCCCCCGGAGCCCCTCGAGGCCGCTCACCGTGTCGAACCGCCCGATGGCGCCGGTACCTTCGTTGAAGATCCGGTCGAGGGCCGGATACAGGGTCTTCACGACGAGCGTGGTTTTGCCCGAACCGGAAACGCCGGTCACGCAGGTCAGGTTCGCCATCGGGATCCGGAGCGTGACGTTCCGGAGGTTGTTCTCCTTCGCGCCGGAAAGCTTGATCCAGCCCCGGTTCTGGTGACGCTCGGCGGGCGGCGGCAGACGAAGCTCGTCCCGGAGCAGCCAGGCGGTCGGCGTCTTGCCATCCTTCGCCAGCGCGGCCGGGGAACCCGTAAACAGCACTTTCCCGCCCTCCCGGCCCGATCCCGGGCCCATTTCCACCGTCACGTCCGCCGAGGCGATCACCTCGCGGTCGTGCTCCACCACAACCACCGTGTTCCCCTGGTCCCTGAGCCGGTGGAGGATCCGGATAAGCCGGCCGGAATCCCGGGGATGGAGACCGATCGAGGGTTCGTCCAGGACGTAGAGCGATCCCGTGAGCTGGTTGCCGAGCTGGTTCGCCAGCAGGATCCGCTGGTACTCGCCTCCGGAAAGCGTCCGGCCGAGGCGGTCCAGCGTGAGATAGCCGAGCCCCATCTCCGCCATGCAGTCGAGACGCTGGCGGATCTGCCGGACCGGCTCGGCGGCGATCTGCATTTCGAGGGGGGAGAGTTTCAGTTCGTCGAGCCAGCGGACCGACCGCTCGACGGTCATGCGGCACCAGTCCGAAATGGAGAGCCCCCCGACCCGGAACCGGAGCGCCTCGGGCTTCAGCCGGGCTCCCGCGCAGACTTCGCAGACCGACTGGCTCTGGTAGCGGCGCAGGAACACCCGGACGTGCAGCTTGTACTTGGACCGCTCGGTCGCCCTGAAGAACGGAATGATGCCTTCGAACTTCGGCGTACCTTCGATGATTTTCGCCTTCTGCTCCGCTGTCAGGTCCTTCCACGGACGGCGGGTGTCGATCTTCGACGCCTTGCAGAAGGCGAGAAGGTCCTGCTGGAGATGCCGCCAGGACGGCTTGGTCCAGGGCTCGACGGCACCCTGGGCGATGGAGAGCGCCGGATTCGGGACAAAAAGCTTCTCGTCATAGGCGAGAATGTTTCCGAAACCGTGACACTCGGGACACGCGCCGAGCGGCGAGCTGAAGGAGAACAGCACCGGCGTCGGCGATACGTAGGTTTCTCCGGTCTCAGGGTCGTGCAGCTCGTCCCGGTAGACCCGGAGTGAACTTTCGCCTTCCACGGCCACCCGGCATTCTCCGGTTTCCCGGAACGCCTGTTCGACCGATTCGGCGAGCCGTGCGGCGGCATCCGGTTTCCAGACGAGCCGGTCGGTCACGAGGGCGAGCGACCGGGCCTTCTCCCACCGGCCGGCCGCCTCCGGCGATTCGGTCTCAACCGTTTCACCGTCGGCATGAAAGCGGAGCCGCCCGGTGGAGAGGAGATCCTGGGGCCTGAATGCCGGACGGGGATCTTCCGGGACCGGCTCCAGAATCGTCATCCGTGTGCCTTCCGGCAGGGCGGACAGTTCCTTCACGACGGACTGGAGATCGTGGCGCACGGCCTCCCGGCCCGTCTTCTCGTTCACGATCCGGCCGGTCTTCGCCCAGAGGAGCCTCAGATGATCGTAGATTTCGGTGAGGGTCGCGACCGTGGACCGGCTGTTGCGGACCGGGTTTCGCTGCTCGATTGCGAGCGCCGGGGGGACGTTCTCGACGGAGTCCACCTCGGGCTTCGGCATCCGTTCGAGAAACTGCCGTGCGTAGGTGGACAGGCTCTCGATGTAGCGCCGCTGCCCCTCGGCGTAGAGCGTGTCGAAGGCCAGCGAGCTTTTCCCGCTACCCGAGGCGCCCGTAATAACCGTCATCCGTTTCAGCGGAATATCCAGGTCCACGCCCTGCAGGTTGTGCTGGCGCGCCCCGCGGATGCGGATGGATGTCTCGGCCACGGCCCGCTTACTCCCCGTCCCCGGACAGCAGCCGGTCGGCGGCCGAGAGGTCGGTGGCCCCGGTCATCTTGAGGAAAACGTGTTCCAGGTTCCCTCCCGGATCGTTCGCACGGGCCCGGATCTCCTCGAAGGTCCCGGTGGTGAGCAGCTTCCCGTTCTGGATGATCGACAGCCGGTGGCAGAGTTCTTCGGCCACTTCCAGAGAATGGGTGGACATGAACACCGCCGTGCCTTCGGACGCGAGCCGGACCAGGACTTTCTTCAGCAGCCTCGATCCCTTGGGGTCCAGACCGACGGTGGGTTCGTCGACGATAAGCAGCTTCGGCTTGTGGATCAGCGCACCCGAAAGGGCCGTCCGCTGCTTCATGCCGTGGGAGAAGCTCTCGATCATGGCGTCGCCCCAGGCGGTGAGTTCGAAAAATTCCAGAAGGTCGGCGGTCCGGGCCGCGATTTCGCCCGCTTCCAGCCCGTAGATCCCGCCGATGAACCGGAGGTATTCCCGCGCCGTCAGTTTCTCGTAGATATAGGGCCGGTCCGGCAGGAACCCCGTCACCTGCTTGGCCTCTTCCGGCTGCGCCGCAAGGTCGAAGCCGCAGATCCGGATCGTCCCGCCCGTGGGCCTGAGCAGCCCGATCAGCATGCGGATCGTCGTCGTCTTGCCGGCGCCGTTCGGGCCGAGGAACCCGTAGATTTCGCCCGGCCGGACATCGAACGTCACCCCGTCCACGGCGACGAACCGGTCGTACACCTTGGTAAGGCCCTGAACCTCGATGCACAGGGAACCGCTCACCGGGCCTCCACGAGTTCGAGCTTGAGGCGGCCGATGAGCCGGGAGATTTCAATCTGCCGGTCGGCACCGCCCTCGATGAACCGGAGGTGGGTCACGTCGGCCGGAAACTGGTTGAATACCGCGTCCCCGGATATCCACCGGCCGCCCAGATAGAAGCTCACCCAGGCGTGGTAGTAGAACCGTCCCGTGCCCTCGAGGTGCATGAGCCCCGCCTGCTGCTTCGCCGGGATACCCGCCGCACGGGCAAGGGCCGTGAGCAGCGCCGTATGTTCGTTGCAGTCGCCCTTCATCCGGTCGAGAACGTCGAGGGCATTGGGAAGCGAGAACACCGGCTGCTTGTCCACCCGCCGGTAAACCCATTCGAGCAGCATCCGGGCGGCGAGCAGCGGGTCCCGCACCGGTTCCGTTTGAGAACTCCCCCTCGGCTTTCCGAGAAGTTCCCGGAGCCATGCCCGGTCGGTGCCCGCGCCGCCGGAGAGAATTTCCCGGGCCTTCGAGACGATCTTCGGATGATCGGAAGCGATCATGGGTTCAGGCAGGAGAAACCGGGCCTCGGGGCCGCCGGCCGGATAGGGAAGCACATAACCCGCATCGGCCGGCAGTTCTTCCTTCGTGACGGTGAGGATGCCGTCCGAGAAAGCCTGCCGGTCGCCTGCGAGCGGCATCCCCCCGACGTCCGCGCCGCTGACCTTCACGGAGAGCCTTGTGAGTCCGTTCTGGTCCGGCACCGGCTTTCCGGCCGACACCGAAAGCTGCTCGGCCATATCGGACGGGTTCTCCGAAACCCCTCCCCGGGCCTTCGCCTCGGTCTCCCGGACGACGACGAATCCGTCTTCGGTTTCTTCCCGCAGCGAGTCCCCGTCTGCATCGGCCCAGACCGTCGTCACGAGACCCATCAGCGTCTGCCGGAGCTTCCAGGCCGGGACAATCGTCCCAGCCGCTTCGATCTTCTCTTCGCCCGTCACCTCGACGGTCATCGGCTGGCGGCTCTGGGTCGTGGGATCGAAGACCATGAACCGGTGTGTTTCGCCGGCCTTGAAGCCTTTTTTCCTCAGGTAAGGCCCCGCCACCGACGCCGTGTATATGGGGCCGTCGTCCGGCGGCCGCGGGATGTCGAGCGACTGGTCCGACTTCGACGAATGGATCCGGACGGCGATCCGGGAGGGTTCCACCTTCGCGGTCAGCCGGAGATCCACGTCCGTGGCTTTCATGGAGAATTCCACGGACCGGAGCGAATAGTCCGGGCCCAGCACGCTGTTCTCGGACATGGAGACTTCCCGGGTAACGTCGAGGAGCTTGAGGCGGAACCAGCTTTCGGAGCGGGACCGGAATCCCCCGCCGAGTTCTGCCGGAATCGGCTCGATCTTCTGGGTTCCCCAGCCGGCCTTTTCGCCCCGGAAGTATATGCCCCACCAGACGGGCAGGGACGTGGGCGCCGGCACCCCGCCGGACAGGACTTCAGCCGGATCCTCGGCCGCGTTAGCGACGGACTGCTGGAGGTTCTGGCGATAGGCCATAAACCCCAGCAGAAGCACGGCGGACCCGACAATCAGCGACCGGACGGCCTTCATCCACTCTCCATCATGCGGTCCCTAGGGGACGAACCGGGAGACCCCGGGTGCATAACCGGAGGAGAATGGACGACGGGCCGGAGAAGGGCAATCGGCGGGCAGCGGGGCCGTCTTACCGGTCCTTGCTGCCCTCTTCGACCGACTTGCGGGTACGCTCCTGGACGTTGCGCTGTTCTTTCTGGGGCTGGACCTTGACCTCGTTACCGGGGCCGGACGTGCCGGTCTGGCTCGTCAGGGACTTGGCCGCAGGAGTCATGGTCTCGTAGATCCACGTCGGAACATGATAGATCGCGGACGAACCCTCCCGCATGGCCGGGTAACTCTGGTCCTTCGCTTCCATGCCGAACTTGAGGGTCGTCACCTTCCCGGCCGCGTCGGTGATCTTCACCGTCGCCTTCGGCGGATCGAGCCCGAAGCTCTTGAGGTCCGTCGCGGACGAGGTATCCGATACCGTCCGGGCGATGATCACCGAGAACTGGTTCAGGATCTTGTTGATCGCCTGCATGTCGACTTCGGTGTCGTCCAGATCCGGATTGTCCGGGGCGTAGAAGCCCCACGGGCCGTCCGGCGACCGCTTGATGGTGAACGGTTTCGGGTCCGCCGGATTCTGGAACGTCAGCTCGGCGATCTGGGCCGGCTCGATCCTGACCAGCGTGCGGTCGCGCCAGGCGTCGGCATCGCGGTCCAGCAGGCGGCGCAGGTCGCCGCCCAGCTCGTACACCTCGTTCGCCCCCTTGAGGCGCACGTAGTTCGACCGGAAGTTGAAGGCGAGCTTGCCCACGATGATCTCGCCCAGCATCCGGTCGGCGTCGGCGAGGAACGATATGCCGATGCCCTTCGCGTCATCCACGTCGAAGGTTCCGTGGTTCGCCGGATTGTTCGAGATCTGCTTCACGATCCGGGAATCGGCCATCAGCTTGAACAGCTCGTCGATGTTCTGGGTCTCCGCCGGAAAAACGCCCATCCCCGGAATATCGGTGCGCCACTCATCGCCTTCCTTGAACAGGATGACGCGGGCCTTGTTGGGCCGGTCGATGTAGATCTTCTTCACGGTTTCGGCGTTGATGCCGGGCAGGATCACGTCCGGGGTGGCGCTGCCGCTGGAAACCCGGTCTTCCTGCTTCGGGACCAGATACAGAAGCAGTCCGAGCGCCGCCACGACACCGAGCAGAATCAGTACTTTCTTCATCGGATACTCCTCCGGAAACCTTCCCGTCAGTCTTTCTTCATGAAGGCCGCGGCCTCGGCATATTCACGCCGCTCGCGCCACCGCATGGCCGCACGGGCGCCCGCAAAACCGATCACGAGGAACGCCGCGCCGAACGTGCCGAGGAACTTGAGCCAGCTCCGCTGGCCTTCGGAAAGCTCGGCCGTGATAAGCCGCTTGCCGACATCCCGCATGCGGACGCCGGCCAGCTTGTCGCCGATCTCGAGGGAATCGACGAGATTCATGATGAAGCCCAGGTTCTGCTGGGACATCTGGAGCCCCTCTTCCGTGAGCCAGAAGGCGGAACCGGCGACGATCAGGTGGCCCTTTTCCGTCGAGTCGCTCCGGTGCGAGAGATCGACCATCGGCGATTCCCCGGCGGGCTCCGGCGGCAGGTCCCCGCGGAGCCGCATGGGCGGCGGGATGCTCTTGCCCCGGAAGTAGCTCTCGAACGGGCCCTCGACCGAAACCAGCATCGTCTTGGGTTCCTGTTCGGGGAAGTTGAGCAGTTCGGGCTGTTCCGGCGTCAGCAGCGCCGGCAGCGTGAGCGACATGGCCCGGCGGCTCGACTGGACGAGGCGCTTCACCACCTGCCCTTCCCGCGGTTCGCCGACCGACAGGGAAGAGGTCCAGAACAGCGTCATGTCGGTGACGCCCCGGCTGACCAGCTCGCCCTGGAGCAGTCCCTCCTGCGTGATGCGCGGCCACATGGGATAATTGCGGAGCACGCGCCGTCCGTACATCTGGAACATGGCCCGCTGGCTGCGTTCGTCGGCCACGAGGTCGGCGTTGATCCGGACGCCGTAGTGTTCCATGAGCGAGGCGACGGGATTCGGCGCGATATCGGCGCGGCTCTGGTCCTCGGTGCGCCGGTTCATCTCCTGGAACACCACGAGGTTCCCGCCCCGCATCAGGAACTGGTCGAGGGCATAGAGGTCCCGCTCCGTGGACTTGAACGGGCTCATGACGATGACCGTCGTGTATTTGTCCGGCACCAGCTTGCCCTGGTCGAAGTAGATCTGCTCGACCGAATACTGCTGCTGGAGCGCGCGCCGCAGCGTCTCGAAGTTCTTCTCCCAGTTGTAGCGCATTTCCGGCTTCAGCGTGGCCGAAGGAGCCGACGGATCCGGGTCCCCGAGCCACACGCCGATGGAGGGGATTCTTTCCTGCGTGGCCTTCACGATGGAACTCGTGAGGCGGTACTCGAAATCCTCCAGCGAGGGGATCGCCTGGATGATCTCCTTCTTGTCGGCATAGAAAACCGCCATGCCGAGATAACCCTTTCGGACTTCCTGCCGGTCCGACTCGATGACGTTGAACTGGAGCTCGGGGATGCCCAGGATCCGCATCTGCTGGACCGTGTCCGGCGAGTCGTCGGGATCGACAAAGCTCACCTGGATGTTCTTCCCGCCGAACGCCTTGTATTCGGCCAGGTAGTCCTCGACACCCTTCACGACGGTGGCGAGCCGCGAGGGGAGGCCCTTCGAGCGGTAGAACTCGATCTTGACGATATCGTCCAGGTCCCTGAGCACGTTCTTGGTTCCGTCGGCCAGCGTGAAGACCCGGTTCTCCGTCAGGTCCGCCCGGGTGAACAGGCGGAGCGAGATCAGGTTCACCATCACCACGATGGCGCCGACCAGGACGAGGACCGGAACGCCTACCAGATCGAACTTCGGTTTTACGGGGGAAGCGGCCATCTGCCGGCTCTCCTTTTTACTTCAAGAGAATATGCATCCGGCTCAGGTCAGGTTCCGGCCCGCCAGCACGCGGGCGTTCAGGAACAGGAAGATCCCGATGACGGACAGGTAATAAACGACGTCGCGGCTGTCCACGACGCCCCTCGACATGGACTCGTAGTGGACGCCGAGACCCGCATAGGACAGCACGTTGGACAGGGTTTCAGTCAGGAGCCCCGACACCTGGGCGGCATAACCGACGAGGTACAGGCTCATGGAGATCACCAGCGCTATGATGAACGCGACGATCTGGTTCTTGGTTAGGGCGCTCGCGAACAGGCCGATGGCGAGGTACGCCGCGCCCATGAGCAGCGCCGCCAGATAACTGGCGACGACGGGGCCGGGATCGGGGTCGCCCACGTAACCGACGACGAAATAGACCGGCAGCGACAGCACCAGCGCCACGGCGAGGAACGCCACCGAGGCGAAGAACTTGCCGAGAATGACCTCGTGATCCCGGAACGGGAGCGTGAGCAGCAGCTCGATGGTCCCCGTCCGGCGCTCCTCCGCCCAGAGCCGCATGGACATGGCGGGAACGATGAACAGGAACACGAACGGAAGGATGCCGAAGAACTCCCGCATCTCGGCCGATTCGAACACGAAGAACGGCCGGAACCAGAAGAACCACCAGCCCTGGAACACCAGGAACACCACCAGCAGCACGTAGGCGATGGGCGAGTTGAAGTAGGACGAGAATTCCTTCTCGAAAATGGTGAGGATGCGCTTCATGAGGGACGGTCCTCCGGAGTGCCTGTCTGGCGGGTCAGCCGTTTGAAGATGTCTTCCAGCGAGACAACCTCGCGGCGCAGTTCGGACAGCGTCCAGCCGTTCTGGGCCACGGTCTGGAAGATCCGTTCGCCCGCGTTCAGGCCGCCCTTCAGGAACAGCTTGAACTGGTGGAATTCGCGGGACTGCGGATCGACGCCCTGGTCCTGCACCCCCGAGCACCCGTCGATGCGGGAAAGCGCAGCCTGCACGGCGTCGCGGGGGCCGCGGATCGCGACCATGAACCGCTCCTCGCCCACCGACATCTGGGCCAGTTCCTCGGGAGTGCCCTGCCCGGCGATCCGGCCGTTCGAGATGATGAGCACCCGGGAGCAGGTCGCCTGGACTTCGGGCAGGATGTGGGTCGAGAGAATCACGGTCTTCTCGCGGCCGATCTCCTTGATGAGGTTGCGGATCTCGACGATCTGGTTCGGATCGAGGCCCGACGTGGGTTCGTCGAGAATCAGGATGTCCGGCCGGTGAAGCATCGACTGGGCGAGGCCCACGCGCTGCCGGTAGCCCTTCGAGAGCTCGCCGATCTGTTTCAGCATCATGGGGCCGAGGCCGCAGATGTCGGCCATCTCTTTCACCCGCTTCTTCCGGTCGGCCGGGGCGATCTCCCGGACCTTGGCCATGAACAGCAGGTAATCCCGGACTTCCATTTCATGGTACAGGGGTGCGTTTTCCGGCAGGTAGCCGATATGACGGCGGACCTCGATGGACTGATCGACCACGTCGAAACCGCCGACCGTCGCCCGGCCGCCGTCCGGCCGCAGGAAACAGGTCAGCATCTTCATGGTGGTGGTTTTGCCGGCGCCGTTCGGCCCCAGGAAGCCCACGACCTCGCGGGGATGCACTTCGAACGAAATGCCGTCCACCGCCAGCGTCGAACCGTAGCGTTTGGTCAGGTTTTCAACGGTAATCATGGTTCGTTTCGGGAGACTGCCGCGCGGTACGGGCCGGAAAAACAGAACCGTGCTTGCTCAACGTACCGCCGAGTCCGCCTCTGACACCCGCCTTCAAGAAGAAGTATTAAAATGTCGAGCCTCATATATCGGCCGTGAGGGGCATGGTGTCAAGACGCCGGGGCATGAAATTTACTTAAGGATTTCAGTGATATAGATGCCCCTGACGGAATTTCATAAGGAAGGAATCCCATGGCTGCATCCGGCGACCCGAATTCCAAGGATCCGCTCGGCAAGGCTGGCCGTCCGGCGGTGGCGGTTTTCGCCTCCTCACGGGAGGAATCGGCCGAAGCCCGCGAACTCGGGCAGCTCCTTGCCGCCCGCGGCTATCTGGCCGTCACCGGAGGGGGCCCCGGCGCCATGGCGAGCCTCGCCGAGGGTGTCCGGGCCGGAGGGGGCGAGACGGCCGCCGTTTCGGTGAACGGTTTTTCGCTGGGCCGGCCGGAGCTTCTCGCCCGGGTCGTCCTGCGCCCCACGCTGATCGACCGGATCCAGTTCTTTATCGAACACGCCGACGCCTTTGTGGCGCTCCCCGGCGGAACGGGCACGCTGGCAGAGCTGGCCCTCGCCTGGGAGTTCGTGAACAAGGAACTCGTGCCGCGAAAGCCCATCGTCGTGATGGGCGCCCACTGGAACCCGCTCATCGGCATGCTGCACCGGGAACCGGGCGCTGCCGACCCGCACGGCCTCGCCACCGCGGCGGCGCAGCATATCCACCGGGCCAAGAACCCGCTGGAAGCGGCAACGATCCTAGGGGTTCGTCTCGGGCGCTGACCGGTCCTCGATCACCTGCAGGATGGCGGGCACGAACGTGAACGCCACGAGCATCGAGGCCGTCATGCCGACGCAGGCGAAGATGCCGAGCGAGGCCAGCCCCTTGTGGTGCGAGAAGATCAGGCCGCCGAACCCGGCCAGCGTCGTGAACGCGGACATGGCGATACTGGCACCGGTCATGCCGAGCACCTTCCGGAGCGAGCCCGGCCCTTCCTCGCGGTAGCGGTGAAGCACATGCAGCCCGTAGTCCTCTCCGAAGCCGATGAGGAGCGGAATCGCGATCAGGTTGAAAACGTTGATCGACTGGCCGAGCCAGGCCGCCCCTTCGAGCCCCCAGATCAGGCCGACGGCAAGTGGTGAGCAGACGAGCAGCGTGTCGGAAATCCGGCCGAGCCCCAGCCAGACAAAAAAGACCACGAACACGATCGCGAACAGCACGACACGCGGCCCTTCATGGACCATGTAGTAGAGGATGTCCGCCTCGACGGGAATCTCTCCCGCCCCCGCGATCCGCTTTCCATCCGGCAGGACGACGGACGAGAAGTATTCCCTGAACTTCAGGACGAACCCCTGCTCGAAGTTCTTCGAGAAAGGGTTCAGGTAAACGAGAAAACCGCCATCTTGCGTGCGGAAATCGGCGGCCACCTCGGCCGGGATGTCTTCCATCGTCACCGGCTTCGACGAGAGTTCCTTCAGCAGCTTGTCGATGTCAGCCCGCTGGTCATCCGTGTCGGCGAGCCGCCGCTCCCGCTCCAGCTTGAACCGGAGCTCGTCCAGGATATCGAGCTTTTCCTGCTGGTCTTCCGGCAGCACGGTGAGTACCGAGCGGACTTTCAGGACCATGCTGGCGGGCTGGGCGGCGTTGATCTGGTCGATCCGGCCGATGAGGGCCTTCACCTCGTCCAGCGTATCCACGGTGTAGATCACCGGCGGATCGTCGATCTCGCCGACCTCGCGGTAATATTTTTCCACCTTGCGCAGGTCTTCCGTGGACGGACGCAGCTCGGAGATTCGGAAGGAGAATTCGATATTCTTCGCGGCCTCATAGAGCGACCAGCCGGTGAACAGCACCGTCGCCAGAAGAATGGGCCGGGCATAAGGAAACCGCCCGGCCGACCGGGCAAGCCGCTGCTGGAAACCCGGCGGCGGACTGAGCAGGAACTTCGCCCAGCCCCGCTGTTCGAGTTCCAGGATCAGCGCCGGCAGCAGCACCACCGAGGCGATGACGGTCATGATGGCGCCGCAGCCGGCCAGAAGCCCGAACTGCCGGTAACCCCGGAAATCCGCCGTCGCGATCACGAAGAAGATGCCGCAGTTGGTGGTGGCCGTCTCGACACAGGCGGCTGCGGAGTTCTTCATCATGCTGACGAAGGATTCTTCCTGCGAGAGACCCTCCGAGCGGTGCTCCACGTACCGGTTGATGAGATGGATCGCGTAGTCGATCCCGAGCCCGAACAGGATCATCCCCATGAAACCGCTCATGGGGTTCAGCCGCCCGACGAACCAGCCCGAGAAGCCGAAACTCCAGATCATGGCCACGTTCAGAGGTCCGAAGATCAGCACTGCCGGCCAGAGGGACCGGTAATAGGCCAGCAGCAGCAGGAAGATGACAATCATCGTAAAGACCGAACCGCGGAAGATGTCATCCCGAAGCACACGGTCTTCGTTCAGCTGGTCCTCGAACGGGCCGCCCGTCGTGAGCCGGATACCGCCCGGAAGCTCCCGCCCGCCGAAAACCGACCGGATCGCCCGGTCGCCGATGGCGACGATCTGCTCCGCGGCATCGACATCGCTCACGAACGCCTTCGGAGTGACAAGGAGCAGGAGAACCGTGCGGTCCTTGTCCGTGAAATAGCCGAACCAGTCGTCCACCTCGTGATTCCGGCGGATCGCGTCGAGGTCCTCGTTCTTTTCGTCTTCGCTGAGCAGATCGACGAGCTTGCCGGACTCCTTCAGGCGCTCGTAATTGATTTGCCCGATCACGGCGCGGGAGAATTCGTCGAGTTCGTCCACCGGCATGTAGAGGAACTTGTACGGCTCGAAGAAGGCGAGCTCGGTCTTGTACCGGGCCTTCAGCACGAACGGGTCCTTCACGACTTCGGCCCGGAGTTTTTCCGCTGCCGCCACCCGGTCCGCCATGGTTCCGCCTTCGAGGAGGATCACATGATCGGCGAGTCCCGGCACCCGCCGCTTGAGTTCCTCGAGCGCCTTCACGCTCCCGGCATTTTCAGGGAGCATCTCGGCATAGTCGTTGCGGACGTCGAGCCGGTTAAAGCCGGGGATCGCTGCCAGCGTCACGAGGACGAGTCCGAGGAGCGCCAGCCGGTGACGGACGAGCAGCCACCGGGCCAGCCGCTCCATCAGTTTTTCTATGAATCCGCTCATGGAGGGCAGTGTCCTTCAGGGGACGGGTGCCGGTTCGTGACCGGGCGCACGCCGGATTTCAAATATCGCGCAGGGACGGCCCGGATTACGCCTTTTTCATTCCGATCTGCTACCTAATCCGTCCATGAACAAGCCCGTCTTCACCAGCACCGAAAAATACGTGGTCAGCCCGGAACTCGCCGCCATCGTGGACGTTGCAGTCGCCCTGGGCCGCCCGCTCCTTATCAAGGGGGAGCCGGGCACGGGGAAAACCCAGCTCGCCCACGAAGTGGCCAAGTCGCTGAAAAAGCCCATGCACATCTGGAACATCAAGAGTACGTCCAAGGCGCGGGAAGGGCTCTATACCTACGACACGGTGGCCAGGCTGAACGATTCCCGGTTCGGCGACCGGGATATCCGCGACATCAGGCAGTACATTAAGCTGGGGCCGCTGGGGCAGGCGTTCGCGAGCCCCGAACAGGCGGTCCTGCTCATCGACGAGATCGACAAGGCCGAGCTGGAGTTCCCGAACGACCTGCTCCAGGAGCTGGACGAGATGTCGTTCGACATCCCCGAGACCGGCGAGCGGATCCGGGCGCAGTTCCGGCCCGTGGTCATCATCACTTCGAACGCCGAGAAGGAACTGCCCGATGCGTTCCTGCGGCGCTGCGTGTTCCACTACATCGCCTTCCCCGAGCAGCCGCTCATGGAAGAGATCGTCCGGCTCCACCACCCGGACATCGACAGGAAGCTTCTCGACGCCTCGCTCAAGCGGTTCTACGAGATCCGCGGGATCGCCAACCTGCGCAAGAAGCCGTCCACCAGCGAGCTCATCGACTGGCTCCAGTGCCTCGTCCGCGGCGGCATCCGGCCGGGCGAGATCGAGAAGGAGTTCCCCTACCTCGGCGTCCTCCTGAAAAAGCAGCAGGACCAGCAGGTGGTCGAGGGGAAGTAGGGCCTCACTTCACGGCAGCCGCGGGAATCGGTTACCCTTGGGCCTGAGGAGAACCGATGTCCTTCCGGGACGAAATCGCCGCCAGACGGGAAGAGATACTCGCCATCGCCGCTCGCCACGGCGCCAGTAACGTGCGCCTGTTCGGTTCCGTGCTGCGCGGGGAAGAACGCCCCGACAGCGACGTGGATCTGCTGGTCAGGCTCGAGCCCGGCAGGAGCCTCTTCGATCATTCCGGACTGAAGGTTGACCTCGAAAACCTGCTTGCGAGAAAAGTCGATGTTGTCAGCGAAGACGGAATCTACTGGCTGATCCGGCGCAAAATCCTCCGGGAGGCGCAACCGATTTGAAAGACCAGAGGGTGTACCTGGCTCACATCATGGAACGGCTGGAACGAATCCAGCGGTACTCGTCAGGCGGCAAAGACACCTTCTTCGCCGACGCTCTGATCCAGGACGGCGTTATCCGGAACTTCGAGGTGATCGGCGAGGCGGTCAAGCGGCTGTCTCCGGAATTCCGGGAGCGGCATCCTGAATTGCCCTGGCAGGAAATGGCCGGTTTCAGGGATGTCCTGATTCACAACTACGACGGCGTCGACCTTTCCCGCGTCTGGGCGGCTATCGGACAGGCCAAGGCTGTTCATGCAGCCCTGAAGAAATTCCTGCCTCCACTCGACCAGCTGGAGCGGGAAATCAACGGCGTAGACTAACTTCCATCGTCCCCCGCCGCGTCGTGCGGGCAGCGTTTCTCGAAGATCGACTTCCGTTTCGAGAGGATCGTGCCCGTGACCTTCTCCCCCTCGCTGGGCTCGATTTTTTCCAGATAACCCCTGAACTCCGCGGCCAGCGGCTTCCAGCCGCCGCCGGGCGGCTCGGCGAAAGGCCCGAGCCGCCAGAGCGTTTTCAGGTAGTCCGGGCCTTTCGCTTCGAGAACGAACTGCACGAACGCGCCTCCCAGGGGGTACGCGACGGCCGCACTCTCGTTCCAGAAGCCGAAGGAGCGCAGGAAGTTTTCGAGATGAAGGCCCGGCTTCTTCTCCAGCACCACCTTCGCAAGCGCCGGAAGCCGTTCCGCCGAGGCGGGCGCCACGGCGACGGCGGTGCCCTCCAGCAGGGAGATGTTCCACGGGAGTCCGAGCACAGGACCCCACGGGGCGGTCACGAGATGCGTCAGTTCGTGCCGGAGCAGGCTTTTGCCCCGCGCCGGGCGGAGCGATTCGGGTTCGAGGAACGCCGTGCCCTGCCAGGGCTTCGTGAACGTCGTGTAGCGGGCCCCCGTGATTTCGTACCGCCGCTCCACGTCGCGAAACAAGAACAGCTCGATGCGCCCGGCCTGGTCTTCGCCCAGTTTCGTCTTCACATGGGTCACGGCCTCACCGATGATCCCGGCGATTTCGCCGCGAACCTCCGCCGGAAGGTCCGGATCCGGATAAAGTTCAATGCCGTCAGCGGCAATCGGAGGACCCATCCGTTCCCGGAGCACCGAAAGCGGCTGCCGGACGCCGGTCAGCGGCTCGGCCGCAATGAGGACCAGCAGCAGGACGCCGGAAGCGACGCCCGCCTTCCGCAGCCGGTCTGACGCGAGAAGCACCAGCGACAGCCCGAAGACGAGTCCTTCGAACCGGGCCACCCACAGCGCCGGGGTGATGGCCACCTGCTCGTCGTAGAGGGAGCCCGGCCACATGCCGAACACGAGGTGGAAGAACCGCACCGGTGCGTCGTGATAAAGGGTCCAGACGGTATGGACCGCCGGGACAAGAACGGCCGCCAGAACGAAACCGGCCCGCGCCGGAAGCCCCTTCAGGTGCCGGAGCGCCAGCAGCCCTGCCCCCGCTCCGCACACTGCGGCCGGACCCGTGTAGAGGAAGTAGAACAGGAACCCGCTCCCCTGGTCGCAGGGCTGCCGGAGATACTGCTCGATGAGCGCCGGGACGAGCGGAACGAGCGTGAGCAGGGCGGTCTCGGCGGCGGGCCTTTTCGACCCGGCCAGCACGTTCGAAGCCGCCGACAGGTAGACAAGGACGGCCCCGGCGAGCGCCAGCTCGAAGTGAAAGGCGCGGACCAGCGTCACGCCCGCGACGAGCGCCGACGCGGCCAGAAATTCGGGAAGAACGATGCTGAGGAGCCGGCGCTGCACGCCGGTTATTTACGCTTTTTCGGGACCGAGGTCTTGCGGGCCGCTCCGGCGGGCTTCTTCACCGCCGCCTTCGCATGCCTTTTGGTACCGGTCGAACCGAATCCGCCCGCCCCGCGCACCGTTCCGGGCAGCTCCGGCACGAGGGAGAACTTCGCCCGGCTCACCGGCGCGACGATCATCTGGGCGATGCGCATGTGCGGCTCGACCGTGAACGGGTCCTGACCGAGATTCGCCAGAATGACCTTCAGCTCGCCCCGGTAGTCGGCGTCGATGGTGCCGGGCGAGTTGAGGCAGGTGATGCCGTGCTTCAGGGCGAGCCCCGAGCGCGGCCGCACCTGGGCCTCGTAGCCCCTGGGGAGCGCGATGGCGATCCCCGTAGGCACGAGGGCCCGCTCACCCGGTTTCAGGATGAGCGGGCCGTCCAGGTCCGCGGACAGGTCCGCACCGGCGGCGTCCTCCGTCGCGTAGACGGGAACCGCCGCCGAAGGCCGGAGCGCCTTAACGGCGACCGCGACCGCCACGGTCCCCGCCACGTCCGCCGCGATCGCCGCCGCGGAATCCGCCACGGTCCCCGCCGCGTCCGCCGCGATCGCCGCCGCGGAATCCGCCACGGTCGCCGCCGCCCTGACGCTCTTCCTCGCTCACGCCCTCGTAGAGGTCGGCCGGAGGAGGCGGCGCGGGCTTCGTGAAGTCCACCGTCGAGGGGTCCAGATGCATGACTTCCTTGTGGGAGAGGCGCACCTTGCCGGTGCCGGATTCCACGTCGAGCACCTTGACGAGGATCTCGTCGCCCTCCTGCACCACGTCCTCGACCCGGTCGATCCGGTTCTTGGCGAGGTGGGAGATATGGACGAGGCCGTCCTTGCCCGGAAGGATCTCGACGAACGCGCCGAAGTCGGCGATGCGGCGGACCTTGCCGAGGTAGATGTACCCGATCTCGGCCTCGCGGGTGAGGTCCTTGATCATCTGGATCGCGGCGTCGGTCTTCGCCTGGTCGGTCGAGGCGATGTCGATGCGGCCCGAGTCGTCGATGTTGATCGTCGCTCCCGAGCGCGCCGTGATCTCGCGGATGATCTTGCCGCCGGGGCCGATAATATCGCGGATCTTGTCCACGGGAATGTTGATGGAGGTGATCCTCGGGGCGTACTTGGACAGCTCCGAGCGCGGCTTCTGGATCGCCTTCGCCATCTCGGCGAGGATGTGCAGCCGGCCCTTGCGTGCCTGCTCCAGCGCCTCGCGCATGATCTGCGTCGTGATGCCCGTGACCTTCAGGTCCATCTGGAGGGCGGTGATGCCCTTCTCGGTGCCGCCCACCTTGAAGTCCATGTCGCCCAGGTGATCCTCGTCGCCCAGGATGTCCGACAGGACGGCGTAGTTCTTCGTCGCCGTGTCCCAGATCAGGCCCATGGCGATGCCCGCCACGGGGGCCTTGATCGGAACGCCGGCGTCCATGAGCGAGAGCACGCCGCCGCAGATCGACGCCATCGAGGACGAGCCGTTCGACTCGGTGACCTCGGAGACGACGCGCATGACGTAGGGGAACTCCTCGTAGGACGGAACCACCGACTGGATGGCCCGCTCGGCGAGGGCGCCGTGGCCGATCTCGCGGCGGCCGGTGGCGAGCCGGTTCGAGCACTCGCCCACCGAGTACGGCGGGAAGTTGTAGTGGAGCAGGAACTTCTTGTGGACCATGCCCTCGTACTGGTCGATCCGCTGCTCGTCGAGCTCGGTGCCCAGCGTCGTCGTCACGATCGCCTGCGTCTCGCCGCGGGTGAACAGCGCCGAGCCGTGCGTGCGGGGCAGCCAACCCACCTCGCAGGTGATCGGGCGGATGTTCTCGAGGCCGCGGCCGTCGATACGGGTCTTCTCGTTGAGAATCGCCGCGCGCATCAGGTCGCTCTTCACGTTCTCGATCTCGTTCGAGACCGTGTCGCCGTGCTCCTCGAGCTCGGCTTCCGTGAAGAGGGCCTTCACGGCCTTCTTCGCCTCGTCGAGGGAGGCGTAGCGGGCCTGCTTCTCGCGGATGGCGAACGCCTTCTTCACGAGCGGGGTGGCCGCGTCGCGGACCTTCTTCACGATCCCGGCGTCGGGGAGCGCCGGCTCGAAGGTGCGCTTCACGACGCCCACGTCCTTCGCCAGCTTCTCCTGCGCGTCGAGCACGGGGATCAGCGCCTTGTGGCCGAACTCGATGGCCCGGACCATGTCCTCTTCGGACGCTTCCTTCGCGCCCGCCTCGACCATCACCACCGCCTCGCGGGAGGCGGCCAGGAAGATGTCGATGTCCGATTCTTCCTTCTGGGCCACGGTCGGGTTGATGACGTACTGGCCGTTCACGCGGCCCACGCGCACGCCGCCGATGGGGCCCCGGAACGGGGCGTCGCTCACCATGAGCGCGGCGGAAGCGCCGATCATCGCGGCGCCGGCGGCCTCGTTATCGGGCTCCATGGAGAGCACGGTCGGCATGATCTGGGTTTCGAAGTAGTAGCCTTCCGGGAACAGCGGGCGGATGGGACGGTCGATGAGCCGGGAGATCAGCGTCTCGCGGTCCGTCGGGCGCGCCTCGCGCTTGAAGTAGCCGCCGGGGATCTTGCCGCCGGCGTAGAACTTCTCGACGTAGTTCACGGTGAGGGGGAAGAAGTCCGTGCCTTCCTTCATCTTCGTGAGGGAGACGGCGGGGACCAGGACGACGGTGTCGCCGTACCTGACGATGACGGCGCCGGAAGCCTGCTTGGCGACCCAGCCCGTTTCGATCGTGAGCGGGCGGCCGCCCAGATCGACAGTGACAGTTTTCTTGTTCATGGGGATATTCTTTTCCCTTTCCTTTTCGTTGTGGTTGCTTCTCTGTTTCAGCTCTTTAACAGGGCCGGCGTTCCGCCCGGCCTCGCGCAGCCGCTCCGGGAGCCTCGAACACCCCCCGGAACGGCGCGAGGCCCCGGACCCGATACCGGGCCGGGGCCGTCAGGATCCGGCCGATGGACATGGAGACCGCCTCCGGCCGCACCCGCTACTTGCGCAGGCTCAGCGCGTCGATGAGCGTCTTGTAGCGGTCGTAATCGGTGCGCTTCAGGTACTCGAGCAGGCGCCGGCGCTGGCCGACCAGCTTCAGCAGGCCGCGGCGGCTGCTGTGGTCCTTCTTGTGGACCTCGAAATGCGACTGCAGTTCGTTGATCCGCTGCGTGAGCAGCGCAACCTGGACCTCCGGCGAACCGGTGTCCGTGCCGTGCTTCCTGTACTTGGTGATCGTTTCCGACTTCTGGGTCTTCTCAAGCGACATTGCTGTCACCCTCCGAAAGGGCAGGATTACCTAAGTAATTCCGCCCGGTTAGCGGGCCTTCCAGCCGAGGGGTGGCCGGAGGTCCTGGTTCAACACGGCGCCGTGGATAGTCCGTTTGCCGGGGGAAGTAAAGAGCGGGGTTTTCGGGGGTGACGAGGCGGTTTCAGTGGCGGGCGACGGTCCCCCGCCGCTCACTCTTCCTGACAGGGGCCCGTGTCAGATGGTTATCGTCACTGCACATACTTCGTTGTCCGGGCAGGCATGAACATGGGCTCCGATTTCAAATCATCCCGCTGTTCGAATTCACGGGTATAATCCGAGTCGCAATATACATCCCACCGGCTATCTACTCGCCACTCTGCGAAAACCTGATAACCACATTTAATTTCGTTATATCCGCCGAATTTGTACAAAACATTTCCGCACTCACGCAAGACGAATTCCGGGACGGAATAATCATACTTGATCCCAGAGACCTTATCCGTAATCTCGAACTTACCATGACGGAGAATCGCTTCGTCCCGTAAGACAAGAAACCCATCTTCACATTCTTGAGCGTTGGGAAAGATCAGAATATCGCTCTGCCTGCGGTCCGGTACTCTGATCATGACTGCACCTGTGCCTTTAGACAGAAAATAGGCACACGCATTCAGGCTAAACATCAGGAAAAATGGGATAAGGATACGCTGCGTCTTGCGTGTTTTAATCTCACGACGACTCCACCCAGTCCCAAACCGGCAGAACCGGGTGTCGGCAGCTTCGAAATCCATTGCCCCGAATCCTATCAAATCCCCGAACCTGGCGAAATTAGTTTCCGGCCCCGGTGATTCCGGCGGTTAACGCGCCGGTTGGTCTGAGCCGGTTTGCCCGATTATCCTCTTGCGGAGATTTCGAGATGCGCTCTGGGGTATTACCCAGCACATATCGTGGGTGCAATTCTTGGTTACGCGGGTTCTTCAAAGACGGATGGCACGGAGAAGTGAACTTCATGGAAAGGCATAACATACGCGCCGTTTCAGGACTTGAGTATAAATATGAAGCGTTACCTTTCTAGCATGAGTGGAATACTCTATTTTCTATTTAAAGCGGCATTGGTTCTTAATCTTTTGCTACTGGTTTCGTGCCCAGCTCCGCATGTAATCGGTATACGCAATCACGAAAATTATGTTATCCATGCAATATGGGTGAAGGATAGAAAATATAGCGGGGTTTTCCCATATGGTACCGGAACCATTGATTTCCCTTCGTCCTCAATCCCAGTAGAGTTATATATTGGAGAGATATATAAAGGTGGATACTACTATAAGATCCCTAACGACATATTTTATGACTACTCGGACAAAGACTATGACTCACTTAGAATCCCATTCTGGATAGACTATTTTGAAGGGCATATCCTCGTTACCGGAATGGGGGTTGGAGGGAAAATTCTTCCAGAGCGGAGTGGAATTTGGTGTAATGAACATGACGGGTATCCATGTTGAAGTTGATGGTGGAGGTGATATCACAGTATCCTGATATTGTGCTTTCCCCCTTGTGAGTAAAAGCGGCCCCTTAGGTTGTTCCGTTCACATAGCTTTGGAATTCGGCAGATACACCATGCTGGAACGCATCTCGAAATCCCTGAAACCCGTGTGGAGGCGGGTTCAACGGTTTAGAAAGAGTCCGTAAGGGCGAGTGTCCGTGAGGCCGCCCCGTGGACCTGACCGGAAAGCAGTGGGGGCCGAGCAGGCCGCTGCTGGCCCGTCGAGCGGTTCTTCTCCTGGCTCGACACCTTCCGCCGCTTCGCTTCCCGGTGGGAATACCACGCCCGGATCGACCTCGGCTTTCTGCAGCCCGCCTGCCCGGTTATCCTTATGCGGAGGTTTTGAGATGCGCTCTAGTGGAGATACAGTGTTAGAGGTGATCCGATGATTTTCACTGAAAATAATGGCCTTTTTCCCAAAAGACGCATATTTCGAGCAATAATTCCCGCGAGCCTAATATTTTCTCTTTACTTTCAAGGGCGGGTTTTCGCGAACCATCCGGATTGCACTGGAATTGACCGATGGCCGGCTCGCATCGCATTAGTTCGCTTACGAAATGCTGGCATTATAGTTACCAAGGAAATAGATCAGCAAAAAACAAAAGTAGTTCGCTTGGCTTCTGAGGAAGTTAACCCAGGCATATACCGCCAAGTGCATCGAATTTCCTTCATGGAAGAATCTGGGAAAGTGATTGAAGTTATAACTGTCAACGATTCTTCTTCTGAGGAATGTTCCGTGAGCTCAGTAGAGGTATATTTAGTATCTAAGCATCTGAAAGATTAGAGCGCATCTTACTCTGTTGAAAAGATCATCGGGGTCCTGTGCCAGCGGCGAGCAGCATGAGATTGTGGGCGAGGGCCCGCAGCCGGATTTTGTGCTTCGATAGTGTCCTGAAAGTTTCGCACATTTCCGGTTGAGATAAGGGAGCGGTTTCCGAGCCGCAGAGTTTCGTGTCGGTGCCCTCGCCATCCGTTGCTGGAATACTGTCAAAATCCCTGAAACCC
>CAZUMS010000022.1:0-73322 GCA_964621525.1 uncultured bacterium
AGTTACACTTAAGTCATGGAACTACACATAGTTCTCTATGTGTAGTTCCATGACTTAAGTGTAACTGACTGGAATCTGCCCGCAACTCAAAACCGCTGCCGGGGGTGACGACACCCCCGTTTCCGTTTCGAGACGGGAAGGAATCAACTAACCCGCGAGGCTGGCGGCGAAGGTCCGGTCGACGGCGAGGAGGTCGCCCTCGCTGGCGCCGGGGGCGCCTTCGGGGAGCTCGCCGGTCCTTTTCAGGCTGATCCGGTACCGGATGGCGGCGTCCAGGTTGTCCTTGCCGGTGGGGTCGTTGCGGAGCGCGGGGGCGCGGTCCGGGTTGCGGAAGAAATCCCGCGTCGCCTTGAGGGCGAGCAGCCGGGACCGCTCGAACAGCTCCCGGTCCGGGCGTCTCGGCGAGAGGTCGTCGCGGCGGCGGATCCATTCCTGCCAGGCGGGCTGTGCGTTGGCGATCAGCATCCCGCGGAACAGGGACTTGTTCGCCGAGAACGGGAGCACGGGCGTCTCGATGATGCCCTCCAGCCAGGGGTCCACCTCGCGCCAGTGCCGGTCGTGGGCCTCCAGGGCGAGGGGGCCGAGCGTGGGGAGAAGCGGGGCGTCGAACCGCATCTCCCAGTAGGGGTGCGAGGCGTTCGGCTGATCGTAGGCCATGACGAGCTGGGACGGGATGAAATAGTTGTGCGCCACGGTGTCGGCGGCGAGGTGGGCGAGGTAGCCCCAGGCGAACGCCCGCTGGACGTCCGTGCGGGCGTGTTCCACCAGCGGGAACGCCACGTCCCAGTTGTGGACGTGCTTGTCCCACTTTTTCGTGCGCTTCCAGACGCAGATGTCCGCGCCGACGGTGCCGTAAATAAAGGCGAGCGGGTTGCGCTCGAGCACGGGGCGGACCGAGGCATAGACGAAGCCGATCTGGTCCAGCACCGACTGGCCGTACAGCACATGGGCGCCACCGCCCCAGGCGAGGGCGTCGGTGGGGATCAGGACGACGAAAGCGACAGCGAGCGCCGCCAGTGTGATTACTGTTTTCAGACTGCCGCTCAATTCAGCCTCTCGCACCCCTTCCGGACCTCCCGGAGGGACGGTCCATTCTTCTTCTATATAGTCTGGCCATGAACTGACCCGGATCAAGTCCGGTTGAAATCGACCACGGAAGCGCGTATTTCCGTTTCTGCCGCGCCGCGGCGGAGAACGTATGTCTGCCGAACTCGCCTCGCCGACCCTCGCCGAGCTGTGCGAACAGCAAAACCAGTGGCACAAGGCCGCCTCGATCTGGGCCCAGCTGCTGGCCCGGGATCCGATGAACGAGACTTACCTCGCAAGGTTTCAGGCCGCCCGGGCAAAGGCCGCTTCCGGCCCCCGGGCGGAAAGCCCCATCGTCACCGAACTGAAACGCTGGCAGGCAAAACTCCGGGGACGCTTCCCGGTGCTGGCTTCCCGCAGCTAGAGTCTTATCCCATGCCTTCGGCCTCCAGAAAGAAACCGGCGACGAAACGCCCCGCCGCCGCAAAGCCCCTTCAGGTGCTGGTCCTCAGCGGACCGAACCTGAACCTTCTCGGCACGCGGGAGCCCGGCATTTACGGCAACCTGACTCTTAAGGATATCGTCGCCGGTCTCACCCGGCAGGGCCGCGAACTGGGAGTGAGGATTTCCCACTTCCAGTCCAATCACGAGGGGGCGCTCGTGGACCGGATCCAGCAGGCGGGCCCGAAAGTGGACGGCATCCTGTTCAATCCGGCCGCCTACACCCATACGTCGGTGGCGATCCGGGATGCGCTGCTGGCGGTGAAGACCCCGTTCGTGGAGGTCCACCTGTCGGACCCCGAAACCCGCGAGAAGTTCCGCCACTTCTCGTATTTCACCGATATCGCGGTGTGCCAGGTGAAGGGGCTCGGCCCCAGGTCTTACGAAGTGGGGCTCGAAAAGCTGGCCGCCCACCTCCGCGGCCGGTAACCCCGGGTCCCCTGCCCGGCCTCTAACTTTTCCTCCGATTCCGGTTACACTGCGCCCCGCACCCCAGGAAGCGCCAGAAACCCGTCCGGACCTCAGGCGGGACCAGGAACCCGATGTCCGTCGATCTCGAGATCAAGGGCGATGCCAAACTCCAGGCGCTGGCCGACCGGCTGAGCACGCCCGAAACCTGGTCCGACGCCGAAAAGTGCATGACGATCACCGGCGTCACGATGCTGTGGCAGTTTCTGACGGCGCTCGCCGCGTGGTCGGGCCTTCAGCGGCCGGACCTCGTTCCGTTCCTCGACCAGAGCTACCTGCCGCTCCTTCTGTGGATCCAGATCATCGCCTTCGCGGCGACCGCAGGCCTTTTTGCGGCGTGCCTCATCCTGATGAACGAACGGGCCCCGGTACCGGTGCTCGTTCATGTCACGATCCAGCTCTTCACCCTCTCCCTCTGTCACATCGCCTACTCCATGGGCCTCTATACGAGCCCCATTGGCATCGGGCTCGCCACCGCCATCGTGGGCGGCGCCCTGATCTTCGAGTGGAGGCCGGTCGTCTGGGGCATCGTGTCCGGCGTGGTGCTCCTCGGGGGTTCCACGGTGCTTTCGGAACTGGGAATGATCCCCTACGCCCCCGCCATGAAGGCCCTGCCCGTCACGAACGGGGACATCTCCGGCTGGTGGCTCTATCTCGCCGGCCTGCCGATCCTTTTTTTCTCACTCCTCTCGCTCTGGCTGTTTGTCCATGTACGGCTGAGCTGGAGCGAACGGGAAGAACGCCTCAAGGTCGCCAACGAGGAACTGGTGGACCGTGAGGAGCAGCTCACCGCCGCCTACAGGGATCTCAGCCGGTCCCATGCACGGCTCGCCCAGTTCGAAAAGGCCGTGGCGACAGCGCCGGTCGGCATCACGATCACCGACACCACGGGAAAGATCGTCTACACGAACCGCGCCGAGGCCGAGATGCACGGTTACCGCTCTCCGGACGACCTCATGGGGCAGCCGGCGCGGGTCTTCGCCCGGCAGGACAGCATCCGGCCGCTGTCCCGGGAGCAGTTGAAGGCGCTGGGTCCGCTCCGCCGCGAGAGCATCAACCGGCGGCAGGACGGCACCGAATTTCCGGTGCAGCTGATCTCCGACGTCATCCGCAACGTGGACGGCGAACCGCTCGGGGTAGTAACGGTCTCCGAGGACATCACCCAGCGCAAGGAGTTCGAAGAACTGCTCCGGAGCAGCGAGGAGCGGTACGCTCTCGCCATTCAGGGCGCCAACGACGGCATCTGGGACTGGGACATGGCGAGCAACACCGTCTTCTACTCTGACCGGTGGAAGGCGATGCTCGGCTACGAAGAGGACGACATCGGGACGAGCCCCGACGAATGGCTGAACCGCATCCATCCCGACGAGCGCGAGCAGGTCAAGCACAAGATCAACGCCCACCTCGAGGGCCACACTTCGCAGTTCGAGGCCGAATACCGCATCCAGCACCGGGACGGCGATTATCGCTGGTGCCTGGCCCGCGGCCTCGCCGTGCGCGACCACACGACCCGCGCGAGCCGCATGGCGGGAAGCCAGACGGACATTACCGAGCGAAGCCTCGTGGACCCGCTCACAGGCCTTCCGAACCGGACGCTGTTCATGGACCGCCTGCGCCGCGCTTTCGACCGGGCCCGGCAGAACCCCGAACGGGGTTTCGCGATCCTGCTGCTCGGCCTGAACCGCTTCAACAACGTGAACGAGACCCTAGGCCGGCCCGTGGGCGACCAGCTCTTGTTCATGGTGGCGGCGAGGCTCCAGAACCGGATCGGCGCCGGCAACACGGTGGCGCGGCTCGGGGGCGACGAGTTCACGATCCTCGTGGAAGACATCCGGGACCCGATGGCGGCATCCCGCGTCGCCGACCAGCTCCTCGACGATATCAAAAACCCGTTCAAGCTCTACGGACGGGAAGTGTTCATTACGGCGAGCGTCGGCATCGCCCCGTTCGACCACGCCTGCGACCGGCCGGAGGACGCGCTTAGAAACGCCGACACGGCCATGCGGCGGGCCAAGTCCACCGGTGCCGTCCGCCACCAGACGTTTGACGCCGCCATGCGCGAGGCCGCGCTTGTGCGGTTCGAGATCGAATCGGACCTGCGCCGCGCCGTGGAGAAAGGCCAGCTCTTCCTCCACTACCAGCCGATCGTCACCCTGAAGGACGGCCGCACGACGGGATTCGAGGCGCTCGTCCGCTGGAAGCACCCGGTCAAGGGCGTCGTCTCGCCGCTTGATTTCATCGGCATCGCCGAGGACACGGGTCAGATCAACGCCATCGGCCTGTGGGTACTCCAGGAAGCCTGCCGCCAGATGCAGCAGTGGTACGTGCGCTATCCGGAGAAGTGGCCCCTCACGGTGAGCGTGAACCTCTCCGGAAAGCAGTTCACCCAGCCGGACCTGATCCACCGGATCGACCAGATCCTGAAGGATTCGCGGCTGGACCGCCGCTCGCTCAAGCTCGAGATCACCGAGAGCGTCCTGATGCACGACGCCTCGCAGGCGGCCGACACGCTGGTCCGGCTCAAGGAGCTCGGCCTCAAGCTGTGCATGGACGACTTCGGCACCGGTTACTCGTCCCTGTCGTACCTGAACCGGTTCCCGTTCGACACGATGAAAATCGACAAGTCATTCGTCCACCGGGTGGACGCGAGCGAGGCCGACTACGAGATCGTCCGCGCCATGGTGTCGCTCGCCCACAACCTCGGCATGGACGTCGTCGCCGAGGGTGTCGAGACCGAAGCCCAGATCGCCGCGCTCCTCAAGGCGGGCTGCGACTACGGGCAGGGATTCCACTACGCGCGGCCCATGCCCGGCATCGACGCCGAAACGGCCTTCCGGGCCCAGGCCGGACGCACGACGATTTCCATCAGCGCCTTCACCCGCAGGACCGCCGAGTAGTGCTGTTCCGCCGCAGGTTTCTGGACGGCATCGTGCGCGGCGAAATCACCCTCGCCTTCCGTCGCTGGGACAAACCGGCCGCGAAGGCGGGCGGGCGCCAGCGCACGCCTGCCGGCGAACTGGAAATCACCGGAGTCCGGGAAGTTCCCGAAACGGCGATCACGGCCGCCGACGCCCGGAAGGCGGGCTATGACAGCCTCGAGGAACTGCTCGCCGAGCTGAACGCCCCGGGCCGGCGGGGCCGGGTCTACAGGATCGGCCTGCGCTACCGGGGCGAGGATGCCCGCAAGACCCTGCGCGTGAAGACGAGCCTCGGGCCTGACGAAATCGCGGAGATCAGGGCACGGCTCGACCGCCTGGACCGGGCGAGCCGCTACGGCCCCTGGACACGGAAGGCGCTCCGGCTGATCGCGGAAAATCCCGGCACGCGGGCCGCCGATCTCGCTGCGCAGATGGACCGCGAAACACTGAAGTTCAAGACTGACGTGAGAAAGCTCAAGGAACTCGGCCTCACCGTGAGCCTCGCCGAAGAACACAAAGCGGGCTACCGGATATCCCCGCGCGGCCGGGAGCTGCTTAAAAGGCTCTGAAATGAAAAACGCTCCGGGAACGGAGCGTTATTCCTGGGGGTTCTGCCACCCGGAGCCCGGGAGGGCGGAGGGTGGTGGAGCTGATCGGGATCGAACCGACGACCTCCACAATGCCATTGTGGCGCTCTCCCAAACTGAGCTACAGCCCCATCGAAGAACCGGGAGAAGACGAGGGAAGTCCCGCAGGGGACCGCCCGGCCGGGCGGGAAGATGAATGAGAGCGGGCAGCCTGTCAAGAGGGACTTTTGCCCGATTGGACCCGGGGGCCGCCGCCGGTAACACTGGAGCCGACGCCGGACAGGCGCCGCATTCGGAACAGCCCGGCGAAGCGGCAGCGGTCTTCCGGCGAGGCAGCAAGGCGGGCGCCCGGCAGGCAGCCGTTTGGACGTTTTCGAATCCTTTTCGATGGCCACCGATTCGCTGATGGCGAACAAGGGCCGCTCGATGCTCAACATGCTCGGCATCATCGTCGGCGTGATGAGCGTGATCCTCCTGATCGCCCTCGGCGAGGGCTCCCGCGAGTTCATCATCGGCCAGTTCTCGAATGCCGGGACGAATCTCGTCATCGTGACGCCCGGCAAGTTCGAATCGCGGGGCGGCCCGCCCATCGTCGCCTCGAGTCCCGAGCAGCTCACCATGCAGGACACCGACTACGTGAACCGCATCCCCGGCCTCATCGGTGCGATGCCCATCATGGTCGGCACGTCAGAGGTGAGCAGCGGCAACCGGAGCCGGGCCGTCTACGTGATCGGCGCGAACGAAAACTGGCCGCGGATCCGCAACTTCAAGCCTTCCGTGGGCCGGTTCTTCACCGAAGAGGAATCCGATGCCGGACGGCAGTACGCGCTTCTTGGCCAGAAGGTCGCAAAGGAACTGTTCGGCGCGAGGAACCCGCTCGGCGAGAGCATCAAGGTGAATGACATCAAGTTCCGGATCATCGGGCTTATGGAACCCAAGGGCGAAACCATGGGGTTCGATCTCGACGACCTCGTGCTGGTCCCGGTGAAGGCCGCCATGGTGGTGTTCAACACGGACAAGATCATGTCGATTCAGGCCAGCGCCGCCTCCTCGTCGGGAGCCGCCATCGACCAGGCAGCAGCCGATATCCGGCGCGTGCTCATGGAGCGGCACGACGGCAAGGAAGATTTCACGATCGAGACCCAGAAGGACATGATCGACCGGCTGGCGGAGATCACGCAGTACCTGACCTACACCCTGCTCGGCATCGCCTCGATCTCCCTGCTGGTGGGCGGGGTCGGCATCATGAACATCATGCTGGTGTCGGTAAAGCGCCGGACACTGGAGATCGGCCTCCGGAAAGCCGTGGGCGCATCCCGGCGCGACATCCTGCTCCAGTTCCTGATCGAATCGATGACTGTATCGGTAACGGGGGGGTTGCTGGGGCTTGCGGGTTCGCTGGCCGTCATGGGGCTGCTGATGCTCGCCGTGCCGGCATTACCGGTTCAGCTCCACGCCTGGAACGTGGCGCTTTCCCTCGGCTTCACGGCCTTCATCGGCGTCACCGCCGGGGTCTACCCAGCGTGGACGGCCGCGGCGAAGGACCCGGTCGAGGCGCTCCGGTACGAATGAGGAAGTGAACCGTGGCGACCGACATTTTTGAAAGCATCGGCATGGCGACGGACTCGATCCTGTCGAACCGTCTCCGGTCGGGGCTCAATATGCTGGGCGTCATCATCGGTGTCACAAGCGTCCTGTGGCTCGTGGCGCTCGGCGACGGTGCCCGGCGGTTCGTCCAGGAGAAATTCGCTAACCTCGGAACGAACCTCATCATCATCACGCCTGGCAAGAAGGAAACCTCCGGCGGCCCGCCCATGTCGGCCCTGTCCCCGGAAAAGCTCACCTTCGAGGACAGCCGGGCCATCGCCCAGCGCTCGCGCAAGGTCACGCACTCGACGCCGATTATTTTTTCGTCCACCGACGTCGAGGCGAACGGCCGCGGCCGCACCACGCGGATTGTTGGCGGCAGCGAGGATTACGACGAGATCCGCGAGTTCCCCGTGGCGCAGGGGCGTTTTTTCACGAAAGAAGAGGTCGAGTCGGCGCGAAGCTACGTCGCCATCGGCTACCAGCTGGCCGCCGACCTGTTCGGCTCAGGTCCTGCCCTCGGCCAGCACATTAAAATCGGTGAGACGAAATTCCGCGTCATCGGCGTCATGGCGCCCAAGGGAACTTCGCTCGGCTTTAATATGGATGAGGTCGCCCTGATCCCCATTACCGCCGCCATGGCGGTGTTCAAGACCGACACGGTGATGCAGATCTTTACCCAGGCGCCCTCACGGGCAGCCATGCCCGCCGCCATCGAGGATATCCGGGCGATCCTGAAGGACCGGCACCGGAACAAGGAAGATTTCACGATCACGACCCAGGACGCGATCCTGGGAACCATGGATAAAATCATGCAGGCACTCACTTACCTGCTCGCCGGCATCGCTTCGATCTCGCTCATTGTGGGCGGCATCGGGATCATGAACATCATGCTGGTTTCGGTGACGGAACGGACGAAAGAGATCGGACTCAGGAAGGCCGTCGGCGCCTCGAAGCGGGATATCCTGCTCCAGTTCGTCATCGAGGCGGTCACGGTCAGCGGCGTCGGGGGGCTCATCGGCGTCATGCTCGGTGCCATCGGTATCGGAATACTGGCGCTGGTGGCCCCGGCATTCCCGGCCCAACTCTCGGCCTGGAACGTGGCGACGGCGCTCGGGTTCTCGCTGTTCGTCGGCCTCGTCTCCGGAGTCTATCCCGCAAGGGAAGCTGCGGCGCTGGACCCCATCGAGGCGCTCCGGTACGAATGAGAGGGAGACTCCCATGACCGTTCCGCTCTGGTGCCTGCTCGGTTTCGCCGCCTGGACGCTGCTGCTCGTCGTGGCCGTCGCCGCCGCCCGGGTCATGCAGGTCGTGGCCGGTGAAAAGCGGCCGGACGAGTTCACCGCCGGCGTCCCCCATGGCGGAGACGCCTACTGGCGTCTGAACCGCGCGCACCTGAACTGCGTCGAGAACCTGCCCCTGTTCGCCAGTGTCGTCACCGTCGGTACGTTCGCCGGAATCACCTGGCCCCTGTTCGGTACGCTGGCACAGGTCTATCTCGGCGCCCGCATCGTTCAGTCGGTCATTCACATTTCGTCGGGGTCGGTGCTGGCAGTGAACACGCGCTTTGCCGCGTTTCTCGTCCAGATCTTCTGTCTTGGCCGGATGATCTGGCTCGTCGCCGAAGTCTATCTTTGATTTCGAGTCCCGTGTGCTTTTCCCGTCGAACGGCTCCCGTGATATAAAGGGGGCATGAATACCGCTATTGCCGTTGGGTCCGGTTTTGCCGCCGGTTTCGCAGTCGCGGCCGTCGCCGTCGTGATCTGGCGCGACCGGCTGGCCGAGATCACCATCAACCTGCATCTGGACCGTGCCCGGGAGAAAATCGCTGCAGGCGATTCGGATGGCGCCGGGGCCGAGATCCAGAAGCTCGCCCGGTTCGCCCTGCCTGCCGATGTCTGGACACGGGTGACGGCGAGGCAGGTCAGCGCCGTGTACAAGGCAAGCGGACTCGAAGAGCGGGTAAAGCGGTTTCTCTCCGCCTTCGACGAGCTGGACAACGGGAAAAGGCGGAAATGAGAGAAGGCCAGAATCAGCCGGAGGGAGTCCGCACCATCGTCTGGACGGCGATGCTCGCAACCCAGCTGCTGCTGGGCCTCGTGATCTGGTTCGTCAGCCGCGGCTGGGACCAGCCGGGGGAACTGCCGGCGCCGGTGGCGGCTGTTCTGGGCTTCATGGCCCTGTCGGTCTGGCTGCTGGCGCTCGCCTGGCCCCGCTACCTCATGACACCGGAAAACATCCTCAAGGCCCGCCCAGAGCTGAGACCGGACGAAATCGCACAGCGCCGGAGCGGTATCCTCGTCGTGTGCTGGTCCCTGGCGGAGGCCGGGACGCTCATGGGATTCGTCATGGCATTCATCTCCCGCAGCCCCCTGATCTTCGCGCCGTTTCTGGCCGCCGGCGTCGCCGTTCACGGACTCAGCCATCCGGCACTGTTCCGGAACGGAGACCGGCGTTAAACTGCCGCCCGATGCTGCCCGGCCCGCCCGCACCTCCCCTCCCGCCCCTGCCCGCCACCTTCGAGGATTACTCCAGGGAAAAGGCACAGGAACGCTTCCGCCTGTTCTCCCTGATCGGCGGCTTCGGGTACCTCTATCTCATCGTGACGGGAGCCCTGCTGTACCCGGAGATCCCGGCGGAAACCCACGAACTGATTATCCTTTACCGGCTGCTGGTCGCCGCCCTGTTCTTCTTCCTCTCCTGGCGGGCCGCCACCAATCCGCCGGGCAGCTTCCGGACGGTGCCCTGGGGTCTGGCCCTGATCCTGCTCATCCTTCTCGGTTATGACCGGTTCATGTATCTCGCTCATGGCGTCGTGATGCCGATGATCGGTTATCTGTCGGCGATCCTGATCGGCTGGATGATCATGATGCCGGGCGGAGCCAGAGAGAATGTGCCGTATCTGGCTGTCATCCTTGCGGGCTATGCAGCGCCCATCTTCCATTACTGGCACAGTCCCCTGCCGGCTACCGGGGTGCTCCAGGCGAACGATTCCGCGCCTGTGCTCGCGGGACTCGCGCTGGCCGGAATGCAAGTGCTCGATACCCACCGCCGCCGGGAGTACGACGCCCACAAGCAGATCCTCGCCCAGAACGAGATCCTGAACCGTTCGGCCCACTATGACCCCCTGACGGGGGCTGGAAATCGCCGGTATCTCACGGAGCGGCTTGCCGAACTGTTCCGGCTCTCCGAACGCCACGGGCAGCCCCTCGCCTGCTTGATGATCGACCTCGACCATTTCAAGAACGTGAACGACAGCCTGGGCCATGCGGCGGGAGACGACGTGCTGAAGGGGATCGCCCGGACAGTCCGCCCCCTGCTCCGGACCGGCGACGTGTTCGCCCGTTACGGCGGCGAGGAGTTCGTCGTGCTTCTGCCGCTCACGGACTCGGCCGGTGCAAAGGCGCTGGCCGAACGGCTTCGGGCCGCCGTCGAGAAAGCCGTCTTCCAGACCCACGGGCAGGCCGTCCGGATCACGGTCAGCATCGGAATCGCCCACTTCGACCGGTCCCAGCATGACCCGGACGTGCTGCTCGAACTGGCCGATCTCGGACTCTACCGGGCGAAAAATGCCGGACGGAACCGCGTCAGCGAATGACGGGGCCGATCAGCCGGCCCACTTCTCCACGCGCTCCAGCGGAATGTGCTCGGCGATGATCTCGCCGTAGAAAACGTCCTCGATCGTCCCGTCCGGACCGATCAGGAAATCGGCCGGAATCCGCGTCTTCGTCCCGTCGGGCGTCATGGAAATGAACCCGGCTTTCGCCGCCTCGGCGGCATAGGCGAGATTCTTCGGCGAGAGGAACGCCCCGAGCTTCGCCTCGAGGCCGTACTGCTTGTACAGCTTCTCCTCCGGGTCCGAGATCATCGGGAACGGCGGATTCTGCTTGCCCACGTATTCGTCGAAGGACGACCTGGGCGACTGGAACACCGCCACCACCTTCACGCCCTTCGCCGTCAAAGCGTCATGACGGCGGATAATGTCCCGCACCCGGAGATTGCAGAGCGGGCAGGCGGCGTACCGGAAGAACGCCAGCCACACCTTCTGACCCTTGAAATCGCTCAGCTTCAGGTCCGGTCCGTTCCAGACCTGCGCGGTAAAATCGGGGGCCTTCTGGCCGGTTTTGAGTTTCATGGACTGCTCCCTTGTGTCCCTGACGGAACCGCCCGTCCCGGCAACAGTCCGGCAGACGGGCGGTTCCGTTACGCCTGTTTTTTCCGGTCAGTCGATGAAGAAATCGGGCATCAGCTTCGCGCCGGGGACGTTCGAGTACTTGTCGAAGTCCGTGACGCCCGCGCCCTTCAGCACCTCGTCGTCGATGAAGAAGTTGCCGGTGCACTCGCGGCTCGGCTTGTTGAAGATGACATAAGCCGCGTCGGCCATGATTTCGGGCTTGCGCGCGCTCTTCATCATCATGTCGCCGCCCGGCATGTTGCCGATGGCCGCCGTCGCGATCGCCGTGCGCGGCCACAGGCCGTTGAACGCGATGCCGTCGGACTTGAACTCGCCCGCCATGCCCAGCACGCACTCGGACATGCCGAACTTCGCCATCGTGTAGGCGACATGCGGCCGGAACCACTTCACTTCCATGTTGAGGGGCGGCGACAGCATGAGGACGTGGGGGTTCTTCGCCTTCTTGAGGTGCGGGATGCACTTCTGCGAGCAGAGGAACGTGCCGCGCAGGTTGATCTGGTGCATGAGGTCGTATTTCTTCATCGGCGTCTGGAGCGTGCCCGTGAGGCTGATGGCGCTCGCGTTGTTCACGAGGATGTCGATGCCGCCGAACGTCTCGACGGTCTTCTTCACCGCCGCGTCCACGTCTTCCTCGCTCCGTACGTCCACGACCAGCGGGAGCGCCTTGCCGCCCGCCGCCTCGATCTCCTTCGCGGCCGTGTAGATCGTGCCGGGGAGCTTGGGGTTGGGATCGGCGGTTTTCGCCGCGATGGCGATGTTCGCGCCGTCACGGGCAGCCTTGACCGCAATGGCGAGACCGATGCCGCGGCTCGCGCCGGTGATGAAGAGCGTTTTTCCCTTGAGACTCATGCGTGGAACTCCAGTCTGAAATCGAACCCGGCCCCTGAAGCCCCGCCCCCGTGGCGGCGCGCGGCCGGTGTCCGTCCGTTGACTCGTTAGTCAATTTTGACGCGTGGGGGCAAGGGGGAGTCCGGAAGGCCCGGAAATCCGCCGGGTTATCCGGCGGGTGGCGGCCCCTCCCCCCGTTTGCCCCGGTCCTGCCCGCCGTCTACTCATTGGGCACCTCCGGACGGACGGTAGAGAGACAAAAGAGGTGGCAAACGCCATGCAGAAGATGTTTTCACGGTTTTCCGCCGCGGCGCTCGTGCTCGGTGCGGCGCTTTCCCTTGCGGGTTGCGGCGACGGATTCGAGAAGCGCCCGAGCGGCCTCAAGGTGAAGGTTGTGAAGCCCGGCACCGGCGACCGCGCCGCGGCCAAGGGCGACCAGGTCGAGGTCCACTACACGGGCTGGCTCTGGGTGAACGGGAAGAAGGGCGACCAGTTCGACAGCTCGCGCGACCGGGCCCGCCCCCTCAAGTTCCCCCTCGGCACGGGCCGGGTCATCAAGGGCTGGGACGAAGGCATCGAGGGCATGAAGGTGGGCGAGCAGCGCCTCCTCATCATCCCGCCCGACATCGCCTACGGCGCGAACGGACGGCCGAAGATTCCCGCCAACTCGACGCTGTTCTTCGAGACCGAAATGGTCAGCATGAAGAGCGCCGAAGAGGCCCAGAAAGAGCGCGAGGAAATGCGCCGCAAGCAGGAAGAGGAGCGTGCAGCACTCATGGCCGCCAACAAGAAACCGATCACCGTCCCGGACGCGAAGAAATGGACCGTCGAGCCGAACGGCCTCTACTGGCAGACCGTGAAGGCCGGCAAGGGCGCCACCGCCGAGCCGGGCAAGAACGTGTCGGTCCACTACACCGGCAAGCTCTGGGTGGACGGCAAGGCGACGGAGAAGTTCGACAGTTCGCTGGACCGCGGGCAGCCGTTCGAGTTCGGACTCGGCCAGGGCCAGGTCATCAAGGGCTGGGACGAGGGCGTCAAGGGCATGAAGGTGGGCGAGAAGCGCAACCTCATCATCCCGTCCGACATGGCCTACGGCGAGCGGCAGATGGGCCCCACCATCCAGCCGTTCTCGAACCTCTACTTCGAGGTGGAACTGCTCGGCGTCAAGTAACTGCGCGCCGGCAGACCGCCGGAAAAGGCCGCCTCAAGGGGCGGCCTTTTCTGTTTCCGGATAATACTCATCCCGGCGCTGAACGCGCGGCCCTCCTTGCGCCAGCAGAGAGGGTGCCTGCGGCAGCAGGCGGTTAAGTCCCGCCGGGTATCCGGCAGAATCGCCCCGCTTGATTCGCCCTTTGCGGGGGTATTAATCCCACGGCCTGATCCGCTTCGAAGGGGCCCCGCACTTCATGGACACGAACGATCCGATCACCCGGCGCAATACGGGCGCCGAGATCACCCGCAACATCATCGACCCGCGCATCCAGCTGGAGCGCACGGACGCACTGACCCCGGCGCAGGTCATGGAGCTCGAGGCCAGGGCCAAGCGCGCCCGCCGCACGGCCGTGGACGCGGTCCACCGGGTCGGCGAGGACCACCTGGGCGGCGCGCTCGAGATCATCGACCCGCTGGAACTCGTCCTCTCGGTCATGGACCGGGGCCGGGGCGACGACTTCTTCATTTCGCAGGGGCACGTCTCGGCGGGCTACTTCGCCGCTCTGGCCGAGCACGGCTACCTGGACCCGAAGGATTTCGTGGAAGGCTTCCGCACGTCGGAACCCATCGGCGGGCACGTCACCCCCATCGCGGGCGGTTCCATGAACACGGGCCGCCTCGGCAACGACGCGGGCGGCGTGGGCATGGCGATCTGGAACCAGACCACGGGCAAGGGGGGCGTCGTCTACCTGTTCACGAGCGACGGCTCCATGCAGGAGGGTTCCGCCATGGAGGCCCTCGAGATCGCCGCCAACCGCAAGGCCCCGTGCGTGTTCATCCCCGCCCTGAACGCCATGCAGCTCTCGGGCACGACTCAGTCGATCGACCCGGCCGGAAACCCCGCCGCCAAGGCGCGGGCAGCCGGCGTGAAGGTCATCCACACGCCGTCCTGTCACGACTTCGCCGGTTTCTACAAGGCGCTCCGAGAGGCGGCGCTCCTCTGCCGCCGGGGCGAGGGCCCCGTGTTCATCCACCCGACGGGCTACGAAAAGCCGGCGAAGGACGTGCTGAAGGACCCCGCGAAGTGGGGCTTCGCGCCGAACGACGACCTGTGGGTGCCGGGCTCGATCATGGGCCGGGGCATCCGGGCGTGGGAAGACGGTATCATCGCCACGATCAACGCCGAGCGGAAGGGAAAGCCCCTCTCGAAGCCGGTGAACCACCACGACGGCAACCTGAAGAAGGACAACGTGGAGGAGATCCGCGCCGCCTTCGCCCTGACGCCGACGGAAGAGAAGACCCTCAAGGTCCCCGCCGTGCCGGTGACGTTCCGGGCGCGGCCGCCGTCGTCGGCCCCCACGGGCTACGAGTTCGAGTGGCCGGAGACGTTCCCCGTCTCGCTGAGCGAGACGCTCGTGAACGGCGATCACGGAAACGACTGGGTATCGGCGAGAAAAGGCGTCAACGTGGCGCTGAAAGCCCTCGCCCAGAAGAACGGCGCCCACATGGCGGCGGTCGACATGGACCTCGGCGGCTCGACCCAGCTCGGCGTCCTGCAGGGGATGATCGGAAACCGGTTCATCCAGGCCGGCATCCGGGAGCGCGGCGCGTTCATCGCCGCCGCGGGATACAGCTACGAGGCGCTCACGCAGTTCGGCGGCAAGCCCGGCAAGGACAAGCTGCCGACCGTGGCGGCGTCCACCTTCGCGGCGTTTATCCAGGCGGTGGGCCGCGAGGGGCTCGAGTTCGCCGACTACCAGCAGGACATCTTCGGCCACGACGAGGAAGGCCTCACGGTCGGCGTGCCGGTGAAGATCATCTCGAGCCACAACGGCCTCAACCCCGGCAAGGACGGCATCACCGCCCACGCGCTCCACGGCATCGACCTCGCGTTCGAGCTGCCGCGCCTGAAGCGGGCGTTCCTGCCCGCCGACGCGAACCACGCGATCCACGTGATTCGCGAACTCTACGCGCAGAACGACCTCGCCCTGTATATCGGTCCGCGCGACGTGACGCCGGTGATCGGCAAGCAGAACAAGCCCCAGGAACCGCTCTTCGGCCCCGGCTGGAAGTGGGAACCCGTGACGCTGGTCCGGCAGTCGCCCAAGGCGAAGACCGCCATCGTCGTGACGGGGCCGATCCTTTACCGCGCGCTCATGGCCCGCGAAAAGCTGGAGTCGAAGAAGCAGGCGACCGACGTTTATTTCATCGGCCAGGTGAAGCCCTTCCCCGTGGCGAAAATGCTGAAAATCCTCACCGCCTACGACGCCGTCGTGACGGTGGAGGACGGCTTCGTCGGCAACAACGACTCGGCCCGGGGTCTCGCCGGTCTTGTGACCAACTGCATCGCCCAGCACGCCGGCAAGCTGATGGACGCCCGTACCAGCAAGAAGAAGCTCCCCGGCTTCGCCAAGATCGGCAGCCCGCACGGACAGACCATGAGCGAGAGCCCGCTGGTGATCTACGACCGCTACGGCCTCGCCGTGAGCGACATCGTGAAGGCGGCCGAACGGGCGCTCAGGTAAGCGGTTCAGAAACACTCACCCGGCCCTTTCAGGGCCGCCCTCTCTACCAAACGTAGGGAGGGCCGGGATTCAGCTAACCCCGGTAACTGGAGCTGTCCCTTCTCTGCATATGCAGAGAAGGGGGGCGCGCCAGCGCCGGGATGAGTCCCTTCGGGTCAGGATCCGGAAAACCCCGCCCCGGACGGCTATGCGCACGGCGTTCGAGCCTCTATTCTCACGGCAGGAATCGTTCCGGAGCGGAGAACCCTGAAATGTCCGAATTCACCCTCGTCATCGGCAACTACAACCTCTCCTCCTGGTCGCTCAGGCCGTGGCTTGCGATGAAACAGCTTGGCGTCCCGTTCGAGACGGTGAAGGTCGATCTCAGGACGCCCGGCGAGAAGCCGCCCGAGGTGAAGGCAGAAATCCTGAAGCACTCGCCGTCGGGGCGCGTCCCGGTCCTGAAGCACCGGAGCCTCACGGTCTGGGACTCGCTCGCGATCTGCGAATACCTCGCCGAGACGTTCCCGGAGAAAAACCTCTGGCCGTCCGACCCCGCCGCGCGGGCCATGGCCCGCTCCGTCTCGGCCGAGATGCATTCGGGCTTCACGGGGATGCGGACGCACCTCTCCATGAACATGCGCTCCTCGCTCCCGATGAAGGAGATCCCCGCCGCCGCACAGGGGGATGTGGCCCGCGTGCAGGAGATCTGGCGCCATTGCCGCGAGCAGCACGGCGCCCACGGCCCCTGGCTCTTCGGACAGTTCTCCATCGCCGACGCCTTCTACGCCCCCGTCGTCAGCCGGTTCACCACCTACGGCGTGAAAACGGACGATGTATCGAAAGCCTACATGGATACGGTCTGGAAACTCCCCGCCATGCAGGAATGGCTGGAGCAGGCGAAGAAGGAACCCTGATCACTTCCCCGTCCAGTTGGGTTTCCGTTTCTGGGCGAAGGCCATGGGCCCCTCCAGCATGTCGCGGCTCGAGAACATCCGGTTGATCTCGCTGTACGAACTGAAATAGGCGTCCTTCAGCGCGGGTTTTCCGAGCCCCTCGAGCGCCATCTGCTTGGTGGCGCGGACCGAATGGGGCGCGCACTCGAGGATTTTCTCCGCCCAGCGAAGCGCCCCGTTCAGGGCTTCGCCTTGCGGCACCACCTCGTTCACGATGCCGAGCCTTAAGGCCTCCTGCGCGTCCACCGGGGCGCCCGTGAGCAGCATCGCCATGGCGGCCTTCTGGGGAATCTGGCGGATCAGCCGGTGCGGGCCGCCGCAGACGGCGGCGACTCCGACCTTCGGTTCCGAGAGGGCGAACGTGGCGTTCTCCGAGGCGACGGCGATATCGCACGAGAGAACGAGTTCGAATCCGCCCGCGAAGGCGGCGCCGTTCACGGCGGCGATGACCGGTTTCCAGCAGCCGAACCGGGCCGTCAGGCCGCCGAACCCGCCCGGCGGGAACGGCACGCGGTGGCCCTGGGCCATCAGCTTGAGGTCGTTGCCGGCGCAGAAGGCCTTCTCGCCGGTCCCGGTGATGACGCCGATCCAGAGATCCTCGTCCTTCTCGAAATCGTCCCAGATTTTCTGGAGCTCTCCGTGGGCCTCCGGGTTCAGGGCGTTTCGGGCCTCGGGACGCGCGATCGTGACGATCAGCACCCGGCCCTCGCGGCGGGTCTCGACAAGTGACGGCATGGCGGCAGTTCCTCCGGGAAGGGAGGGTAGCCGAAAGCGAGAGGGGAGACAGACTCTCCCGGCCCTGCGGACCACCTCCCTATGAACAGGGAGGGTTTTCCGGACGCCCCTCCCTGCCTGCAGGGAGGAGTTGGGGGAGCGTCCCTCCCTCTACCCCTTCATCCGGGCGGGGAGCACGACCATCGTGATGCCGTCCCACTGGAGGCGGCGCTGGATGGCGAAGGCGGTCTCGTTGTGGAGCAGTTTCTGCGTCCAGTTCTCGCGCTGGAAAATTACCTTTCCGGCGAAGAACACCGACTTGGGGAACTCCTCCCGGATCCGCACGCACAGCTTTTCGGCCTCGTCCACGGCGTCCGTGCCGATCACGAAGCGTGAACCCGTGGGGATCCCCAGCCCGCGGCCCAGGTCCTCGTACCGTTTCAGCATGGCGGCGGTCTGTTCCTCGAGCGCCTTCAGTTCGCCCTCGCCCTTGAACGACCCCGAATCGACGACGCCGACCGAAATCATGATCAGGTTGCGGTAGTGGCCGGGGAATACCCGGAAGATGTTGAGGACCGTGTGGATGCCGAGGCCGCCGTAGCCCGCCACCAGCACGACGGCCGTCGGTTTCGAGGGGTCGAGCGGCGCGTCCGTGGGCACGGGATCCCTCGTCACGTCCTTCAGCTCGTCGAACAGGTCTTGCAGTTTGGCCGAGACTTGCCGGTAGTGGCTCCGGATCACGAGGCAGAGCGCGACGATGACGCCCGTCGCCGCGACCGTCACCCAGCCGCCGTGGCCGAACTTCTCGATCACCGTGATCGTGAGGATCGTGGCGCAGAAGACGAAGCCGGTCCCAAAGTTCACGAGCCGCCGGGCGCGGTCCGGGTGGCCCCTGCGGCCCCACCAGAGCCGGAGGAGCGCGAACATGGAGAGCGAGAACGTCACGAACACGTTGATCGAGTACATGACGACGAGCTTGTCCACGGCGCCGTGGGTATAGACGAGCGCCAGGAGCGCCGTCGCACCCATGAGCAGGATGCCGTTCTGGGTCGTGAGCCGCTCCGAAAGGGCGGCGAACCGCCGCGGGACCCACGAATCGACGGCCATGTTTGCCAGCACCCGGGGGCCGTCGATGAAGCCCGCCTGCGCCGCGACGATGAGGAGCGCCGCGGCCGAGAACAGCGTGACGACGACGAACACTCCGCCGCCGGGAAACCCGGCCGTCACCTCCTCCAGCAGCACGGCGTTCAGCGTCTTGCCGGGGACGGGCTGAACGTCCCAGAGCAGGTAGCAGGCGATCAGTCCGCCCGCCGCGAAGGCGAGCGAGACGGCCATGTAGACCATCGTGCGCTTGCCGGTCTCGACCCTCGGCTCGCGCATGATGGCGAGGCCGTTCGAGACCGCCTCGATGCCGGTGTAGGTGCCGCCGCCCAGCGAGTAGGCGTGGACGAAGAGCCTGAGCAGGCCGAACGCGCCGAGCGCCGCGAGCCCCGCGTCGAACTGCCCGGAGACCCGCGCCGCCGTCTGCGGCAGTTCTCCGAGGTGCATGCCGATACCGCCCACGATCAGGATGAAGTGGGTCACGACGAACAGCATGAACACGGGGGCCATGAGCGTGACCGATTCCTTCACGCCCCTGAGGTTGATGACCGTGAGGAAGCCGATGAAAAAGAATTCCGCCGTGTGCTTCCAGACGGCCCATTCGGGCGGCAGGAAGCTGAACAGGGCATCGCCCGCGGCCGCGATCGAGATCGTGATCGTGAGCACGTAGTCGACGAGCAGCGCCGAGCCCGAGACGAGGCCCCATTTCTCGCCGAGGAGTTTCGTCGCCACGAGGTAGCCGCCGCCTCCGTGGGGGAACTCCTCGATGATGTGGCTGTACGCAGATGCGATGATGAACACCGTGACGGCCGTGAGAAGCGCGAGCCCGGCGGCGAGGTACGTATGCTGCCCGAGCGCTCGAAACGCCTCTTCCGGGCCATAGGCGGAGGACGAGAGTCCGTCGGCGCCGAGACCGACCCAGGCGAGAAGCGGGATCAGAGACGTGTGGTGAAAGACGGAGGAATCGGCGAGATCCCTCGGCTTGCCGACAAAAAACCGCCGGAAGCGTTCGAACCATGAGGGCGGAGTGCCGGACGGATCGGGAGAGGACGGTACGGAAGAAGGGGCAGACACGGGGTCTCCTCGGGAGCGTAGAGGTCCAGTCAGGACGGTCTCCGACGCTCGGTGAGGAGATCGCCTTTCGACGCCTTCGAGGTTAGCTGGCGGGCTCGGGCCGAAAGGTTTCTTGCCCTACGCCGGGTTTCCTGTCCCCGGCGATACGCCCCGTACCGGTCTTTTCATGGACCGGCGGTTGGTTCCCCCGCCCCGGACACAAACTCCGTCCGGATTCGGCGATATGTGGACGCCATCATGGGAATCTCCCCCCCCATCTGGCAAGTGGAAATAAAAAAAATCGATATTTCTAAAGTAATATCAGATAGTTACAGTATAAAAATTCCTGCGGATGAGACCTGGCAGGAACCGCTATTGCCGCGCTTTTACAATTCATTTACAAACTGGACGTTTTCCGGGAAAGGTGTCTACTTCGGTGCTCCGGTACCTGCGCACGCTCTGTCTCTGGCTCTATCTCGCCATTTTGACGCCCATCGCCAGCCTCCTGGCCATTCTGGTGAGTCCATTCGACCGGCTGGGCCTCACGAGACATGCCAACCACTTCACGAACTTCCCGACCTGTTACTGGTCGCGTGGACTGATCGCCGCAGCCAATTCGGGCCTTGAGCGGATTGGCGTGCTCCCGGCAAAAGACGCCCCCTACATCATCGCCTCGAACCACCGCTCGCATCTGGACGGCCCGGCACTCCTGTGGGCGCTCCGGCCGGTTTCGTTCCGGTTCCTCGTCAAGTTCGAACTGCTGTACGTGCCGGTCATGGGGCTCGCCTTCTGGGCCATCGGCATGGTGTTCGTGAAACGCGGCAACCGGGCCTCGGCCGAAAAGTCCGTCGCGCAGGTCGTCGGCCGGATCCAGGCGGGCGAGAACATCGTCGTCTTCCCCGAGGGCACCCGGAGCCGCGGACTGGACGGCGCGAAGATGCTCCCGTTCAAGAAAGGCGCGTTCATCATGGCCCAGAAGGGCGGCGTCCCGATCCTCCCCGTGGGCATCGCGGGCTCGGCGGAGATCTACGGCTACGGCTGGTTCGCGCGCCAGTGGCGGGGGCATATCGTCGTCAAGGCGGGTGAGCCCATCGACACGAAGGGTTATGGCCCGGACCAGATCGACGAACTCTCGGAGAAGGTCCGCGCCGCCATCGCCAAGCTCCACGCCGAAGCTCACGAGATCTGGCTGAAACGGGCCGGGGAAAAGGGAATCGAGGTGCCGGACACCGGCGCTGTCAGCTAACCTCCAGTTCCGCTGCCTGATACGGCGGACCTATGCCCGATCCGACGCCTCACTCCACCCCGCTCCGCGAACTGGCAGGACTGTTCCTCCGGCTGGGGACGACCGCCTTCGGCGGGCCGGCGGCGCACATCGCCATGATGGAGGAGGAGGTCGTCCGCAAGCGGAAGTGGCTGACGCAGGCGGAATTCCTGGACCTCATCGCCGCCACGAACCTGATCCCCGGCCCGAACTCCACCGAAATGGCCATTCACATCGGCTACACGCGGGGCGGCTGGAAGGGACTCATCGTCGCGGGGACCTGCTTTATCGTTCCGGCCATGCTGATCGTGGGGCTGCTGGCCCACTGGTACACGCTCTACGGCACCGTCCCCCCGGCCCGGTGGCTCCTCTATGGCATGAAGCCGGTCATTGTGGCCGTCATCGCGCAGGCCATCTGGCAGCTCGGCAAGGGGGCCATCACGACGCCCCGGATGGCCGCGCTTCTTCTTGGTTCGCTGTTCCTTGCGGGGGCCGGCGTCCACGAACTCGTGATCCTGTTCGGCGCCGGAATCGTCGCCCTGCTCGCTCGCCTTCTCCGGCGCGGAACGCAAGGGTTCCGGACGGCGGGACTCACCCCGCTCCTGCCCCTGCTCCCGGTCGCGCCAGCGGCTGGAGCCGCGGCGGCCGCCGCCACCGGCGCGGCTCCATTCTCCGTCTCGGCCCTGTTCGGCTTCTTCGTGAAGACCGGCGCGGTGCTCTATGGAAGCGGCTACGTACTGATCGCCTTCATTGAGAGCGCTCTTGTGGACCGCTACGGCTGGCTGACACGCCCCGAACTGCTGGATGCCGTCGCCGCCGGACAGGTGACGCCCGGCCCGCTGTTCACGACGGCGACGTTCATCGGCTACCTGCTCGGCGAGAAATGGGGCACCGGCGGCATCCTGACGTCGCTCGCCGCCACGGCGGGGATCTTCCTCCCGGCGTTCCTGTTCGTCGGGATCACGGCGCCATTCCTGCCCAGGATGCGCCAGTCACAACTACTGGCGGCGCTGCTCGACGGCTTCGTGGCCGCGTCGCTGGCGCTCATGGCAGCCGTACTCGTCGCACTCACGAGAGACGCCGTGACGGACCCTTATACCGGGGCGGTTTCGATTCTGGCAGCATTACTGCTGGTGCGGTTCAAGGCGGGTTCGACCTGGCTGCTGGCCGCGGGAGCCCTGGGCGGCTGGATCGTTCACTCGCTCTGAGCGCCGTCCGCCGGCTTTTCGGCGCGGGGCGGACTGCCGGAAAGCATCCAGTCCTTCGCCCACTGCATCGCCCCCTCGCAGCCGGAAGCGAACATCTCCTCGCGGGCCTGCTCGAACAGGAGCTTCACGCGGCCCTTGAGCCGCCGGTCCAGGGTCTGGAGTTTCATCCAGTCCCACGGAACCGGTTCCTCGTAAACTTTCAGCGATTCGCGGCCGCCGCCCTTTTTCTCCCACTCGAGCTCGACCCACAGCCTGAGCGGCCCCTCGCCGGCGGCGTTTCCGTCCGCGTCCTTCGGGACGTCGAGCCAGAGATAGATCGAAATCCGGCCTTCGTCCGTCTCCACCCGGGTGGCGTCGACGAAGACGGACTCGATCCGGGCGACCGTCATGCGGCCGCCCGGTTCTTTTCGTGGAACTGGTCCGCGCGCGGGAGCCAGCCGTTTTCGCGGTACCACTCGATCGACTGGCGCAGGCCGTCCAGCGTGCTGGGATAGTTGAACCTGAAGCCGGTGCTTTTCAGGCGGGACGTGTCGAGAATGTGGTTCGACCGCAGGTAGCCCAGGAAGTCGAGATCGAGCGAGGGCTTGAGGTAATCCTTCACGCCTGCCTTGACCATCTCGGCCCAGCCGCGGTCGATACGCTTCCTCGGTGCGGCGAGCCAGTCGTCTGGCACATAGTCGACAGCCCGGCCGATCAGCTGGAGTACCGCACCGGGGACCTTCACGATACGGGACGGTGCGATGCCGAACTCCTCGGCAATGAACACGGCCATGTCGCCCCAGGCCATGGGCGTGTCGTCGGCGCAGTTGTAGGCAAGACCCACCGTGCCCTTCTCGGCAAGATGCACCAGTGCCCGGGCGACATCTTCCACATGGACATTGGAAAGCTTCGGGCCGCCGGGAATCCGGAAGGCCTCTTTCACGCCGAAATACCGCATCATGGCGAACGTCGAGATGAAAGTTGCGATGCCGTACCTGGAGCGTGGCCCGTAGATCACCGTGGGCCGGAGCGAAACGACCGGAAGCCCATGATTCCTGAAGAAACTGAAGGCGACAGCCTCGCCCTGTTCCTTCGTCTCCTCGTAGTCGTTCTTCGGGTTGTGGGGCCAGTTCTCGTCAACAGGGTCCTTGCCGAGCTTTCCGTAGACGCCGATGGTCGCCACATGGACGAATTTCTGGACTTTCGCCTCGACGGCGGCGCGGCACATCATCTCCGTCGCCTTCACGTTGGCCTTGAAGAGCTGCTCCCGTGTGGCCGCGAAGTGGAACAGGCCGACGACGTTGAACACATGCGTCACGTCACGAAGGAGATCCCGGCACTGGTCGATGTCGAGCAGGTCGGCTCCGATGGTTTCGACGCCGAAGTCCTTGCGCAGGTGGTCAAGCTTCACCTGCGGGAGATCGGTGGCGCGGACCTTCCAGCCCTGGCGGACCAGTTCGCGTACGACGTTAAGACCGAGAAAACCGCCGGCGCCGTTCACGAGCGCGAGGCGTTCAGGGGACGGGGAAGAAGCTGTCTTTGCCGCACGCGCCGGCTTCTTCGCAGCCGTCTTCGCTTTCGTCTTCTTCGAACGGGCGGCGGAACCCGCCGGTACCTTCTTCGTCATCGCTCTGCTCCTTCAATCCGGAATCGACGCGACCAAACCTATCCGACCGGGCGCGCCATGAAAACCCGCGGGGCTGCGGATTTCCGCGGCGTCTGAACATCCTTCATCGCCCCTTGAGCGCCGTTCAGTCTGAGGCCATGCTCGCCTTCGCATGAGTTTCGAATCCGCCGCCAGCGGCAAAATCCAGTACAAACTCGGTCCGGTCAGCCGGATCGTCATCAACAACCCCTCGAAGCGGAATTCGCTCGATGCGGAAATCGCCGTGGCCGTTTCGGACCTTCTGAAGCGGATCGAAGCCGACCCGGCTTCCCGCGTGGTGGTCTTCCGTGGCGCCGGGGACCAGGCGTTCTGCTCCGGCTACGACATCACGGCGATCCCGGCGGGACGTGCGCTTCCCAAACCTGGCGACAGTCACGGCATCCGCAAGGCAGACGACGATATCGAGGCGAACGAGCTCCTCGACATGCTGAACCAGCTGGAGGAATTCCCTCTCCCCACCATCGCCGCCATGAACGGCCATGCCTTCGGGGCGGGAGCCGAGCTCACGGTGACGTGCGATTTCCGGATCGCCGCAAACCAGGGCAAGTTCGCCATGCCCCCTGCAAAATTGGGGATCTGTTACCACCCGAGAGGCCTGAAAAAATATCTGGACCTGATCGGCGCGGGCGCCACGCGGATGCTGTTCCTTGCGGGCGACGCTGTCAGCATGGACGAAGCATACCGGCTCGGCCTCGTTCACCAGATCGTGCCCCCTGCGGAGCTAGATCCGGCCGTGGACGGGCTCGCGCAGCGGGTCGCCGCCAACGCACCGCTCGCCGTCCGGGGCATGAAGCGGACTATCCGTTATCTTCTGGAAGAACTACCCTTGAGCCCTGAACGGGAGAAGGAACTGAAGCGGATCCGGATCGCCTGTTTCCTCTCGGACGATCTCAAGGAAGGCCAGCGGGCCTTCCTGGAAAAGAGAACCCCGCGCTTTGAAGGCAAGTGAGCTCGCCGCCGTAAAACCGGCCGCCGATTCCCGCATCGGCGCCCTGCTCGGATCCATCGCCACGATGGTCCGGGGCAAGGACGACATCATCGAGCTGGTGGTGGCGGCGCTGCTCGCCCAGGGGCACGTTCTCCTCGAAGACCTGCCGGGCGTCGGCAAGACGACGCTGGCTCAGGCGCTGGCAAGGAGCCTCGACGTTTCGTTCCGGCGCATCCAGTTCACCAGCGACCTCCTGCCGTCCGACATCGTGGGCGTCTCGATCTGGCGGGAAGCCGACCGGCGGTTCGAGCTGATCTCCGGCCCCGTGTTCCATCACGTGGTTCTGGCCGACGAGATCAACCGAGCCTCGCCCAAGACCCAGTCGGCGCTCCTCGAAGCCATGAGCGAAGGCCAGGTGTCTATCGAAAACGAAACCCGCCAGCTTCCGCGGCCATTCTTCGTAATCGCCACGCAGAATCCGTTCGAGCCGCACGGCACCTTCCCGCTGCCCGAAAGCCAGCTCGACCGGTTCCTGATGCGGCTGTCCATGGGCTACCCGGCCGAGAAGGAAGAGCGCGACATCCTGCGCGAGACGCTCGGCCATCCCGGATGGGAAAGCCTGAAGCCGGCGGTGTCGGCGAAAGACGTGACCGAACTCCAGAATGCCGCCGCGGCCGTCGCCATCGAAGAATCAGTGCTGGACTATATCGTCCGGCTCGCAAACTCCACCCGGAAGGACCCACGGCTCTCGCAGGGAATCTCGCCGCGCGGCTCGCTTGCCCTGAAACGCGCGGCTCAGGCGCTGGCCTTCGTCCGGGGCCGCCGGTTCGTGATCCCCGAGGATATACAGTCGGTGGCCCTGCCGGTGATGCTCCACCGGCTCGTCGCCCGCGACCCCCGCCAGAAACCGGCCGATCTCGTGCTGAAGGATCTCCTGAAGACGGTTCCCGTGCCGAGATAAATCCCGCTAGAACGCCTCCAGAATCCGGAAATAGACCCCGAAATCGCCGCTCCCCCTCGCGAAGTCGAGACGCAGGTTGATGTGTTCGCGGAGCGAGATCGTGGCCCGGAGGCCGCCGCCCACGGAGTATTTGAGGCCGCTGAAGCGGAAGTCGTCCGCGTTCCGGGCCACTTCGCCCACGCCGCCGAAGGCATGGATGCCGAAGAACGTCCAGAACGGGATCCGGTATTCCCCCTGCACGACAATCTGGTGCCGGTCCATGAAGCGGCCTTCGAAGATACCCCGCAGGACGTTACTGCCGCCCAGTTTCGGAAGTGCCGTAACGGGCGCGTCCCCATCCGAAAAACGGACGATCGCCTGCACGGCGAACACCTGATCGCCGAAAGTACTGAAAAAGTGCCTCAGGTCGGCATTGTACTGGCGGAAATCGAAATCCCCGCCGAGCCCCGTGTCGTAGATAAGCGCCGACAACTGGTAGTAGCCGCCCCCGGACGGGAAAAACTGGCTGTCCCGGCTGTCCCAGTAGACGGCGGGACCGAGCCCCGACAGATATCCGCCCCTGTCTCCCGTGAACGCACCGGAAGCAATCAGCCCGGCCGGCTCGAACTTCGCGATATCGACCCAGGCGAAATCATACGTCAGGCCCGCGTAGAGATGGCTGAAGACCCGCCGGTACAGGGAAGCCGTCACCGGCACGGTCCGGGGGGTGTAGGATTCGCGATTCGATTCCGGAGTTTCGTTGCCGACTCCGTAGAAGCGGGTCGGGAAATCCACGAAACCGGTTCCGAGCGTCGTTCGCCAGTCCCGTCCCCGGAAATAAAAGTCCGGGAAGATACGGAAAATACTCTGCCTCTTTTGTGTGTAGATGCCGAACAGGTTGACGGTGGAGGTGCGGGTTTCGGCACTCCGCTCCTGCTCTTCCTCCCGTCCCGGCACCAGCCAGATAATACCGAGACCGCCGCCGAAACCGGTTTCCTTCCCGAAAACCACGGCCGGGGTGATGATCCAGTTGCCCCGGTGCATGAGCTTGTGCAGGCCCGCGAGCACGCCGCCTGCGTCCTCGGCCACCGGAGGGATTTCATCTGGAGGCGGCGGCTGCTCCCCGGCCCGTACGGGCGGCGCCAGCTGAAGGCACAGCAGACCGGCCAGGAGCATGGAACGGATGATCTTCATGGGCGTGAAATGGTCCGTGATGACGTGAGCCAAAGCAATCCGGTGTCTAAATCTAGGTCACAGCCGCAACAATAACGCTCTGCTACACTTCGTCCCCATGCTCCGGGAAATCTCCAGCCGCCTGCTCCAGAAACAGCCGCCCGGCCTCGTCGAGCACTGGTTCGTGGGCGACCGGTGCGACCTGTTCGTCTGGACGGGAGCGGACCGCAGCCTGGAAAAGTTCCAGCTCTGCTACCGGCTGGGGGGACACGGCGAAGAGGCTGTCGTCTGGGACCGCCGGGACGGACTCAAGCACACGGCAGTGGACGACGGCGAGGATGCCGGCGATCCCAAGCGGACGCCGCTGCTGGTGGCGAACGGGCCGTGGAGCCCGCCGGAAGCGCTGGATCTTCTCCGCCGGGAGGCCCGGGAGGCGGCTGTCCCCGGCGATCTCCTGAAAGCCGTGACCGACGTTCTGGAAGGAATTCAGCTCGGGGCGGTCCGGGTCGGGTAGAGCGCCCACGACGGGTTCGATTTCGACAGCTTTTCGTACGCCCTGCGGACTCCACTGTCGTCCGCAAACAGGCCGAAGACGGTGGGGCCGCTGCCGCTCATCATCGAAGCGGTGGCTCCGGCGTCGAGCAGTGCCTGCTTGATTGTGCCGATCTCCGGAAGGAGCTTCAGGCTGACGGGTTCAAGGTCGTTCCTCAGCCATCTTGCCGGGTCTTCGCACAAACCGCGGGTCATCCGGCCGATCTCCTTGCGGTTCTTGCGGGTGAGGATCGCACCACGGGGCTCCGGCGTTCGCCCGAGCCCGCGGTAGACATCGGCGGTGCCGAGCGGCTTGCCGGGATTGACGAGCAGGACCGGATACGACGGCATACCCTCGATCGGTGTCAGCTCGTCACCGATGCCCTCGACCAGCGACGGACCCGCATCGAGGAAGAACGGGACGTCGGCGCCCACCCGGATGGCGGCCTCGAAAATCTGCATCTCGTTCAGCGGGCGTCCGAGCAGTTCGTTCATGCCGAGCAGCGCGCTGGCGGCATCGCTCGATCCGCCGCCCACGCCCCCCGCGACCGGGGATTTCTTGCGGATGTCGCAGCTCAGACCGAAAGTGACCGTCAGGTTTCCGCGCTGCTTTTCGAACTCGCGGGCGGCTTTGTGGACCAGATTCGATTCGTCCGTGGGCACGCCGGGATGGTCGCAGGTGATCGTCACACCCCTGCCTTCGGTGAGCGAGAGCGTCAGTTCGTCGCCCGTTTCGGTCGGGACCATGACCATCACCAGCTCGTGATAGCCGTCTTCAGCGCGCTTCCCGCAGATTTCCAGATAGAGGTTGATCTTGCACGGCGCGAAAAGAGTGACAGGGGGCATGGGGCTCCAGGGGCCGGCAGCGGCCGCTCTCAGGCGAACTTGATGTGGTGCTGGGGCTCGAAACCGAGCACGTCCTTCGCCTTGGCGGTATCCAGCAGGGCGGCGTACTTGATGCGGTCGATATTCGTGCGCGGATCGAACTTGGAGAGCCCGAGCTGCTTGGCAAGAAGCCCGAGCGGAACGACGAGCGTCTGCGGCACGGTAAAGGTCATGGCGCCGCACAGGTGCGCGAAGTCCGACAGCGGCGCGGTTTCCTTGCCGGCGATATTGAAGATCCCCTGCACGTTCTTGTGAATCGCGATCTGGATCGCCCGGATCACGTCTTTCACGTGGATCAGATTGATCATGGGATTATAGCCCGCGACGTTGAGGCAGACGGACGATTCCAGGTACGTGTTCATGAACGTGTGGACGTTCCGGCCGATGGTGGCCGACGGGCGGAGGATCACGATCTTCATCCGCTTGTTGTCCATCTTGGCACGGCAGAGCATGTCGGCATCCACCTGGTCCTTGAGCAGCGGGTCCACGTTCGTGTCGAAGTTGAGGTCGTCGGTTTCCTTCAGCCGGACGGAGTTGAACGGCCGGATCTTGTAGACGTTCGCCGAGCTCTTGAAGATGAACTTCCGGATGGTCGGCGTTTCAAGGCACTTGTCGAGCAGGTTCTTGGTGCCTTCCACGTTCAGTTCGTGGGCCTCCCGGGTGGTGTCCTCCGGCCGGTGCATGAACGCCATGTGGCAGACGGTGTCTATCTTCGCGTCCTTGAAAGCGTCGTCCAGGAAAAGGTTCGTGAGCTCCCGGGGCTTCAGGATGTTCACCTGCTTGTAGTGAAACTTCTTTGAGTTGAAGTCGTCGAAGTAGTAGGGCCGGGGATCCCGAGAGATGCCGATGATGCTGTCGATCTTTTTGTCGTGCATCAGCTTTTCGGCGAGCTGGCGGCCGATCACCGACGTGACGCCGGTGATGAGCACGCGCTTCCGGTCGCCGGCAGGCCGCCGCCGGGATTCTTCCTGTCCGCCTTCTTCGCTCATTGCCATGTTTTCATAACCCCCGTCAGCGGAATATCCCCCGCCGCTTCTCGAGTCCCTCGTTCACCAGCTGCTGAACCGCTTCCTGGACCTCGCCGGCCAGTTTCTTCACCACGTCCGGCCGGCCGGCGGCATCGGGGCCGTATTCGCGGGAGAAGTCCAGCTTCTCGCCGTAACGGATATGATACTTTACCGGCAGCGGCAACAGGCCGAGCGGACCGAGCAGCGGGAATGTGGGCGTGATGGGCAGGAACGGAAGGCCGAGGCCGCGGATCCATTTCGTATCAATCCGCCGCAGGATGGGCGCCTGTTCCTCCGCACCCACGACCGCCGCCGGGACGATGGGCGTACTGTTGGCGAGCGCCAGTTCCACGAACCCGACGTTGAACGGCTTCAGCCGGTACCGTTCCCGGTAGGGCTTTCCGATTCCCTTGGTCCCTTCGGGGAACACCGAGACCAGTTCCTCGTTTTTCAGAAGCTCCTCGAAATTCCGCCGCGAGCCGACGACCTGTCCGGCTCTCGCCATCCCCTGCCAGATGAACGGCAGGCTGGGCACGAAATTGTCCACCATTGCCCGCATGGCGCGAGGTCTCTCCAGCTTTTCGATCAGGTCGCAGCCGATCATCACGCCGTCCACGGGGAGAAGCCCCGAGTGGTTCGCCGCGATAATCGTCCGCCCGGCGGCGGGGATGTTGCCGTGCCCCTCGCTCTCCACGCGGAAATAGTTCCGATAGAACAGGCGTGCGATCAGGTAGGCGACGAGGGCCGATTCCCGCTCGAAACCGAACTGGTCATAGCCGAAACCCAGGTCGTTGAAAGGCATCTGGCGCAGCCGGTCGACCCGGTCGTCGCCGACGATCTGGCGGGCAAGCCGCTCGACCATGTTCCGTTGAACCTGATTCATCGCTCCGGACAGCCGCACGGGCGGCCGTCCCCTCCGGCGGCCAGTCTAGGCCGCCGGAACCGGGGCGCAAGGGGGGGGGCGGTGGCACCCGGCCCCGGATCGTCTACCCTCTCCCGCCGATGAACGCGCCCTTCAAGACGGTTTTCGGTCCACCCCCTTATCTCGATTTCAACGGCAGCGGCAGTCCGCTCGTGTTCGCCCATGCGAACGGCTACCCGCCGGGAAGCTACAGCCGGTTCCTCTCGAAACTGGGGGGTACCTTCCATGTCTATGCTCCCAAGCAGAGGCCCATCTGGGGCGGCGACGATCCCGAGAAGGAGATGGAGAGCTGGGATACGCTGGCGGACGATCTCATTGTCTTTATCGAGAAACTGAGGATTGCGCCCGTGACCGGCACGGGGCACTCGATGGGCGGTACCGCCACGCTGTTCGCGGCAGCGAAGCGACCCGACCTGTTCCGCAAGATCGTCCTGATCGACCCGGTATTCCTCGGGACGCCCCAGGCTCCGATCCCCCGGATGCCGAAGAAAGTCATGGAGCAGTCGCCCATGATCCGCAAAACCCTGGACCGGCCGGATATCTGGAACACCCGGCAGGAGGCGTACGACTTCCACCGGCCCAAGAAGGTATTTGCCCGGATCCCGGACGAGGTCATGTGGGACTATGTGAACCACGGGATGAAGGAAACGCCGGAGGGGAAGATCGCCCTCAAATACCCGAAACTGTGGGAGGCCCATCTCTACTGTACGCCGCCGTTCGTCTGGCAGATGCTGAAGGATGTGAAGGTCCCGCTCGCAGCCATCTACGCCGAACACACCGACCTCATTACCCCTCCCGTACGCAATGAATGGGAGAAGCTCCGCCCCGACCACCGGCTCATCGAGGCGAAGGACGTGGGGCACCTCCTGCCCCTCGAGAAGCCCTCGGTGGTCGCCGATCTGGTGCTGGGAGCGCTGGCGTAAAGGCGCTCTTCTCCACTTGACGCGCGTGTCAGTGCGCCGGTAGTTTCGCCGCGCTCCACGTTCACGGAACGGGAGAAAGGATGAGCAATCATGGCGACTTACGCGATTACGGGCTGTTCCGGGTATGTGGGTACCCGGATGACGAAACTCCTGCTGGATGCCCCCGGCAATCACAAGATCATCGGCTTCGACGTGCGCCCGCCGCGCGTGCAGAGCGACCGGCTGGAGTTCCATAACCTCGATATCCGCAACCCCAAGATCGCCGAAGTCCTCAAGGGCAAGAACGTCGACTCGGTCATGCACTTCGCCTTCGTGCTGGACCCGCTCTATGACGAGAAGGAAATGACCGACATCGACCTCGGCGGCACGCGCAACATCCTGAACGCGGTCGTCCAGTGCGGCATCAAGCACATCCTCGCAACGAGTTCCACCACCGCCTACGGCGCGCTGAAGGACAACCCGGTTCCGCTCAAGGAAGAGGATCCCACCCGCGCCATCCGGCCGTTCAACTACGCCTACGACAAGCGGCTCATGGACGAAATGCTCCGGGCGTTCCAGAAGGATCACCCCGAGGTGAAGGTCTGCATTATCCGGCCGTGCATCGTGCTGGGGCCGAACGTGTCGAACTACATCGCGACGCAGCTCCTCAACAACCCGGTCGCCATGCTCCTGGACGGCAAGAACATCCAGAGCCAGTTCGTACACGAGGACGATCTCGTGCGGCTCATCCAGATCTGCGTCGAGAAGCGGGCCCAGGGCATCTACAACGCCGTGGGCGAGGGCATGCTCGATTCCTACGAGATGGCGAAGATGCAGAAAAAGCGCGTGGTGAAGGCGCCCTACTGGCTGTCTTACGGCATCGTCTGGGCCACCTGGAAGACGAAGGCGCTGCCGTTCTCGATGCCCCCCGGCATCCTCGACTTCTACCGCTACCCCTGGGTCGCCTCGGGCGAGAAGGCGAAGAAGGAACTGGACTTCACGCCGAAATATTCAACCCGCGAGTGCTTCCAGATCATCATCGAGCGCAAGGACGTGATCCTCAAGGCGTTCAACGAGCAGATGATGGCCCGCTGGAAGAAATAGCGGCCAACCCGCTGGAACCCGTTCAACGGAAAACCCGCCCCTTCAGGAGCGGGTTTTCTGCTTTCAGGATCTTCCTACTTCCCCGCCATTGCCTTTGCGATTACCGGAAGCAGCGTCTTCACGGGGTCGATCTTGGGCTTGTGGGTGTAGAACAGTCCGCCGATAGTCATGAGGGCGCGGCCGACCATGATCGCCTCGGCGGGAACCTTTGTCACCGGATCCTCCAGCAGCATGCGGGCGGCGTCCTCGAGTTCAGCCGCCATTTTCTCCGTGTTCCAGACGTCGCCGCCGGACGAGACCAGCGAGACGAGAAGCTTCCTGCCCATCGTCACGACGGGCGTGAGGTCGCCCGAAGCGTTCCGGAACCCGAGGTCCTGAATCACCTTCGCCGCGTCGCTGTCGTTCCCCGTCAGGAACGCCTGCATGGCGCGGGCAAGGTTGCGGCGGAACTCATCCGGTATTTCCCGGGCGCAGCCGTAGTCGAGCAGGACCAGCGTGCCGTCGTCTTTCACCAGAAAGTTGCCGGGATGCGTATCGGGCTGGAAGAACCCCCACTCGAGGATCTGGCGGGCGTAAATCCCAAACAGGCGCGAGAGCACGTCGTCGATCCGCTGCCGGTCGCCGCGGCCCGCCAGCTCCGCCATGGCGAGATCGATGCGGGAACCTTTCTGGAATTCCGTCACGAGGACGTCCTCAGCGCACCACTCGGAAACCACCGCCGGCACGACGATTCCCGGAATCCCCTCCATCAGCTTCACGGCCCGGCCGATCGATTCGATCTCGGTGTCGAACTCGACTTCCTTCAGCACCTGTGTTTCGATCTCGTCGATCACGCTGTCGATCTCGAAATCCGGCAGATAAGCCGCGAGAGATCCGAGCACCCGGCGCAGGTTCGCCATGTCGTGCCGGAGGATCGTCTCGATCCCCGGACGGCGGATCTTCACGGCCACTTCCTGGCCCCCGGGCAGCACGGCCCGGTGCACCTGGGCGATGGAGGCCGCACCGACGGGCTCAACGTCCAGCGTCACAGACGCCAGCCGCTCCGCACCCCAGGCACGCTCCAGCACTTCCGTGACCGTTTCCCGCGAAAGGGGAGTCACCCGGTCCTGGAGTTTCGACAGTTCCTCGGTAATCGCCGCCGGGAGAAGGTCCGTGCGGGCCGAGAGCATCTGGCCGACCTTGATCATGCCCCCCTGGAGCCGCTCCGCCATCTCAACGATCCGGCGGGCATTCTTGCGGTGGAGAGACTCGAGCCGGCGCTCGTACGACTCCCGCCGCATAAACGCTCCACCGATGGAGGTGAACCGGTAAGAAAGAATCACCGCCGTCACGGTGCGCGATATGTCGAGAAGACGGAGGAGCTCGGCTTCAAGGTTCCGCCGCTTTCCGTTCAGTTCCGTCGCATTCCCTCGAAGTTCCCCCCAGCCGCGGACCGCTTCGCCCACGATCTCGTCGTAGGTTTCGCGCAGTTCCCACACGGCATCTTCCACCGCCGACAGCATCATCTCGGCGAAGGCGATCCAGCGGGCGGCGCCGCTCGAGCGCCGGAACACCCTCGAGGCCCGGTCCGGGCTGGCACTTCGGCGGGGACGCGCAGTAGACCGGCGGCGGGCCCGGCCGGATCTTGCGCCGGTTCCGGCTGCCGTCCGGCGGGATTCTTCGTGGCTGCTGGCGGTTTCAGTGGTGGGCATGGGCGGGCTCCTCAAACGGCTTAACAGCCGTATTATTTTGTAATACAAAATCATACTTCACACCGCCTGTCAAGACTTTTCCATGAAAACAGCCTGTGTCGCCGCCGGAGGCCCCGCCGGATAAGTTCCCTCCCGAAGGAACACCGACCATGCCGGACATCACCACCCAGAAGCACCGGATTGCCGTCTACGGGCGGACGATCGAAGCCAGTCTGTACCGCCCGGCCACCGCCGGCCGGACTTCGCCGGTACCCGGCATCCTTTTCCTGCACGAGATTTTCGGCGTGACGCGGCAGGTGACAGCCGACGTCCTGGAGCTGGCCGGGCTGGGTTACGCGGTGCTGGCCCCGGATCTCTATTCCGATATGGGAGCCACGCGGTTCTGCATCCGCGAGTTTTTCAATGAGGCCGGAGTGAAAAACCGGTCCGATAATCCGGCCCTGCAGGAGGTTTTCACGGTGCTGGACTATTTAAAGACGCTGGACGGCGTGGACGCCGGGCGCATCGGGGCTGTGGGGATGTGCCTCACCGGGGGCTTCATCATTCATCTCGCCAAACGGCCGGAACTGAAAGCCCCGGTCATCTTTCACCACAGCCTCGGCCTGTTCGGAGCGGGGGCGCCTCGCCGGGACGTGGCCGGAGTCCAGAACACGATTCAGGCCCATTTTGTCCCCAACGACCTCTTCTGTCCGAAGCTGAAGCAGGAAAACCTCAAGAATGCACTCGGCGAGAAGCTGGAGGTCCATTTTCACCCCGACGGTCATCACGGCCTGAGAAGCCGTGACCGCAACAGACCGGCCGGCCGGGAAGCCTGGACACTCACCAAGGAGTTCTTCCGGCAGCATCTCGCCTGATCCCCGTCATGTGATTTTCCGGTCCGGACGTGCGACACTTCAGGGACCATGAAACGCATCCTGATTCCGTACGACTTTTCGCCCTACTCCCGCCGGTCACTGTCCCTCGCCATGCAGGGTTACCCGTTCGGGGCGGGCGTCGAGGTCGAGCTCCTGCACGTCATCGACGAGGCGCTCTACGAAAACGTCCTGTCCAAAGGCCATGTACCCAACGAGGCCGCGATCCACAGCTACCTCCAGGCGGACATCGACCGGGTGAAGGCCGACGTCATGGACCCGGCCGCCATCCTCGTCCATCCCATCGCAAAAGTTGTCCGCGGACGGCCCGGCGAGCGGATACTGGACGCAGCGAAGGTATTTCAGGCAGGCGCCATCATGATCGGCGGCCAGGGTAACGGGACGATCAAGGAAGCGTTCCTCGGCCGGACTGCCCAGCAGGTCGCCCGTGAAGCGGCAACTTCCGTCTACGTCGTGAAATCCACCGCTTCCGGAAAGCCGCCCCGGCGGATCCTGTGTGCGGTGGATTTCAGCGACACATCGAAGAAGGCACTTGAGGAGGCGAACCGCCTCGCCGTGCTGACGGGAGCGAAGCTCTCGGTCATCAGCGTGTTCGACAACCCGTACCTGCCCTACCTCCAGAAGCTGGCCGTTGAGATCCACGATGACGCTGCGGTCAAGGAACTGATCGCCAAGGAACGGGAAAAGCTTCTTGTCTGGGAAGCGGCCACACTGGGATCCAATCGCGCCGACACGCACCACGCCGTCTTCGGCCAGGTCGTTGAAACCATCGCCAGCCACGCGGAGATCCTCCATGCCGGGACTATCGTTCTCGGCCCCAAGGGCAAAGGAGCGGTCTCCCGCGCCCTCCTCGGCTCTGTCACCGAGCGCCTGATGGTCCGCAGCAAGGTCGATGTGCTGGTGGTGAAGTAACGAGTCCATGGAAACGGCCGCCCCACCGCAGTCCGAAAGGTTTCCGGCTTTCGTTACCGGTGCCGTCTGCGGCTATCTCGTATGGTTCCTGTCCGTACCCCTGACCGGCCGCCGCGAACCCTGGGACGCCGGGGGTTTGGGGGCGCTCTACTATCCGGGTACCCTCTTTCTGGCCGGTTTCGCCGGATACCTCCTCACGCGCTGGAAGAAACCCCTTCTGTGGGGCCTGTATGCCGGCCAGTGCGGCTACCTGTTCACCTCTTCGGGCGGCCCCGGAAACCTGTTTCCACTCGGCCTCATCGCCCTTGCCATTTATCTGCTCCCGGCGCTTGCCGGAGTCTGGCTCGCCGGGCGGGTTGTCCGGGCAAGGGACGAAGTTTCACCTTCGAAACCGCCCGCCCGGTCCGGCAGGCGGGACTATCTGGACGACTGAACCACCTAGAAATCAATGTCGATATCGATATCAATATCGATTTCGATCGGCAGATCGATAGGTGTCAGCCACTCCCCTTCGGACAGGGTGCAGTCCCGCTCCTCATCGTCGAAGCCCGAATCGGAATCGTAGTCTTCGAGATAATACGTCACCGTAAAACCCTCGTAGTCCCCGGACCGCCCATAGAAGGTTTCGTCGCGTTCGCAGGCATATTGTGCGTCGTAAATTCCCGCACAGGTCTTCGCCGGATCGAACCGGACGCCGTCCAGCAGTTCGCAGTTCAGACCGGCATCCACCATGGTGCTGTGCAGCTCCCCCTGATCGTCCGGAAGCAACGCGACCATATCAATACAGATATCGTTGGAATCGATCACACAGCTCCCGAGGAGCGCATAGCTGCGCACCTCGCCCTCGCAGGCGGACAGGCATAGAATAACGGCCATCATCAGAGCAGTCGGACCGGCAGACTTCATTGTTACGTCCTTTCGCCGGGCAGATAGGCGCCGGCCAGACGAGACTAACGAAGACAAACTCCCCGATGTCGTGCTCTGGATCACGATCCCGCAAAACAGAACCGGCCACTCCCCTGGGGGTGCGGCCGGTCAGATTTTGAACCGATAAAGCGCTCAGGCCTTGGCCATTGCCTTGACCTGGTCGTCCGTCAGCGTCTGGGGGGCATAGGGCCCGAGCGGCGAGTTGTACTCGTAGGCGCCGCGGTAGACGTTCGGAATGCCGTCGAAGTTGCCGTGGGCGATCGGCGGCGAGCTCGTCTGCCATTCCAGCGTGGTCGACTCCCACGGGTTGTTGCCGGCCTTCTCGCCGCTCTTCAGCGACTTGAACACGTTGTAGAAGAAGATGGCCTGCACGGCGCCGAGACCGATCAGCGACATGGTCATGAACGCGTTGATCTCCTGCAGCTGATAAAGGTGCGGGTAAATCTTCCAGCTGTAGATGCGCCGCTGCATGCCGCCGAGCCCGAGGATGTGCATCGGCATGAACACGCCGTTATAGAGGATCAGCGTCAGCCAGAAGTGCAGCTTGCCGAGTTTCTCGTCCATCTTCCGGCCGAACATCTTCGGGAACCAGAAGTAGACGCCGGCGAAGACGCCCATCAGCGAACCGCCGAACAGCACGTAGTGAATGTGCGCCACCACCCAGTAGGTGTCGTGGATGAACAGGTCGACCGGTACGGCAGCCGAGTAGATACCCGAGAGGCCGCCGATGGCGAACATGCCGACGAAACCGAGCGCCCAGAGCATCGGCGTCGTGAGCCGGAGGCTTCCGCCCCAGATCGTGCCGAGCCAGTTGAATGATTTCACGGCCGAGGGGACCGAAATGAAGAACGTCGTGACGAGGAACGTCGTCCCCAGCGTCGGGCTCATGCCGGAGGTGAACATGTGGTGGCCCCACACGATGAAACCGAAACCGGCGATCGAGCAGATCGAGTAGATCATGGCCCGGTAGCCGAAAATCGGCTTGCGCGAGAATACCGCAAGCACTTCGCTCACGATACCCATGGCGGGAAGGATCATGATGTAGACGGCCGGATGCGAATAGAACCAGAAGATGTGCTGGTACATGAGCGGCTGGCCGCCCGTGCTGTGCACGAAGAACGAGGTGCCATACACCCGGTCCAGGAGCTGCATGGTAAGTGCCGAGGCAAGCACCGGAGTCGCGAACAGGGTAAGAACGGACGTGATAAAGATCGCCCAGACGAAGAGCGGCATCCGGAACATCGTCATGCCCGGAGCGCGCATTCCCACGGTGGTCGCGATATAGTTGATCGCGCCCATGGTCGAGCTGCCGCCGATGATGATGACGCCGAGGGTCCAGCAGGTCTGGCCGATGGTGGAGTACTGGGCGCCGGTGAGCGGCGGGTAGCTGGTCCAGCCGGCGGCGGCCGAGCCGCCTGGCAGGAAGAAGCTCATGAACATGAGGATGATGGCGGGCGGCAGCGTCCAGTAGGACAGCATGTTGAGCCGCGGGAACGCCATGTCCTTGGCGCCAATCATGAGCGGGACGGCGAAGTTGCCGAACGCACCCACAAGGGACGGGATGATCACGAGGAAGATCATCACCGAGGCGTGCATCGTCAGGAACTGGTTGTACTTGTCCGGCGAAGAGACGAGCTTCGCGACGATCTGGCTGTCCGGCCAGGCGAGCTGGAGCCGGATCAGCAGCGCGAAGGTGCCGCCGAAGACGACCATCAGCATCGTCGTGAACAGATACTGGATGCCGATCATCTTGTGATCGCAGGAGAAGAGATACTTGCGGACGAAGTCCGGCTCGTGGTGGCCGTGCTCCCCGTGTCCGTGACCGTCGTGACCGTTGTGCTTGTGTTCGCTCATGGTTCGTGATCCTTAAACCGCTAGCCCGTAGGTAAAACTCAGAACAGTTCTTCGCTGCCGCTGGAAGCCTGAGAAGCGACCCAGGCGTCGAATTCCTCGCCCGGGACGACCTCGATCCGGCCGGCCATCTTGAAATGGCCGTTACCGCACAGTTCGGCACAGACGACCGGATACTTGCCCGTCTTGTCCGGCTTCACCCAGATGCGGTTGATGTGGCCCGGCATCGCGTCCTGCTTGATGCGCCATTGGGGGACCCAGAAGGAGTGGATAACGTCGAGCGAGGTAATCTCGAAGACCGTCACACGGTCCACGGGAATCTTCATCGGGGTGAGATTATCAAACCCCTGGACGAACTCGCGTCCTTCCGGCTGGGCATCTTCGGTCGAATTCGTGCCCGTGTCGATGATCGGGCGGCTGGCTTCGTCGATCGCCGTACCCTTGTTCTGAAGCACCTCGAAGTTCCAGTTGAACTGCCGGGCCGTCACGCGAACCGTAAGGTCCGGCTTTTCCGGAATCTTGCGGATCTCGGTATTCAGCAGGTGTTCGGACCAGATGGCCAGCGTGATGAAGATGAGAACCGGGATGATGGTCCAGATGAATTCCAGCTTGTTCGAACCGTGGGTGTAGACCGGCACGCGCCCGTCTCCCTTGTCGCGGTACTTCAGCGCGAAATACACGAGCACGAACTCGACACCGACGAAGACGATCATCGTGATCCAGATCAAGGCCCACAGTTGCTGATCGATCTTGCGGCCGGTTTCCGAGATCACGTCCGGCATCAGGTAGTGCCAGGAACAGCCCGGAAGCGCCATGATTGCCAGCGCGAAAATGCCGGAGGCGAGCCATTTGCGCGAATTCATCCGATATCCTCTTTCCCCTCGAATAGCCGCCTGGACCGGGCCCCCCAGTAAAGGCAGGATCCGTCAGGCTTCGGGTGTCAGCGAACCAACACCCGTCTGCGACAATTTGCCGCAGGGCGTCTGTAGCCCCCCCCTTGCGGGTCAGTCAAGCCACCCCGAAAAGTCGCCCACCAGCCTCTCGGTGCGTAGAGGCACCCGAGTGAAGTTGCCGGATTGTTTCGGGAATTAGAGTTTCTTGATTCATATCAATATGTCGATTGTATACAAGCCCCCTGGACGCTGCCCTACAAGTCTCTCCGCCGTGCAGCTTGCCCGCCGCAGTCATCTGCTCAAGGATAAAAGCACCATGCCCACACCCGAAAACCGGTCTTCCATAACCATCGCCGCCCTGATCCTCTCTGCCGGAGTCGCCCTTGCGGGCCTGTTCGCCGGTACTGGTTTCTATAAAGGCAGGAAAGCGGACCGCTATGTGAGCGTGAAAGGGTTTGCCGAGCGGGCTGTTCAGGCCAATCGCGCCACCTGGAACCTGACGTTCCGGAGCGACGGGCATACGCTCGACGCCGCAATCCGTGCGGCCCTCGACGATGACCGGAAAGTCCGGGAGTTCCTCCGGAAAAACGGAATGGAAGACGGAGAGATATCGGCCCAGCCGCCCCGTGTGGAGTCCGTCTACAACCCCGGTCCCGGCGGGGCGTCCTACACCGTCAACAGTTCGTACCTTGTATCCACCGGAAAGGTGGAGAAACTGACCGCCCTGATCGGCAAGCTGACGGATCTGCTCTCGGCCGGAGTTGCCCTCAGCGGATGGGATCCGCCCATGTATCTCTACACGACCCTGAATGAGATCAAGCCGCAGATGATCGCCGAGGCAACGAAAGACGCCCGCCGTGCCGCCGAACAGTTCGCGGCCGACTCCGGCAGCCAGGTGGGCGGCATTCGTACTGCTTCTCAGGGGTATTTTTCTTTCGAGGGGGAAAATTCCGGGCTCCCGGAAATCAACCAGATCGCCAAGAAGGCGAGGGTTGTCATCACCGCCGACTACTATCTCGCGGACTGATCCGGCAGGTCAGGGAAGTACGACTTCGAACACGGTCCTGTCGCCCTCGGGCGGCTGGATAGCGAGCTTGTTGGTCCCTCTGGAGAAACGAAGGTCCGAGACAGGTGTGGTCCGTACGGACCGGCCGTTCAGATCGACCTGCGCATAGGGCTTAACGTTGACGCTGGCAACGGCGCCGAGGCTCGATCCGCCGTTCTGCTGCTGGATCTCGAGCCGCAGGGTCAGTTCCTGACCTCCGGCCAGCTGCCCGCGGAACAGGTAATTTCCCTCTCCGAGGTCGGTGACCGCCGGCTGGCCGGACTTTCCGTTCAGCGTAAGCCCCGCGATCCGGCGCCCTGCCCAGGATACCCGGGCGCGCACGGCATCCAGCGGGATTTCGAGTTCCACGGGCGTGCCGCTAAACGGCATGAACACTTCCTCTGAGTATGAACGATGACCGGGTTTCCGGACTTCGATTCGGTAGATTTTCCCCGGCTCGGCCTTTTCCCAGACCCACGGCGTTACCCCGGCCTCCTTGCCGTCCACAAGGACCTGCGCGCCGTCCGGCTTCGAACGTACCGCGAGCCGGGTCTCGGCCCGGACCATCTCGACGGTTATCCGGCGGAGGAGCACCGATTCCAGCGTAAAGTCGATCTCTTCGGACCGATAGCCCTCCAGACGGAACGCCACCTTGTTCGGAGCAAATAATTCAATGTCCTTGAGTTCAGCGGGGGTCGTGAGACCGGTGTCCTTGCCGTTCAGCAGGATATCCGCGCCGGCGGGAACCGTGGCGGCGAAGATGCGTCCCTTTTCCCGTTCCAGGGAATACTGGAGCTTCTGCGTGCCGGGGCCCTCGACGACGAGGGTCGTGACGAGCGGCTTGTGATTTTCGGCCTCAAACCGGACCGGATACGGACGCCCCGCCACAAGCTCGTGGATCTCCACCGGCGTGCGCCCTTCGACCGGATGACCGTCGAGCGTCATGCGCGCCCCCGGCGGATCGGTGACAACAGACGCAGCGGCGAGTTTCGGGGTTGTCGATTTCCTGTAGATCTGCTTGCCGGTCCAGGCGAGTCCCGTCACGAGGATAAACACCAGCAGCATCACCGCCGGGCGGTAGAGACTGTCGATGGCTCCGACGGGTACCGGGTTCTCGGCGCCCGAAACGCTCACCGGCTGCGAGGCGACGGCGGTGCGCTCGGCCTCGCGGTTGTGCTTGCGGATGGCGATCTTCTCGCTGAAGAAATCCTCCATCCAGGTCTTGAGCGCGGGGCCTTCGCCGCAGGCCTTCGAGACACGAAGCTGCTCGAAGGCTTCCAGCATGGCGGACGTCGAGCTGTACCGGTCCTCCACATGGTAGGCGAGCGCCTTCCTGAGCGGCTCGCGGGCGGCCTCAGGCACCCGGTTCCAGAGATCTTCGCCGTCCACGACGCAGGAGATGTCCCCGGCGGCGATTTTCTCGAACATGGGCTTCAGGCCGAGCCGCGAGGGGAACAGCTTTTCCAGCGTGAACAGTTCGAAAGCGACGCACGCCGCACTGAACAGATCGGTACGGAAATCGAGGGGCTTGCCGGAGATCTGTTCCGGCGACATGTACGAATAAGAACCCTTGAGCGTCCCCGCATCGGTCTTGTTGTCGTACAGGGTCGCCTTGGCGAGCCCGAAGTCGATGATCTTCAGCTCGCCCTCGAACGAGACCAGCAGGTTCTTGGGCGAGATGTCCCGGTGAACAATGTGGAGCTTCGTGCCGTCGGAATCGGTCTTCCGGTGGGCGTAATCGAGTCCCCGAAGCATCTGGGCGATCATCTCGACAACGGCGGACGGGGGGATCCGCTGCCGGCGGCTTTTCACCTCGTCGAGAATGTCGGAGAGGTTTTCCCCCGACAGGTATTCCATGGCGATGAAGTAGGAATCGTCGAGCTTCCCGAGGTCGAATATCTGGATGATGTTCGAGTGGTTCAGCTTCGAGGCGAGGCGGGCCTCGTTCAGGAACATCCGGACGAAGCTCTGGTTCTGGGCATAGATCGGAAGAAGCTTCTTGAGGACCAGCTCTTTCTCGAAACCCGCGTCGCGTTTCAGCCGGGCGAGATAGATCTCGCCCATTCCGCCGGACGCGAGCTTTTTCACGATCCGGTAGGAACTGGCCGGTGTCAGCGGCGGCTCGGGCGCGGGTTCAGTCATCAGCGGGAGAATACCGTCCGTAGCGCCCGGCGGCCAAGACTTTCCGCGGCGCTCTCGCCCTTCCTTGCCGGTCATCCGGAAATATTCCGGAGCCGGGAACCCTCACCCGAAAATCCGGTCAGCGGGACGAAAAGAGGTCCCGGACGACCGTGGCCGGCTCGTCCTTGTCCTTCCCGTTTTCCGCGGTCTTCGCCTGCGAACTCCGCGGTTTCCCCTTGCCGGAGACGACGACAGGCCGGGCGGTCTCCGGGCCGTCCTCGCCCGCTACGCCCTCGCGGCCACCCCGTTCTGCGGGAAGCGGCACGAAACCTGGCGGCAGCTCCCGGGGCCTTGTCCCCCGGTAGAGCGCGCCCTGAAACTGCTTCTGGTAGCCGGTCCAGCGCCCTTCGGTTTCTGGGTCGCCCTGGATCGCCTGCGAGATGGCGTTCACCTTGGAATCCAGGTTGTCGCACATGTGGACGATCATCGCTTCCAGCGTCACGGGAAGCTTGGGGGAACCGAATTCGTACTGGCCGTGATGAGCCGCAACAAGGTGCTGGCACTCGAGCATCAGCGGTTCCGGGAAGTCCGGAATCTGCGCGGCGATCTCGCGGATCTTGCCGACACCCATTACGAGATGCCCCACAAGCCGGCCGGAATCGGTCATGTCGAACCGGCGGTCCCACGAGTATTCCCAGATTTTTCCGGAGTCGTGCATGACCGCGCCGACGAGACAGAGGTCCTCGTTCGCCTGCGGATAGTGCGGGAGGATGCGTTTCATCAGGTAGATGAGCGAAAGCGTGTGCTCGAGCAGGCCGCCGATCCACGCATGGTGATTGCCCATGGCGGCCGGGGCCTCGCGGAACTTCCCGGCGAAGTCCGGATCGTCCAGCAGCCGGTTCAGCAGTTCCCGGAGATACGGGTCTTTCATGCCGCCCACGAGTTCCCGGAGCCGGTTCCACATCCAGTCCACGTCGCAGCGGGTGGAGGGGAGAAAGTCAGACGGATTCACGTCGTTCTCGTCGACGCGGTCCACGGCATTCAGCTTCACCTGAAGGTCCCCGCGGTATTCCTCCGCGAGACCCTCGACCCGGACGTAGTCTCCGGTCTTGAACCGTGCGGCAATCCGGTCGGCATCGTTCCAGACCCGGCATTCGAGATTGCCCGTGCGGTCCTGGAGTTTCAGGCGGAGATACGGTTTTCCGGTTCGCGCCTGCGCGAGGCTGGATTCGCTGCAAAGGAAGACGCCGGTGACGGGATCGCCGTCCAGAATGTCCTTGACCCACTGGCGTCCGGGCTTTTCAGACACTGTACACGCTGGCGTGCCGCGCTCCGGCACGCTCCTTCTCTATCAGGTAAAAGACGCTCGGCCCTCGCCGTCTTCGTTGAGACGGTACTTTACCGCCATGGAACGTGGCCTTTCAACCGGTCTGGTCCGAAAAGTTTCGTGGTGTATGCTGACGCTGCGCCATGAGCCTGCCGCCTCTCGACGACACGATTGCCGCCATCTCCACCGCCCCCGGTGCGGCCGCCATCGGCATTGTCCGGCTGAGCGGTCCCGCGTCGGCCGCAGTTCTGGAGAAACTCACCGGAGAACCACCGGCTCCGGCGAATCACCTCGCACTCCGGCGGCTCCGTCATCCGGCCACCGGACGCGCCCTGGACGAAGCCCTCTGCGTCGTCTTCCGGGCTCCGAACAGTTTCACGGGCGAGGATATGGCCGAGATCCAGGCCCACGGGAACTGGCCGCTGCTGCTCGACATCCTCGATGCGCTCGTCTCGCTCGGCGCCCGCCGGGCAGGGCCCGGCGAGTTCACCTTCCGGGCGTTCGTGAACCGCAAGCTGGACCTCTCCCGCGCCGAAGCGGTCGCCGATCTCATTCATGCGCGTTCAGAAGAAGGGCGGCGTTCGGCCGCCGAGACTCTCGCAGGCGAACTGGCAAGGACCTACGGCCGCTGGAAAGACGCCATCCTGCGCTGGAAGGCGCTCACGGAAGTTTCCATCGATTTCACCGACGACGTGCGCGAGGACGAAGCACCGCCCGTGCTGGCAGCGGATGTGGAACAGGTTAGGGACGAGGTCGATGCGCTGGTACGAACCTACGAGTTCGGCCGGGCGATCACAGAAGGCGTACGTATCGTGCTCGCCGGGAGCCCCAACGCCGGAAAATCGAGCCTGTTCAACCGGCTGCTTCGCGATAACCGGGCGATCGTTCACGACGAGCCGGGCACGACGCGGGACCGGATCGAGGAGTGGTGCAACCTCGGCCGTCTCCCGGCCCGGCTTGTGGACACGGCGGGGCTTCGTGAGGGAGTGGGCGGCGTCGAGGCCCAGGGGATCGCCCGCTCGCGCGAGGCCCTTGGCACGGCCGATCTCGTTCTGCATGTGGTGGACTCGACAGCCGGGCTATCGCCGGAAGATGAAGGCCTGACGGTCTCCATTCCCGCGGGCCAGAGACTCGGCATCTGGAACAAGACCGACCGCCCCGGATCAATTCCGCCGCCACCGGGCTGGCTGCCTGTCAGTGCAGTGACCGGATCCGGGATCGACCTGCTGGTCCGGGATATCGAGACCCGGTTCGCCGGATCCGGCGAACCGGCCGAGGGCGCTGTCATCACCCGCCGCCGCCACCGGGATACGCTGGAGGGAATCTCCGCATCTCTCGGACGGGCGGCCTCGCTCATGCGGGACGGGAAATCGGCCGAGATCGTTGCCGTCGAGTTTCAGACCGCTCTGCTCGGAATCGGAGAGCTGACGGGCGAGACCACCACGGAAGATCTACTCGGTAAAATCTTCGGCGAATTCTGCATCGGCAAATAAAAAGCTTCACCAAACGACCCGGACAGGCGATAATCAAGATATGATTATACTGAAGCGGATTCAGGTTTTTGCCGCCGTTTACGCACTTCTTTGCGCCGCCGCCTGCGCCAAATCCATCGACCCGAGCCAGATCCCGGAGCAGCAGGAAGGCTTCCAGGAAAATCTTGGCAAGGGCAAGGTCTACGTCTCCGCTCTGCCGATCTCCGGAGCGACGTCACGGCTCGGCAAGGTGATCGGCGTTGTCGATGCGCCCATTGATGACGTCTGGAAAGTCGTTGTCGATTATCCGTCGTACAAGGAATACATGCCGCTCGTCTGGGAAAGCGACATCGTCCGCAGCGAAGGGAACAAGGCGGACATCCGTCTTCAGTACGAAGTGAAGCCGCTGCCGGTGAAATACTGGACCGTGCTCCGGATGGCGCACAATCCACGCCTTTATCACATCGACTGGACCCAGCTCGAAGGCGACGTGAAGGAAACTTACGGGAGCTGGGATCTCGCACCGTTTCCAGGTCCCGGCGGCAAGCGCACAAAAGTGACTTACCAGCTCTACTTCGAAATCGGCAACGCAGTACTGGATACAGGGGCCGACTGGCTCACTGAAACCGTGCTGCCTTCTGTGATCGACCGGCTCCGGAGCCGGATCAAGGAACGGGATCCGGCGCTGCTTCGCCTTCCCGATTTCGCGAAGATCCAGGTCCGGGATGACCCTGAGATGTACAATAAGGCGATGGAAGGCGTGGAGTTGCGGTAGCACGGCGGCGGCCGGCCCCATGGATCAGCTTCTCTACCCTCCCCTTGAGCGCCGGGGCCGGTTCATCCAGCTCACGAGCTACGACAAGGGCCCGATGCCGGACCTTCCGGGCATTCTCGCCGAGTGGTCGAGGAAGTGCGTCACTCTGAAGCCTGGCGTCGAGCTTGAGGCCGCATCTGCTTCCGGCTCAGGACTCATCACGAGGATCTTCACCGGTTTTCCCGCCTGGTGGCGACCGTCGCTCTACCGGGAAATCGCGCTCAGGATCTACTGGGACGGAGAGACCAAACCGGCAGTGGAGGCTCCGCTCGGGGATTTCTTCGGCATCCACCACTGCACCTACCGGCAGTACAGCTCACGGCTGTTCAGCATCGTGTCCGGTGGTATCGCAAGCGCCGCGCCGATGCCGTTCGGCAGGGGTTTCCGCCTGACGTTCACGCAGGAAGGGCCGGTCCCCGTCCCGCTGTTGTTCTTCGGTCTCGGTTACTACGAACTGGACCCCGCCGATACTTCCCCTTACCGGTTCCGCTGCGAGTGGCGGCGCGATCCGCTCTGCCGGCCCGGCCAGCCGTTCACGCTGCTCGAAACCACGGGCGAAGGTTTTTATGCGGGTGTGCACCTGTCGACGCAGAACCGGGACCGGTGGCTCCGGCCGCCGCTGCATGAATGGGCGCTTCCCCGGGGGTTCGGGCTGGGGCATCTCGAGGGATGGGAAGAACTGTTCGTGGACGGCTCGGAGAAAAGCCTGCACACCGGCACCGGGCACGAGGAATATTTCAATACCGGCTGGTATTTCGCCGACGGAGCCTTCGCCGGTACCGACTGGGGATGCCTGCACCGGAGCTATCTCACCGGGCGGACGGCCTCCTACCGGTATCACTGGCTCGACCCCATCCCGTTCAAAAAGAGTTTCCGGGCGGTGATCCACCACGGCGTGTTCGACAGCATTCCGGCAGACTACAGCTCGTGCGCCTACTGGTACCAGAAGGGTCCCGTGAACAGCGCCTACCAGATGCCATCCGCCCGGGACCGGCTCCCCCTCCCTCGCTTTGGCGCTAGGATCGGCGGCTACCGGTAAATTCCGATTGAACCCCTAAAAACGGCAGCATAATATTTAATATTCACTTGTAGTTTTAGTTAGTTATACGATTCAATCAAAAAGTGATTGACGCGCCGAGACCAGAATGATACCCATGGTTAGACCGTATGGTCTAACCATGGGTATGATCCCTGAAGGTGCCGATGCCCTCCGTCCGTTTCCAGAATCTCGACCCCGACAAGCGCGACCTCATTCTGCGCGTCGCAGCTGAGGAATTCGCCGAGCACGGCTACGAGGCCGCGTCGCTGAACCGGATCATCTCGCGCACCGGGCTCAGCAAGGGCGTCCTCTACTACTACTTCGACGACAAAAAGGACCTCTACCTCACCGTAATGGAGGACGTGGAGCGCCACTTTATCCAGCAGGTGTCCGTGCCTGACCGCATCGAAACCGTGGACGGGTTCTGGGAGAGTTTCCGCCGGCAGCGGATCGCTCCGTTCCAGACCATCCGTGAAAATCCGGTCCTCTACAGGCTGTCGCGCGAATGGGCGAAAATGCTCTCCAACCGGGAGATCGCTTCGGACCTGATGGGCAACAGCCGGATTCATGCCGGACCGCTGATCGAGGCGTTTCTCAAACTCGGCCAGCAGGTCGGGGCCGTGAGGACCGACCTGCCGATGGCGATGCTGGTGGACCTGCTGCTCAACGTGGACGGCATCGGCGGCCAGCACCTGACGGATGAATTCATGGACAAACCGGACCTCTATGCCGACAAGATCGTCGATCTGTTCCGGCGGATGTTCCAGCCCTGAAGCAATAGAATACCTGAGGAGACGACCATGATTTGCAGACGCTCGCTGATTCTCGGACTGACGGCTCTCGTGCTGACCGCCGGCGCAAGTCCGGTCCGTGCGGCCCCCCCGAATACCCCGAAGGAGATCCTGGATTTCCTCGACGACCTCTACCGGGCCGATTCGAGCCACGGAAAGATGTCGATGAAGGTCGTCACGGCCAACTGGAGCCGCGAACTAACCCTGGAACAGTGGACCAAGGGCAAGAAGCAGTCGCTGGTCCGCATTCTTGCTCCCCAGAAGGAAAAGGGTTCGGCCACGCTCCGCGCCGACCTCGACGTCTGGAACTTCCTGCCGAAGGTGGACCGGGTGGTGAAAATCTCCTCGTCCATGATGTCGGGCTCCTGGATGGGGAGTCACTATACGAACGACGACCTCGTGAAGCAGAGCCGCTTCGCGGACGACTTCACCTATGTGGTCTCGTTCCAGGGAAAACGTGACGGGCACGAGATCGTCGAGCTCACCATGACCCCGAAGCCGGAGGCCGCCGTGGTATGGGGGAAGATCGTCGCCTCCTGCCGCACGGCCGACCTCATGCCTGTAAAGGTTGATTACTTCGACGAGGACCTGAAGCTGGCACGAACCATGAGCTTCAGCGACTACAAGAAGATCGGCGGGCGCCTGATCCCGGCCGTGAACCGGATGACCCCGATGGACAAGCCGGGAGAATACACCGAGATGCAGTATCAGGAATTCGACTTCAACGTACCGGTCGAGGATTCGTTCTTCTCGCTCCGGAACCTCCAGAAGTAAGGAACCCTGTCCGATGGATATCCGGATCTCCTGGCGCAACCTCTGGCGGAATCCCCGCCGCGCCCTGATCAGCATCTCCGCGCTGACTGCCGGCACGATCGCGCTGATCTTCGTCCATGCCCTGTGGAACGGTTTTACCGTGGACGTCGTCGACGGCGTCACTGGACTCGGCGAAGGCGAGGTCAAGGCCCACGCACCGGGATATCTGGGCGACCGGTCGATCTACAAGACCATTGAAGATCCGGAAGCGTTGCTCGCCGCCGCTCGCGAGCACGGTTTCGATGCCGCTCCGCGGTCGATCGGCTACGGGCTGGTCGCCCGGGGGGCGAAGTCCGCCGGCGTCCAGATCGTCGGCGCCGATCCGGCAGCCGAACGGACGCTCGGCGATCTTGCCGGACACCTGAAAGAAGGTCAGTTCCTCTCCGCACAGGCAGACCGGAAGCTGGTCCTCGGCATCAAGCTGGCCAAAAGTATCGAAGCAAAAACGGGCGACGAACTGGTGATTGTGGTTCAGGCGGCCGACGGGTCGACCAGCAACGAGCTGTATCAGGTCGGGGGAATCTTCGATTCGGTCGGCGACTCGCTCGACCGAAGCGGAATCTACATGCACATCGGCGACTTCGAACCCCTGTTCGCGATGGACGGGAAAGTGCACGAAATCGCCTTCAATTCGCACGGCCGTCTCGAGCCCGGCCGGGTGGCCGAAATACTCCGGCCCGCGGCGGGGACCGCCGTCATCAGCACCTGGCGCCAGCTTTATCCCGCACTCGCCAGCATGGTGGAGATGATCATTGCCATGATCATCATCGTGCAGACCTTCTTCTACATGGCCGCCGCCCTCGGCGTGATGAACACGATGCTCATGGCCACCTACGAGCGGATTCCCGAGTTCGGAGTGATGAAAGCGCTCGGGTGCTCGCCGCTCCGGATCGTCGGGGAAGTGGCCCTCGAGGCATGGCTGCTGGGCATGGTGGGTTGCGCCATCGGAGCCGTGATCGGTTCTTCCCTCGCAATCTATACCGGCATCCACGGGATCGACGTGAGCGGCCTGATGGAGCAGGCGATATCCGTGGCCGGAATCGCCTTTGATAATGAATGGCACCCGGTGCTGGAAGCGAAAGCGGTCTGGCACGCCGTCGCGGTGATGTGCGGGGTGGTGATCCTCTCGGCCGTCTATCCGGCCGTGAAAGCCGCCCGGACCGATCCGGTCAAGGCGATGTCGCATGTCTAGGAAGGAGACCGTCCCGTGCTGATCGCCAAACTGGCCTGGCGCAACCTCTGGCGGAATCCGCGCCGCACCCTGATTACCCTGTCGTCGATCGCGCTGGGGCTGACGACCCTCATCTGGCAGCAGACGCTCGACAAGGGCACCCACAACATGATGATCGACAAGGCGACGCGCCTCATGGCCGGTCATGTCACCGTCGAACGGAAGGGATATAACGAGACGCCCGGAACGGACCTGTTCGTTCCCTCGGTGGACGAGATTATCCGGGCGGGAAGCGGTCTCCCCGGTCTCAAGCGGTCCAAGGCGATGATCCTCGCGCAGGCGGTGGCCTCGAGCGGCAACGGATCGTCGGCCGTGAACCTGATCGGCCTCGAGCCCGAACCGGAAGCAGCTGAATCCCCGCTCGTGAAAAGCCTGATTAAGGGACGTTATCTCAAGTCCGACGACGCCCGGGGGATCTATATCGGAGCGAAACTCGCCGACCGCCTTCAGCTCGATCTCGGCAAGAAGCTGGTCATCACCACCACCGATTCCAGGGGCGAACTCTCCAGCGATCTCCTGCGGGTCGTCGGCATCTTCAAGACCAGCTCGGATGAAATGGACACCTACCTGGCCCAGGTTCCGCTCGCGGCCGCCCGGCGCATTCTCCATATGGGCCCCGACGAGGCGACCCAGGTCGGCTTCCTGCTGAAGGACACCACCTATCAGGGCGATGCGATGGAGCAGCTCCAGACGGCGCTCACCGGAAGGGACGACCTTGTTGTGCTCCCGTGGGAGAAGGAAATGCCGGAACTTGCCGGGTGGGCGGCGAGTTCGGGAGCCCTGAACCAGGCCATGCTCGCTCTGATGCAGCTGCTGGTTGGGTTCACCATTCTCAATACGATCCTGATGAGCGTGATCGAGCGGGGCCGGGAGTTCGCCATCCTGCTGGCCATGGGAACGCCGCCGGGGCTTGTCCGGCTGCAGGTGTTTTTCGAAACCATTTACCTCTCGGCCATCGGTTCGCTGGCCGGTCTTGTGCTGGGCACTCTGGCCGCCCTCTGGGGCCGGAGCCACGGCGTAGATTTCGGTGCGATCCTGAAGGACGGCATGTCGATCGGCGGCTTCGCCGCCGACATGATCGTCCACAACCACATCACCGCATCGGCGCTGGTGATCCTGCCGGCGCTGATCTTCGTCAGCACCGTCATCATCGGACTTTATCCGACTTTCCGGTCCACACGCGTGAACGTGGCCGACAGCCTCCGGGCCCGCTGAGGAGTTTACCCATGCAATCGCAGCACATCATCAAGGTCGCCGATGTCGTGAAAACCTACCGGCTCGGAGAAGTCGACGTTCAGGCCCTTCTCGGCGTCAGTCTCGAGATCGGCCGCGGCGAGTTCGCCGCCCTTGCCGGACCGTCGGGTTCCGGAAAGAGCACGCTGCTCAATCTCGTGAGCGGCCTCGACCGCCCGACCTCGGGCAACGTCTGGGTCGACGGACAGGACACTTCGAGGATGAACGACACGCAGCTCAGCCAGCTTCGCCGGGACCGCATCGGTTTCGTCTTCCAGTCCTACAACCTGATCCCCGTGCTGACGGCGCTCGAGAACGCCGAGTACATCCTCATGCTCCAGGGAAAGCCGCCGAAAGAGCGCCGGGAGCGGGTGATGGAACTGCTCAAGGTTGTAGGGCTCGAAGGCCGCGAGAACCGGTTCCCCCGGGAGATGTCGGGCGGCCAGCAGCAGCGCGTGGCCATCGCCCGGGCCATCGCCTCCGAACCGGCGCTGGTGCTCGCCGACGAACCCACCGCGAACGTCGATTCCCGGACCGGTGCGGCGCTCCTCGACCTCATGCAGAAGCTGCACGAGGAACGGGGCGTCACGTTCCTCTTCTCCACCCACGATCCGGCTGTCATGAAGCGGGCCGAACGGCTGATCTACCTGAAGGACGGCCTGATCTCGTACGACGGCCACCCGAAGGAACATGTCGATGCGGCCTGAACGGTTACTCGCGGCGGTCTTTGCCGCCGTCTTCCTTCTGGCCGCCCCAGTGGCCGCCCTCGTCGGCGACACCGGTGAAGCGTTCGGTCTGGACGGCACCCTGCGAACGACGGCGTTCGGGCTGCGGAACTACGACAACCCGAACTTCTTCGGCCCCTCCAACAAATATGACGGGCTCTCGCAGTCGTCGCTGAGGCTCATCGCCGCCGGGCATCCCTCGGACTGGTTTTCGTTCCAGATCCACGGTCTGCAGGAACTCCGGTTCACCTCGATGCCGGTGCTTGCCGGCCAGCCGCCGCCGCTCCTGGTCCCCGTGCGCCGGTACCGGATCTTCCAGGACCAGTACAACTGGGCCGATGAGCCCGATACCGCCGCCTCGATCTCACCCGAATGGTACAACTTCACGCTGAGCGTCGGGCCGGTGGACATCACCATCGGCCGTCAGGCGATCACTCTCGGAAAGGCGTATCTCTGGAATCCGCTGGACGTTTTCAGCCCGTTCGATCCGCAGCAGTTCGACCGCGATTACAAGCCGGGTGCCGATGCCGCCCGCGTAACGTTCTCGATCGGCGAATTTTCCGGAGTCGAAGTCATCGCCGCCGGAGGGCGTGAGCTTCTCGACATTCCCCTCTACAAGGACACCGGCCGTTCCGGCTGCGACTGGTACGGATCGGCTGTTCTGGGACGCGCCTATACGACGGTGAAGGGTATCGACCTCTCGCTCCAGAGCGGAAAGGTCTACGGCGGGACGATGCTGGGCGGCGGTGTCGTGAGCGAGATCGGCCTCGGCATCCAGGTGCGCGGCGAAGCGGCCTACACCTGGACCCTGGATACCCGCCCCCTGTCCGCCCCCCTGCCGCCGGAGGATTTCGTCCCGGACAGCCTGCAGGCGGTCGTGAGCATCGGCCGAAAATGGGAGAACTCGCTTGATGTCGAAGCGGAGTATTACTTCAACGGTGCAGGCGAGGCGGAGAGCAATCTGGCGGTGGGACGCTTCCGGCAGCAGACCGGAGGTACCCAGCAGTGGGGCCGTAACTACGCCGGTCTCACCGCGAGCTACGAGTTTCTGCCGATCCTCACCGGCCGCATCGTCGGGATCCTGTCGATGACCGACCGCTCCGGGCTTATTCAGCCGTTTCTCACCTGGTCCCTCTCGGATGAATCCGACGTCGTCTTCGGTGCCGTCGCCGCGCTCGGCAGACGGCCCACCAATCCGCCGGTGGGCGGGCCGACTCCGCCGGCACTCCGGAGCGAATACGGTTCCTACTCGAGCTCGTTCTTCGTCCAGTTCAAGACCTACTTCTGAACACCGCCGCAAGGCTTCAGCCGGTTGAAATCCATCTCCTGATCGGCGATTTTCGCACCGCCTTGAAGGGGGATATCGATGTCAGCAAATGAAGGGGTTGTTTTCAGGCCGGGACCGGACGGCAAGGCCAGCACCATCCTGATCGCGAGGGAAATCCTCGCTTCGGCCGCCGAAGCGGCGGACAAATCCCTCGCCACCCGGATCCGTTCCGAAGAAGACTGGCGTGCGGCTTACGCCCGGTACGGTGTGCCGGTAATGCTCGCCGGGCTGAAGAGCCGGGATACCGTGCTGGCCATGGCGCGTTCCGGACTGGCCTACGCACATAGCGCGGTCCAGTTCGCCCGCGACGGCCGTTCGACTCCGCTTGCAGACGCCTCGCCAGGACCCGGTTATTTCGGCACGGAAACAGTCCAGGGCTCCGCCCCGCTGGTCGAGAAGTTCCGGGTGCCGTCCGAGGGGCGTGTGCTCGAGGGCGGCGAACTGGAACGTGAGCTCCTCCGCTGGCGGGACCGTCACCTCGCCGAACCGGCCTGCATCGAGGCACTGCTCGGATTCGTGAAGAACCCCTCGGCTCTCGACCTGCGCGGCAAAACCGTCGTCCTGCTCGGTGCCGGAGCCGAAGTGGGCCCCCTCCGCCCCCTCCTCGAATGGGGGGCGACGGTCGTGGCGGTGGATCTGGACCGTCCTGAAGTGGCCGAACGGATCGCCTCCATTGCCAAAGGAACCGCCGGAAAGGTGATCCTCCCGAAACTGAGTGCAGGCAGCCGCGCCCCCGGGGCGAATCTGCTCACTGAAATGCCCGAGATCGCCGCGTGGCTCTCCGGTCTTGGGAAGATCGACATCATCGGCGCCTATGCCTACCTGGACGGCGAGAAGCATGTCCGCGTGACGCTGGCCATGGACCGGATCGTCGAAACCGTGTCGGCCGCGAACCCCGCCGCCATGGTCGCCTACCTGATGACACCGACCGAGGTATTTTCCGTTCCGGCGGCAACGGCCGGACACACGCGCCGGGCCTTTGAAAGCCGGAACCTGCTTGCCCGGCCCGTCCGCGCCCTGACCGGAGGCCGTTTTTTCGAATCGAACGTCCGTGCCGATACGATCATGGACGGCGAACCCCATGCGGTCATCGATAGTGTGGAGGCCCGGCAGGGACCGAACTATCTGGCGGCGAAACGGCTCCAGCGGTGGCGGGTGTTTCTCGCCCAGGCGGAAGGCAGGCCGGTTTCCTGCAATGTCGCCCCGATGACCCGTACGAAGTCCGTGCTGTCCAACCGGATGTATGCGGCGGGCTACCGCGGGACACGTCCGCTCGGGATCGAAACCTTCGATGCCGCGACCACCAACACCGTCATGGCCGCGCTGCTCGTTCACGACCTGAACCGGCCGAGGACCGGAGAAGCCTCTTCGCACCCGGAGCGGATCCTGAGGGACCGGGCATTTCACGGCGGACTGTGGACCTGCCCCTACCAGCTCCGGACAATCATCGAGGCGGGTGTCGCTGCCGGATTCCTGCGACTGGGGTGACCGCCAGCCGGTCAGGAGAAACGGCGGGCGGAGGGGTACGGGAGATACCACCTCCACCCGCCGCAGAACGTTCTACGTCAGAGCTGAACTGTTCCCTGCAGATAGAGGAAATGTGTCGCGTCCGTGCGGACCGTTCCCGGAAGCGGGATCAGCGGATTCGCGTTCGGAGTCTGCTTGAACATCTTCCCGGGATTGAAGAACGAGTAGCCGAACAGGAGGCTCACGGCTTCAAACGGTTTCCCGCTCACCGTGAAATCCAGCTCACGGCCGAAGTGCCGGGATGTCCGGCCGGCGAGAGCGGGCAGAAGTGCCGCACCCGCTCCGATGGCCCCTTCCTCGTCGGCAGCAAAGAACTCATGGTAGCCGAGCTCCGCCTTGACCGGCCCCATCTTCATGCCGATCTCCGGATGGATTTCATGCATGTTGCTCCACTGCATGAAATCGATATAGCCGTACTTGTTGTGGTTCGTGGGGAACAGGTTCCGGAACGCACGGCTCTTGTTGTCCGTCGGGTCCTTGTCGCCGGTGGCATAGTTGTATTCGAGCTTGAGACGCGGTTCGAAATCCATCTCTGCCGTGAAACCCACCGCGCCATGAAATGCACCGGCCTGGTGATCCAGATAGCCGTCCTCGCCCCACTGGAAGGCCCCTTCGACACTCCAGTCGATCTCTCCGGTAGCAGGCTTCTTCCAGAGATGGGCACCTGCTGTATGGAGGACCAGATCGTTATCTTTGGGCAATGAAGCGGGAGGCCCGGCCCGAAGGGCGCCACCGTCACGGTCGGTGACGCTCAGGTAGTAGGCATCCACGGAACCGAATTTTTCGGTCGTGTAGAGCGCGTGAAAACCGCCGAATCGTGCATCCTCAGCAATGGTGGCCGATGCAGTAATGGGGTGAACCGGAGCAATAAAGCTGGAAGATGCCACTTTCACGGCCGCCGGATCCCCCCGTGCGACGATGAACCAGAACCCCTCGACCAGAAGCTCGTCTTTCTTGTAGCCGACAACGGCGCCATCGAACGAGCGCCCCCGGTTCGACCAGTCAAGGACACCCACGAGCCGCTCTTCGCCGAGCTTGTACTCCTGCCTGCCGGCCTGGACGAACAGGCCGGACCAGTTGAGCCTGGCATAACCCTGATGCAGCGAAGTGCCTTCGTCGTCGCCCGATACGCCCCGGGTGACGTTACCCGGTCCGTAGATCGCCGGCGTGAGACGTGCGCTGCCGTATTCACGGGAATCCTGCATCTGGATGAACAGCCGGACTCCATCGACCGGCTTGGCATCCAGGCCGATCCTGGATCTGAGCAGGGCGAAGTGGTCACGGTCCGACTTCTCCGTGTTGCGGTCAAAATTGTAGTTGTCACGGTATTCATACCGCGTCCGGAGCTGGAGCACCGGGGTCACTTTTCCCCAGATCTTCGCCCCGCCGGAGACCGGCTCCGGGGCGGGTTTTCCCTCGAGCGCCCGGAGGCGCTCCTCGATCCCCGACAGCCTGGAGTCGCCGGGAACCTCCTGCGCCGAGACATTTGTTACCATAAATGTTAATACCAAAAGCATCAGAAAATTGCGCGCGGTGGACATCTGGAAGTCACTCCTCGTCTTTGCCCCGGAGGGGCTGTTTTCAGGCCACAACCCTGAGGTTGCGGGCGGTTTCTGTTTCGAAAAGGTATCTCAGCAGGTGGGAACGGTAGCCGTTGAACCCGGCGTCTCCTGCGAGTTCAAGCCGCTGCCGCGGCCTGGAAAGTTTCACATCGAGCGTTTCGGCAATCCTGGCTGCCGGGCCATTGCTCATCATGATGATCCGGTCGGACAGCAGCACCGCCTCATCCACGTCATGCGTGATCATGACGACCGTGTTCTGAAGCGATGCATGAATTTCCATCACCGTGTCCTGGAGATGGGCACGGGTCAGGGCATCGAGGGCACCGAACGGCTCGTCCATCAGCAGCACCTTGGGTTCCATGGCGAGTGCACGGGCGATACCGACACGCTGCTTCATACCCCCCGAGATCTCGCCGGGCTTCTTGTGGCGGGCTTCGGCCATATGGACCAGGTCCAGGTTATGCAGTGTCCAGGCATCCCGTTCGGCAGGGGATTTTTTCCGGGAAAATACCTTATCCACGGCAAGGCGGACGTTGTCGTACACCGTGAGCCATGGAAGCAGCGAATGGTTCTGGAACACGACCGCCCGTTCCGGTCCCGGCGCGTTCACTTCCCGGTTCTCCAGCAGGATGGCCCCGAGCGTGATGGGGGACAGTCCGGCGATAGCATGAAGAATCGTCGTCTTGCCGCAACCTGAATGACCGATGACGGAGACAAACTCCCCCTTGCGGATCTGGAAGGTCACGTCGTCAACTGCGGTAAACACACCGCGCGGCGTATCGAACTCGATCCGGATCTGCTCGATGCTGAGGTACTTGGCGGGATTCATCTCGTCTCCTCCCTGTATCAGTATGCGAAACGGCGGGCCAGCAGCATGAGCCCCTGCTCAAGCACAAGCCCAACGGTGCCGACGATAAAGATGGCGATAATGATGTGTTCGACGTTCAGGTTGTTCCATTCGTCCCACACCCAGAAGCCGATTCCGACGCCGCCCGTGAGCATTTCCGAGGCGACGATCACGAGCCAGGCGACTCCGATCGAGAGTCTCACCCCGGTCAGGATGTGCGGCAGGACGGCCGGAAAGATGATTTTCCGGGCGATCTCGAACTCGGAAAGGTTCAGGACGCGGCCCACATTCAGGTAATCCTGCGGCACCAGCCGTACGCCGGCGGAAGTGTTCAGGATCATGGGCCAGATGCTGGAGATGAAGATCACCCAGATGGCGGCCGGCTGGGCCGCCTTGAACACAAGCAGTCCGATCGGAAGCCAGGCGAGCGGCGACACCGGCCGCAGAAGGCCGATAACGGGTGACACCATCCGCTCCAGCACGGCGGACCGGCCAAGCGCGAACCCCGCCGGGATTCCGATCACGGCCGCCATACCGAAGCCCATTCCGACACGTTTCAGCGAGTTCAAAATGTTCCAGAAAATACCCTGATCGTTCGGCCCATTACGGTAGAACGGGTCGCTGAACAGCTTCACAGCCGCCTCCCAGGTCGAGGCGGGCCCCGGGAGTTCCGGCCGCTTCGAGGCCAGCAAGCCCCACAATGCCAGGAACAGGGCAAAACCCACGGCCGGAAGGATCAGGGACCCGAGCAATCCCGAAATAGCCGAGGCGGTTTTCTGCACCATCCCCGGAGGTGGAACTTCCCCGATCCTGGCTTGTCTGCGGGCAGGTTTTTCATCAGGAACCGGATCGCTGACAGACGTGGATAGTGCGCTGCTCATCTGGATACTCCTCCCTGGATCCGGATCTCTAGGCTTTCACCGTGAAGCCGGCGGCATAGGCGGCTGGATTCGATCCGTCCCAGACGACTCCGTCGGCCAGCTTCGAGCTCCTGAGCGGATTCTTCGGCACCGGAACTTTCAGCTGCTGGGCCGCCTGGGTGTACAGATCGATCTGGTTCACCTTCTTGGCCACCGCCAGGTAGTCGGGATCAGTCTTGAGGAGCCCCCACCGCTTGTGCTGGGTAAGGAACCACATGCCATCCGAAAGATAGGGGAACGGCACATCTCCGTCGGCGTAGAATTTCATGTAATCGGGATCAGTCCATTTCTTGCCGAGGCCGTCCTCGTATTCGCCTCTGAACCTGCCTTCGATCACCTCTTTGGCCGTATTGACGTACGACTTGGCGGCGATGATCTCTGCGACTTTCGTCCGGTTTGCTGCCGTATCGATGTGCTTTGCCGCTTCAAGGACCGCCATGATCATGGCCCGGCAGGTGTTGGGATACTTCTTCACGTAGTCCAGGGAGGTCCCGAGCACCTTCTCCGGGTGGTCTTTCCAGATTCCCTGGGACGTGGTCGCCGTGAAACCGATCTTGTCGGCAATGGCCCGGGCGTTCCACGGCTCACCGACGCAGAAACCATCCATGTTGCCGACGCGCATGTTGGCGACCATCTGGGGTGGCGGGACGACAATCGCTTTCACATCGGTGAATGGATTGATGCCGTTCGCCGCCAGCCAGTAGTAGAGCCACATGGCGTGTGTTCCGGTCGGAAAGGTCTGCGCGAAAGTGTATTCACGGTCTTTCTTCAGGACGGCGGCCTTCAGCTTTGCTCCGTCCGTGACACCGGCGTCTTTCAGCTGGTTCGACAGCGTGATCGCCTGTCCGTTCCGGTTCAGGCTCATCAGCACTGCCATGTCCTTCTGGGGACCACCGATGCCCAGCGTCACGCCGTAGATGAGCCCATAGAGAACATGAGCTGCGTCCAGTTCGCCGTTCACCAGCTTATCGCGCACCGATGCCCATGAAGCCTCCTTGGAAGGGGTGATCTTGAGACCGAACTTCTTGTCGAAACCCAGCTCCGAGGCGACCACCACCGAAGCGCAGTCGGTAAGCGGAATGAACCCGATCGTCACTTCCGGCTTTTCCGGCGCATCGCTGCCCGCGGCCCATGCCTTTGAGCGGAGCGCTCCCGGCACCAGGGCCAGAATACCTGCTCCGGCCATGGCCGAACCGGCCCGTTTCAGGAATCTCCGGCGGCCCGACCGCCCTGCCCTGCTGGATTTCTTGTCGCTCATGTTCGTCAGCTCCCTGTTCTGTCCGGCATTGTCCGGCGTAAAAAATCAAACGGCGTCACGAACGGCGGCTTGCTGCCACCTGTCCGGACACCGTTGTCCACCATGCATACAGACCTTCGTTGGCCTGTCCGGCTATCGCCCGGTCCGCTTGTCTCCGCGGTTCCGGGCAGCCTCTGGGATTCCTATCGCAATCGCCGTGCCACACCGCGATCGAGCATCTATTTTGCACTTCCAGCAATGAAATCCGGAGAAATCCCTATTCCTGCTGCGACTGGTTGATGCCAATCTGCCGATCTTGTGAGCAGAACAGCCCGCTATTTGCGCCTTTACTGGGGTCTGCACAACGTCATCACCCGCAACCCGCTGAATGATTGCGTGACGTCCTGAGTAGCAGTTTCTCCTGCTGGTCACGGGTTGTATTGGGCGAGCGAATCCAGGGAAACACGAAGATTCCGGACGGCCTGTCCCTTCAGATAATCGACAAGATGCGCCGGATCGAATGTCCTGCCGTCCATGAACAGATCGGGCCCCATTTCTATAGGACCAAGGGTGCCATCCAGCTGCCAGCCGGTTTCATGGCCGCCTTCCGTCTTGCGGCTGGCAACCGGGACGGAAATACCAAGTTTTGCGGCGGCCTGACGGTACAGCTCGGGGCGGTAAACCTTCTCGGCGATCTTCCGGATATCGAGCGGGGTATTGATCTGACCCCACCGGTACATCTGCGTGACGATCCACTCCGCATGGGAAATCCAGGGGAAACCGGCGGCATACCGGTAAAACACGTTGAAGTCCGGAAGCAGCACTGCCTCAGATCCGGCCCGCATATGGAACCGTCCGCTCATTGATGGTGTAACGGCCTCGGTCGGAACGCCGATGCAGGATTCTCCGGCAATCACATGGACCGTCTCCATCCGGTTTCCTGGATGGTCGATCCATCTGGCTGCGGAGATCAGGGCCTTCAGAATCGCCTGGAGGGTCCCGGGGTTTTCGGCTGCCCAGTCGGCGTTAACCGCAAATACCTTTTCGGGAGCGTTGTTCCAGATGCTGTGATTGGCCACCGCGACCGTGCCGATCCCGCGCTGGACAGCAAGCGTATTCCAGGGTTCACCCACACAGAAGCCGTCGATCTTTCCCGCTTCCAGCTGGGCCACCATCTGCGGCGGAGGGATCGTCACCAGGTTCAGATCCTCATCCGGGTTTATCCCGGCCGAAGCCAGCCAGTAGCGGAGTTCATAATTATGGGTAGAAAACGGAAAGACTGTTGCGATCGTGAACGGAGCCCGGCCGGACCGTTTCCCCTCGTCCACGAGCTTCGCAAAGGCCATCGCCATCCGGACCGGTCTCGAATCCTGGGGCGAAGCGGCGCTTTCCAGCATGCCATAGAGGGCATTGGAAACCGTGACGGCGTTACCATTGAGGTCCAGGCTGAGCGGAGCGATGGCCGGCCGGCTGATGCTGCCGAGCCCCAGCGTCGCGGCTATAGGCATGGCAGCAAGCATCTGCGCCCCATCCAGCACGCCAGCCGCCACCTTGTCACGGATATTCGCCCAGGATGCCTCGGGTGACAGTTCAACCGAAAGCCCCGCAGCGGCGAAGAAGCCCCGTTCCTTGGCGATGACCAGCGGAGCGCAGTCCGTGAGCCGCATGATGCCAAGCCGTAAATTTGTTTTTTCGAGCGTCACAAGTACTCCGACAGAGAGATGACGTTCACCGCCACCTCCTCAAGCCGCTGGTTCCTGTCCATCGCCATCTTGCGGAGGGCCTGATAGGCCTCTTCCTCGGACATCCCCCGCCTCTTCATAAGAATGCCCTTGGCCTTTTCAATGTTCTTGCGGGCAGCGAGCGTCGACTTCGTCCTTTCCAGCTCATCCCGCAGGTTCTGGAATTCATGAAACCGGGCGATGGCCACTTCCATGATCGGTTTCACCCGGTCGGGACTGACCGTCCCGACGATGTACCCGCTGACACCAGCACGTACCGCCCGCTGGATCGACTCGCTGTCGCTCTGGTCGACGAACATGACGACCGGGGTTGGCTGCTCCCGGTTGAGCGTGTGCATCGCCTCAAGCGTATCCCGGTCGGGGGAGTCCATGTCGATCAGAATGAGGTCTGGGTTGAGCCTTCCTACCTGGGCTGCAAGGTCAGCCTTGCCTGTGGTTTTAAGAATGACGGTGTAGCCCGCACAACGGAGCACCTCTTCCAGCACGCGGGCGCGTTCAGGATTTTCGTCGACAAGCATGACCCGCAATGAGTTCATCCCGGTGGAATCAGCGCCGTACGGCCGGCAGTTCCATCCGGTGTTACCGCAAAAGATGTGCCGTGCGCGGTTGTCTCAGAACAAAAGAGGTCAGCTACAGCACCAAGCTACCGGGAAGACCTTGTGAGATTACTGGTCCGCCGTACGAGCCAGGCACTGAAAAGAATGCTGTAAAGTCCCGGCCTGCTGAAAAACCGGGCACTCTGGATTGTATAAGGCAGGAAACGGGAGGCCGGAAATCTAGAACCCCGTAACCTTCTCATCGGTCTGCTTGTCCCGGAAGCCCACCGGCGTTCCGTCCTCGTCGATCTGGTCGAGGAACTCGGAGATTCCGAAACCGGTCCGCTCGGAAGTGCCGGAAGCTCCCGGTGTCACCTCCCGGCACCGGTACTCGGTAAGTCCTTCGGTGATCCGGGTGAGGTATTTCGTCCCGTCGGGGGCGGTCCGGCGATGGCGGAGCGGAATCAGAGAAAGCACCCGGCCCTCGAACTCGTATTCCCGGTCGTCGTCCGTTTTGGCCCACACCTTCAGCGACGTTTGGTAGAAGTTCTTGTCCCATTCGGGCGTGACCCTCGCCGCCTCGATCCGCCGGTAGTCGCCGTCCACGAGCACCATCCCGGTTGCGACCTTGGGCCCCGCCCCAAGCTTCACGACCGATACCATGGCGCCGAAGTCGCCGCCGAAGTACATCGGCAGCCAGCGGTACCAGTGGATGTTTGACCAGTGACGCGGCCCCCAGGAGTGATCCCGGAGACCGAAACCCTCGAGTTTCCAGCTCAGGCCGCCAATGCGGACCGTGCCGGTGCCCGACATGTGCTGCTCCGTATGCCCCTTGGCGAAACCCGCGATGTCGGGGAGCGGCGAGCCGTCCGCCATCACCCGGATGCCGCCGTGCATCGGCGAAACACCGGTGAAATCGATGGAGATCTCGCTGTCTTCCAGCGGGTTGTTCTTGAAGGCATAGGAGGGGTCCGCCATCTCGTGAGGGCGCTCCATCACGCAGAGCTTGCCCCGGTAGGCGAGCGAAAGCCGCTTGAACGGCTCAATCACCCTGAACTGCATCCCCGCCGCGTCGAACGATTCATTGCTCGAGATCTTCGGCTTGTCGTGCATGAACGCGATCCGGCCGTCCGGCAGGTAGACGCAGCAGGACATCTCCGCGTGCCCTTCGTTCACCCGGTTACCGAGCCGGAACCACCCGCCGATCCGCTGCCGGGGATCGATCAGGTTGAAATACATGCTCTCGTTGTAGTTGGGCTTGCCCTCGTCCGGATGCATGAAGTCGTCTTCGGGGCGGATCACGAACTTGGTAAAGTGTTTGCGGACCATGAAGTGCTCCTATTTGCCGACCCGGTCGGCCACCTGACGAAGGGCGAGATCGGCCAGCAGCCGCACGGCCGGTCCGAACATGGCGGCCCTCGAAGAGCTGGCGTTCCCGTCCAGGTTCCGCTTCACGATGCCCTGCAGGATCGCCGCTCCGCGGAACATGCTGAAGGCCATGAAATATTTATAGTCGGGTATTGATTCGAGTCCCATCTCCCGCTTGTAGCGGTCGATATACTCGTCCTCCGCAGGGATCCCGGTCTGGGCGAACTTCACGCCCATCAGTCCCGAATTGCCACCCGTCTTCTCCGCCATCGGGTTGTTCGGCACGTAATAAAGCATGGTGTTCGCCGTCAGGTCGATCAGCGGATGGCCCAGTGTCGAGAGCTCCCAGTCGAGCACGGCAACGACGCGCGGTTCCGTGGGGTGGAACACCACGTTATCCAGCCGGTAATCGCCGTGCATGATCGTGGTCCAGTCCTCCTTGGGCAGGTTGTCCGGAAACCAGTCCATGAGCCGGTTCATGGATTCAATCTCGTGGGTCTTCGTCCGGGCGTACTGATCCTTCCAGAGCGCGACCTGACGGCCCGTGTAGTTCGTGGGCTTGCCGTAGTCCGAGAGCCCTGCCGCCTTCCAGTCGATCCGGTGAAGCTTCGCCAGCGTCCGGACCATGTCCGAATACATTTCCCGGCGTTCTTCGGGCGTCTTCACGTCCGGCATCGCCGGATTCCGGAAGATCCGGCCCTGCACCGCCTCCATCACGAAAAACGGCGTTCCGATCACGCTGTCGTCTTCGCAGAGGGCGAAAGTCCGCGGCACCGGCACGCCGCTCGACTGAAGCGCGGTGATGATCCGGTATTCACGCTCGACGGCGTGGGCCGAACGTTCGAGTTTTCCGGGCGGCTTCTTGCGGATGACGTAGTTGCGGCCCGGAGTGAGAACCGCGAACGTCGGGTTCGACTGGCCTCCCTCGAACTGCTGCACCTTGAGCGGGCCCTGATACCCCTCGACCTGCTTCGCCATGTAGCGTTCGAGCGAGCCGGCATCGAACCGGTGCGTCTCGCGCACCTCGACCAGTTCTCCGGGCAGACCGCTCTGTGGTTCCGGCATTTTCAGAATCCTCCGTCAGCCGGCACCAACCTACATATTGACTGACACGTCAGTCAATATGTTTCTGCTTCGCCATCAGGCCAGATGCACTCGCCTCACCCGCCGTTCGCCAAAATTGTAGGCATAAATTCCGCCGGGATGGGCTTGGTATGTAGGTGCGATATTGAACATCCGCTGCACCTCGAGAAGAGGCTTCCCGAGAAGCTCCTCATATCGAGCAAATGGGAGCCACGAGGCCCGCCGTCCGCGCTGATATGCCTGGATCATATACCGATGCCAGCCGCGGCGTTCGTTCGGAAACATGAGCGGCCCCAGGAAGAAAGCAGAAGAACTCAGCAGCGCCGCGCCCGGGACGAAGAACTGGCCGTTGCTGAAAGCCAGTACGGCAGCTTCGCCAAGTTGATCGGCGCCGTAACCGGTCAGCGCGTGCCAGAGGTCGTGGGAATCGCGCAGGCGGCGACGGAAATAGCGGCGGTCCTCGTCGTACACGCCATTTCCGTCAACAAAGTTCCCGGTAACGTCCGAGAAAAAGGAAGCGTCGAGGCGCTCCTCCAGCATATAGGTACCATAGGCATGACCGAGCGTCCCCTCGGGCAGGGAGAGCATCCGCTCGCGGTCCTTCAATGCGTCGTATAATGAGGGCTTTTCCTTCAGCAGACGCTGGCCTTCCGGGTGCGCCCGGAAGCGGAGAAAGTATTTCTCCATCGTGTCGCCTTCGAGCGCAACCGCAAGTTCAACGACCTGATCCGACCGGCTCGTATCGGCCGCCACCGCCAAGAACGCCTTCGCCGCCTTTGCCCAGTCCCGCTTCAGCTTCGGGGAATCAATTGCCGGTTGCATCAGCACTACCCTCCTGATCTCGACTCCAGATAATCTACCTGCGAGCAGGTAGATTCGCCAATTTCAAAGGCTACCTCCTCATAACTAATTGTAATCCATATATTTTTAATGGAGCTTCAGATGCTGATAAAGAGATCCATTTGAGCAAGCCTATTGGTTTCCAAAGAGCCCCATCAGCGTTCCAGCGGCTTTCGGCATCATCCTCGAGACAGCATCCAGGATACGGGCGTCGGTGCCGACGAGCAGGCGCGGTTCATTGGTCTCGATTGCGTCTGCGATCTGCCGCGCTGCCGTTTCGGGCTTCACGCCAAACCGTCCGACAAACTCCTTGCCCCGGTCCTTGAGAGTGGCGGCTTTCCCGCGGTACCGGGCAGACGCCGGAATATTCGTGCGAACAGCACCCGGATGGACGCACGTGACGCCGATCCGCTTCGACGCCAGTTCGGCCCGCAGAGTCTCGGAGAAACCCCGGACGGCGTGTTTCGTCAGCACGTAACCATGCATGCCGGTGACCGGCATGAAGCCGGCAATACTCGAAATATTCACGATGTGCGCTTCCGGCTGACTTTCGAGCAGCGGGAGGAAAAACTTGCAACCGTAGATGACACCCCACAGGTTGATGCCGATGATCCACTCGAAATCCTCGATCGAATGATCCGCGAGGCCGCCAAGAAGCGCGACCCCTGCGTTGTTCACGAGGATATCGGCCCGGCCGTGTTCCCGGCGCACCGCTTCCGGCAGGAGTTCCATCTCATTCCGCCGGGACACGTCGGCCTTGTGGGCTGAAGCCCGGCGGCCGAGTCCCCGGACCCGTTCCGAGACACGGGCCAGTCCGGCTTCATCGATATCCACGAGCGCCACATCGCAACCCCGGCGAGCCAGTTCGAGGCTGAGAGCCTCGCCGATTCCGCTCCCGGCACCGGTAATGACGGCCGCTTTCCCCTTGAGGTTCTTCATGGATTCACCTGGAGGGCGGTTTCATCATGCCACGCGGGTCGATGAGCAGCTTGTGCACCTGCATGTTGTTGGAGTGGCCGAGCTGCTGGAGCGACATGGCCGCCTGGAGCGCCGTCCAGAGCCCCTGTGCATCCTGTGTCTGGTTCACCGACTGTTTCGCCAGCCGGAGCCCCATGCTGGGACGCGTGGCAATCTTCGCGGCGAGTTCGAGCGTCCGTTTCTCGAGTTCCGCGAGCGGAACCACCTGGTTCACCATGCCGAGGGCTTTGGCCTCGGCAGCCGTGATGGGATCCCCCGTAAAGAGCATTTCCTTCGCCTTGCGGACACCGACTTCCCAGGGGTGGGCGAAATACTCGACGCCGTTCACCCCGAAACCGACGACGGGATCCGAGAACGTCGCATCGTCACTGGCGATGATCAGGTCGCAGACCCAGATGAGCATCAGCCCCCCGGCGATCGTCTTTCCCTGCACCTGCGCAACGGTGGGCTTGGGGAGATTCCGCCAGCGCCAGCAGAGGCCGAGGTAAAGCTCCTCTTCCTGTGCCATGTATCCTTCGGCCCCCGGCTGGTCGTAACCGCCCCAGTTCGAAACCGGCGGGAACGTCGAGAGCGGCGTGTTGTCCCGGAGATCGTGCCCGGACGAGAAGTGCGGGCCGTCGGCGGCCAGCACGATCACCTTTATGTCTTTGTCGTGCGCCGCCCGGTCGAACGCCGCGTTGATTTCATAGAGCATCTTCTTGCTCTGGGCGTTCCGGGTTTCGGGCCGGGCCAGGGTGATCCGGGCGACTCCGGCTGAGGGCGAATCGTACCGGATCGTGGTGAATTCGGATTTGTCGCTCATGGGTTTCGCTCCCGGAAGGTCAGAATGCCACGCGCTTCGTAAAGCCGCCGTCGGCGACGAGGTTGATCCCGGTGACGAGACTCGCTGCGGGACTCGCCAGGAATGCAACGGCCCGTCCGATCTCTTCCGGTGATCCCATGCGGCCGATGGCGCACTGCTTCACTGTCTGCTCGTAAAATGCCGGCATGGCCTTTTTCATCATCTCCCACTGTCCGCCTTCGAAGATCACCGGACCGGGCGAGATGCAGTTCACGCGGATTCCCTTCGCAGCGTACATCTGGGAAAGCCCCTTGGCATGGGTAATCAGCCCCGCCTTCAGCGCACTATAGGGAATCGGGGCCATGAAATACTCGACGGCCGCCGTGCTGCTGATGAACACCACGCTCGCCTCGCCGCTCTTCAGCAGAAACGGCAGGGCCGCATCGAAGCACCTCACGCTGCCCAGAAGGTCGGTTTCGAAGTTCGCCTGCCAGGCGGCCTCGCCGGGATTGCCCCCGCCCGTGGGATTGGGCACCAGAATGTCGAGTCCGCCGAGCTGGCCCGCCACCTCGGCGATCCACCCCTTGAGCGCCGGCCCATCTTTCACATCGAGGGATTTCCAGAGGACCTTGCCACCATGACGGGAAAGACTCTCTGCCGCCTTCCTGAGGCCTGACTCGTTCCGGGCACAGATGGCGAGATCGGCCCCTTCGGCCGCCAGCGTCTCGGCGATCGCCCGGCCGATGCCTCTGCTGGCCCCGGTCACGACCGCCCTTTTCCCCTTCAGCTTCAGGTCCATGAGTTCCTCCCCGTCCGTTCCGGACCCTCTGGCTTTAACACGTTTAAAGTGTTAAACGCAATATAGTTTGTCCGGAACCTTCCGGATTTTCTGCGGGAGCATCGCATGAGCCTTCTGGAAGAACAGCGCCGGGAACGGATCGAACGGATCATGGAAACGGCCCGGCGGATGATCGCCGAACGGGGATACGAAGGGGTCAACATGAGGGACCTCGCCGCGGCGAGCCGGGTATCGGTGCCGACGCTCTACAACCTGTGCGGCGACAAGGCGGAACTGCTCTCCAGAGCCATGCAGGGGCAGTTTTCCGGCCTCCTGAAGACCATCGACCGGGAGAACCGGTCCCGGGGCCTGGACCGGCTCCTCTCCATCGTCGAGGGATGCAGTTCGGAGATGCTCAGGCTCGCACGATACTCGCGAGCGGTGCTGGATGTATTCGTGAACTCGGGCCAGATGCGGGAAGTGAGCGAAATGATCGCCGGCGCCCTCGCCCGGGATATCGAGATCGCCCTTCACGAAATGCGCTCCGCGCGGGACCTCGAGGAATGGGCCGACCCGAAGATCCTGGCCGAGCAGATATCCGGCCATCTGATCATCTGTGCGCTCCAGTGGGAGAGCGGCTATCTCAGCGACAAGGCCCTGCCAGCATCGATGATGTACGGCTCCTGCCTCATGCTGCGGGGAGTGGCCGCTGGGCCGGCTGAGAAGATCCTCGAAAAGCGGCTTCGCGCCGTTCAGGGCGAAGCCCATTCTGAAAAGCCAGTTCGCCGTGCGACGCCCGGAACCTCGGTAAAACGAAGCTGACCGGCGGAATCCGGGGAGGAATACATCATGCCGCCGTTCGCGCTTGCGCGCAGCCGCTCGAATCCGGACCAGATCGCGCTCAGGGATCATCTCCAGGAATTGAGCTGGGCCGATGTGGACAGGGCCCTGAACCGGATCGCCAACGCAGTGCTGGCGCTGGAGGCAGCCCCGGTCCGCCGCGTGGCGATTTTCGCCCAGAACTCCGCGGAAACCCTGCTCGCCCACCTTGGCGGTCTTGTTGGTGGCGCTTCGACCGTTCCGGTAAGCTTCCACCTCACGGCCTCTGAACTCGCCTACATTCTTGAAGATTCCGGAACAGCCGCACTGTTCGTCGGGCCGGAAACGGTCCGGACCGGGCTCGAGGCTGCCCGCCTCGCCCGGGTCCCGCTCGTCGTCGGCTGGCGCTGTCAGCCGGCGGAGGGACTCGTCAACTGGGACGACTGGCTGGAGAAGGCATCTCCCGAACCGCCGCCGCTGGATCACGCACCCCGGGCGAATCTCATGTATACGTCCGGCACCACCGGACGCCCCAAGGGCACCGAACTTCCGCCGACGATGTTCGCGGGCGGCGCGACCGTCGCGGAACATCTGGAACGTCTCGCCCGGGCTCCCTTTGCCCTCTTCGGAACGCATCTCGTCGCCGGCCCGCTTTATCATACAGGACCGCTCACCGGGATCCGTGTGCTCGGAGGCGGAAAGCCCGTGGTCGTACTGCCCAAATTCGATGCGGAAGCCGTGCTGGCGGCAATCGAACGTTACAAGGTGGAAAGTTCGGTACTGGTACCGACCCATTTCATCCGCCTGCTGGCACTGCCGGAAGAGACCCGGAAAAAATACGTTGCCCGCAGTCTCAAATTCGTTTTCCATACGGGCTCGGCTTGCCCGGTGGATATCAAGCGCGGAATGCTCGACTGGTGGGGGCCGGTTCTTTACGAGGCCTATGGCGCGACCGAAGTCGGTACCACCTGCGCCATTTCTCCTCATGACTGGCTGAAGCATCCGGGCTCGGTGGGAAAACCCGTGCCGCCGTTCAGCGTGCTCGTCACTGACGATCAGGGTAAAGAACTTCCCGCAGGTACCGAGGGAAGGCTCTATTTCCGCGATTCCACCGGGAGGGGTATCGTCTACCACAACGATCCGGCCAAGTCGGCGGCGGCGCATCTGGCACCCGGCGTATTCACCCTCGGCGAGGTCGGTTACGTGGATGCGGACGGCTTCGTCTACATCACCGACCGGTTCTCCGATATGGTCGTCTCTGGCGGCGTGAACATCTACCCGGCCGAATCAGAGCAGGTGATCATCCGTCACCCCCAGGTGGACGATGTCGCAAGCATAGGGGTTCCTCATCCGGTGATGGGTGAAGAACTGAAGGCCCTCGTGGTTGCCTCGGACCCGTCGAACCCGCCCCCTGCCCAGGAGATCATCGGCTTCTGCAAGGCGAATCTCGCCCATTACAAGTGCCCGAAGTCCGTCGATTTCACGACCGATCTCGGCCGCACGGCTGCCGGCAAGGTGAACAAGAAACGCCTCAAGGCTCCCTACTGGCCTGACCCCCGATCCTCGTGAGCCGGACCGGTCACTTTTTCAGATAGCTGTCCAGCGTCCGGTGCAGGTGCCGGATCCGGCTTTCCTGATAGTTCCCGAGCGTGACCCCCGGCTTCACGGCTGCCTTAAGCCCCTTCTGGACGAAGGGAATATTGCTCATGTCCTGGTCGAAAACCGGTCCGAGAACCCCCAGTTCCTTCGCCGATGCCCAGGCCTCTTCCGGAGCGAGCAGGCGGTAGGCCGCAGGTGGGGGCCGGTCGCCGCCCGTGCGGACCGGAGCGAGCAGCATCACCTCCATGAGGCAGGAATCCGGATCGTGTCCGTTCGGACGGAACCGGTAAACAATGTTGTTGAAGAAGCCTCCCCACGGAAACAGGTTTGGGAAAACAAAATACTGGATCGCGTCCAGCATTTCGCTGTCCGTAGCCTGCTTCAGGTCCCATCCGCTGGAACCACCGATCATTCCCCGCAGCATCTGGGCCATGAAGCTCCGGGTTGTCTGGCCGGGCGGAAGCTTGAGCGTGAAGTTTCCGCCCATCTGTCCTGCGTACTCGGCCAGCATCGAGTCCAGAATCTTGCTGTCCGGGTAGGAGTCCCCGCCAAGGTGCGGGCTTGCAACCCCCATCGCCGTAATCATGCGGTTGAAGTGAGGCTTGTCCGGATAGACGTCGTACTGCGTGTTGGCATCTGCCGTGGACGGCAGGATCTGCGGATGGGTCGCGATCACATGGTAAGACTCCATGAATGCCTCGGCGCAGACTTTCCAGTTCGCGCCGACGATCTTGCCCACATGGGCGGACTTGTACCGGTTATCGAGATCCCAGCGTTCGAAATGCTTCGGAACGACATCCAGATATTCGGCCAGCGGTTTCGCCTCCGGATCCAGATTGATGAAAACGAAACCGCCCCAGAGCCCCGTCTTCACTTCCGGCAGCCGGAACTCTTCGTCGGTCTTGTGGGCGAAATCCCAGCGGCAGGGAATCTCCTGAATCGAGCCTTCCAGTTTCCAGGTGAACCCGTGGAACGGACAGCGGATTGCCGCGGCATGCCCCTGCCCCGTTTTCAGCAGACGCCCACGGTGAAGGCAGGCGTTGTGGTAGGCCCGGACCGTGCCGTCCTGTGCGCGGAGGACGAGAACCGAGTGGTCGCCGATCTCGTAAACGAGATAGTCACCTGCCTTCGGAATGTCCTCTTCACGGCAGGCCATCTGCCAGACGCGGTTCCACATACGGGCCATTTCGAGGTCGTGGAACTCCCGGGAGGTGTAACGCCCCACCGGCAGGTCTTCGGCCGGCAATGCTTCCGCCGCTGTTTCCCTGAGCACCGGAGGAACCGGACGGGTCTCCCGGTCCAGAATTTCCTGAACCGTCGGTCCGCCGGACCGGGCACCCGTCCCGGAAGTCATGTCGCCCATGGCGGCTTCTCCAGTCTTCCTGCCGTGATCTGATACAACAGGTTCAATAATTTAAACATGTTTAAATCAAGGCGGCAACCTGAAACCGGGAACGTCCGGCTTGAACAAACCGGCACCGGATTTCAAAGCATCATTTCGCGAGATAACGGACGATCAGGCCGGCCGCTTCGTCCGCGCAGTATTCCGCCGTCAGATGCCGGGGACGGTCGAAGGCGATCCGGAAAGTCAGGTTCTCGGCAAGCGACGTCACGAAAAATACTGCCAGCTCGATGTCCGTGATCCGGAGTTCCGATCGGTGCGCCTCCAGGTACATCCGTGCGAGTTCCTTTCCCCGCTGGCGGACAGTCCCGATCATTCCCCTCCGGCCCACGCGCGGCACCTGCTCCACAAGGTTCTGTACCAGTCTCGGCTGCACCGTCGCCAGCATTTCGACGAGCGCCCGCATCATCTTGCGGGCGGCAACGTCCAGAGGGTCGTTCATCACTTCGGCAAGACGTTTCTGGATTATGGCTCCAAACCGGCTGAGCAGGGAGTCGAGCAAGGCGGCGATGACCGAGTCCTTGTTCGGAAAGTACTGATAGAGGGAACCGGGGCTTACTCCGGCGGTGCGGGCGATCCGGTTCGTGGAGAGCCCGTCGTAACCGTGTTCCGTCAGAATACGAGCTGCGGCTTTAACAATTGCATCGACGGTTTCACGGGACCTGGCCTGTGTGGGTCTTTTCCGTGGTTTTGTACTGTTTTCAGGCATGTGAGGCCGCTCCGAATGCGAATTGAACGGTAATCTCCCTCCGCTAATAATACGAGCGAGCGCTCGTATTTCTGCGGGAGGTCCCGGTGCAGTTCAATCCCCTGTTACTTCCGCCCGGCTGTTCCCGCTTCGACGCCTACCGCGAGGCACTGGAGCGCAGCCCCGTCCATCAGCAGGGAATTTTCCCCGTCTGGCACATTCTCGGATACGAAGAATGTGTCCGCGCGCTCCGCGAAGCGGAGAATTTTTCCTCGAACCCGCTCAACTCGTTCCTCGTGGCGGGCGCCCCTGACCGGCGCGAGGAGCGCATCAAACGGCTCGTCCCGGTCATGGGACAGACAGCCGAATTTGTCGATAACCTGATGCTGATGAACGATCCGCCCCGGCATACGCGCCTGCGCGGTCTCGTCACCAAGGCATTCTCGCCTGCGGCAATCCGCAGGCTTCAGGACCGGATCCAGGCGATGACCGACGAACTGATCGACGGGATCCTGAAGAAGGACACGTTCGATTTCGTCGAGGATTTCACCATCCCCCTGCCGGTCCATGTGGTTGCGGAAATCCTCGGCGTCGACACCGAACGGCGTCACGACTTCAAGCGCTGGTCCGACGGCTTTGTCTCCGTGCCGGTCCAGAAAATCATGTCGGGCGACACCGGTGAGGAGAATACGGACTGGCGGCGGGAATTCACGGACTATTTTCTGGAGGTCTTTGCCAGGCGCCGGCGCGAACCGGGAGAAGACCTGGTCAGCCAGCTCGTCCAGCTTGAACAGCAGGGGGAGAAGCTGTCAGCCGACGAACTGCTTGCCACCTGCGTGCTCCTCATGGTCGCCGGCAATGAAACCACCACCAACCTGCTCAGCAACACGGCTCTCGCACTGACCCAGTATCCGGACGAGATGGACTATCTGATCCGGAAGCCGTCTGCGATCCCCGACGCGATCGAGGAGTCGCTCCGCTATTACGCCCCGATCCAGGGATTTCCCCGCTACTGCATCCGGAGGACCGAGCTCGGTGGCAAGACGCTCAGGCCGGGCGACATGATGATGGTCTGGGCCGGAGCTGCCAACCGTGACGAATCTGTTTTCCCCGACCCTGACCGCTTCGACATTACCCGTCCGCCGGGGAAGCACCTGTCGTTCGGAATGGGTATCCACCACTGCCTCGGCGCGGCACTCGCCCGGATCGAGGGCCAGATTGCCTTCGAGACGTTCTTCAGGCGTGTGGGTCCGCTCCGCCCGCTCGGCGAGCGGCCTCAGCAGTTCGTGCCGTCCTCATTCCTGTTCGGACTGAAAAACTTCCCGATGAGCTACCGGTAAGCCGGCAGCCCTGGCGCCGCGATGGCCACCGGCTTCCCTGGCGTTTCCGTTCGACGTGCTGGCTGATAACGGGGGAGAAGAAAGCTGGTGCG
>CAZUMS010000023.1:0-73271 GCA_964621525.1 uncultured bacterium
CGGGCGCGAGTAACTCAGTTGGTAGAGTGCAAGCTTCCCAAGCTTGATGTCGCGGGTTCGACCCCCGTCTCGCGCTCCAGTTCCCCGGCTTCCGGGACGCCCTTCCTCCAGTTAGATTGCCTCCGTGCCCGGTCTCCGGGCGCTGGAAGGAAATTGCGATGGCGCTTCACACCGATCTCTGCGACCGGCTCGGCATTGAGCATCCGGTCATTCTCGGCGGAATGATGGGGGTCTCCGACGGGATCCTGTCGGCCGCCATTTCCGAGGCCGGTGGGCTCGGCACGATCTCGGCAGCGACGTTCGGCGCCGAGGGCACCCGGCGGGAGATCCTCAAGCTGAAGGAGCGGACGAAAAAGCCGTTCTCCGTCAATCTGCCGATCTTCCACCCCGAAGTGCCCAAAATCGTCGAGGCGCTCCTCGCCACCGACGTGAAGATCGTGACCACCGCCGCCGGAAGCCCGGACAAGTTCACGAAACCGCTCAGGGAGAAAGGGGTCACGGTGCTGCATGTGGTGTCGTCCGTCCGGACGGCACTGAAGGCCGAAGCGGCCGGAGTCGATATCGTCGTCGCCGAGGGTGTGGACTCCGGCGGCAAGGTGAGCCCGGACGAAATCCCCACCGTCTCGCTGATCCCGCAGGTGGTGGACGCGGTGAAAATTCCCGTGGTCGCCGCCGGAGGCTTTGCAGACGGGCGCGGCCTCCTTGCCGCGCTGGCCCTGGGCGCTGTGGGGGCCCAGTTCGGAACGCTGTTCATCGCGACCGACGAAGCCCCCGTTCACATGAACTGGAAGAACGTGCTCGTGAACGCGGGCGACGCCGCGACCGCAGTCGCCTGCCGCAAATCGTCGCCCACGCGGCTCATCCGCAACGATTTCTTTATCGAACTCGAGGCCCAGGACGCTCCCGGCAAGCGGCCCATGGATTTCATGATGATCCAGGGCCAGGGGATGGCCCGGATTCCCTCGGACCCGGACGGGACGAAAGGGAACTACACGGCGGGCGCAGGTGCGGGCCTGATCCGGAAAGTACTTCCGGCGGGTGAGGTGGTGCGCCGTCTCGTCGCCGAGGCTGAAGCGGGTGCGATCAGGATTTCCGGCTTCCGCCGCCCCGCGGCTGCGGCCTAGTTCGGCATTCCATATTCGAGAATTGACCGGTAGACGAACCCGGCCGTGGCAAGCGCCAGCGCGAAACTGATGACCGAGATCCGTCCGGCGAGGCGGTGGCGCTGCCGGTTCACGGGATCGGCGGCGAACTTCCGGGACAGGAGATACGCCCGGACACCGCTTGCGAGGAATACGAAGACAAACAGCTCGTGCACCCGCAGGACGATCACCGCCCCATCCGTCCAGACGTCCAGGTTCTCGCGGCCGATGAAGACGAGCTTGCCGGCGTAGGCGAGCACGAACAGGACGACCAGCGCAGCCGACGTCATCATCAGCTTCTTGTGGAGGTCCACGTCCTTGCGGCGAACAGCGCGCACGCCAAAGGCCGCGGCCACGAAGGCGGCGAACATGTTTGCGATGGCAAAGGTCCAGAAACCCGTATGCGCGTTCATGCCGGAGAGTCTAGCAGACGGGTCAAAGGGGCACGATCAGGCGCTCATGTGGTACGGGCGGAACGGGGCGTTCTTCACCTCGTCCACCTGCATGATCCGGTCGATGTAGCGCCCGCCGAGTCTTTCGGCGATTTTCGTCCCGCCGGGCGTCAGGCGGCGAAGCGTGTCAGCGGCGAGGCCCGCCGGAAGCACCGCCGGGAGGAACCACAGCCACTTGCGCTCGTCGCCGAGTTCCATGAGCTCGTAGAGCTTACGCCCGTTGGAGAGCTGGTAGAGGCCGTGCGAGACCCGGACGTCCACGTAGTCCATGGCGTTGCCGAGCCAGCCTTCGCCCTCGCGGAGCCGGGCGTTCATGGTCGAGCGGGTGAGCGCCCGCGCCCGTTTGTCGAAGGCCGTGCGGGTCGTCAGCGTCATCAGCGTACCGATGCGGCCGAGGTCGGCGAATGACTTGGGATTCAGGTCGTCCACGACGCCGATCAGGTGGCCGTGGTAGCGCCACAGGTGCATGACGTCGCCGAACTCCCGGGGAGTCATCACCATGCCGAGTCCCGCGAGCATGTAGCTGTGGGTCATGAACATGCCGATGTTCGCGCCGGCCATGTCGAGCTGCGGAATCGGCATGCCGAAGCGGGCGGCGTCCCATTTGCCGAACTTGAACAGGTGGTACCGGACGAGCGCGTGGAGTACCCGCACCTTCACGACGGTCTTGAAGCCGTCGCCGGAGCGGCGGAGCGCTCCCGGCTGCTGGATGCCGAGCCGCCAGCGGGAGGTTTCCTTGAGCCGTTTCGCCACGGTGGCCTCGCCCAGGGAACCCGTCATGTAGAGCGGCATGCCGGCGTTGGCGTTCACGTAGGTCTGCGCGAAGGCGAGCCGGGCGAACAGCCAGGTGAACGGCGCATAACGCCGCATGGCGTTGGCCCCGCGCTCCACGCGGTCCCAGTTCACCCATTCGGGCGGATTGTCCACTTCGGCGAAGAGGGCCTTCAGCGCCTCGGGAGCGTCTTTCACGTGCTCGATGCCCTGGTCGAGGGCGAGGTCGAGCATGGCCCGGGCCTTCGGATAGCCAAGTTTCGGGTAAAGCGCCGCGAAGTCGTCGGCCAGCGGATCGCCCATGATGGCGAGCTGGCGGCCCCGGTCCCACGACCGCTCGGACGGAATCTGCTGCTTGGGAACCTTCTCGCCCGTGAGGATCCCGGTGAGCATCCGGTTCCACATGGCGGCGTCGCCCATACCGCGCTTTTTCTTCGGCGCATTGGCGGGGTCCTTGTCGGGGTGTTTCTTGAGGAACAGCTCCCGGGGCCGGTGGCGTCCCGGCGCGAGCGCCGGATCAAGGCGGAAGGTCCCGTCCTCGCGGAAGGGGTCGATAAACGGAGTGCTGCTGGCGTCCAGGGCGGGAGCCGTAATCATGGTCTCGTATCCTCACTGATCCGGACCCCTTCAGGGGTTCCGGTCCGGGTTCAAGTCCAGTTTCGCGTTGCGTGACGCATCGCTCACAGGCATTATGTCCGAGTAAATACTCGGATCATACTCGGACAGAGGAGTCTTTATGCCAAAACCCTCAAAAGTCATGAAACAGAGGCGTAGAACCCCTTCAAAGCAGACTTCCAAGGAAACTGTCGATGCCATTCTCGAGGGGACTGCTCGGACTCTCGTCAAGCGCGGATACGCCGGCGCGACCACAAACCACATCGCCCGCGAAGCGGGGGTCGGGATCGGGTCCTTCTACGAGTATTTCGACGGCAAGGACGCCGCCATCGCCGCCGTCGTGGACCGGTTCGCCGACCGTGGGTTCGCCCATGCGGTAAAGACCGCCCAGTCCGCCATGCAGAAACCGCCGCTCGAGGCAGTCCGCTATTTCATCCACGAGATGGTGGAGTTCATCGCCGCCGACGCCGCCCTGGTCCGGACAATGTACCAGCAGGTACCGTTCGTCTGGAAGATGCCGCGGGTGCAGGGGCTCGTCGCCCAGGTGGAACGGCTCGGCCTCCAGTTTGCCGACCAGCAGGGCGTCCGGGCCCCGGTGACGAAAATGCAGGACCGGTTCTACGTCGTCGGCGTCGCCATCGGCGCGGGCATCATGCAGATCGCCACCGATCCGTCCACCGTCGCCCGCCGCCGGGACCTGTCCGACGAACTGGCGCTGCTGATGATCCGCTACCTGAAGCTCGGCCGCGACTGACCGCTACTTCGCTGCGTCCACACCCGTGCGCTTCACCTTGAGGGGTGCGTCATCCACGTTCAGCAGTTCCTGAACCTGCGATTCGTCGAAGTCGTAGGCCGTGTATATCTGGAAGCCGACGTAATACTTACCCTTGGGAAATGCCTTCACGTCGATCGTATAACCCACGACATGCTGGCCGGGCTCATGTTCCGGCTCGTCGTTGACCGTTTCGTCGTCCAGGTAATGGAAGTTCATCTTTGCGCCGTGCTTCACCATTTCGGGGTCGTAAACCATCCGCGACATGAGCGCCGCCCGGTTCGGCAGGTAGCCGGCAATCCAGTCCTGATTGGGCTGGACGCGGTTCTTCTCCGCCTCGCTCATCTTGCCGTCGATGATAAGCGCCTTATTGTCTTTGGTGAGCACCTTCGCCCCGTAGGTGTTCTTCCGGAAGTCGAGGCCCGCAGTAAACCGGCTGCCCTCGCAGACGAAATACTTGGGATTGAATGGCACGTAGAGGTCCGACGTGGCGGCAAGGCCGTTCTCGTAGAACTTGAAATACATGACGATCTTCGGCGCGAAGGGGAGCCGTACTCCGCCGATGATGATCCAGAAGATGTTGCGGCGCAGGAGCCGGACCGGGCCGTCCTTGTAGCCGATGGTGAACGCACGGGCGTTGTTCTCGTCGAAGTTGAGCGGCGCGCAGAACAGCCCGATCGGCTTGATCCTGATCCGCATCTTGAACCGGTCAAGCACGTTCGGGATCACCGCGCCTCCCGGCGGCTTGCCCACGATGCTTTCCACAAGCATGGGGTTCTCGTCGTTGAAATCGATCTCCGACAGGCGGGTCTTGATGAAGTCCTTCTTCGGGTCGTAGCTGATGTAATCGACGGCACTGAGCGGCGGCGGGTTCGCGGCGAAGAAGAACAGGTAGGCCCAGGCTTTTCCGCCATTCAGGGGGTCCGCGATTTCGATCTCGATTCCCTCGGCTGAAGGCCAGTCGCCGCGGGCAGCCTGATCGCCGGCGTCCCGGCCCATGAACACCACCTCGTCGTTGTAGTCGATCTCGTCGAGACGCTCATCGAAATAGGCGACGCGGCGCAGCTCTTCGAGGCTTTCCTTCGTCCGCGTGCCTTCTTTCACCTCGTCTTCGTAATCGTCGAGATCGCTCTCGAACTTCTTGATCCGCTTTGCGCGTTTCTTGGGTTCGGGTGTGTCGTCGATCCCCGTCTCGTCACGGACGTTCTGGGGTACGGTATTCGAGGCGATGATATATTCGCCATCGGGATTCACCTTGTCCACCTGAAAGGGGATAGCCGTCCACGCCCCGCCCTTGCGGATCTGAAGACGCAGGGAAGCGATCTTCCGGCCCCAGAGAGGTTTCGTCGTTTCGCCGGAAACGACCACCGGGTCGACACTACGGGCGAGAGACTTCTGGGCTGGTGCGGCCGGCGCCGGGATTTCCTGGGCAATGGCCGGAACAGCGAGGAGTGCAGCGCAGAATGCAATCAGGGGCGCCTGGAGACGCGTCTTCATACGGGTGGTTCCTTCGGTACGGACCGGGTTGTGATCGAATGTGCGCAAACCCTAACCCGTCCGGCCCGTCCGATAAAGACGAGACGTCCGCTTTTCGCCTCCAGATTGAACAGGCTTCAATCCTCCCCTTCGCTACCCTGCTCAGGTTTCCTCCCCAAAGAGGAGAGAAAGGCCCGCATCCGTCACTCCCCGCTTTGCCCTTCAGCACGAAAAGCGGTTTCGGAACGAACCCCGGGCGTCGGCCCCCAAAACACTTCGGGCGGCCTTTCGAGGGGCCGCCCGGAGCGATGAGGCCGGTTGAAGTCCCTGGCGCTCAGGCCTGCGGGATTTCCTCTGCGACGACGGTGACGACGATCTCGACCGTGAGGTCCTGGTGCAGCCGCACCGGCACGCGGAAGTCGCCGATCTGCTTGATGGGCTGGGCGAGCCGGATGTCGCGGCGCTCGATGGCGGTGAAGCCCTTGGCGTGGACCGCTTCGGCGATGTCGGCGGTTCCGACGGAACCGAACAGCTTGCCCGCCTCGCCTGCCTTCGCCTTGACCTGAACGTGCAGGTCCCGGAGCTGCTTGGCGATGGCTTCCTTGGCGGCGCGGATCTTGCGCGCCTTGTCCTCGGCCACCTTCAGCTCGTGCTTCATCTGCGAGACGTTGCCCTCGTTGGCGAGGACCGCGAGTCCGCGCGGCAGCAGGTAGTTGCGGGCGTAGCCGGGGCGAACGTCGACGACAGTACCGAGCTGGCCCAGCGTGTCGATGGTTTCTCTCAAAATCACGCGCATGATCGTTACTCCAGAAAGTTCCAGAGGACGGACCGGTCAGAATCCCGGCCGTCCGGAACGCAGCGTTATAGTCAGGGTTCCGGGGGGCGTCAAATCCCCATTAACCTGCTGGAATTACTCGGTTTCCGGCTTGTCGCCGCTCCCCCACCGGGCCATGCGGCCCCGGAAATTGCCCCACAGGTCCATGATGCCGACGCCGGTGATGACCGGAAGCAGCGTCGCGAGGGCGAACCAGGAGAGCCAGACCGGCAGACCGAGCTTCGCAAAGAGCGAAGCCGTCACGGCAAGTCCCTGCATCGCATAGAGCGCTCCGGCGAAGTAGACGAATCCGGTCGCAACGTGGAAATGGTTCGCGTATTCCGGCAGGAGGCCCAGGACACCGGTCACGGCGCCGAGCGCAAGGGCGGGAATCATCAGCCAGTCAGGAAGCCGGAACGCGAGCAGGTCGTCTCTCGTCCAGACGCCGGAGTATCGGGCCACCTGGATTAGGCACAGGGCCGCCCAGCCGGCCGCCCCGGCCAGCAAGAGGCCGGGCATCATGTAGGTGCGAGAGGCGATGCCGGCGAGCTGCTCGGCCTTGAGATCGTCCAGGATTTTCCCGTCCATGAGTCCCTGGCTGCGCTGGAGCTCGATGGCCTCGTTCAGGGTCGTCTCGAGCAGCGTCCGGATAAACGGATAAAAGTCCGTCCCGAGGACCACCGCTCCGGCGAGGAGTCCCGCCGCACCCGGAACCAGAGCCGCAAAGAGGGCCCGCGAGGCTGCCGGGCTGAAAGGTTCCTTCCGGCGGCCCGCTTCGCCGGCGGCCGCGGCAAGGAGGAACGCCGACGCCCCCGCGGCGAGCGCGCCGGGGTAAAGCAGCAGAACGCCGAACCACATCCCGCCCGCGACACCGGCGATGACGCTGAGCACAGCGGCGAAGGCGTAGCCAGTCCGGCGGGGCCGGCGCATGACGTTCACCGCCGCTGTCACCGGCACGGCGACCATCAGCACAAGGTGCAGGATGGAAAAAAGAAACTGGAGCAGGAACGTCATCGGGCGGGCTCACTCCCCCTGGTGGCGCGAAAACGGCGGCCACCGTTCTCCGGTAAGCCGCCGTCCGCGCCGGTCAGGATGCCCCCGGCCGGCTCAGTGCCGGCGGGATTCTGTCACGGGGAGCAGCGCCATGTTACGGGCGCGCTCCACGGCGACCTTCAGCTGCCGCTGGTGGCCCGAGCAGGTGCCCGAGATGCGGCGGGGAACGATCTTGCCGCGCTCGCCCACGAACATACGGGTCGTGCGGGTGTCCTTCCAGTCGATGTACCGGATCTTCTCGATGCAGAAGCGGCAGACCTTGCGCCGGCCGAAGCCCTTGCGTCCACCCTTCTTGCCGCCGCGGTCGCCGCCGCGGTCGCCCCCGCGGTCGCCTCCGCGGTCGCCTCCGCGGTCGCCCCGGTCGCCGCGATCCCCGCGGTCGCCCCTGGGTCCGCGGCCGCGGCCCTCGCCGCCCTCGTCGCCTCTGGATTCCCTGGTATTTTCTTCGCTCATGATTGGTCAATCCTTTTCAGGTGATTCCTGCAATACACCCGGCTTACTCGCGGGCGCCGTCGTCCTGGCTGCCACGGTCAGAACGCTCACCGCGTTCTCCCCGGTCGCCGCGCTCTCCACGATCAGGCCGCTCGCCTCGGTCGTCGTCGCCGCTCTCGCGGAGCTGGTCGCGTTCCTTCTCGGCTTCGGCGCGGGCCTTGGCCTTGCGGTCAAGTTCCGCGAAGTCGGGGCGCTCTTCCGGACGGATCGTGATGTGCCGCCAGCTGTCTTCCGCGATCTTGAGGGTGCGGTCCAGCTCGCGGACGCAGTCCGGGTCGCCTTCGAAGTAGAAGACGGTGTAGTGGCCGCGCCAGTTCTTGTTGATCCGGAATGTCAGCTTGCGGGTTCCCCAGTCGTCCCAGTGCAGGATCTGGCTGGAGAATTTCTTGAGGACCCCGTCGATCTTCTCGCGAAGGGGGGCCCGGGCCGCCTCGTTCTGGTCGGGCGGCGAGATCACCATGCACTCATAGAGGTGCTTCGCCATATGGACTCCTTTCGGGCATCGTCCGGCTGGATATTGGATCCGGACGAAGTCCCCCGGGATGTGCCCGGAACCGCTCTATGGCGATGGGTTCCTGGAAGGCCCCGGGGGCAAGGCGGGCGGTCTGTAGCCCGGCTGGCCCCAAAGGGCAAGGGGGGCCCGGAAGTGACGGGATTCAGCGTGGATAGTGGGGGGAGCCGATCTCGTAGCTGACGATCCGGCAGCCGGGGCGGCCCTGCTGGAGCTGTTCCGGGCTCCCGTAGCCCAGGGCCGTGAACCGGAGCAGGACGGTCTTTTCCTCCACGCCGACCGAACAGTTGTTCTCGGTGAGGATGGTCCACTCGGGGGCCTTTTCGAGGGCAAGGTCCACGGTGCAGCGGGACCGGAACAGGGCCTTCGAGACGGACCGGACCGACCCGATGGTGCGGTTCCCGTCGTCGACGACCTTCATGCCCTTCCAGACGAAGGCGCAGTCCCCACCCTCGAGCTCGAACGCGCGGGAACTGCCCGCGCGCGTGCAGGCGGCCTGAGCTGCCAGAACCGCCAGCAGGAACATGAACCGGAACCGCATAGGGGTGAGAGTAGTCCAGAATCCGGCGGGCTCAAATAAGACGGGGCGGCCCATGGGCCGCCCCGTCATCCGCTGCACCCGCGACCGGCCGCTCAGAGCGGCGCGGGGAGCTGGGTTCCACCCTGGAGGTAAATATCCACGTGGTGGGCGGCGGTGCGGCCCTCGGCAAGGGCCCAGACAACGAGCGACTGGCCGCGCGTGCAGTCACCAGCCACGAACACGCCGTCCACGCTGGTGCGCTTGTTCGGCGTCGCCTTGATGTTGCCGCGGGCGTCGAGCTCGACACCGAGATCCTGGATCAGCTTGCCCTTCTCCGGCCCGAGGAACCCGAGGGCCAGGAACAGCATGTCGCACTTCACCTCGAACTCGGAGCCCGGAATCTCCTCAAAGGTCATCCGGCCGTCGGGGTGTTTGATCCAGTTGAGCCGCACGCAGTGGATCTTCTCGAGCTGGCCGTTCTTTCCGGAGAGCGACTTCGTGGAGATCGCGTAGTCCCGTTCGCCGCCCTCGAGGTGTGCCGACGAGGTGCGGTAAATGAGGGGCCACAGGGGCCAGGGGTTGTCGGCCGCGCGGCTGTCGGGCGGCCGGGGCATCAGCTCGAACTGCTTGATCGACTTCGCACCCTGCCGGTGGGACGTGCCGAGGCAGTCCGCGCCGGTGTCACCGCCGCCCAGAATCACGACATCCTTACCTTCGGCGGAGGGGAACTCCTCCGGCGGGATCTTGTCACCTGCCTGCCGCTTGTTGGACGGCGTGAGAAAATCCATCGCGAAGTAGACACCCTTAAGGTCCCGGCCCGGAACGTTGAGATCGCGGGGGACCGTGGCGCCGGTCGTCAGCACGATGGCGTTGAACTCCTTGCGGAGTTCGGCGGCCGTAACGTCCACGCCGACGTTTACGCCGGTCCGGAAAGTCACGCCCTCGGCCTTCATCTGCTCCATGCGCCGGTCGATCAGGTGCTTGCGCATCTTGAAGTCCGGAATGCCGTAACGGAGCAGGCCGCCGACCCGGTCGGCGCGCTCGAACAGTGTGACCTCGTGGCCCGCGCGGGCGAGCTGTTGGGCGGCGGCGAGACCCGCCGGGCCCGAGCCCACGACGGCAACCTTCTTGCCGGTCTTCGTCTTGGGCGGGAGCGGCTTGATCCAGCCTTCGCGCCAGGCGTGGTCGATGATCGTCACCTCGATCTGCTTGATCGTGACGGCCGGCTGGTTGATGCCGAGCACGCAGGCGGCCTCGCACGGGGCGGGGCAGATGCGGCCGGTGAATTCGGGGAAGTTGTTCGTCGCGTGGAGACGGTCGATGGCGTCCTTCCAGCGGCCCCGGTAGGTGAGATCGTTCCAGTCGGGGATGATGTTCCCCAGCGGGCAGCCGTTGTGGCAGAACGGGATGCCGCAATCCATGCAGCGGGAGGCCTGCTTCTGGAGCGTTTCCTCGGGAAACGGCTGGTAGCATTCCTCGTAGTCGTGGATGCGCTCCTCGACGGGCCGGTAGCCCGGGAGCTGGCGCTCGGTAATCTTCAGGAATCCGGTCGGGTCACCCATGGAAATCTTCTCTCAACCTCCTCACCCGGCCGCAGCCTTGAGCTTCTGCTGCTCCAGAACGCGCCGGTAGTCGGTCGGCATCACCTTGACGAATTTGCCGCGAAGCTGCGCCCAGTCCTTGAGGACCCGGGCCGCCGCGTCGCTGCCGGTCAGTTTCGCGTGTTTCTCGACGAGGCCCTTCACGGTCTTCTCGTCGTCCTCGCCTTCGAAGCCGGATAACCCCACCATGCCGGTGTTGCAGCGGCCGGCGAAGTCGCCCGCCTCGTCCAGCACAAAGGCCACGCCGCCCGACATGCCGGCGGCGAAATTGCGGCCCGTGCGTCCCAGAACGACCACGAGGCCCTTGGTCATGTACTCGCAGCCGTGGTCGCCCGTCCCCTCGACCACCGTCTGGACGCCCGAGTTGCGGACGGCAAACCGCTCGCCCGCGACACCCCGGAAGAACGCCTCGCCGCCCGTGGCGCCGTACAAGGCCACGTTGCCGATGACGATGTTCTCGTCGGGGCGGAATTTCGAGCCCTTCGGCGGATAGACGATCACCGTGCCGCCCGAGAGGCCCTTGCCGCAGTAGTCGTTGGCGTCGCCCTCGAGTTCCAGCGTGACGCCCTTCGGAACGAATGCACCGAAGCTCTGTCCGGCCGAGCCGGTGAAACTGAAGTGGATCGTCCCGTCCGGGAGTCCCTTGTCCTCGTACTTCTTCGTGATCTCGTGACCGAGCCAGGTACCGGTCGCCCGGTCCACGTTGCGGATCTGGAGTTCGTGGCGGACCTTCTGACCCTTCTCGAGCGCCGGTTTCGCCAGCTCGATCAGCTTGTTGTCTAGCACCTTGTCGAGACCGTGGTCCTGCTTCTCGACGTTGAAACGGGCGGCCGAGGCGTCCGCTTTCGGGCGCGCGAGGATCCTCGACAGGTCGAGGCCGCCGGCCTTCCAGTGGTCGATGGCCCTTTTCATCTTCAGCACTTCGGCGTGACCCACCATCTCCTGGATGGTGCGGAAGCCGAGCTGAGCCATGAGTTCGCGGACTTCCTGGGCGATATACTCGAAAAAGTTCACGACGAACTCGGGTTTGCCGTTGAACCGGGCACGCAGAGCCGGGTCCTGCGTGGCGACGCCTACCGGGCAGGTGTTCAGATGGCAGACGCGCATCATGATGCAGCCCGAGACGACGAGCGGCGCCGTGGCGAAGCCGAACTCCTCGGCTCCGAGCAGGGCGGCGATCACGACGTCGCGGCCTGTCTTCATGGAGCCGTCCGTCTGGACGACGACACGTCCGCGAAGGCCCTGTTCCACCAGCACCTGCTGGGTTTCGGCTAGGCCGAGTTCCCACGGCGCGCCGGCATGCTTGATGGAAGTGAGCGGCGATGCGCCCGTGCCCCCGTCATGGCCGGAGATCAGGATGTGGTCGGCGTGCGCCTTGGCGACACCCGCCGCGACCGTGCCGACACCCACCTCGGCGACCAGCTTCACGCTGACCCGCGCCGAGGGGTTCGAGTTCTTGAGATCGAAGATGAGCTGCGCGAGATCCTCGATCGAATAGATGTCATGGTGCGGCGGCGGACTGATGAGTCCCACGCCGGGGGTCGAGCACCGCACGCGGGCGATCACTTCGTCCACCTTGTGGCCGGGGAGCTGCCCGCCCTCGCCGGGCTTGGCGCCCTGTGCCATCTTGATCTGGAGCTCGTTGGCGTTCGTGAGGTAGTGGCTCGTGACGCCGAACCGGCCAGAGGCCACCTGCTTGATGGCGCTCCGCCGCCAGTCGCCGTTCGCGTCCGGCTTGAACCGCACCGGATCCTCGCCGCCCTCGCCCGTGTTCGACTTGCCGCCGATCCGGTTCATTGCGATGGCGAGGTTCTCGTGCGCCTCCTTGCTGATGGAGCCGAAGCTCATGGCGCCGGTGGCGAACCGCTTCATGATGCTCGCGGCGGGTTCGACTTCCTCGATCGGAACCGGAGTCCGCTGCTCGAATTCGAAGAGGCCGCGCAGGGTCGCCCGGTGCCTGGACTGCTCGTCGATCAGCTTCGTGTACTGCTTGAAGAGGTCGTACTTCTTCTCGCGGGTCGCGTGCTGGAGGCGCCACACCGTCTCCGGGTTGAAGAGATGGTACTCGCCGTCCCGCCGCCACTGGTACTCGCCGCCCCAGTCGAGGTCGGGCGTGGCGCTCAGCCGGTCGGAGAACGCCCGCGAATGGCGGCGCTCCACCTCGGCAGCGACTTCCTTCACGCCCGCGCCCTCGATCCGGGTGGCGGTCCAGGTGAAGTACTTGTCCACGAGTGCGCGGCTCAGGCCCACGGCCTCGAATATCTGGGCGCCGCGGTAGCTCTGGATCGTGGATATGCCCATCTTGGACATGACCTTCACGATGCCCTTCTGCGCCGCCTTGATGTAGTTCACGACCGCCTTGCCGTGGTCGATCTCCTTCAGTTCGCCCGTACGGATCATGTCGTCCAGCGTCTCGAACGCCAGATACGGGTTGATCGCGCTCGCGCCGTAACCGAGCAGCAGGCAGAAGTGGTGGACTTCACGCGCCTCGCCCGTCTCGATCACGAGACCGCAGCGGGTGCGGGTCTCGGCGCGCACCATGTGGTGGTGTACGCCGGCCGTGGCGAGCAGCGCCGGGATCGGTACGAGGTTCTCGTTTGCGCCCCGGTCCGAGAGGATCACGATGTTGTAGCCGTCGCCGATCGCCTGCCCGGCGGCCGTGCACAGCTCTTCCATCGCTTTCTCGAGCCCCTGCCCGTCGGTACCCTTCGGGTAGAGCATGGGCAGGCGCTTCGCCTTGAACCCCTTGGAGTTCAGATGGGCGATCTGGGCCATCTGCTCATTGTCCAGTATCGGCCCCTTGAGACGGATCTGGTGGCAGCTTTCGGCTTCCGGCTTCAGGAGATTCCGCTCCGAACCCACGTTCGTATAGACGCTCGTGACCAGTTCCTCGCGGATGGCGTCGAGCGGCGGGTTCGTCACCTGCGCGAAGAGCTGCTTGAAGTAATCGTACAGCATGCGCGGACGGTTGGAGAGCACCGCGAGAGGCGTGTCGGTTCCCATGGAACCGATCGCTTCCTCGCCGCCTTTCGCCATCGGACTGAGCAGGATTTTCCGGTCCTCGTGCGTATAGCCGAAGATGATGTTCCGCTGGACGACCGTGGCGTGATCGGGCTCGGGCACGCTGGGCGGCGGCGGGAGCTGGTCGAGCGTATGCAGGTGAGTCTTCAGCCAGTCGCCGTAGGGAAGCCGTTTCGAGATCTTTTCCTTGAGCTCCTCGTCGGCGACGATGCGGCCCTCGGTCATGTCCACGAGGAACATGCGGCCCGGCTGGAGACGGCCCTTGATCTTCACCTTCTCCGGCGCGACGTCGTAGACGCCCACTTCGGAGGCCATGATCACAAGATCGTCGTCCGTCACGTAGTAGCGCGACGGGCGCAGGCCGTTGCGGTCCAGCACGGCACCGATCTGGTGGCCGTCGGTGAACGCGATCGAGGCCGGGCCGTCCCACGGCTCCATCAGGCACTCGTGGAAGGCGTAGAAGTCCTTCTTGAACTGCGGCATCGACGTGTGCTGCTGCCAGGCTTCGGGGATCAGCATCATCACCGCGTGAGGCAGCGGGTAGCCGCACATCACGAGGAACTCGAGCACGTTGTCGAGGCACGCCGAGTCGGAGCCGCCCGGCTGGATCACCGGGAAGAGATCCTGCATCTCGGCCTCGGAGAAATGGGCGCTCCGGGCGAGCGATTCCCGCGCATGCATCCAGTTGATGTTGCCCCGGAGCGTGTTGATCTCGCCGTTGTGGGCGAGCATCCGGAACGGGTGCGCAAGATCCCACGATGGGAACGTGTTGGTCGAGAACCGGCTGTGCACGAGGGCAAGCGCCGTCACCATGTCCGGATCCAGAAGGTCCGGGTAATAGGCGTCCACCTGCTCGCTGGAGAGCATCCCCTTGTAGATGCAGAGCCGGGCCGAGAGACTGGCAAAGTAGAAGTCCTTCGCGTTCTTCAGGCCGAGCTTCGCGACGGCGTTCTCGCTCCGTCGGCGGGCGAGATAGAGCCGCCGCTCGTAGGCGAGTTCTTCCTTCAGGTCCGCCGGGCGGCTCACGAACACCTGCTCCATGACGGGCTGGGCGTTCTTCGCCGAGGGGCCGATCATCGAATCGTCGACAGGAGTCTTGCGCCAGCCGAGCACGTTCATGCCGGCCCGCTCGACCTCGCGGTTCACGATGTCGCGGCAGTTCTCGCGGTCCTTGGCGTCCTGGGGGAGCGACACCATGCCGACGGCATACTGCCCCTCGCCGGGAAGCTGGACGCCGGCCGCTTTCATGACCTTCACAAAGAAGGCGTGCGGAACCTGGAGCAGCACGCCCGCGCCGTCACCCGTGTTCGTCTCGCAGCCGCAGGCACCCCGGTGGGCAAGGCGCTTCAGGATCTCGAGGGCGTCCTTGAGGATTGCGTGCGACTTCCGGCCCTTGAGGTGCGCGATAAAACCGACGCCACAGCCGTCGCTCTCGAACGCCTCACTGTGGAGACCCTCGCCGGCAAACTGGTTCGGGGGCAGATGACGCATGACTCGCTCGCACTCCTCACCGGTTCCCGGCGGGCGGCGCCGTTATTTAAACGCCGTTTCCACGTCCGGGTCCGTATACTGTATACAGCGCGTCCGGGGGCACTTCCCCCTTGGCGGGCCTCCGGGCGGCACCGCCACTCGCTTTCGTCGGGATCTATTTCACTAAAGAAGAAACGCCACCCGGACAAACAGCATATCGCAATGACGCGCTGCGTGCCAAGGCCGCGGATCAATTCCCCAAGGACACCCGCGAACCTTTTTGCACGTAACACCCTCTGGCCGGGAGACCTTTATCAAGCATTCCGGCCAAGGGGCACCAAAACTAGCTGAGCCGTGGGGTATTGCAAGGGGGGCCGGAAAAGGGGCCCCGCCGGGGGCTTAAACCAGCTGCTGCAGGGCCCGGATGGGGCTGTTTCAGGCCGTTACCCCTTCGGGCGGACGGACGTCCTCGTAACGGTTCACCGTGCGCAGTTCAGGGAATCTCCAGACGAATACGGCGACGACAAGAAGCGTACCGATCCCTCCGATAACGACCGCCGGGACCGGCCCCCACCAGGCAGCCGTGACGCCCGACTCGAACTCTCCGAGCTGGTTCGAGGCGCCGATAAAAATCATGTTCACGGCGCTCACGCGGCCGCGCATCTCGTCCGGCGTCGAGAGCTGCACGAGAGTCTGACGGACGACGACACTGATCATGTCGGCGGCACCCAGCACCGCAAGGAACATCAGCGACAGCGGAAAGCTCCTCGACAGTCCGAATGCGACGGTGGCGAGCCCGAAAATCGCCACACAGGCAAACATCTTCGGGCCGATCCTCCGCTCGAGCGGAAACCGGTGGAGCCACAGGGCGACGAGCGCCGCCCCGGCCGCCGGAGCGCAGCGCAGGAGACCGAGGCCCGTGGGACCGGCGGCCAGGATGTCCTTCGCATAGACCGGCAGGAGCGCCACCGCCCCGCCCAGCAGCACCGCGAACAGATCCAGCGAGATCGCGCCGAGCACAACCCGCTGGCTCCGGACGAATTTCACGCCCGCGAGCAGCGTCTCCAGCGACACGGCACGCTTCTCGAGCCGCCCGGTGCGGACGGTGATCATCGACATGAGTGCGGCCCCCGCGACTCCCATGACCGCCGCGCTGATATAGATCGCCTCGGGTCCGCCCGTGAGCGCATACAGCGCTCCGCCGGCGGCGGGGCCCGCGATGCTGGCGATCTGGAACGCGGTGGAGCCCATCACGACCGCCTTGCCGAAGATCTTCTCCGGAACGAGGTGCGGAAGCAGGGACTGGCTCGCAGGGGCGGCGAAGGCGTTCGCCGTACCCACAAGGAAGATCACGGCGAAGATGGGCCAGACTCCCCATGCGGGGAAAAATACCGTGAGTGCCAGAAGCGTCGAGCAGGCAACTTCACCCGCATAGCAGGAGATGACGAGCCTGCGCCGGTCGAACCGGTCGGCCGCGTGGCCGGTAAACAGGATGAACCCCGCCGCCGGAAGGAACTGGACGAGACCGATGTAGCCGAGATGAAGCGCGCTGCCCGTGACGCTGTAGACATGCCAGCCGACGGCAACCGCCTGCATCTGGATCGCCATCGACATGAGCAGCCGGGCCGCCAGGAAAAACCGGTAGTTCCGGTGGGAAAACAGGGAATCGGGATCGGACGAGACTGAGTCCATGGAGGTTCCGGTCCCTCTGGGCCGGACGCCTCAGACGTAACCGGCCCCGGTACCGGGGAGCAAACGGCGCGAAAGGGGCTCTTACTTCTTTCTCTCGTCCTTGAGCTGCTCGCCGGTCTTGCCGAAGCGGCGCTGGCGGCTGGAGTAGTTCTCGAACGCCTCGACGAGGTGGCGCTTCCGGAAGTCGGGCCAGAACACCTTCGAGAAGTAGATCTCGGCATAGGCGAGCTGCCAGAGCAGGAAGTTCGAGATACGCATCTCGCCGCTCGTGCGGATCAGAAGGTCCGGGTCCGGCATGCCGGCGGTGTAGAGGTGCGAAGAAATCAGGCCATCGTCGATATTTTCGGGCTTGAGCGTCCCCTGCTGCACGCGCCGGGCGATGATCTGGATGCCGCGGACGATCTCCGCCCGGGAGCCGTACGAAACGGCCAGCGTCAGCACCATCCCCTTGCACTGGGCGGTATTGGTCATGACCGATTCGAGATGGTTGCGCACGCCCTTGGGGAGCTGGTCCAGTTCACCGATGGCGTTCAGCCGGATCCCCTGGTCGATGAGTTCCTTCTCCTCGATGAGAAGGTACTCGTCCAGCATGTGCATGAGGGCGGAGACTTCGGGCCGTGGCCGGTTCCAGTTCTCGGTCGAGAACGCGTAGAGCGTAAGGTACTTGACGCCGAGTTCGGCGCACGACTGCACAGCCGACCGGACTGCTTTCACGCCCTCGCGGTGGCCCAGCACGCGGGGGTAACCACGCGCCTGCGCCCAGCGGCCGTTGCCATCCATGATGATGGCCACGTGCCGGGGCACTTTCAGTTCTTCGGCCGCAGCCGCGGACTTGGTTCGGGATCTGACCGCCATGGGAGTCATTGTCCCCGATGGACGGGAAAAAACAAAGGGGGAAGCGCGGAGCCGGAGATCAGCCGCCCGTGATCTCCGTTTCCTTGTTCTTCAGCATGGCGTCGACCTTCTTGCCGGCGTCATCCACGGTGGCCTGCACCTTCGCGGTGCCCTTCTTCACGTCGTCCTGGGACGCCTGCTTGTTCTTCTCGAGATTCTTGAACCCGTCGTTGGCCTTCTGCCGGGCGTGACGGATCGACACCTTGCAGTTCTCGGCCATCTGCTTGGCCAGCTTGGCGAGCTCCTTGCGCCGGTCGGCGGTGAGTTCCGGCAGCACGATGCGGATCAGCTTGCCGTCGTTCACCGGCGTGATGCCGAGTTCGCTCGTCATGATCCCCTTCTCGATAGAGGCGATCTGCGACGGATCGAACGGCGTGATGGCGATGGTGCGGGCGTCCTGCACCGTCACGGTGGCGCAGGCTTTCAGCGGCATCGGCTGGCCGTAGACCTCGATCTTGAGGTTGTCCACCAGCGAAGGGTGCGCCCGGCCGGTGCGGATGCCCGCGAAATCGCGGCCCAGCACGTCCATGGCCGCCTTGATGCCGTCGTTGAGATCCTTGAAAATCGCGTCCTGGCTCATCGCCAAACCCTCCCTGAATCAGGCCTTTTCCGAAACGAGCGTACCGACCTTCTCGCCCATGATCACCTTGCGGATGTTCCCGGACTTGTGCAGGTCGAACACGACGATGGGGAGCTTCGTGTCCATCGCCATGGCGAAGGCCGTCGCATCCATCACCTTGAGGTCCTTGTGAAGAGCGTCGCGGAACGTCACATGATCGAACCGGACGGCATTTTTGTTCTTCACCGGATCGGAGTCGTAGATCCCGTCCACCTTCGTGGCCTTCAGGATTACCTCGGCGCCGATCTCGTTCGCCCGGAGCGCCGCGGTCGTGTCGGTGGTGAAATACGGGTTGCCGGTGCCGGCGGCGAAGATCACGACACGGTTCTTCTCGAGGTGCCGGATCGCGCGGCGGCGGATGTAGGGCTCCGCCACGGCGTCCATGCGGATCGCCGACTGGACCCGGGTCGGCACCCCGGCCCGCTCCAGCGAGTCCTGGAGCGCCAGCGCGTTGATCACCGTCGCCATCATGCCCATGTAATCGGCTGTGGAGCGGTCCATCCCCCTGGAGGAACCCGACAGGCCCCGGAAGATGTTGCCGCCCCCGATGACGATGGCGAGCGAGACGCCCATGCCGACGATCTCGGCGATTTCCTGGGAAATCCGCTCCAGCGTCGCGGGATCGAGCCCGTAACCGGCGTCTCCCTGAAGGGCCTCGCCGGACAGTTTCAGCAGTACTCGTTTGAAGGCAGGTTTCGGCACGGGAATTCTCTAGCCCGCTGGCCGCGCGGCGTCCAGTGGGGCGGCGGGAAACGCAGAACGGCCCGCCCCCTGCCGGGGAACGGGCCGTTCATGAAAGGGGCGGCTGACGCTCAGTTCTTCTGGGTGGCGGCCACCTGTGCGGCCACTTCTTCCGCCAGGTTCGTGGTCTTCTTCTCTATGCCTTCGCCGAGCTGGAACCGGTTGAAGCGGCGGATGACGATGTTTTCGCCGATCTTGGCCACCTTCTCGGAGAGGATGTCCTTGATCTTCTTGTCCTTGCCGTAGACGTCCGTCTTCACGTGGAACTGCTCGAGGAGGACGACTTCCGTGAGGTGCTTGGCGATCTTGCCCTTCACGATCTCTTCCAGGACCTTCTCGGGCTTCTTGGAGTTTTTCGGGTCTTCCTTGAGCTGCGCGATAAAGATTTCCTTCTGCTTGGCGAGGTAGACCGGGTCCACTTCCTCCTCGCGCACGCAGATCGGGCTCATGGCCGCGATGTGCATGGCGATGTCCTTGCAGAAGCCCTGGAACTCGTCCGTCTTCGCCACGAAGTCGGTCTCGCAGTTCACTTCCAGCAGCACGCCGATCTTGCCGCCGGCATGGATGTACGAAACGACGGCGCCTTCGGAGGCCGTGCGGCCGGCCTTCTTGGCGGCGGCGGCGAGGCCCTTCTTCTTGAGCACCTCGATGGCCTTCTCGAGATCGCCGCCCGCTTCCGTGAGGGCGTTCTTGCAGTCGAGCATGCCGGCGCCGGTGCGCTCGCGGAGATCCTTAACGTCTGTTGCCTTGATGTCTGCCATGTTGGGTCACCTGTGTCCTTGATAATCGGGTATGGATACGCGGACGGCCCGCCCCGGCCTTCAGGCCGCGGGCGGAACCGGACACGCGGGAAATAACGGGTCAGCTCGGGGCAGGTTCGGCCGCCGGAGCCGCCGCCTTGGCCTCTTCTTCCAGCTCGTCCTTGTCGTAGGACGAGTAGTGCTTGAGGCCTTCCGGGACGGGCGTGCCGAGGTCGTCGTCCGAGACGGTTTCGCCGGTGCGGCGCTTGTCGTCGAATGCCTTGCGGCCCTCGATGCAGGCGTCGGCGATCTTCGATGTGAAGAGCGCGATGGCGCGGATCGCATCGTCATTACCAGGGATGATCTTCTCGATGGAGTCCGGATCGCAGTTCGTGTCGACCACGGCGACGACCGGGATGCCGATGCGGGCGGCTTCCTTGACGGCGATCGCCTCCTTGTTCGTGTCAATCACGAACAGGGCCTTGGGCAGGCGGGTCATTTCGCGGATGCCGCCCAGGTTTTCCTTCAGCTTTTCCATCTCGCGCTTGAGGATGATGCCTTCCTTCTTGGTCAGCTTCTCGATGGTGCCGTCCTCGAACCACTTCTCGATTTCCTTGAGGCGGTTGATCGAGCTCGAGACGGTCGTGAAGTTCGTGAGCGTGCCGCCCAGCCACCGGTTGTTCACGTAGAACATGCCGGCGCGCTCGGCTTCGGCCTTCACGACTTCGGCGGCCTGCTTCTTGGTGCCAACGAACAGGATCGTGCCGCCGCGGGCGGCGATGTCGGAGACATAGGCGTAGGCGTCCTCGAACATCGTGACCGTCTGCTGGAGATCGACGATATGGATGCCGTTCCGGGCGCCGTAGATGAACTTCTTCATCTTGGGGTTCCAGCGGCGGGTCTGGTGGCCGAAGTGTACGCCGGCCTCGAGCAGCTGCTTCATCTGGATAACGGACATGGAAAGGTTTCCCTCTGTAAAAGCCGGGGGCTGGCAGGCAGACCGCCGGGAAGATTGGGTTATGCCTCCGCTTCCGTTGCCGCTCTGAAGGAGACGGGCCCGGTTATTCCCTTTCGGGAACACCCTCCGGGCACCGTCCGGCCTTGTCGAAACGCCTGATATAGAGGGTCCAGTAAGGATCAGGCGGCCGGTCGCGTGTGTATTTGCCTTGAGGTTTCCCCTGACGGGGCCTCCCCGAAGCGCCCGGTGGTTAACCGGCCCCGGCCGGGAAGGCAAGCGGGGCCCATAACCGGGCGATAAAGGCAGCGCGAACCTGATATCCCCCGGCATCTGGAAGAAAAGACCACCCCTCAAAGGGCGGCCTTTTCCGGGTGCCGGTTTCCGCTTTCCGGCCGGAATCAGATATCGACCTGGAAGCGGACCACGAACGAGTTCACGTAACCGGTGAGCTTGCTCCCGGGTACGCCCGGCGGGGCTATGTGGCTCGTGGTCGTGTGGACATAGTTCCCCGAGAAGCGGGTATTCGCGTTCAGGTACCAGTTGAGGACCGCCGTGTAGCTGTGGGCGTGTCCGCCGTTCACGGGGCCGTTGTTCAGGTCCAGGTACGAAACCCGGAATGCCGTCTCGATGGCCCCCATGCCGCCATCGATGAAGGCGGCGGTATCGGTCTTCACCCGGCCAAAGCGGCCCCGCGAATAGGGACGGTGTTCGCCCGTGAGGAAATACCCCACCTGTCCGTAAGCACCCTGGAAGTACCGGTTGCCGGCCGGCGTATCGAGGAACGTCAGCATGTACTCGCCCTGCACGGAAAACGGCCCCACGCTCACGGCCAGCTCCGGGTTAAAGGTCTGGCCCCAGCGGACACCGGAGATATTGCCGGTATTCAGCACCGTTCCGTTGGAAATCGGCAGCGCATAGGCGCAAGCGGGAATCGCCGTGTCAGGCGGAACCGGAGGCGGGCAGGCACCCGTTGCGCCCGTGTAGGTGAATGCATTCGACATGTTGAAGAAGCCCGTTTCCGGACGGACAGAGAACGAGACGAACTCTCCGGGGTATTCCTTGCGGGTGTAACCGAAGCCGAGGTGCAGGAGCTGCTCTCCGCCGTTTTCAAGGACAGGAGCCAGAGTGATCCGGGTCGTAAAGTTCGCCTGACCGGCATCCCGCTCGCCGACGCTGTCGCCGAAGATGGCGTTGTCGCCGACTTCACGGAAGAGTCCCGCCGCGACAGTGGCTTTTCCGTCCATCAGCCGGTCGGCGTAGACCATAGCGCCGAAGTTGCGCACCGGTGAAAAGACGTTCGGCAGGCTGCGCTCCAGGAACGTGACGAAGCTGTCGCTCGTCTGCTCTTCGAGCCCGTACGGCTCCTTGAAGTGGCCGATTCTGAGCCCGAGCCCGCCGGGGCCGTCCTTGAGGCCCAGATACGTGTCGGCGAACCGGAGGGTTCCCGACGCCACCTCGATCTCGTTCCAGTATTCGACATGCCTGAAGATCGCTCCTTCGAACAGGAACCGAACCCGGCGGAATCCGGAGTAATCGCTGGCCGGACCGCCGTTGGCAGCCCGCATCGCATGGCTCATCACAATAACGGAAGCATCCGCCTGGATACGTCCGCCCACGCGCATGCTTGCAACGTCGTTCGCCGCCTCGAGCTTGAATCCGTCTTTCCAGACTGTGCTGGCCGAGGGCACCGGCGCGGCCGCCGGAGCAGGGCTCTGGCTCACGGTTTCCTGAACGACAGGGGCCTGCTGTTCCTGCGCATCGGCAACGCCCCCTGTCAGCGCGATTGCGCCCAGCGCCAGCCAGGCCAGCCGGCTACCCGACTTTTCAATCTTCATCTTCATCCCCTCCCGTGCGGCGGTCCGCTCCAGTCCACAGTGGTTTCACATCCCCACGCCGCCTTCCCGGGACGGCGCCGGAAGCTTCAGTTCAGTTCTTTCTCGCCAGGCAGCAGGAACCCGAACCGGCGCATGATAACCCGTCCGCGATCCCCGTTCACAAATGCGGCAAACCGGCGCGCGGCCGCCGGATTACCGCCGTTCTTGCAGACGACCATCGCCTGATCGATTGGCTTGTGCAGATTCTCCTCGATGGCCACCCGGGGGCCGGGTATCACGACTGCCAGCGACAGGGCGACGATGGCCGCCTCGGCATTTCCGGTTTCGGCGAACTGGAGGGCCTGCCTCACGTTCTCGCCATAGACGATCCGCTTATCGACGTCCTTCCAGATACCGGCGGATTCCAGCGCCTGTTTCGCCGCCATGCCGTAGGGCGCGGTCTCGGGATTCGCGATGGCGATCTTCCGGAACCGGGCGTCTTTGAGATCTGCGACATCCTTCGGGGGAGCGGTCTTCGATTCCGGACTGGACCAGATCACGAGATGCCCCCGTGCGTAGAGGGCTTTCGTATCGGCAAAGCAGGTACCCGAGGCGACTGCCCGGTCCGCGAAGGAGACGTTGGCGGCGGCGAAGAGATCGAAGGGGGCCCCTTCCTCGATCTGCTTCGTCAGGAGGCCCGTCGCTCCGAAAACCAGCTTCACGCGGACACCGGTGTCTTTTTCAAATGCCTCCGCAACATCCTTAAGAGCGAATGCAAGGTCAGCGGCGGCTGCCACCGTAATCTCCGCCGAAGCGGGCGCCTCGGCCGCCAGCGGCCGCGATGCTGCCAGCAGGATCAATGCCAGAACGGCCCTGAAAATCCGGAAGTGCGTCATAAGGACCTTTCCTCCGCAGATATCGCCGGTTGAAACGAAGGTCCAACTATATATAGGGGGGCGGCAAAACACTCGGCAAAAAGCAGAACCGCCCCCGGCCCAGAGGCTGGAGGCGGTCCGTTGCAGGCTTTCAGGGAAAAGCGATCAGCCGCTCTTCTTGAGGTCTTCCGTCAGGTCGGCGTCGGTGAACTCGATCGAGAACGAGGTCGTGCCCGCCGTCACAGTGATCGGAATCTTCTTGGGGTTGAAGCCCTCGGCCCAGGCAACGGCTTCATAGGAACCCGCGGGGACTTCCTTGATTTCGTACTTCCCGTCCTTGGCGCTTTCGGCGAAGTAGGGGTGAGGGACAGCCATGCGGAAGCCGCGCTCCCAAGGGTGCGGACCGCAGCGCATTTCGTAGAGGCCGGGCTTGTCGACCTTGATCTTCTTCACGTCCTTGTTCGGGTGCGGGACATTCGCCACCTGCCGCTTGCCCTGCATGAGGATCCAGGAGTGGAAGATCGGATCCTTGTTCTCTACTTCCATCTCGATCGGCTTTTCCATGCTGAAGGCGCCTTCGCGGGGCGTGATCGTTGCGTGCTCGGCCACCGTCTTTGTCGGGGAACCGGAGAACGCTTTGCCCTGCGGGATCTTGTTGATCATCACAACCGCGTTCTGCACGGTGTTGCCCGCGCCGAGGTTCAGGCCTTCCCACTGGCGGGGATCCTTGCCCGCGACCTCGAAGCTGTCCGTCACCGGCTTCATGATCGTCTTCGGGACCTTGCCCTTGAACGTCACCGTACCGGACACGGTGGAGGGGCTCGCCACGGGGCCGACCTTGTACTTGGCCGCTTCCTGGCCCCACGAGAGGTTCGGATGGGCGATCTCGATCAGCACAAACGTGCCAGCGGTGGCGGCCACGGTGTGGCCCATGAACTCGCGACGGGTGGTTTTCTTCTTCATATCTTTCTTTCTCCCGGTATCGGGCTCCCGCGACGGCTTCCACTTGATGGGGGGCGGCCTCTCCGCTGCGGGGATATTTCGTTTGTTGGCCGCTCCTCGTCTATCCGATTTCCCCGGCCGTTGCCAGACGACCTCAGCCGGGGGGAACCACCTGTCTCCAGATCGTTCCGCATACTGTATACAGTATACAACCCGATTCTTTCCGGCAACCCGTATCGGCGTGCTGTTGTCCTTAAGTTAGCCCCTATAACCAGCTAGAATTAAAGGATTTTCAGGTGGCCGGGAACCGTATCTGGGGCCGCCAGCAATCCCGGACAAAACGGCTGTAAAGTCAGGAAGTTACCCAAAACAATACCGGTCGACCATTACTTCTGAGCCCCTACTCCCATTTCCAGTTCTGGTAGCGGTCGCGCAGGGCGGTCTTGAGGAACTTGCCGGTCGAGGTCCTTGGAATGGCATCGATGAAGTCGATGGCGTCCGGGAGCCACCACTTGGCGAACTTCGGAGCAAGAAAATTACGGATATCGTCCGCCGTCGCCTTCTGACCATCCTTGAGAACCACAGCGGCGAGCGGCCGCTCGGCCCACTTGGGGTGCTGCACGGCGATGACCGCCGCTTCCTTCACGGCAGGATGGCCCATGATGGCATTTTCGAGATCGACGGATGAAATCCACTCGCCGCCCGACTTGATGAGGTCTTTTGTCCGGTCGGTGAGTTTCACGAACCCTTCGGGGTCGATCGTCGCCACGTCGCCGGTCCGAAACCAGCCGTCTTTCGTCCACTTGTCGTCGCCGCCCTCAAGCTTGAGGTAGCTGGACGCGACGAACGGCCCACGCACCTGGAGCTCGCCCATCGTCTCGCCGTCCCACGGCCCCTCGCCCTTCTCGTTCACGATGCGGGCGTCGATGAGCGGCACGGGAATGCCCTGCTTGATCCGGATCGCGTATTTCTCGTCATCGGAGAGCCCGTCCTGCGTCGCCTTGGGCTTGCTGCAGGTGCCGAGCGGCGAGAGCTCGGTCATTCCCCACAGATGGATGATCCGCATGCCGAATTTGTCCAGGTTGCGGATCAGGGATTCCGGTGCGGCTGAGCCGCCCACCGCCATCCTGACCTCGCCGTTCAGTTTCCAGCGGCCCGGGTGTTTCTCGAGCGCATCGAGAATCGCGAGCCAGATCGTCGGCACGCCTGCGCTGAAGGTGACTTTCTCGTTTGCAAACAGATCGAGGAGGTTCTCGCCATCCAGATGATTGCCCGGCATCACCTGTTTCACGCCGAGCCCGACACAAACAAACGGCAGTCCCCAGGCGTTCGCATGGAACATCGGCACGACCGGGAGCACGACATCCCGCTGCGAAAGTCCGTGAACGTCCGGGATGGCCGAGACGAGCGAATGGAGCACAATGGCCCGGTGCGAATAGACGACACCCTTGGGGTTCCCGGTGGTCCCGCTCGTGTAACAGATGCCCATGGCATCGTTTTCATCGATCTCAGGGTAACGGAACTCAGGGCTGCCTTTCGCGATGAACGCTTCGTAGTCCTCATATCCGGAAGGCGCAGGGCCGCCGAACGGGACCACAATCACCTTCTCGAACTTCACGTCCTTTTTGAACTGCTCGTAGAGCGGCAGCAGCACGTCGTCCACGATCAGAAACCGGTCCTCGGCGTGGTTCACGATGTAAGCGATGTCCTTCGCGAAGAGCCGCAGGTTCAGCGTGTGGAGCACGCCGCCCGCTGCGGGGATCCCGAAGTAGCACTCGAGGTGGCTCCAGTGATTCCAGGAGAGCGTCGCCACCCGGTCGCCCTTTTTAAGGCCCGCCTTCTGGAGTGCCGAGGCGAGCTGCTTCGTCCGCCGGTAGAAATCGCCGTAGGTATAACGGTGGATCGACCTGTCCGGCCGGCGGGTGACGACCTCCACCTTCGGGAACAGTCTGCCCGCCCGCTCGAGCAGATGGTTCAGCGTCAGCGGGTCCTTCATCATCAGGCCGTTCATGGTCTATTTTCCTCCGGATCCTTCGGCGATTGACGGTCTGGCTTTGTAACCCGCCGGTTCCCGCGAAGGAAAACCCGGTGTTCAGATATCCGCAGGGCCGGGATTCAGCCGAGTTTCGACACGTCGATAATGCGCTCACCAGGCTCGGCGAGGATGCCGACGAGGATCCGCATCATGATGCGGCGGGCACGTTCCACTTCGGTGTCCGGCGGGTCGGGGATACGCACCAGTTCTGCACCGATGTCCTCAAGTGCGGCCATGATGCCCACGCGCAGGTACGGGTCCGAGGCCTTCCGGCCGGCTTTTACCAGCTCATCATTGAGGAAAGAGGAGATTCCACCAAGCGCCGCCTTGCGCTTCTCCCCCGCGAAACTGCCCGGGATCCGGCTCTCGGCGTCCAGCACGGGACCGAAGGCGCGCATGGACAGCCGCCAGCCGATGTAGGCCCGCACGACAGCATCGAGGTTCAGCACGGGATTCGCGCCCGCCGTCACGGCTCCCTCGATCCCCTGCACCAGATTGTCGTAGGCCATCGCGGCGAGCGCGCGCCACGCCCCGTCCTTGTCGCGGAAAAAGCGGTAATAGGTCGGCCGGGAGACGGCCGCGCTTTCCAGGATGTCCTCGACACGCGTCCTGGCGTAACCCTTGCGGCCAAACGCCTCCGCGGCACCGGTGAGGATGCGGTAGCGAAGCTGCTCGGCGGCCTGGGGATCGGTGCTGCCCAGCGGGCGGCCGCGCCGGCGTCGTTCAGGTCGTGCCATTCAGTAGGAACCAATAACGGCGGACGGAGAGGATGTCGAGGGGCACGATCGCCTCACCCCGGCACCTGCTGGCTGACGCAGTGGAAGGCGCCGAAACCCCAGACGAGGTCGTACGAGTTGATGCCGACGACCTCGCGGCCGGGGAGAACCCCGCGGAGCGCCTTGAGCGCCACTTCGTCGCGGTCCTGTCCAAAGACGGGCACCAGCACCACCTTGTTGCCGATATAGAAGTTTGCGTAGCTCGCGGGCAGAGGTGTGTCCTCGTAAATCATCCGCTCGGGCATCGGGATCGTGACGATGCGGAACGGCTTTCCGCTGGCATCCCTCGCCGCCTTCAGGATCTCGAGGTTCCGCTTCAGGGGTTCGTAGTTAAAATGCTTCGGATCGTCCTCGACGACGGTAACGATGGTCGTTTCGTCCACAAACCGGGTGATATCGTCCACATGCCCGTCGGTGTCGTCCCCTTCGATGCCGTCGTCCAGCCAGATGAAGTTTCTGACATTCAGGTATTCCGAAAGATGCTGCTCAATTTCCGCCTTCGAGAGCTGCGGATTGCGATTCCTGTTCAGCAGACACTGGGTCGTCGTGATCAGCGTGCCTCTGCCGTTCACGTCAATACTGCCGCCTTCCAGAATAATCCCCGGCGCAAAGCGGCGCAGTTTCAGCCGTTCGGCGATCCGTGCCGGAATGGCGTTGTCGAGGTCCCAGGGCGGATACTTACCGCCCCACTTGTTGAACTCCCAGTCGGTGACGGCGATCTCGCCCGTTTTGTCGTTCTTCACGAAGATCGGGCCATGGTCGCGGCACCAGGCGTCATTCGTGGGGAAGGGATACAGCCGGTAGAGGTCATCCGGAATACCGGCGGCCGACAGAAGATTGGCGACGTCCGCCATCATCTGCTCGCCGGTGATGTTGATATGGACGAATTCGCCCGTGCGGGTGAGGTGCCACACCATCTCGACCCAGATGGGCGGGACTTTCTCGAACTTCCCCGGCCACGAGCTCACGTTATGGGGCCACGAGAGCCAGGTGCCCTGGTGCGGCTCGAACTCGCCCGGCATGCGGAAGCCGAGATCTTTCGGGGTGGGACGGACGATGGCCATGGGAACCGGTTACTTGTCCCCGTACCGGCTGGTGATCTTCCCGTAGGCGTCGATCCGGCGGTCCCTGAGGAACGGCCAGTTGCGGCGGATCCTTTCGATCAGCGAGAGATCGAGGGTTTCGACAAGGATCTCTTCCTTCGAACTGGATGCCCGCGCAATCAACTGTCCCTGGGGATCGCAGATGAACGACTGGCCCCAGAACTGGAGCCCTTCGCCCGCGGGCTTGCCGCCCTTGCCCTTCGGGCCGGCTTCGTGCCCCACGCGGTTCGGAGCACAGACGTAGACGCCGTTGGCGATGGCGTGCGACCGCTGGATCGTCTCCCACGAATCGTGCTGGGCCTTGCCGTAGCGAGCTTTCTCGGAAGGATGCCAGCCAATGGCTGTCGGGTAGAACAGGATCTCCGCCCCCTGGAGCGCCGTGAGCCGGGCGCCTTCCGGGTACCACTGGTCCCAGCAGACGAGCACGCCGATGGTGGCGTATTTCGTCCTGAACGCCTTGAAGCCGAGGTCCCCCGGCGTGAAGTAATATTTCTCGTAGAAGAGCGGGTCGTCCGGAATGTGCATCTTCCGGTAACTGCCGAGGTAGCTGCCGTCGGCGTCCAGCACGGCGGCCGTGTTGTGATAGATGCCGGCGGCGCGACGCTCGAACAGGGAAGCCACGACGGCGACTTTGTGCTTTTTCGCCACCTTCGACAGCGCGTCGGTCGCGGGCCCCGGAACGGGCTCGGCGAGGTCGAAGTTGCGGTAATCTTCGGACTGGCAGAAGTAGAGGGACCGGAATAGTTCCTGAAGGCAGACGATCTGGGCGCCCTGCCTCGCTGCCTGTTCGACCTTCTGGACCGCCTTGGCGAGATTCGCCTTCGGGTCTGCCGAGCAGGTCATCTGCACGAGGCCGACGGTGACCAAACTGCTGCTTTTCGCCGGCTTCTTCGCCATCGGGCGGCACTCCCTCCTCAGGGTCCGGCCCCCTCGGGGAACGGAGCTGGAGATATAGAGAAAACCGGCCCGAACGTAAAGAAGTCTGTGGGTAACGGATGCGTGACGCCGCAAAGAAAACGGGCCGCCCCAAAAGGCGGCCCGTTTTCATCAGGCCGGGAAAAGGAAGAAACCGTCAGGTTTCCTCCTCCTCTTCGAAGCAGTTGCCGGTATCGCCTCCGAAACCGATGTTGTAATCGTCATTATATCCGCCGCCTTCAACCCCGAAGTCGGTGCCAAACGGCGCATCCACAGCCTCGCCGCCGAATTCGACATCAAGAGCCTCGTCAAGAGATCCGTCCTCGGTCTTGCCCTTCAGCAGGACCGTGCCACTGCCTTCGCCGCAGCCTTCAATCGAGGACATGCAGGTATCGAGCGAAAGCGGAGCGATCAAGCTACCGACGAACTGTGGTCCGACAAAGCCGGCATACAGATTCTCTTCGTTGTACAGGAACATGGCGGAAGCGCTTCCGCCCGTCTCATCGGTAATGTCGAAGCCCATACCGCCGCAGGCGATATCAACTTCCGTATCGCCGACCTCGATACCGCCGAGCGCAATCAGGTAATCGTCCAGACACATACCTTCACACGGAGCGACTAGGAAGCCGGCAATCTGGCCGTCATTGGTGACCTCGCCCGTTCCTGAGAACTGCGCACCGATGTAATCAGCATCGATCTCCATGGTGAATTCATAGGCGGTCGCCTTGCCGGTTACCGGGAATTCAAGAATGTCGCTGTAGAAGTCCGGCAGAGCGGCTGGTTCGTCAATAAAGTAGCCATTCAGGATCTGATAGCTGCCGGTGATTGTTCCGTCGGCGGCGATATCGAAGTCCAGCAGACCGTAATCCAACTGACTGAAAACCGGGTCGCTGTCAGACCCCATATTGGTGCCGATCGGTGCGCCCGCCACGTAGTGCCCCGGCTTGAAACCGAACGGTTGGTCGCCGTCGCAGGCGGTGGCAGTGAAGGCCAGGGCGGCAGCCCCGGCAATACCGGTGAGTTTTTTCAGTGTACTGGTGAGCATCAGGTCTTTCCCTTCATGATTACGGATTGCTGGAACCGGTGTCTGACCATCAAGTCCCGAACCAACGGACGAAACCGTTGCTTATTCATGCTTATCTATCCGATTCCTCGGCCGATTCAATATGAAATTGCTCACACTAAGTGCCGGAATTGCATGATTTTTGTCCTCAAGGGACTATCAAACAGGCATTTCCCTCTTGACTCCCTGCGCTATATCTGGTTGTCTACTGGTTGGACCACCGATCCACCGGATCGGTCGTTCCTGAGGACGGGTGAACCCATTCGGCCACCCGGAAACCATAAGGAAGCAGCAGCGCCGTGTCAGCAGTCCAGTTCCAGCCGGTCAAAAAGGAAAACCTTGCCGACGACATCGCGGCGCAGGTTCGCGTCGAGATCCTGAAAGGCACCTGGAAGCCCGGCGACCTGCTGCCGTCGGAGCGGGAGCTCGCCCTCCAGTTCGCCGTGAACCGGACGACCGTGCGGGAGGCGCTCTCCGAGCTCGAGTACCTGGGCCTCGTGGAACGCCGCCACGGCGAGGGCTGCAAGGTGCTCGACTGGCACGAAACCGGCTCCTTCGATCTGCTTCGGCACATGCTGACCCGCCCGGATATGACCGGGCGGTTCGACCTCAGGGCCATCGAGTCGGTCTGCGAGGCGGCCGGTATCGTCTATCTCGGTGCTGCCGAGATCGCAGCGAAGAACCTCACCCCGGAAACCCTCGCCGACCTGGAAAAGATCGCTGACGAAATCCGGGCCGGGGTGGCTGCGAAAGACATCGACCGGGTCATGGAGGCGGACGCCCGGTTCCACCGGACGGTGTTCCGCTCGACCAAATCGGTGGCGCTGGAACTGCTCTCCAACACCTTTTTCCAGATCTTCGACACCTACCGTCCGTTCATGCGGCTCTTCATGGCCGACGAAGTAAAACACCGGCCGGATCTGCTTGTCTCGTTCTACGCCGAGATCGTGACCGCCCTGAAAAGCCGCGACGTCCAGAAGATGCGGGAGCTCGTCACCCGTACCTTCGAACAGAACAACCCGAACCTCTGGAAAGAGATCACCCGCCGGGCGACCTTCCGGGGATAAGCGAAAAAGGACCCCTGCCATGCCGATGAAACTGCACAAGGATTTCAGCCCCTACCGGCCCGAGAATCTCTCCTCGGTGGACAACTTCCCCAAGCTTGCCTCCTCAGTGGCCGGCTCCAAGAAAGTGTTCTGGGACGACGAGAAGGTCTTTGAGGAAATCCTCTCACGCCATGGCGGAAAGATCGACCTCACGACGGACGAAAAGCAAGCCATCGCGAGCCTCATGTCGATCATCTACTACGGCGAGATCGTCGCCATGCACACGAGCGCGCAGCTCGTCGGCATGGTGCCGGACCTCGCCGCCCAGTTCGTGCTCTCGTTCCAGACGATGGAGGAGACGAAGCACGTGATGATGATGGGGCGGTATCTCAAGGCCCTCGACATCCCGCTGCCCGAGATCAACCCCTGGGCGAAGAAACTGCTGGACGGCATCCTCGGCGTGGACGACCCGCTGCTGAAGCTCGTCGGCATGAACCTGATCGTCGAGAACATCGCCCACGGCATCTTCACGATGATCCAGAACAACTTCGACGAGCCGGTGCTGAGGGACACGCTCCACTACATCGACCTCGACGAAGTGAAGCACGTCGCCCTCGCCAAGAACTACATGCCCACCCTGCTCCGCAAGGCCGGACGGCTGCAGGCGATGAAGATGATCTCCTACCAGATGCTCTGGAACTACTACATGATTCGGGCCCAGACGAAGATCATGGAGGACGCGGCGCCGCTCAACATCAACTGGAACAAGCAGGCCAAGCAGGACACGATCGACTGGATCAACCTGTTCAAGGAGATCCCCAGGGACGCCCGCCGGGGCCTCATTCCGCCGCCCAGCCGCAAGCAGGCGGAAAAACTCATCGACTGGATGATGCCGCCCGAGAAGTTCGCCCATATCGAAGAACAGCGCCTGAAGCGCAACGCCGGCCGGCGGGCGAACATGAAAGCGAAGATCGTGGCTCCGCACGAGAAGATGGCAGACGCCTGATTCTTCCGCCGACCTGCCAAACGCAAACGGCCTCCCCGCCCGGGAGGCCGTTCTGCTTCGGCTCAAAGGAACTGCACGATCAGCTTACCGAGAGCCGGGCCGATGAAGTTCTTCATCAGGACCCGCTGCCAGACGGGGAGCTCCGCTGCGAGTTCGACAGCAAACTGGTCGACGGTGTGATTCTGGAATTCGAGCGCGGCCTGCGAATCGGACGTGTCGTACCAGCCCAGATAGCTCGGGTTCTTCGAGAACTTCCGGGCCGGGGGGCACGGAAGCCCGATAGCGTCCATGATCCGGCCGATGAACTCGTCGTAGCGGAACTGCTGGGTCTTGCCGCCTGCGAGGATGTAGACCCGGTTCTTCACCTTCTCGAACCGCTCGATGGCATGCGCCATGGCGGTGGCGACGTCTTTCATGTGCACGAACTCGATTTTCGAGTCGTGGGGGAACATGAACATCTCCTTCATGCGGGAGGGGCGAAGATCGAGGTGCGGCGCCGCGGCGATCCGCACGATAACGTGATCGAGACCCGAGGCCGTCACCAGCTTTTCCCCCTCCGCCTTCGAGCGGGTGTAGTGGTCGACGGGGTTCATGCCGTTCAGGTCCGGGTGGAGCGGCGGGCCGTCCAGCGGCGTCGGACCGAACACCGAGACCGACGAGGTGAACAGGAAACGAAGCGGGCGGCTGGCGGATTTCACCGCCTCGATCACGTTCGCCGTCCCCCGGATATTGACCCGCTCTGTGAGGTCCGGCTTCTGTTCGCTAAGCGGCGGGATAATCGCCGCGAGGTGGACGACAGCCTCGGTATCCCGCACGGCCCGCTTCAGTGCCTCGACATCGCCTATGTCACCCCAGATCACCTGCGCCTTTTCCAGAAACGTCGCCCGCTCGCGGCCCGCCGGAGTGTCCAGATCGAAAACGGTGACGTGATGGCCGTGGCTCACAAACGTTCGGCTGATGGTAAGCCCAAGGCCGCCGAGGCCGCCCGTAATAAGGACTTTCATGAATCAGGTCCCCCGTTCCTGCGGAATTCCGGCGCAATCTAGGGCAGACCCGCACCCCTGACAACGGCGTTCGCAGGGGCCCCTCCGGCGCGCTAGACTCCTGTAACGACCAGCCGCACGTCCGGAACCCCGGCGCCGGAACCCCCGGTACCGGAAACGGCCGTTGGCCGTTTACGGGTGAACCCGATTTGACACTTTTTTCAAACAGACCGCTGATCGCTCCGGAGTCCGACGAAAACCGGTTCCGGAGCAGTATCGAATGGATGGCTTACCTGCACCTAGGGGCGGGTTTCATCGTCATCGGGATGTTCCTGTGGCCCGATAACCCGATCGACACCTTCCGCGGCGGCATCACTTCCGTTACCCATTTCCTGATCACGACCGGTTTGATTCTCGTTCTCAGCCGGCTCCGGCGGCACGATGCCGAACACCCGGGCGCTCCGCTCCCCCGCCTGCTCGCCCCCGCCGGCGTCATGCTGGTGCACATGTCGGTCTATCAGGGGCTCGGCACCTGGGGAATGAGCGAGAGCCTCGGGTTCATCCTCGTCCCCGTCATCGCCGTTTACACCCGCCTGTGCCTGGACCGCCGCCGCGCCATCGTGCATACGGCGGTGTTCCTGTCCCTCTGTGCAGCGATTTATGCCCTGCTGCACTTCGGCGCATTGCCCTGGGCCTGGGCCTACAAGCACGGCATGGAGCCGCCCCCGCCCCGTCCGGCGATGTTCGCGCTCGAAATCTTCATCGTCTTCGGACTCACCTGCTTCATCTATTTCTGGGTGGACCGGCTGAGCGAGACGGTGCTCTCGGAAAGCAGCCGCGCCCGCAGCCTGTACGAAACCACCCGGGCCTTCTTTGACGCTTCTCCCGACGGGATTCTCGTGCTCGATGCAGCTGGTATCGTGCTCGAATCGAACGCCAAGGCGGCCAAGCTCCTGAACCGCCAGGCCGAAGGCGAGCTGACCGGTCAGCCGCTCCTCCAGTTCATCCCCGGCGAATTCCGCCCGGTGCTCTGGGATCTCGAAAACCGGCGGCCGAAACCGATGACGCGGTTCGAGCGGCTCTCCCTCGTGGCGGCGGGCAGTTCCCGTCTGCTTCAAGTGGAGGCCCGAATCGTCGAGCTGGAGGAAGGGAACGACGCCCGGAGCCGCTACCTCATCACGATTCGCGACCGTCAGGACGAGGAAAAGCTGAAAATACAGCTCGAGAAGGCGCAGCGGCTGGATTCGCTGGGTGCCCTCGCCGGCGGCGTGGCCCACGACCTGAACAACGCCCTGAATCCGATCCTGGGCTTCTCGAATCTCGAGCTCCAGACACCCGGCCTGCCGGACGAAACCCGCCAGTCGCTCGAGCTGATCCGCGACTGTGCTAACCGGGCCACCAGCCTGTCGAAGCAGCTCCTCTCCCTCTCCCGGGGCGGCGCGCCCGAGGTCCGGTGGATCGACGCAACGGAAATCACCCGGAACATCGTTTCCGTCATCGACCGGGCGACTCCGCCCGGCATCGACGTGAGCTTCGACAGCCCGGCGGAGCATCTCGAAATCGAATTCTCTGCCGCCCAGATGGAGCAGGTCCTCCTGAACCTGATCACGAATGCCGTCGAGGCCATCGGCGACAAAGGGCTCGTGCGGGTCGAGCTGTCACTGCTTGAAGGCGAACGGCTCCGGGACGAACTTCTCGGCTGGGAGTCCGATACCGCCCTGCTCATCGAGATCACCGATTCGGGGTGCGGCATTCCGGAAGAGAGCCTCAAGCAGATATTCGACCCGTTCTTCACTACGAAGGAATCGCGGCGCGGGACCGGCCTCGGACTCTCGGTCGTCGACCGGATCGTGACCGACAGCCGGGGCCTTGCCCGTGTAGAAAGCCGTCCCGGCGTCGGATCGGTGTTCCGCATCTACCTGCCGAACGCCCGGTACCTCCGGAGCGTAACGGCTTCGGCAGCAGCGACGCCGCCCGCCGTCAGGGGACGGCCGCTGTCTATCCTCGCCGTGGACGACGAGCCGACAAATCTCGTGCTGGTCCAGAAAATCGCCGAACGGCTGGGCGACCGGGTTCGGACGGCAAACTCTTGCGCCGAGGCGAGGGCCTTCGCTGCCAGTACGGCGGAGCAGTTCGACCTCGTGCTGATGGATCTCCTGCTCCCCGACGGCAACGGGGCGGAACTCTACGACGAGATCCGGCGAAGGCTGGGCAATCCCCGGGTGATCTTCCTGTCGGGATACTCGCGCGAGTCGATCCCGAAACACCTTATCGATTCGGGCCAGTTCGAAGCATTCTTCCCCAAACCCATCGACGTCGCCCAGCTCAGCGAATCGATCGAACAGTGCCGCAGCCGGGTGTGACGGGACGCCGGACCGGCGCCGCTTGCCCGCTCCTCCTGTCCGTGTTCAGATCGGTGCCAGCCACCCGGGCCAACAGGAAAGAACACGCATGTATACCCCGATCGGCCTTCTCGTGATCTCCAACATCTTCATGACCTTTGCCTGGTACGGCCACCTAAAGGACCTGAAGACGAAACCCTACTGGATCGCCATTCTCGCGAGCTGGGGAATCGCCTTCCTCGAATACTGCTTTCAGGTACCGGCGAACCGGATGGGGAGCCGCGTGTTCACCCTGCCCCAGCTCAAAATCATCCAGGAGATCGTCACCATGACGGTATTCGCCGGGTTCGCCGTCTGGTACATGAAGGTTCCGATCACGAAGAACTACCTTTACGCCGCGCTCTGCCTCGTCGGGGCGGCCTATTTTATCTTCTCCGAGCGCATTGCCGGATAATTCAGGCCCATCACCTCGCCCATTGCCTTCCCGGTTTCCCTCTCTAAACTGACGTTCATGTCAGGGGATGCCGCGGGCTTCCTGCCGGAGGACATATGCCATGAATCTCGACCGGATGCTCGACAAGTGCCGCAAGGGCCAGTGGAACGTCAGTGACTTCGACTGGACGCAGAAGCCGGCGGAGCTCTCCCGCTTCGACGAGATGGAAGCCTGCCAGGCGTTCACGAACCTCATCTACATTGAGCGGATCGCGGCGGCGGCGTTCCTCGAGTTCTCGAAGCAGGCGACGGACCCGGCCGAAAAAGCCATCTTCGAGTCCTTCTATGACGACGAGGTCCGGCACGCCGAGGCCATGTGGCACCTGTCCAGGTATTTCGACGTCCACCAGTACCGGATCTACACACCCGACGCGAACCTCGTGAAGTTCGTCCGGGCCATGAGCAAGATGATCAACGGTATCTCGCCCGAATTCGCCTCTGCCATGGTGACGGCCGGCGAGCTGGTGCTGGATGTGGCCCTGCTCCGCTCGGTGAACGACTATATCGAGGATCCGCTCTCGCGCGCAGTGATCGAGAAGATCAACCAGGACGAATCCCGGCACATCGCCATGGATTTCTACCTGTGCGAGAAGTACGGCCAGACCGATGCCGAGCCGCCCTCGATGCGGGAGTTCTTCGAGACCATGAGCAATCCGACCCTGATCTCGGGCATGTACTGGGCGACCGTCGCACTCTCGGCCATGTTCGGCCGCGTGCAGGCGATCATGGACCCCACGGGCTTCCGGTTCCTCGAGGCGGGACGCCGTTTCGAGATGCTGGGCCAGAAAAATCCGAAGATCGCCGCCAACCGGAACTACGCCGCCGTGCTCCGGATCAATACCGCCTCGCAGTCGATTCTGGGCGAGGTCCGCCGGATCATGCAGCTCATGCGGATAGGCCTCTACAAACAGATGAAGGAAGCCGAATCCCGCGGCGAGAAGCGCAAGGCGCCCAAAACGAGCGCCGGGCACGATCCCGTCAAGACCGCCGTCGACATGCTCGAAGAGATGAACTGAGCCAGACAGCCCGCAACGCTCACGCTGCCGACTTGCCGCTTTCGGGACTGGCGGCAGAGGCGGCGTTCCTCTTCGGAGGAGCCCGGCGGACGTGGTTCAGATCCTCGTTCAAGGCCTCCCGGTCGCCGAAGCCAAGACGGATCGGTGCGGTCCAGTTCTCCGCGTGAGGGTTGCCGAACTTCTCGCAGCCCTCGATGCAGTCACCGCACCGGATACACCGGTCGAAGTCCGTTGCTGCAAACGGATAGAACAGGGGCTCCCCGCTTTTTTCGAGCAGCCGCACAGGATCCAGATGCATCGGGCAGATATTGGCACAGACCCGGCAGTCGGTGCAGTCAGCGCCGGGGATGATGTGAACCCCCCCCTTCGCCGACGACGAGGTCAGCGAGAAATAGATTCCCGACGGACACAGGCCGAGACAGAAGTTATGACCCAGCCAGAGGATCTGTCCCGCAACGGAAACCGTGAGGAAACCCCAGACCGAAAGAAAGACAGCAAGCTGACCGGCCGTGAGCTCGAACACATGAACGGGGTCGAACACCCAGGTGATCATGCCGAGACCGGTGGCGGCGCCGATACCTCCCGCCACGAGGACACGGGCCCACCGGGGCAGATGACGGCGGCCCCATTCGCCAACGCGGTTCAGGGTCGCCACTGGGCAGAACCAGCCGCACAGAAACCGGCCGGCCACGGCATTCACCACCAGGATGATGACATTGGCGGCAATGAAGCCGACGATGAATGCCCGGATCGAATAGGCGAGCGCCACGGGCTCGCCGAGCACCCAGAATTTCCCTTCGTAAATATCCATATGCCAGAGATTGAATGCCGGCCCGAAGACCACCAGCAGCATGGCGAAACTAAGAATCACGATCCGGCGGTTGTGATACCTCGCCACACCGGTCCGGTCCCGGATTTTTTCGCGGGCGGAATAGGAAGGAAGGCCGGTCATCCGCGGTGATGCCTCAGAACATAGACCGCCACGCCTGCCAGCATCGCCGCAGTGACGAACAGCATTCCGCCAAGGGCCCCGATGACGGCCCGGCGGCGCTCGGCCAGTACGTCATCCGCAGGAGCGGCTGGAACGGGAGATTGGGACGGGATCACATTGTCCTTCCGCCGCCGGCGGACCGCGAGCGCGGTCCCCACAATTCCGGTGAACAGGAGCACTTCCAGCAGGATCAACAGCGTATTGAAAACCCGTTCACTGTTCATGGCGAAAGAACCTTGCGAAGATGGCCGGTCAGGAGTTCCCGGCACCTTGCGCAACGATAGCGGCGGGAACGGGTCCACATTATGACTGCGCTCATAACCGTGCCTGTGCGGGATGAAGAACACTGCCTTCCGATGAAATCCTTCTTCAGGAGACTGAAGGGCCGGGCTCTGGCCATCGCACTCATGGTTCTGCTCCCCGGAGCGGCACCGGCTGGAGCGGCCGCACTCGAACTCACCGTTTCGCCCCAGCAACCTTCCGTGTTCAGCCCTGCCCGGATCCGGCTCCGGATCGGGGACTCCGCACCCGCCCGGAATCCTCTAGGAGCCGTCAGTTTTGAGATCCGCCCCGTGGACCCGAAAATCCGGTCACTCGGGTCCGAGCGGATCGATAACGCTGACTGGATCGCTCCGGACACTGCTCAGGCAATTCACAACTGGCGGATCTCCGGTGCCTATGAAGTCGTCGCGACCCTGACCGGTCCTGACGGTTCGGCTTTGACAACCAGTCTCCCGGTGAATGCTGTCGAGAGCAGCCAGCTCGGCTTCTGGTCCGAAACCTGGTTGAAGGCGGTGCTATTTGTAGCCCTCTCGGTACTCGTCCTGCTGTTGACCCGCCGGGCGAGCAGCCCGCCCTCCCTGAACTCACAAACCCCGGAAAGTTCAGGTAAAACAGCAGTTTAGCGCTTAATTTTTCGTCGATTCCGGGCCCGCATGCCCATCAATGGTGCATTTTATTTGAAGGCCGGAATCTGGGTCCGTTGTAACACTCTGAATTCACAGGGCAATTGTAAATTTCATGCCGTGGAATGCTCATTGCTTAATGCGTCATGGGTCTGGATTGAAGCGGGGGCTTCTAACATAATGCGTCAAGAAAGAGCGGTAGCATGCATCCAATGTTGAATACTCGCCCCCCCAGCAAGTCTACTTCCGCCTACAGCGACGGTCCCAAGATGGATGAAGACCGCAAGACCCACGACCGCGAACTGTCCTACATGCCTGCGGACTACATGCGCCGTGTGAGCCCGGACCGGATGCAGAAACATCTGGATATCATCACGCATCACCCCGGCTACCCGCTGAAGACGTTCGTCCAGACGCCCGTTTCGTCCCAGCTATTCCACTCAGGCGCTCTCGAACGCATCGTCACCTTCTCCATGAACTCGCCGCGCTCGCTCGTTCACGTAACGGCGGCGGTCGCCCTCGAGGGCGGATCGATCCAGTCGGCAGATCTCTACCCGCGCACGGACGGCACCCTGATCACCGACGTGGAGTTCCAGATCCCGTCGCAATCCGGTGCAGTCCGCGTCGCCGAGGCCGTCGCCCGGCAGTTCCAGGCGAGGATCGGCGAGGCCCCAACTCCCGCCTGCGAATCCGTACGCGACCTGGAACTCACCGCCCGCATGGATAACCAGCACGGACACAGCATCATCGAGCTCAGGGCGGCCGACACCCGCGGCCTTCTGTACCGGACCGCCCGCGCCTTCGCTATGCTGGGCGTGAAGATCGTCCGCTGCGACATCCGCACAACGGCGAACCGGGCGTACGACACTTTTGTCGTGACCGACCGTCTCGGCCGTCCGGTGGACGTCGAGCGGGAACTGGGCTTCCTCAAGCGCGAAATCGTTACTGACACTCTCTAGCCCGGACCGGTTATGCTTCCCGCCGGAGACATGCCGGCAGGAATGGCCAGGAAACAGCCAAAGACATCCCGGGATCTGCGAAAGTCGGTTGCCCGCACCGGGGCCGAATACCGGCGAGCCTACGCCCGATTTTCCCGCCGGCCATCGGCAAAGGCGGTCCATCTGCTCAGGATTGCGACGCGGCGGCTTCTGGCCATGTTCGAGTTGTTTACAGACGATCTTCCGTCCGGCGAAGTACGGCGCGCCCGCAAGAAGGCCAAGGGAATTCTCTCGGGGCTCGGTCCTCTTCGTGACGTTCAGGTCCAGCTCGGCCTTGTACCGGCGCTCGCTCCCGACACCCGCGCCCTCGACGCTTTTATCCGGGCACTAAAGGAAGAGAAAAAACAGCTGCTCCTGGAGGGGCCTGGCAAAATCCAGCGGAAAACAATTCCCGGGGCCGTTCGCAAGGCGCTCCGTGACATCGAACGGATTGCTGAAAAGTCTCCCGGCGAATGGCTCGAACACCGGCTCCGCTCCCGGACCTCGGCGGCCTTCGCCTCGGTGGCCAATCTGGCCGGGGAGATAGACCCGGCCGATCCCCCGACCATTCATGAACTCCGGATCGCCTTCAAGCGGTTCCGTTACATGGCGGAGTTTCTGGCGCCCGTCGCCCCTTATGTGACACCGGAGCGAATCGAAGAGATGCGGAATTTCCAGGCGCTTATGGGCGATGTACAGGACGTTTCCGAACTCCTGACGAAGATCGCCCGGTTCCAGCGGGCCCGCAACACCAGCGAGCGCGCCCTTCTCAAGCCGGCAGTCTTCGAAATCCGCCAGGAACTGGACGCCCGGATCCAGAAGCTGATGCGGCACCTCCCGGAACTCGTGATGCTGTGGGAATAGCCGTCAGGAACGGCTTGCAGGCACCGGTGCCGCAAGACCGGAAAGCTGCCGGTCGTGCAGCCGGGATATGGTGAGCAGCGACACCACCGCTCCCGCCAGAGCCAGGAACATGTCCCACTGGGTATCCCACTGGTCCCCCTGCGTGCCCAGGAATTCCATCGCACCCTTCCCCAGAATCACGGCCGCCCACCACTCGACGAGCTCGTAAAAGGCGCTGAATGCCAGACAGACGGAGACGATCAGAAAAAACATCCACCGTCCCGGCCGGAGCGGCGTCTGCCGGAGCAGAAGCTCACGGGTAAGGATTGCCGGGATGAACCCCTGGGCGAAATGGCCGAGCCGGTCGTAGTGGTTGCGGGACAGGTCGAATGCTTCTTTCGCCCATTCGCCGAGCGGCACACGGGCGTAGGTGTAGTGCCCGCCGAGCATGAGTCCCAGCGAGTGCAGGAAAACGAGCCGGTAAAGCATCGGCGTCAGCGGGAACGATTTGCGGGTGACGAACACCAGCATCAGGCCGATCATCACGGGAAACGTTTCAAGGAACCAGGTAAGCTGCTCGTAGGGCCTGATTCCGGAGACTGCCAGCATGACGATGGTCAGCCAGAACAGTATCACCGGTTCCGTCAGTTTCCGGTCAGACATCATCATCACTCCTCGCCGCAGAAATTCCCCTTACGGTTTCGGCGCCTGCCGGCGGCGCACCTTCAGCTCGGTCAGATGACCGAAAACGGTGTTCACGAAGGCGGGGTCGGCAGTCATGTCCATGTGTTCGGATATAAGGTCGATCGTCTTCGTCCATTCGATCGGGGATTCCGGCACTTCGTCAGGACCTCCGGCAAAGCCCTCGCGCCCCACCCGTTCGTCCATCAGCGCACTGCTCCGGAGTACCCGGCCATCGCCGGGACCCCGTTCCGTGACAGTGACCCGGCCCGTCGCCGGATCTACGACCGCCCGGGCAGCCGTTGGCAGCCCATTGCCCGCATAAAGAACCGCGCGGAAACCCGTCCGGTCCTGTTTTTCCTTCAGCGACTCCGGGATCCGGAACGGAATGTCGATTGCCGCCTGGAACTGCTTTGCCCGCGCCAGGCATTTCGACAGATGATCGAGCGCGATCCGCCGCCGGTCCGCCCGCTCCGTTATCCCGGGCAGGAGCCACTGGAGATATGGATCCTGATCCTCGCCCAGAATGCCCCAGCCGTACCGGTCCCAGACGGCCGGATCGTAAAGGTCGACCGGGGTGCCGTCCGGGAGCGTCACCGGACGATGCCGGACCCTCGGCATCAGCTGATACCCCGATGGCAGTGTGCCGATCACGCCGGGTTTGTAGGCAGGAAGAATCGAAGCGATGCCGTATCCGTCCGTGAGAACCAGAAACGAGTCGAGACTCCCCGCGTTCGGCGGGCCGACCAGAACCACCGAGTCGACGTACTCCATTCCCGCACCGGTGGGTACCGGCACGGAACCGTCCTCCGGTAACGGCTCGGCTCCGAACCGGAGGTAGTACCGGGTCAGGAGGCCGCCCATGGAGTGGGCGATGATATCGAAATGGATATCTTTCGCGCTGATGCCGCGGCGCTCGTAATCGTAAGCGAGCGCCTCGCGCTTTTCGTCCATGAAATCCTGGAGCAGGCGGGCGTTCTCCGAAATGTCGCGCCTCCAGTCGTAAGAGAACTGGAACACGACAAGCGGCTGATCCTTGCGCTTCGCCAGCGTGCGGCCGAGGTCTTCGTCACGGGACATGCCGAGCGCACGGGTGAAATCCCGGTAAACCCCCGTGTCTAAGGGGATGCCGAACAGGCGCACCCGGACCCGGTCCAGGATGCCGAGCGGCACCACACTGTCCCGGAGCTTGGAAAGCGGCACCCCCTCCCGCATGGGAAGCGAAAAAAGGTAGGCGCCTTCCTGTGTGTCGGGGTCCGCGTAATCTCCCCGGTAAGTGCCCCACACAACGTCGCCCGAGTCATAGTCCACCAGCCGCGAGCTCCCGAGGCCGGGGATGACGATAACCGGATTGCGTGCGATGCGGTCTTCCCGGAGCTGCTCGTCGATCATCCGGTCGATCCCGGCCGGAGCCGAAACCGAATGGGTACACGCCGAAAAGGCGAAAACTGTCAGGATGGCAGCAAGACGAAAACGCATCGGTTCCGCAAGGTTAGCGAACCGGGGGCGGAAAGGGATAGACTGTCAGGTGATGAGGAAAACTGGTGGGCGATACAGGATTCGAACCTGTGACTTCTACCGTGTGAAAGTAGCACTCTACCGCTGAGTTAATCGCCCAAGGGACCGGTCGCGGGACGGGCCGAGCGGCCCGCCGGACCCCTCATATAGAGAAAGCCCCTGGGCTCGTCAAACCCCTTTTCGGCCGCCTTGACGCCCCCCCGGCCTCCCACTAAACACCGGGGTTCCCGAAAGACCCCTGGGGGTGTTTCGGACAGGTGGTTTTGGCGCCCGGAGCCGTTCAAAGGGCAGCCAGCCCGGAAAAGGCTCCGGCCTCAAGGGACAGGGTCCGCTCCGGGTTCGTCTAATGGTAGGACAGCAGGTTTTGATCCTGTGAATGGGGGTTCGATTCCCTCACCCGGATCCAGTTCACAGGCAGTCAGGACAGGACGTAGAGCAGCGTGCAGGTCGGCAAGATCAAGCTTTTTTCGGGCAACGCGAACCTCCCCCTCGCGAAGGCGATCTCGAACTATCTCGGGATTCCGCTGGGACGGGCGTCGGTGAAGCGTTTCGCCGACGGCGAGGTGTTCGCCCAGATCGACGAAAACGTCCGCAACATGGACGTCTTCATCGTGCAGCCCACCTGCTCCCCCGTGAACGATGCGGTCATGGAACTGCTCATCATCATCGACGCCGTGCGCCGCGCTTCGGCGAACTCGATCACCGCCGTGATTCCGTATTACGGCTACGCCCGGCAGGACCGGAAGGTTTCTCCCCGCACGCCGATCAGTGCCAAGCTGGTCGCCGACGTGCTTCAGACCGCTGGCGCCGACCGGGTGCTCGCCATGGACCTGCATGCCGGACAGATCCAGGGATTCTTCAACATTCCCGTGGACAACGTCTTTGCGACGCCGGTGCTCCTCAGGGAGATCACGAATCTCAAGCTTTCGGACATCATCATCGTATCGCCGGACGCGGGCGGCACCGAGCGCGCCCGCGCCATCGCCAAGCGGCTGGATGCCCAGCTCGCCATCATCGACAAGCGTCGCCCCGCCCCGAACGTGGCCGAGGTCGTGAACGTGATCGGCGACGTGCAGGGCAAGGATGCAGTCATTATCGATGACATGATCGACACCGCAGGCACGCTCACTGCGGCCGCGCAGGTGCTGATCGAGAAGGGCGCGAAATCGGTCTACGCCGCGGCGACCCACGGCATCTTCTCGCCGCCCGCCATCGAGCGGATCGAGAAGAGCGTGCTCACGCAGGTGCTCGTCACCGACACGATTCCGCTCCCGCCGCAGGGACAGACCGCGTCAAAGATCAAGCAGCTCAGCGTCGCCGAACTGCTCGGCGAGGCAATCAAGAGGATTTATTACGGAGAGTCGCTGAGCCAGCTCTTCGTCTGAGAAGGTTTTTTATCCGGCCGGGACCGGGGTCCGTTGTGGGATCACCGTAACAGGCTGAAAATGGAGAAAGGCACCATGTCCGCACAAGCACAGTCCGTTACCGTCACCGTCCGTGAAGGCGCAGGTTCTACCCGCGCCGCCCGCGCCCGCCGCGAAGGGTCCCTTCCGGGGATTTTTTACGGTCCCGGCGCCCAGCCCGTGAAGATCGCGACCAACGCCAAGGCGCTGCTCGCCGCACTCAAGACCGACCGCAAGGAAAACACCCTGCTCCAGCTCAAGACGGAGAAGGGCGGTTCCTCCGTGGACGGCAAGTACGTGCTGCTCAAGGACTACCAGCGCGACCCGGTCAGCCAGGAGCTGATCCACATCGACTTCCTCGAAGTCGCCCTGGACCGCGAGGTCCGGGTGGAAGTCGCCGTCCACACGACGGGCAAATGCGCCGGCGTTGCCGCCGGTGGCGTGCTCACGCTGCTCATGCACAAGATCGCGCTCTGGTGCAAACCCGACAAGATTCCGGCCTTCTTCGAGGTGGACGTCACCAACCTGCAGGTGGGCAAGAGCCTTCATACCTCAGACGTGAAGTTCCCCGATGGTTCCCGTTCGGCCTACCACACGAACCGCACGATCGCGGCCGTCGTGGCACCTGAGCAGGAAGAGAAGGTCGTCGAGGCAGTGCCCGCCGAAGGCGCGGCTGCTGCGGCCCCCGGCGCAGCGGCTCCCGCGGCCGACGGCAAGGCGGCTCCTGCGGCCGCCGGTGCGGCGGCCCCGGCCAAGGCTGGCGACGGCAAGGCGGCTCCGGCCGCTGCGGCCCCGGCCAAGGGCGGCGACGCCAAGAAGAAGTAAGCTTCGGGCGGTTCCATGAAGCTGATCGTCGGGCTCGGAAACCCCGGTCCGAAATACCGCGAGACGCGGCATAACGTCGGATTCATGGCCGTGGAGCGCCTGGCCGAAAGGCTGGGCGCTTCACGTTCGGTCCTGAAGTTCGACGCGCAGGCCTCGGAAGCGAAGATCGGCGCCGAACCGGTCTGGCTGATCCAGCCCCAGACGTTCATGAACCTCTCGGGCCGCAGCGTCAGCGGGTTCTGCCGCTTCTTCAAGCTGAAGGCGGAGGACGTCATCGTACTTCACGACGAGATCGACCTGCCCCTGGGCAGGCTCCGGATCAAGCAGGGCGGCGGGGTCGCCGGCCACAACGGCCTGAAGAGTATCATCGCCGACACCGGCTTCGATGCCTTTTACAGGCTGAGGATGGGTGTCGGGCGCCCGATGAATCCCGCCCTTCAGGTGGTTGACTGGGTGCTCCAGCCCTTCGCCGCGGACGAACGGGGCAGGGTCGAGGCGCTGGTGGATCTTGCGGCCGAGGCCGTGCCCTTCCTGATCGAAAACGGGCTTGCCAAAACACAGGAGCGGTTCAATCGCAAGGAGCCGGAAACGGCCCCTGCGGAATCGCAGGACAAGGAATAGTAAACAGATATGGCTCTCCAGGTCGGTATCGTCGGACTCCCCAACGTCGGAAAATCCACACTCTTCAACGCCCTGACGGCGGCCGGAATTTCCGCCGAGAACTACCCGTTCTGCACCATCGAGCCGAACCACGGCATCGTTGAGGTGCCGGATCCCCGCATAATCAAGCTCGTAGAACTCGCGAACCCTCAACGTACGGTGAATGCCACGGTGGAATTCGTGGATATCGCCGGGCTCGTCAAGGGTGCCTCCAAGGGCGAGGGCCTCGGCAACCAGTTTCTCGGACACATCCGCGAGGTGGACGCCGTCGTCCATGTCGTCCGGTGCTTCGAGGATTCCAACGTGATCCATGTGGACGGGAGCGTGAACCCGGCGCGGGACGTGGAAGTCATCGAGATCGAACTCGTCCTCGCCGACCTTGAGACCGCCGTGAAGCGCCACGAACGCGCCGCCAGCAAGGCGAAATCAGGCGACGTGAAGCTGAAGGCGGAGGCAGATTTCTTCAAGCTCGTGAAGGATACGCTCGAGAAGGGCCTGCCGGCCTCGACGATCGATGTACCGGCGGATCAGGAAAGCGAATTCCGCCAGTGCCACTTCATCACCGCCAAGCCGGTGCTGTTCGTCGCGAACGTGGACGAAGCGGGCCTGAAGGCCGACAATGCCCATGTCGAGCAGCTGAGGGGCATTGCGGCGAAGCGGAAGGCCGGTGTCGTGAAAATCTGCTGCAAGATCGAGTCAGAAATCGCAGAGCTCTCGGGCGACGACAAGAAGGCGTTCCTCGAGGACCTGGGCCTTTCCGAACCGGGCCTGAACCGGCTGATCCGGGCTGCCTACCAGCTTCTGGACCTGATCACGTTCTTCACCGTCGGCGAAAAGGAAGTCCGGTCCTGGCCCATCGCCGTGGGGACAAAAGCTCCTGGCGCTGCCGGAAAGATTCACACGGATTTTGAGCGGGGCTTCATCAAGGCGGAAGTGATCCACTACCCGGACTTCGTCGCATCGGGCTCCGAGCACGGGGCGCGCGAAGCCGGAAAGCTCTCCACCGAAGGCAAGGAATACGTCGTACAGGACGGCGACGTCATGCACTTCCGCTTCAACGTGTAAGGAACGCTCAGCGCACGACCTTGACGTCGTGCTTGTCCTCGGCGGCGATGACGAGGGCGTTTACGGCCATGTCTTCCAGACGGCCGACCTTCTTCAGCACGGCCAGATTGACGCCGATCTCGTAGGTCTTGGGCCACTCCATCGGCAGGTCGCCCACGGGTGTACCGAGCAGAACCTTGCTTGCCATGACGGCGAGCTGGGCGCCGGCCGCGCGGCCCGACGGCGAGAGCGAGATGGCCGCCCCCGCGTTCACATGGACGGGATTGAAAGTATAGAGCGGCGTGTTCTCCCGGAGCGAGAACCGGAGGAGTTCGCGCAGGTTATCCACACGGAGCAGCATCGGGTCCTCGGGGATCCACAGGACGTCGATCTTTCCGGCAAGGCTCATGAGCGCCCGTTCGATGTCCTGATCGATATCGACCCTGAACTTGAGCAGCGACACCCCCGCCGGCTGGGCCGCCTCTTCCATCCAGTTCACCTCGAATCCCGAGTTCGCCGGGTTATACACAACGCCGATGCGGCGCAGGCTGGGGTACATGCGCTTCAGGAGCTGAAGCTGGTCCTGCGCCCGGATCGTGTAGTTGATCCCACGCATCTTGGGCCCCCGAAGCTGGGTCGTCTGGTTGTCGACGGCATAGGTGAACAGGACCGGAGTGTCGGAAAGCAGTTCGCGGGCCACGAGCGCGGCACGGGTTCCCACCGCGATGGCCAGCTGGGGCTTCGACTTGTTCAGATCCTGAAGCTGTTTCTTGAGGGTCTCGCGATCGGAGGGCAGCTCGATCGTTTCCACCGGCCGGATCTGCTCCATCGAGGTCTTGAGCCCCTCGAGGACCGCCAGCATCTGCGAATCGGGGTCAGAGAACAGCACCCTGATCGAATCGTCGGCGCGTACGGGAGCGGCAGCCAGCACGGCAGCCAGCAGCAGCGCGGCACGGATCCGGATACCGGTTCTCATGGGAACTACTTACAACAACGGAAGCCGATCTGCGAGTCTTTTGTTCCGGACTGGAAGTTCTCCCGGAACGCGCAACGGGTTGCCCAGTCGGGACGGGAATGAGAACCGCCCCGGACCACCTTGTCGGCGCTGCCTTCGGACCAGTTGGTGGAGGTCCACTCCCGGAGGTTTCCGGACATGTCGAACACGCCGAAGGAGTTCGTGCACTGGGTATATTTTCCCGACGGCGCCAGCGAACGGTCCTGGCCCGACTGGTCGCGTGTGTTGCACGTCTTGGCGTTGAACAGGTCGCCGTACGGATAACGGCTCTCCTTGGGTCCCTTGCACGCCTTTTCCCATTCGGCCTCGGAGCAGAGGCGCTTGCCCTGCCCCTCGCACATGGTCTTTGCCTCATTCCAGCTCACGTTGCCGCGGGGAGGCGACCCTTCGGTGTTGGGAGATTCGTAACGGTCGATGCAGAAGTCGGGAACCCCCGTGGGCGTCAGGACTTTTTCCGCAAAATCACGGGCACTGTCGTCCGGCGAAGAACCCATTTTGAAGCTCCCGCCGGGCACAAAGGCCATTCCTGACGGACAGTTTCCGGACGAGGGCGGCGGCGACGAAGCAGCGACGGCCTTCGGCTTTTCGGCCTTGGGCTCGGGCTTCTTTTCCTCAACGGGTTTTTCAGCGGGCTTCGCTTCCGCCTTGGGCGTTTCCACAACCGGAGCAGCCTTGTGTTCCACCGGTTTTGCTTCCGCCTTGGGCTCCGGCTCCGTGATGGAGACGGGCGCCGCCGTTGCGGCCTTGGTTACTTCGGCGGCAGCCGGCTTTTCTGGCTCCGGTTGCTCTGCCGGCGGTTTCGGTACCTCGTCAGACGTCTCCGGCTTCGGAGCCATTGCGACCGGCTTGGACGATGCGGCCTCTTCACCGCCGCTAAAAGCGAAAAACAGTCCGGCCGCTGCGATCACGACAACAATGGCGACGATGATCCCGACCGGCGGACCTTTCTTGGCCGGAGGGGGCGACCAGGGCTCCGGAATCGGTTCTACCGCCGGTGCCGGAGCGGCCGCCGGAGGAACCGGTGCGGGTTTCGGCGGCGCGGGCTTTTGAGCCGGTTCAGGTACCGGTTCGGCCTTGGGGGGTGGAGGTGGGGGCGGCAACTCTTCCTTTACCGGCGTGGGAGCCGGGGGAGGAGGAGGAGGGGGCGGAGGAGGAGGCGCTGCTTCCACCGGTGCCGGTTTGGGCGGAGGCGGAGGCGGCGGTGGAGGTGGGGGCGGCTTCGCGGCAGCCTCTTTCTTCGCCCTCTCTTCCGCAGCCTCGTTCTCGATCGCCTTCTGGAGCCGCGAGAGCACTTCTGCCGGCGTCTTGGGTCGCTTGGCAGAATGCTCGGCAAGGCAATCGGCAATCAGGTCATCGGCCTCTTCCGGAAGTCCCTCGACCACGTCTGAGGGGCTGATTCCCGGTGCCGGCGTCTGGAGCGTGAGCATCTCGAACAGCACGGCCCCCAGACTGAAAATATCGTCGGCAGGGGACGGGTCGTCACCGTTCAGGAACTGGGGCGATACATAAGGCGTGCTCTTGTACCGGTCCGCCGCCGCCCGGCGCTTGGGACCCGGAACCAGAACGGCGAGGCCGAAATCGGTCAGCTTGAGACCTTCCGGCTGGATCAGGACGTTGCCCGGGGAGAGGGAAAGGTGCTGCACACCCTTCGAGTGGCCGAAGGAAAGCGCGGCAACAATCTGGGAAAGCATCGGCTCGATCTCGGCGAGCTTGAACGGGCGTCGCTCGGTGGTCCGCACGGAAAGAAGACGCCGGAGCGAGAGCCCGCCGATGAACTCCATCGTGAGGTAGGCCGTGTTGCCGTCGATGTCGGCTTCGTAGATCTTCACGCAGCCGGGGTGCAGCACCTCACGGCTCTTGCGCACGCCAGCCTTGAACTGCTTGCGTGATGCGTCGTCAGTCACCAGTTCGGGGTGAATGACCCGGAGAGCGACCGTCACATCGACTTCACGGTCCTGCGCCCGGTAGACCCGTCCCACGGCCCCTTCGCCGATATCCGCCCGGATCTCGTACCGGCCGCCGATCACGTCTCCGGACTTGATCGCCGCCCCGCCGGGGGCTCCCGGCGCAGTCGCCTGTTCCGCGCCGCAGGTTTCGCAGACGGGCGCGTTGTCCGGAATCGAATCTCCGCAGTTCCAGCAGCTCTTCAACCAGAGTTCCTCGCTTCGGTCCGGTGACACGCGCGCCGCAGGCTGCCACTGTCGCATGGGCAGGCCGGCGGCGGAATTCGGGTCGGCGTGTTTGGGTAAAGTCTATGTGCTGCGGGAGGCCGGTTTCAAGAGACGGAAAGCCTCAATTCACCCATCCGCCCGGCGGCGAGCCCTCGTCATCGCGCACGGCCCTGAGGCCCTGTTTCTTCCTGAGCCGGTTCAGCTTCCACCGGTAGTACCGCTCACGGAGCCCGAGCCCCGGCAGCCGCCCCCGTCCCCGGGACCAGTACCAGGCGACCGGTGCGCCGCCCAGTACGTACAGCACCCCGGCCAGCGAGAACCCCTGCTCGATTTCCGAGAATACAACGATGACCACTACGATGGCGACGAGCCATTTCACCTTGAGAGGCACGACAAAGAATGCCAGCACTTCCTGCTCGGGCTCCCGGAATCCCCACAGGATCAGGAGGTTCGTAATCAGCCCGCCCGCGCCCGCATAGATCGAACCGCCGAGCGTCACCGCTGCCAGAGAACCGAGCCCTCCGGCGGATAGCGCCGACAGCAGAAGAAACCGGGCGTACTTTTGGGAGCCGTCGATGCGCTCCTGCTGGGTTCCAAAAGCCCACAGCATGTAGCCATACAGCAGGACCGAAATGATGCTCGTGTGGACGACCGGATAGGTCACGAGCCGCCAGACCTGGAAATGCCGAACCACGAGGCCGGGGTCCAGCAGCAGAAGCCCGGCGATGGGCCGGAACGCGAGAGTCGCCAGATAAACGGCGGCAATCGCCACGAGCAGGATCTTCGTGACGCCCGGAATGGAGTTCCAGCCCGGAGGGCCTCCGAACCGGTACTGAACGCGCTGGTATCCGCCCCGTGGTGACATGCTGGATGGATATATAGCGGGGGAAACGCCCCGCGGAAACCCTTACCGGTTCATCCGGCGAGCCGCCGAATCCACTCGTTCCAGTCCGGGTACCGGCCAGCCAGTTCCCCGGCATCACCAATCTCGAAATCCCGCAGGTCGAAACCCGGCGCCATGGTGGCGCCGAGCAGGGCGAAACCCTGCGGTCCGTCCGGCTTCAGCCTCGCCCCCTGCCAGACCCCGCCGGGAACCACCGACTGGGGCCGCTCTCCCGCAGCCAGGCCCGTGCCGAGAATGACAACCTCTCCGGCCCCATCCGGGCGGAGCCGGATCTGTTCTACCGGATCGCCGAGGTAGAAGTGGAACACCTCATCGTAAACCAGCCGGCGCAAGCGGGAGCAGGTCTCCGGCGTCAGCAGATAGTAGATGGCGGTAGAGACGTTGCGACCGGCCACCACCCTTCCCGCCCGGAAGGTCTCCCGGAAATATCCGCCCTCGAATTCGAGCGGCTCCAGGTCCAGCATCCTGATGATCTCTTGAGCTTTCATGCCCGCTACGATAGCGGTTTGAGACGCCTGCGGGGAGTAACAGAAGCATGCCGACCCTCACCTTCCAGAACCGTTCGATCGATCTCGCCGACGCGGATCTCGCCACCGTGAAAGAGGCCCTGGACGCCTTCGTGCGCGGCGTTTCCATGGACACCTACCTGTCGAAGGTCCCGCCTGCCGTCTCCGAATTCGTGAACCAGACGGTGAAGGACCTCTCCATGCAGGCTTTCGGCGGCGGCAGCCCTGCCGGTTACACCCACCGCTGGCGCGGTGCCGTGAAAGATTTCCTCCAGACGCTCGGGTGAACAGGGCCCGCTCCTGTCATCACATCGTAACGAGGCGGCTATGATCCCGATCATGGACCCCTGAGAGCGACGGGATAGCCTTGATGCTGGAGCGTTCATCCGGTGTCAGGAACAGAGGTCATCGAGCGGGTCGTCCGGACCGTCTGCCCCTATTGCGGGGTGGGCTGCGGCATGGGGCTCCGTGTGGCGGACGGCAGGGTCGTCGGGGTGGAGCCGGTGGCAGCCCACCCCGTGAGCCGTGGCGAGCTGTGTACAAAGGGCTGGAGTGCCGCCTTCGGCGTCGATACCGGCGACCGGATTCTCCATCCGCTGATTAAGGATCACGGAAAATTCCGCCGCGCCTCCTGGAATGAAGCCCTGGACTACATCGCCGGGAGTTTCCGGGAGGCGGTCCAGATCAGCGGCCCCGGCTCGGTGGGCGTCGTGAGCTGCGCCCGGGCCACCAACGAGGATAACTACGCGGCCCAGAAATTCGCCCGCGCCGTCCTCCATACGAACAACATCGATCACTGCGCCCGGATCTGCCACAGCCCGTCGGTGGCGGGGCTCCGCCAGACGCTCGGCTCCGGGGCCATGACGAACTCCATCGGCGAAATTGCCGACGCGGACCTCCTGGTCGTCTGGGGAAGCGATACTACCGAGAATCACAGCATCATCGGCAGTCACCTGATCCGCCGCAAGGTTGCCGGAGCAAAGCTCCTCGTCGTCGATCCGCGGACGACCAGGCTTGCACACCTTGCCGATCTTCACCTGCCCGTACGGCTCGGGACGAATATTGCGCTGGTGAACGGACTCCTGAACGTCATTTTCTCGAACGGCTGGGAAAACAGGGAATTCTTGGACGCCCGGTGCGAGAACCCGGATGCTCTCCGGAAGAAGGCTTACGAATATCCGCTGGAGAAAACCGCCCGGATCACCGGCGTTCCCGAAGCGAAGATCGTCGAAGCAGCCCGGCTCATTTCCCACGCACAGGCGGCGTTCCTCTGCTACGGTATGGGGATTACCCAGCACACGACCGGCACGAACAACGTCATCGCCATCTCGGACCTCGTGCTCGCCACCGGCCAGATCGGCCGCCGGGGAGCAGGCGTAAACCCCCTCCGTGGACAGAATAATGTGCAGGGCGCGTGCGACATGGGCGCGCTCCCGAACGTCTATCCCGGTTATCAGGATGCGCTCGACCCCAGGACGCAGGATAAATTCTCGGCAGCCTGGGAAGTCCCGATCCCGAAAGCCGCCGGCATGACCTCGCTCGGCATGACTGGCGCCGCGCTGGATGGCCATTTCAAGTGCATGATCATCATGGGCGAGGATCCAGTTGTGACCGATCCGGATCAGAACCATGTTCGAAGGGCACTCCGGGCCCTGGATCTTCTGGTGGTCTTCGAGCTGACACTCACGGAAACGGCGAAGGAAGCGGACGTCGTACTCCCTGCCGCTTCGTTTGCCGAGAAGGACGGCACTTTCACCAGCTGCGAGCGCCGGGTGCAGAGGGTCCGTCAGGCGGTGCCGCCCCCCGGCGAGTGCCGTCCGGACTGGATGATCCTCGGCGACCTGGCGCGGCGGCTCGGCTACGAGGGGATGAACTGGACATCGGCGGAAGAAGTGTTCGCCGAAATGGCCTCTCTCTCGCCAATTCACTCGGCCATGACCTTCGCCAAATTGTCGGCGCGGGACGGACTCCAGTGGCCCTGCAACGAAGCGAACCCGGACGGGCTCGGTCTCCTGCATCAGAAGTCCTTTCCAACCGCCTCCGGCAAGGCCCGGCCGCTACCTGTCGATCACCAAGGACCTGCCGAGGTGCCGGACGACGAGTACCCCTACTTCTTCACGACGAACCGCCTGCACTTCCACTATGGTTGCGGTTCCATGACCCGGAAATCGCCGCTGCTCGAACGGGAAACCCCGGACGGACTCCTGTTCATCAATCCGTCGGATGCCGCACGCCTTAAACTCAAGGACCACTCTCCGGTCCGGGTCAGCTCCCGGCGCGGCTGGGTCGAAACCCGGGCGATCCTTACCGGCGACGTTCCCGCCGGGACCGTCGCCATGCCGTACCACTTCAAGGAAGCACCCTCGAACCAGGTGACAAACAATGCGCAGGACCCGGTGACGAAAATGCCAGAGCTGAAGGTTTGCGCCGTAAAGATCGAGCCGCTCCCGCCCGGTACCGCACCAAGGGACTTCACCGGGGTGCTGCCATGAAGGCCTGGTATCTCGATTCCCCGCAGCACATCCGGGACCACCTGAAGGCTCGCCGCCGGGTTTTTGAACCCCGCCGGGACGGCACCGGTGCGGTTCACTGGCTGGAAGCCGGTGACGCCCCGTTCGACTCCGGACTCCCGCTTGCTCAGTATTCTCCCAAACAGTTCTTTTTCGCCGAGCGGGAAAAGCTCTTCGCCTTCGATGGCACCGAATTCCGGGAAACGATTCCGGAAGTCCGGCCCGCCGCACTCTTCGGGGTGAAGGCCTGCGATCTCGTCGCCATCGCTTACCAGGACCACTTTTTCCGGGAAGATCCCTATTACCAGGAACGCCGCCGCCATACCCTGCTCGTCGGCATCGACTGTCTTTCGCCCTGCGAGCGGGGCTTCTGTCCCACGGTCGATGCGGGGCCGTTTGTCCGGGAAGGCACTGCAGATCTTTCCCTTCACCCGCCCGCATCCGGCCGGAACACCTGGCTGCTGATAGCGAATACGATGCACGGGGCGGATGCCGTGAACGGCCTCGGCCTGAAACCCGCCGAAGAAGCAGTCATTCGCCAACGGACAGAAGCCGAAGCGGAAGTTGTACGACTGTTCCCTGACGCCTCGCACATTACCGAAGGCGTGAAGAAACTGAACGGCGGCCGCGTCACGCCGGAGCTCTGGGACAGGCTGGGAGTCCAGTGCTTCGCCTGTTCGGGCTGCACGAACCTGTGCCCCACCTGCTCCTGCTTCGCAACCTATGACCGGCCGGTTGAAAGTCCGGGCAGTTCAGGAGCATTTGAACGCGAGCGGTGCTGGGACTCGTGCCTCTACGAAGGATTCCAGAAGGAAGCCAGCGGCCACCACCCTCAACCCACGCCCGGTCAGCGGGTGTTCCGCTACTGGTACCACAAATTTTCGGACGACTACTTGCCGGAGTTCGGCCGGCACGGCTGCGTGGGATGCGGCCGGTGCGAGCAGACCTGCCTCGGCGTGATTGGCGTGCACTCCATCATGAAAAGGATCGTGGCGGGCTCATGAACGGACTTCTCACTCCCCATGCAGTCCGCCTCGTCTCTGTCTACGACGATGGCGAGGACGCACGGCACTTCACCTTCGAGCCCGTGAAACAGGGGCCTGCAATTCCGGCGGAACCGGGACAATTTTTCATGCTCACCCTGCCGGGAAAAGGCGAAGCGCCGTTCACCTATACGAGCACGCCGGACTCCGGCGGCCGTTTCGGCGCAGTCGTTCGCCGGGTGGGCCTGCTCACGCGGGAGCTTTTTGGGCTCAAGGCCGGCGCCGTTCTCGGCTGCCGGGGGCCTTACGGGCACGGCTGGCCAATGGAAGATATCCGCGGTCAACGGGTGCTGGTCGTGTCGGGAGGCTGCGGGCTCGCGCCACTGGCCGGAGCGGTTTCCCGCCTCGCCAAGGACGGAACGCCCGTAGCCGTGATCTATGGAGCCCGGACTCCTGCTTCGCAGGTACTTGCGCGGGAGCGGGCCTCGTGGGCGGACCGAATCCCGCTGTTTGAAACCTTCGATTCACCCGTACCGGGGAAAACCCGTATCGGCACGCCGCTCATTGCCGTCGAGGAAGCGGTGGCGGCTCTCGGCGGCGAGCCCGGCGCAGTGCTCACCTGCGGCCCCGAGGCCATGATGGACCCGGTGGCCGAGGCCATGGTCAGGCGGGGCGTCCCCGCCGGCCGGATCTGGCTGTCGCTCGAACGGCGTATGCACTGCGGTGTCGGCCTGTGCGGGCACTGCTACGTGGCCCAGACCTATGCCTGCAAACAGGGTCCCACCTACCGGTGGGATGAACTTCAGATGCTGAGGGAACGGGCTCCGGCCTGGCCTTCGCACCTGAGAGAGGTACGGCACTGCTGATGGATAACCCGGTTGCCAGTTTCGACGCCTACGCTCCCGCCCAGATCGCCGAACGGGTGGAGCAGGCTGGAATCACCAAGGCGGGCGCGCCCTTCAGGAAACTGTTCCCGCTCGCCGTGCTGGCCGGATCGTTCATTGCCCTCGGCGCCGCCTTTTATACCAACACGCTCGCCGGGCTCGATCTCGGCTACGGACTGAACCGGCTAATTTCGGCCCTCACCTTCTGCCTCGGCCTGATTCTGGTCATCGTCGCCGGAGCCGAGCTTTTCACCGGAAATACGCTCATCGTCATGGCCTGGGTAGACGGCAAAGTCCCCCTGTCACGCCTGCTCAGGAACTGGGGGATCGTTTATGCGGGAAATCTCGCCGGTGCCCTCGCGACAGCCTATGTGATGAGCCACGCGCGCCTCTGGGATCCTCACTCCGACCCATCGGGGGCACTAGCCATCAAGATCGCCGCTTCAAAGGTGAATCTGCCCGTAGCGACGGCCTTCCTCTCCGGAATATTCTGTAACGCCCTCGTCTGCCTCGCCGTCTGGCTGTGCTTCAGCGCCCGGACCACGACGGACAGGATTCTCTCGATCCTCTTTCCCATCAGCGCTTTTGTCGCTCTGGGGTTCGAGCATTCGGTTGCCAACATGTATTTCATTCCGCTCGGCATCTTCCTGTCGGGACGAAGCGACCTCCCGGCGGCCTATGGCACAGGATCGCTCCCGGACTGGACGGGCTTCGTCCACAACCTCGTACCCGTGACTCTTGGCAATATCGTCGGCGGCGGGCTGCTGGTGGCAGGTGTCTACGGCTTCATCTACCTGCGCCCGGCAAAATCCTGAACGTCAGCTTTTGACAAGATGCAGCTTCGGTTCGTCTAGAATCGACCGGAGTTTGAGGGCCAGCATCTCCGCTGTGAACAGTTTGTGCAGGAAATGCACGCCTTCGTGGCGAACGCCGTGATAGAGCACGACGTTGTCCGTATAACCGGAAATATAGAGTACATGAGCCTGCGGCCGGAGCGTCTTCAGCCGGGCAACGAGCTCGGGGCCGGTCATCTTGGGCATCACGACGTCAGTCACGACGATATCAATGGGCCCGCCGAAACGCTCGACGAGGTGCATGCCGTCGGCCCCATCGTCCGCCTCGATCACCGTGTAGCCCAGGGTCGTGAGGAGCCGTGCGTTCACGCTGCGAAGCTGGAGGTCGTCTTCCACGAGCAGCACCGTCTCGTCACCCCGCGGCAGCACCGCAGGGCGGCCCGCCAGCGGCTTCAGCGGCTCGGCACGGCCCTGTTCGGCGGGGAAATAGAGCTTGAACGTCGTCCCCTGCCCGATTTCCGAATAGACCTCGATGTGGCCGCCGTTCTGCTTGACGATGCCGTGCACCGACGAGAGTCCTAACCCCGTCCCCTTGCCTACGCCTTTCGTGGTAAAGAACGGCTCAAAAATCCGTTCGCGAATTTCGGGCGGGATTCCCGCACCTGTATCGCTGACAGCGAGCATGACGCACGGGCGGGATTCGCCCGGCTGCTGCCCCCCACCTGGCTGGCGCATGGCGTTGAACACCTCGATCACGATGGTCCCGCTGTCCCGGATCGCATCCCGGGCGTTCACCACGAGGTTAAGCAGCGCCTGCTCGAGCTGGGTCACGGCGGCCTTCACCGGCCGGAGATTCTCGCCGACAAGGAACTTGAGCGTGATCCGTTCGCCGACGGCGCGGACGAGCAGCGGCTGCATGCGGTGCACCACTTCGCCGATATCGAGGTCCTGGACCTGGACGACTTCCTTGCGCGCAAAGGCGAGAAGCCGGTGCGTCACCTGCGAGGCCCGCTGGGTCGCCGAGAGAATGCCGTTCACGTCGACCATCCGTGGGTCGCCGCCGTCCATGCCGATCCGGAGCAGCTCGCCGTGGCTCACGATGACGTTGAGAATGTTGTTGAAGTCGTGCGCGATACCGCCCACGAGCTGGCCCATGGCGTCGAGCCGCTGCACCTGCGCGAGTTGATCGGCAAGCCTGCGCTGTTCGGTGATGTCGTAAGCCACCAGGATGACCTGGCCGCCGCCGTCGCTGCCGCTTTCGAGCGGAGACACCCGGGCCTCGAACCACTGGGCTTCGCCGTCACGAACGACCTTGAAGTCAAAGCGGGCGGGTTCACGGGTATCGATGACCGTGCGGATCGCCTCGAGCACCGGTAGCACTTCGGGCGGGCTCATCACGTCCGTAAGGTGTTTCCTCTCCAGATCGCCGCTCGCGGCGGCCGGGATCAGCGAGTGGTCGTCTGAGCCGAACACAGTGACGAAACGGCCGTCCCGGGAGAGCACGAACGCCTGGCCGGGTACAGCGCGGGCGAGGCCGCCCAAGGTGTGTTCGGCGCTCTTGCGCTTCATGAACTGTCCCGCGAAGAAGATCGAGATGGCGCTCGACATGAGCGCGAGCGCCAGTGTCGCGCCGGCAAAAATGCCGGCGCTTCGCTCGCGGAAATCCCGGATCACCTGATCGCTGGCGCCGACAATGACCGTCCCGATCTTGCCGGGTGTTACCAGCCCTTCGACCGGCAGTTCTTCCAGAATCAGCCCCTGCCCGGTCGAGGAAACGGAAACCGTCTTTCCGCCGCGGCGTCCATCTGAAGCGCCTGCTGCGGCATAGGTGGCGATCGTTTCCCCCTGGCGGTTCACCACCTTCACCAGAGCGATTTCGGGATTGTCCTTGGTTGCGTCGAGTGCGGACCAGACCTGGTCGTTGTCGTCGAACTCGATGCCTGCGCGGACGTTGAAGGCGAGCATCCGGCCCACCGTGCGGGCGCGCTGGCGGAGCTGGGCGGTGGCGTCCTGCTCGAGGTAACTATACACAGACCATCCCGCGCCGGCGGCGACCAGCACGGAAAGCAGCACGATGGCCGCCACGAAGGTTCCCTTGATATTGCCCTCGAACATCATTCCCTTAAAGACCCTGAATAACGACGATACCAAAAAGTAAACATCCTTCACAGGGGGAACCGGCAGTTCCCCTGTGATCAGGATCACGGAATGAAACGGGTTATTTCCGGCCTCGGGTCGCCGGTTTGAGGGAGCGATAGGCGAGTTTCGCCACCGTGCGGTCGGGAATCATGTTCGAAAGCGCCGCACCGATCTGGTTAAAAGCTCCCGAAACCGCGAAACTGCCTCCTTTTTCGAGGGTCTTCACGGCAAAACGGGCGACATCGGCAGGCGCCTGTATGAGCTGTGACGGCAGGGTCGAGGCATCCGACCCCTGGACATCGAGGAATTCAGTTTCGGTCACGCCCGGGCAGACGCAGCAGATCCGCACGCCGGACTTTTCGTATTCGACGGCCAGCGACTTTGAGAACGAGACGACGAATGCCTTGGTCGCCGAGTAAGTCGACATGAGCGGCATCGGCATGAGCCCCGCCATGGAGGCGATGTTCAGCAGGAATCCGGAACCGGCGGCCTTGAAACGCGGAAGATAGAGATGACACAGGTGCGTAAGCGCCCGGACGTTCAGGTCGATCATCCGGGTTTCCGTCTCCGCGTCGATCTTCTCGAACCTGCCGATAGTCCCGAACCCGGCGTTGTTCACGAGCCCCGTCACCTGGATACCTTTCGAATCCAGATCCTTCGCCATGCAGTCGATGGCAGCGAGATCCGTGAGATCTACGGCATACGGCACGGCACCGATGCCGTGCTTCTGTTCCAGGTCTCCGGCAAGTTCCTCCAGCAGCTTCCTCGTACGCGCCACAAGTATGAGGTTGTATTTCCGCGCCGCCAGCTCGCGGCAGATTTCCTTCCCGATTCCCTTCGACGCACCTGTAACGATGACATGACTGGCCATTCCTGCTCCCTTCGAGCCATTCCGGATTCTTTATCGGTTATCGGCGCAGATCGGCAAAGGCATGATGTTCTTATCAACGACAAAGGGGCGCCTGAGCGCCCCTTTGTGTCCGGTTCCGGTGAAGCGGGTTCAGTCAGTCGTAGGCGCCCTCGGTCGCCTTCGACTCGGTGGAGACCGCATTCATGTCCTTCACGAGCCCGATCTCCTTGTACTTGCCCGCCGTCCGTTCGGTGATGAGACCGATCTTCTTGAGGTGCGGGATCACGGCGTGGGTGTACATGAGGGACTTCGACTCGACCGCTTCCTTCGACTGGTAGAGCACCGGGGCAAGCGCCGAAGCGCTGATGCCCCACTGAGGCCCGAGCTCGGCGAGCGGGCCGTGGTACTGGCCCGCGTTCAGGCATTCCAGAATGCCGAACGCCCAGTCTTCCAGATCGTCACGCATGCCCGGGTCGTCCTTGCAGTCGATGACAGTCTTCTGCATCGAGATGATGCCGAAGGCCGCGTGCCGGGACTCGTCGAGCCGGACGCGCTTCAGCATCTCGCGGAGGAACGGCACATCCGTGCCGCCTTCCAGCATGCCCATGATCCCGAGCGCCATGCCCTCGAACAGGGTCTGCATGCCGAGGGTCTTCTTCTGCCAGGTGTCGGCCTTGAGGAGTTCTTCGAGAAGGAACTTGATGTTCGGGTCCACCGGGTAGATCTTGCCGACCTTGCGCTGGAGGAACTTGGCGAACGCCTCGATGTGGCGGACTTCATCGAACGTCTGGGCGCCGGCGTAGAACTTCATGTCCATGTCGGGGCAGGCGTTCGTGAGCTGGCCGCAGATCTGGAGGGCGGCCTGCTCGCCGTGCAGGAGCTGCGAGCAGATGTAGGCCATGTTCTCCCAGGCAGCCTGCCGCTGTTCGCTCTCGGGGCGGCCCTGCATCTTGAGCAGCTGGCAGATGATCGAATAGTTCGGGTCCATGCCCCAGTGTTCCTTGGGGTCGATCTTCGTGGACCAGTCCAGATCCTTCTCCGCGTTCCACTGGCGCACCTTGCTGATCTCATAGAGACGGCGCAGGTCTTCCACCTGGCCCGTGTAGTCCCAGTTCCAGGAGACATCGAGCGGGGCGTCGAATTCGAGCGCGTCCCGCATGTTCCGGATCTCTTCCTTGTCGTTCCACTCGATACCGGCGAACTTGCCGTACATCTTGCGGTGTTCCTTGTTCAGAAGTTCCATGGGCACTGTCTCCTTGGTATGCCGTCCGCCGCTGCCGCCGCCGGTCATCCGGGTGCGGCGCGACGGCCGGGAAAAATTACCGGCTGTCTCCTGCCGCGGGCCCGAGACCCGACCGCAGGAAATTCTTCAGTTCCGTCTTGCGTGCTTCCACCCGGCGCGGTTCGAACTGGTCGCCGCCGATCATCCCGGAGCCGAACTCGCCCGAGGCGAAGTGGAAGATCGTCGCGCCGATCAGCGTCTGCACGAAATGGCCGATGGACTGCTGGCGGAACACGCCAGCGTCCATGCCCGCCTTCATGAGCGTGACGACCTTCTGGATGATAAGTCTCAGGTAACGGCCGTGCCGGTTCAGCAGCTCCTCGCGGGAGAGCCCCGCGTCCTCGAAGTCGCGCTCGACCATGGAGCGGAGCAGCAGCTTCGCCGTGTTCGGATTGTCCGCCATGAAGCCGGTCCAGACATCCACGATGCGGTCGAGCTGGGTCCAGGGACCGGCCGAGGTATCGGCCTCGTGTTCCAGCGTTTCCCAGAGCCGCCTGAACAGCCGCTCCAGCACCGAGGCGTAGATTTCGGTCTTCGACTTGAAGTGATGGAAGAGGCTCGACTTGGAGAGATCCGCCTTCTCGGCCACCTCGGCGAGGCCCACACCCGAGAATCCCCGGATGGCAAAAAGAGCCTCCGCCACATCCAGAATACGGTCCTGGGACGGGTGGCGGATCAGTTCGGGGCTTTTCGCGGCAGCACTCACTGGGCGGACGGCTCCTTCCAAACCTGACAAAAGTCAGTCTACCGACCGTTCGGTCGGGCGTCAAGATAATTCTACTCCCGCGAATTTGCCGCTTGTGGCCGGATTAAGTTCGGTATATATACGGTTATCCGAGCCTCCAAGGAGAGTCCCATGCCGAAGAAAGTCCCGTTCGTTCCCAAAGGCGATGCCGTTCTGAACCCCTATCTGGCCGTGAAGGATGCCAAGGAGGCGATCCACTGGTACACCAAAATTCTCGGTGGTAAGTTCCTCTACCAGATCGACATGCCAGGCGGCGCGATCGGCCACGCGGAGATCGAGTTCGGCGGCATCAAGCTCATGCTGGCCGACGAACAGCCCGCCTGGGGAAATCTCAGCCCCAAGTCCATCGGCGGCTCTCCGGTGACGATGCACCTCTACGTCAAGGACGTGGACAAGACTTATAAAAAAGCACTCGCCGCCGGCGCCACCTCCCAGATGGAACCCCGCACGGAGTTTTACGGCAACCGCGCCTGCAACATCACCGACCCCTTCGGCCACCGCTGGATGATCGCGACCCAGGTCGAGGTCGTCCCCGTTAAAGAGATGAAGAAGCGGGCGAGGAAGCTGTTCGGGTGATGAGCCCGACCGAGCGGCCCTGGAATAAAAAACGGCCTCCCTTCGGGGGAGGCCGTTTCGGTTTCAGGCGTGACGCGCGGGTGCTTACTTGCGTCCCACGTAGACCTGCCGCTGGGGGAAGAACCAGCCGATTTCGAACTTCGCGGTGTCCGGGGCGTCGGAGCCGTGGACGGCGTTCCGCTCGATGTTGGTGCCGAAGAGCTTCCTGAGCGTGCCGGCGTCGGCCTTCTCCGGGTTCGTGGCACCCATGATCTCGCGGTTCTTCGCGATGGCGTTCTCACCTTCCAGCACCATGAGGAGCACCGGGCCTTCGGTCATGAATTTGATGAGGTCGGGGAAGAACGGCCGCGCCTTGTGGACGGCGTAGAAGCCTTCCACTTCCTCTTTCGAGAGATGCTTCATCTGGGCCGCGACGACGCGCAGCCCCTTCTCCTCGAACTTTGCGATGATTCCGCCGATCGCGTTCTTCTGAACGGCATCCGGCTTGATGATGGAAAGGGTCTGTTCGATAGCCATTACGGGATCTTTCTCCTGTTACTTCTTTTTCTTCGCGGTCTTCTTCACCGGCTTTTTGGCGGCCGGTTTCTTCGACGCCGCTTTCACGCCCGATTTCATCCGGGCCTTGAGGTCATTGAAGAGCTTCTTGCCTTCCTTCTTCGCCTTCTGCGCCGCCTTCTTCACGCGGGCCTCGGCGTCCTTCTCCAGCTTCTTCAGCTTCGGCTCGGCGTCCTTCAACGCCTTGGACACCCGCACCGAAATCTTCTTCGAGTGCTTCGAGAGGGCTTCCTGGAGCGTCTTGCCGAGGTCGGCCGGCGACATGGAGACGTAGATCCCCGCCGCCCGGAACGCCTCGATCTTGCTCTTCGCATCGCCCTTGCCGCCCGCAATGATCGCGCCGGCATGACCCATGCGCTTGCCCTTGGGGGCCGTCTGGCCGCCGATGAAGCCCACGACCGGCTTCGAGCAGTTGGCCTTCACCCATGCGGCGGCGGCTTCCTCGGCGCTGCCGCCGATTTCGCCGATCATGATGATCGCTTCCGTGCCGTCGTCCTCCTCGAACAGCTCCAGCACGTCGATGTGGTCCATGCCCTTCACGGGGTCGCCGCCGATGCCGACGCAGGTGGACTGGCCGAGGCCGATCTTCGTCACCTGGTGGACGGCTTCGTAGGTCAGCGTGCCCGAGCGCGAGACGATGCCGATCTTGCCCGGCCGGTGAATGTGGCCCGGCATGATGCCGATCTTGCACTGGCCCGGCGTGATGACGCCGGGGCAGTTGGGGCCGATGAGGCGGGTTTTCTTGCCCTGCATCGAACGCTTCACCCTGAGCATATCCACGACCGGGATGCCCTCGGTGATGCAGATGACGAGGTCCAGCTCCGCATCCACGGCTTCCAGGATCGCGTCCGCCGCGAACGGGGGCGGAACGTAGATCACGCTGGCGTTGGCGCCGGTCTTGTCCTTGGCCTGCCCGACCGTATCGAAGATCGGAATGCCCTCGAAGTCCGTGCCGCCCTTGCCCGGCGTCACACCCGCCACCATCTTGGTGCCGTAGTCGCGGCAACCCCTGGTGTGGAACTGGCCGGTCGAGCCGGTGATGCCCTGGGTGATGACCTTGGTGTTCTTGTCGACGAGAATGGACATTAGCGGGCCTCCTTCACGAGGCGGGTGACTTTCTCGGCCGCGTCGGCGAGGCCGTCGGCGGAAACGAGGTTCAGCCCCGATTCATTGAGCATCTTCTTGCCGAGATCGACGTTCGTGCCCTCGAGCCGGACCACGACGGGGAGGTTCAGCCCCATCTCCTTCGCGGCCGCGATCACGCCCTGGGCGATGATGTCGCACTTCATGATGCCGCCGAAGATGTTGACCAGCACGGCCTTCACGTTCTTGTCGGACAGGATGATCTGGAAGGCGGCCTTCACCTTCTCGGCGGTCGCGCCGCCGCCCACGTCCAGGAAGTTCGCCGGCTCGGCGCCGTAGAGCTTGATGATATCCATGGTCGCCATGGCCAGGCCGGCGCCGTTCACCATGCAGCCGATGTTGCCGTCCAGCGCGACGTAGGAAAGGTCGTATTTCTTCGCCTCCGTCTCGCGCGGGTCTTCCTCGTTCAGGTCGCGCATCGCCTCCCAGTCCTTGTGGCGGAACGAGGCGTTGTCGTCGAGGTTGAACTTGGCATCGAGGGCGAACACGTCGCCTTCGGCGGTGACGATCAGCGGGTTGATCTCGACCAGCGAGCAGTCCTGCTCGAGGTAGCAGCGGTAGAGCTTCAGCGCGAGGTCCTGGAACTTCTTGAGCGTCTCGCCCGAGAGGCCCAGCGCGAAGCCGAGCTTGCGGGCGTGGAACGCGCTGACGCCGGTCGCCGGGTCCACCGGAACCTTGATGATCTTCTCCGGACGGCTGTGGGCCACTTCCTCGATGTCCATGCCGCCTTCGGTGGAGACGACGTAGGTGATCTGGCCCGATTCGCGATCGAGCGTCACGGCGCAGTAGAGCTCCCGGACGATCTTCGCGCCCTTCTCGATGAGCACCGTATGGACCTTTTTGCCCTCGGGACCGGTCTGGTGCGTCACCAGCGTCATGCCGAGGATTTTCGACGCCGCCTCGCGGGCTTCGGCCGGGCTCTTCACCACCTTGACGCCGCCGCCCTTGCCGCGGCCGCCGGCGTGGATCTGGGCCTTCACGACCACCACGGGGCTGTTGAGCTCCTGGGCGATCTTTTCGGCGTCGGCCGCCGTTTTGGCGATCTTTCCGTCCGGAACGGGAATGCCGTATTTCCTGAAGATTTCTTTTCCCTGGTACTCGTGGATGTTCACGTGGATCCCCTCTGAAGCCCCGTCATTGACGCAGGGCGTCCCAGCAAAAGGCGACAGTCCTTAGCCCTCTAAGGTTGGGGAATCAAGGATAAAAATAGGGCGTTTGCCCTCCCGGCCCGGATGCCGGGGCGCACGCGGGTTCTCCTGCGGGCCCTGCTGGAGAATGCATATCAGATATGCATATAATGGGCGGGTGGCTCCGGCGATTTTTCACATCGGGAACACGCGGATCGTCATCTACCCGCATGACCACCAGCCGCCCCATGTGCATGTGATCGGTCCCGGTGCGGAGGCGAAGTTCGATCTGGAAACGTTCAGGTGCCTGATGAACCGGGGGTTCGACCGCGCCACGGTGAGCCGGTTCCGGAAGTTCCTGAAGGAACGGCAGGAGACCCTGCTGGAGGCGTGGCATGAGTACCAGAAATAACCGGCTCTCTTACGGCGACGTGTCGGTCCCCGCAGGCGCTTTCCTGCCGAAAAACGTCAAGGAACGGATCACGATCATGATCGACCAGGATATTCTCGATCACTACCGGGGACAGGCCCGCAAGTCCGGCGAGAGGTACCAGACGCTCATCAACCGGGCCCTGCGGGAATCGCTCGTCCATCCCGGTCTTGAAGACCGCGTGGCCCGGATTGAACGGAAGCTGAAGATCGCCTGACCGGTTTGCCCTCTCCCGTTTCCATCGTCCACCCTCACCGCCGCCATGACAGACCGGCGGCTCCAGGCGGTGATTTTCGACTTCGACGGCGTGATCGCCGATTCGGAACCCCTGCATCTGCGCCTGTTCCAGCGGGTGCTCGGGGAACTGGGAATAGACCTGACCCGGGAGCTCTACTATGCCCGGTACCTGCATCTGGACGACGAGGGGCTGTTCCGCGCCGTCCATGAGGACACGGGCAGGGCGATTCGCGATTCCGAGGTCGCCCGGCTGGTGCTCCGCAAGGAAGCGGTCTTCATGGAAGAGGCTCTCCACGGAGAGGGCGCCGTGCGGCTGTTTCCGAACGTCGGCGGCCTGATCCGCGGCCTCAAGGCGGCGAAGCTACCTGTTGCCGTCGCCTCCGGCGCGCTCGCGAACGAAATCGCCGCTATCCTCGAACACTACCAGTTGCTTGACTGCTTCGGCACGGTCATCGGTGCGAAGGAGTGCGTCCATCACAAGCCGCACCCCGAGCCCTACGAACGGGCCTTCGGCTGGCTGAACGAGAACGGCGGAGATGGAAAGCTCGACAAACGGTTCGTGATCGCCATCGAGGACTCCGTGGGCGGCCTGAACTCGGCCCGCGCCGCGGGTATGAGGACCCTCGGAGTCACGAACTCCTACCCGGCGGAAAAACTCGCCCCCCATGCCGACCGCGTCACGGACCGGCTCCCCGCCTCGGTTGACGAACTGGCCGCCCTGATGAACCTTTAGGCCCATGCGCTATTTCCGCGAACTCGCGGTGAACCGGTCCGATGTGCCCCCGGCAACGGGCCTGCTGGCCGGGCTCGCCTTCGGCGTCTGCGTATTCGGGCTCTGGTTCAGCCAGACGCTCGTCACCACCCGGCCACTGGTGATCCTGACCGCCTACTCCCTGCCGCTCGTCCTGCTCGCCGGAGGGTTCGCGGGGATTCTCCTCGGCTCCCGGAACGCACTCCGGTTCACCCGGTTCTTTCTCGGCCTCGTGCTGTCGGCCCTGCTGATCCCGCTCGCCTGGACGGCGGCTTACAGCGACTTCCTGCTCCCGGCCGCCGGGTCGGCCCTCTGCCTCTTCTACCTGGGCAGCATCCTGTACGGGCTCCAGGGAAGCGAGGACACGGTCCTCGGCCCTCCGCCCACCCGCGGGCAGCTTCGCCGCCGGATCGTGGCCCTCGCCATCATCGCCGCCGCCTTCTCCGCCGCCAGCTGGATCTGGGCCGGCCGGAACGGAATCCGGCTGTTCTGATCCGCTGGCCCTGTGCCCGCAGGTCGCCTATTCTCGCCCTTCAGGAGAGCCGAGGAACCCGCCGGATGCCCCGTACTATCGTTCATGTTGAGGACGACGAGAACGTCCTCAAGCTCGTCGCCATGACGCTGAAGGGCCTCGACGCGGAAGTCGTCTCCGTGAACGACCCCCTCGCCGCCGGACGCACGATCCGCGAGAAAAAACCCGATCTCATCGTCTGCGACATCTCCATGCCCGGGAAAAACGGGTTCGAGGTTATCCGCGAGGTCCGCGAAGGCCAGCCGCCCGTGACGGCGCCGGTCATCTTCTTCTCCGCCATGGGCGACGACATGTTCGTGAAGATGGCGCTCGAGCTCGGCGCGGTCGACTTCGTCCGCAAGCCCGCAAGCGCCAGCGAGATCCGCTCCCGCGTGAAGGCCTGGCTGGACGCACCGTCCGGCGAGAACCGCAAGCAGAAGAGCACCGTGGTCCGCGGCCAGCTCGACGTCCTCACGGTCGCCGACATGCTCCGTTTCTTCGACATCCGCCGGCGCTCGGGCATCATCAAGGTGTGGGTGGGCGGAACCCGGCACGGCGAGCTGCACGTCCAGAAGTCGGTCATCACCGGCGCCATGGACCCCGATGGCAGCGGCGAGGCGGCCGCCCGCCGCCTGCTCGCGCTGAAAAGCGGCGAGATCGAAGCGGTCATGCTCGAACAGGTGGACTCGAAGGGCGGTCTCTCGCTCCCCGTCGGCAGGCTGCTCGGCGAGGCCCTGCCGCCCGCGCCCCCCTCGGCGCCGCCCCGGAGCTGATCCGGTCAGCCTCCCGTATACTGAAGCACCATGTCCCGGATCTGGTCGACGGTGGCCGGCTTCTGGAGAAATCCGTCCGCTCCGCTGTTCAGGACGTCCTTCTTCACGTTGATCGCCGAATAGACGACGATCTTCGCATCCGCGCCGGGCGGCTTCGGTCCGCCGCCGCCCCGGATTGCCTTCAGCACCTGCCCGCCGCTCAGTTTCGGCATCATGTAGTCGAGAATGATGAGATCCGGGTTCCAGCTTCGCAGGACCGCGAGCACTTCCTCGCCGTTCCGGGCCACCCGCACCTCCATGCCCATCTGCTGCGTCAGGTATCCGGTCAGCAGCCGGAGCAGCACAACGTCGTCGTCGCAGACGAGCACCCGCCGCCGGCGCGGAGGCGCTCCGGGAGCAGGAGGCGCCGCTTCCGGGGGCCGTGACGCCGCCGGCGGCCCTGCCGGGCGGCCATCCAGAAGCGCCGAGGCCGCCGAGATCACCGCACTCAGTTTCACCGGTTTCGCCAGATAGCCACCCGCACCGATATCGAGCGCCACGCCGCGCTCCTCCATCGAGGCGCTGCCGGAAATCACCAGGATCGGGATGTCGTGGTAGCCGCGGATCGACCGCACCTTGGTGATGAAGCGCAGGCCGCCCATGACCGGCATGTTGAGATCGGTGATGATCAGCGCGAACTGGTAGTCCTGAAAAAGCTTGAGCGCCTCGATGCCGTCGCTCGCGGAATGCGTCTCGACCTCTGGAAGCGTCCGAAGCGCCTTGGACAGCTGGCTGCAGAAAGCCGCCGAGTCGTCGACGATGAGTATCCGGCGTGGTGCCACCAGAACGTGCTCCCCGCCCCTTCCGTGAATTTCCATGGAACCTTGTCCGCGAAGATTACACAGCCGCGCTGCGGGAGGTAAACGGTAGGACCAAATATTGGCGTGTCCGGAAAGACCCCGAACATGGATAGGGCTGGTTGAGAATGTTTTTTTTGGGGGGGGGAATCTGGAGCGGGCTACGGGGCTCGAACCCGTGACCTCGACCTTGGCAAGGTCGCGCTCTACCAACTGAGCTAAGCCCGCCTCTTTGAGGCGAGGCGCTATCTACTCAGAGGGGGCCGAGCTTGTCAATACGTCTTTGGCGGCATCCTGAAGCGGTCAAAATAAGGAACCCCGCACATCCAAATCGACCTGAATGCGCGGGGTTCCGGTTTTCGGTGAACTGTGGGGATTGGCTTGGAGGCTTGCACCCCTGGGTGCCGGACTCCACGTCTTCAGCCCCGCCCCCGCCGAAACGGATCAGGCATGGCTGCGGTCAGGAACTTCCGGCCGGTCGAGTTTCAGAGGCGGACCTCTAAACCTCAGCCACCTCACTTACGATCATCGACTGAAAACATGAATAACTATCCAAGTCGGATCACCTCCTTTCCAGTGTGCTGAAAGAATAACACGCGCCGGGCGGCTCCGGGAGAGCGACGGCGCGTGAAATTTCGTCATTCCGGGCCGGATCGACGGAGTGCGTCAGAACTTCTGGATTTTCGTTCCCGCCGGCGGGGCCGGGGTGAAGATCGTGTCGGCAATTTCGCCGTTCTCCACGATCCCGCTGAACCGGATCGTGGTGCGCGAGCCCTGCGGATCCGACTGGTGGAGGCCCAGCAGGCGGAACGATTTCGGGTCCACGATCAGGGTCATCTGGAAATTCCCGAGTTTGGGGTCCTTCGCCTCGAGCTGGACGCGGTAGTTGCCCTCGCCGTCGAACAACCCCAGTTCCGGCTCCCGGATCACGAACGATTCCTTGAGCTCCCCGAGCCCTTTGAGGAAATTCGCCGGCGTCGGCGAGTCGAACGCTTCCTCGAGCTTCTTCACCGCCATGTAGTTCTCTTCGGCGTTGTAATAGTAGAAAACCGTCCCGTTGCTCACGTACTTGAGCGGCTGGGGCTTCTGGTAGTCCCAGTTCATCTTGCCGGGCAGCTTGAAATAGACCCGGCCTTCGGCGGTGCGCGGTTTTTTGGAGCCCGGCACGTAAGTTTCCTGGACGAATTTCGCCTCGATCGACTTCGTCTTGCGGTAGTTCGCCTGAACCTTCGCCGCCACCTCGTCCACCGTGAGCTTGCGGGACTGCTGCGCCCGTGCGGATGAAACTGCGGCGGCCGCGACAAGCAGCCCCGCGATCACAATCTGGAGTTTCCGGTTCATAACTGCCGTCACTGTTGGCCGGTTTTGCGGCGGCCCGCAACCCGGAGCCGGAGGGTCCCGTCCTTAATGAATATCTCCCGTCCGCCGGGGGCAGGCACCGGCCCCGAAGTCTCCCCCACGATCAGCGACTCGATCTCCCGCAGGCGGCTGTCCGTAAGGCCGGCTTCGGGGAGGCCCGACCGGCGCCACCACCGGGCGATGCACTCGCGGCCCACAAGGGGCCCGAGCCCCCACGGGAAAACGGAGAGCCCCCCGCCAGGTAACCGGCGGATTTTCAGCTCGTCCTCCGCCCGGCCTTGAGACCAGTCGGACACTTCAGACTCTCGCCGGGCGAGCGCGGCGAGCTGCCGCGAGGCGCCGGGATGGACCTTCTCCAGCTCAGGCATGAGCTGAAGGCGCACGAAAGTTCGGGTGCGGTCCACACGGCTGTTGGTCGAATCATCCCGCCACCCGAGATCCGCCGCCTTGAGGGCGGCCCGGAGTTCCTCGCGGCCGGCGCCGAGGAGCGGCCGGACGAACGGTGCTTCGATCTCGCGGAGCCCCGAAAGGCCGTCCGGCCCGGCACCCCGGCAGATCCGCCAGAGAACCGTCTCCGCCTGATCGTCGCGGTTGTGGGCGAGCGCGATCCAGCCGCCTCTGGGGAGAGCGCGCCGGAAGAACCGGTGCCGGTCGGAGCGCGCCGCCTCTTCGGTCCGGGGGAGCCCTGCCGGTGAGCGCCGGACCGCGAGCTGGACGCCGTGTCGGCGGCAGAGGTCCCGGCAGAACCGTTCGTCGGCATCCGATTCCGCTCCCCGCCAGCCGTGATTCACATGGGCCGCCTTCAGCGACTTCACCCGTCCCTGCCGCTTCAGTTCCAGAAGCACATGAAACAGCGCCACGGAATCGCCGCCCCCCGACAGGCCGAGGAGGAGCGCCGGTGGACGGCCGAGGTTATCCACAACCTCACCCGCCGGACGGACGAAAGCATAAAGCGCTTTCGCTAACGGTCTTGATTCCCGAGACATGGCTCCATTAAGTAGCGCGGGCCCCGAGCAAACTCACTAGCCGGAGATTTTTCCCATGAGCTCGACCATCGCCACCATCAAGGCCCGTGAAATCCTGGACAGCCGTGGCAACCCCACGCTGGAATGCGACGTTTATCTGGAAAGCGGCGCCCACGGCCGGGCGGCGGTGCCGAGCGGCGCCTCCACGGGCTCCCGCGAGGCGCTCGAGCTGCGCGACGGCGGCAAACGCTACCTGGGCAAGGGTGTCCAGAAGGCCGTCAGGATCGTCGAGGAGGAGCTCGCTCCGCGTCTCGCCGGGCTCAACGCCCTGGATCAGGGCCTCGTCGATTCGGTGATGATCGAGGCCGACGGCACGTCGATGAAGAAGAAACTCGGCGCGAACTCGATCCTCGCCGTCTCGCTGGCGGCTGCCCACGCGGCCGCGAGCCACTCCGGCCTTCCGCTGTTCCGTTACCTGGGCGGAACGAACGCCGTCACCCTGCCCGTGCCGCTCATGAACGTCATCAACGGCGGTGCGCACGCTGACAACAACCTCTCGATCCAGGAGTTCATGCTCGTGCCTCACGGCACGGACCGGTTCTCGGACGCCTTCCGCATGGGCGTCGAGGTGTTCCACACGCTGAAGGGTATCCTGAAATCGCAGAAGCTCGTCACCGCCGTGGGCGACGAGGGCGGTTTCGCCCCGAACCTGAAGAGCGACGAGGCGGCGCTGGAACTGCTGTCGGAGGCAATCAGGAAAGCCGGCTACAAGCCGGGCAAGGAGATTGCCCTCGCGCTCGACTGCGCCGCCAGCGAGTTCTACGACGAGAAGACGAAGAAATACGCCCTCGGGGACGAAAAGCTCTCCTCCGAAGAGATGGTCGCCTACTACGCGAAACTGGCCGGGAAATACCCGGTCGTCTCGATCGAGGACGGCCTCGCCGAAGGGGACTGGGCCGGCTGGAAAAAGCTGACCGACAGGCTGGGCGCGAAAGTCCAGCTCGTGGGCGACGACCTGTTCGTCACGAACCCGGCCATCCTGCAGGAAGGCATCGACAAGGGAATCGCCAACGCGATCCTGATCAAGGTGAACCAGATCGGCAGCCTCTCGGAGACGATGGAAGCTGTCCGGCTCGCCCAGCGGAGCGGCTACGCCGCCGTCACGAGCCACCGCTCGGGCGAGACCGAGGATTCGACCATCGCAGACCTCGCCGTCGCCACCAACTGCGGCCAGATCAAGACCGGCTCGGCCTCCCGCTCGGACCGCATCGCCAAGTACAACGAACTGCTCCGCATCGAGGAAATCCTGGGCAGCTCCGCCGTGTTCGCGGGCCGCGCCCTCGGCAGGAAGTGGGGCGTGGCGTAAGCCCCTGTTTCCCGTCCCTCTCTGGCAGAAACGGCCTCCGGAACCGGAGGCCGTTTTGTTCCGGACAAGCCGTTTTTGAGCCGCCTCCGGGCTGGGCCATAATCCCCTGCGGCGAGGAACCTACCCCATGAAACTGCTCAGGACCCCCGACGAACGGTTCGCGAATCTCCCCGGTTATCCCTTCAAGCCTCACTACGTCATGGTGAAGGCGGACGGCACGCCGGAGATCCGGATGCACTATCTGGACGAGGGTCCCTCGGGCGGCCCCGTCGTGCTGCTCCTGCACGGCGAGCCGAGCTGGTCGTATCTCTACCGGAAGATGATTCCGCTGCTCACGGCGAAAGGCTGTCGCTGCATCGCACCGGATCTCATCGGCTTCGGCCGCTCGGACAAGCCGGCGGCGCAGGGCGACTATACGCACGTACGGCATGTGGCCTGGGTAGGGGACCTGATCCGGCAGCTTGGCCTGAATGAAATCACGCTCGTCTGCCAGGACTGGGGCGGACTGATCGGCCTCCGCCTCGTCGCCGAACAGGGGGAGCGGTTCGCCCGGGTCGTGGCGGCCAACACGGCCCTGCCCGACTTCCCGCAGAACGGCGTGGAGCCGGCCCTCACGAGAGCCGACAAGCTGAGGGGGATTTTCGGCTTCGGTTCGTGGTTCCTGTTCTCACAGCTCTATCCGTTCTGGACGGCGGGCCAGGTGGTCGCACTGGGCTGTGCCACGCGGCTCCCGCCCGAAGTGAAAGCCGCCTACGACGCCCCCTACCCCTCGCGCGACTACATGGCCGGGGCCCGGGTGTTTCCGCGCCTCGTACCGAGCGACGGGAAGAACAACCGCGCCGCCTGGGAGCGTCTCGTGAAATGGGAAAAGCCCTTCCTCTGCGCTTTCAGCGACAAGGATCCGATCCTCTCGTCCTTCTCGGGGCTCTTTCCGGCTCTGGTCCCCGGGGCGAGGAACCAGCCCCACACGACGATCCGGGGCGGCGGCCATTTCCTGCAGGAGGACCGGGGCGAGGACCTCGCCGCCGTAGTCGCCTCCTTTATCGAAAAGACCCGCTGACCGCCGGTTTCTGGCGGCCCGGTTTCGCCGTCCGAAGCCCGTTGACAGACCCGCCCGAAAACCTTTATCAGAGGGCTCCCGCTCCGGGACCCTTTGCCGGGTTTTCCTCCGGTGCGGCGTGCGGTCCGCCCGCATGGCTGGGTAGCTCAGGTGGTTAGAGCGACGGTCTCATAAGCCGTAGGTCGAGGGT
>CAZUMS010000024.1:0-64263 GCA_964621525.1 uncultured bacterium
CCAAACACGAAAGGTTTTGTATACGGGGGCCTTTTTTTTTTCAACCCGGGTTGGGCGCGTATGGGGGGCCCCCCCCCCCCCCCCCATTTTTCGGCGGCCTCAGGCGGGGTCATTTCGAGGTTTAGCGAGGTTCGTGAGGCCGAACTGGTAACCTGCTGAATTCATTGGCATTAATGGACTTTCCGTTTCGAGGCCGTTTCGTGGCGGATCGGGCGGCCTCAAGACCCGTTCTGTGTCGATCCGTGTTTTTCCGTGTCGAGGTGTGCCGAGGGGGTGGCCCCCCCCTCACTTCTGTCTGAACTAACCCCTGCCCCTCCGGGGCATCCCCTTCCAGAGGAAGGGGGATTGGCGGCCGCAGGGTTCGCTCTATGGTGTGCGAACGTCGCCCTCTTTCCCTGAAAGAGGGTGGCCGGAGGCCGGGTGCTGGTGGCTCCCATCCCGGCACCAGCATTATAGCACAACCCGATGTTCCCGACCGGCGCGCAAGCCCGCGGAATCACTGGGGCCAAAAATTAATTTCGGTACGGTTCCAGGCTCCAGCGAACTGCCGCTCGGCTACACGGGCCAGGAGATGGACCCCGTCACCGGCCTCGTCCAGATGAAAGCCCGCTGGTACGACTCGGACGCGGGGATATTTATCAGCGAAGACCCAAGGTCGTACAGCCCAACCGACCCGTTCGGCCTGCACGAATACCTCTACGCCAACGCCGATCCGGTGAACAATTACGATCCGAGCGGGATGGCGGCGGAACCCTACACGGGCGAAACGATTCCGCTGAACGAGGGCTACAACGAGGACGGCACGGTCAAGGATTTCAGGTGCCTGCACGCGGGGTCGAACTGCGAGCGGCCCCAAAAGGAGCCGGGAGGCGGCGCCGGCGGAAACGACAAGGACGGTGCCGAGAAGTCCAACGAAGCAATGGAAGCCGTGGAAAGCGGCGGCAACACCGATCCGAATCCCCCGGACCCGCAGGAAGAGGCGAAGAAGGCCGAGCAGGCAGCCAAACCGACCGGAAATGCCGCTCCACCCGCCACAGCGGGCAAGGACGGATCGTTCGGATCGTCGCTGGAGCCCGAAGCTCCTCCGGGTAAACGCAGCTACGCCAAGAAGACACCGTCTGAGGGCGGGAGCGGTCTGATAGACCGCTTTGGAAACTACGTAGCTTCTGGAGAAGCGGGCAGGGATGCTTTCGTCAGTGGGGTGGAAGAGGCATTCGAAGCATCGTTCGATCCGGTTGTAGAATCTGTCGTCAAAGACTCTCTGAAGAAGAAACTCCAGACTGAAGCAGGAAAGGAACTGCTAAAGAAGCTGCTTGAAGAAGCAACCGAAGAAACAGTGAAGAAAGCGGCCGGGGCATTGTCTAATGCCGTTTCTGTCCCGATCGAGATCAGTTCGGAAATTATCGTTCGGAAAGCTCGTGGTGAGGACCTTTCGACAGAGCAGGGTAAAGCGGCCATACTTCAAAGGGCAGCCATCGCCACGGCAGGGGCGGCTGCTGTCGTCGGTGCCGGTCTGGCCTGTACAGCGACTGCGCCGGTGTGCTTTGTTGTGGGAGCGGGAGCGGGCTTAGGAACTAAGTTTCTTGGTCAGCAGGCGGCAGACAGGTTCTCAGGACAAATTACGGTTCCTCAGAGGAAGAAAGAGCCGCGATGATTATTAACGGTTCTGTCATGACGGCTAGCCTGGGTCTTCAGCGACTATTTGAAAAATGGTTTGCTGACGATCTGGATGGCGTGCTGGATAGTATTGGAGCCCGTTATGGCGATTGGGCAGTATTTCTAATTCTCGCTTTATCACTCACTTTTATCTTGGGAACACCGCTCTATCTCGAACGCCGACGGCGACGGGATCGCCTCGAACGCGAGCGGGAAGCCTTGGAACGTGAGGCGGCTGGGCTCGCCAAAGATGGGTGACGGGTACGAGTTCGCCGTCTCGACGACGGGGTACGACCTCTCGGGGTGCATGTCGTTCCGGCGGGACGGGGAGGGCCGGACGACGGCGTATGCGTACGACTCGCTGGACCGGCCGGTGAGGGAGACGGCGCCGTCCGGGGCGGTGACGGCGTATACGGTGGATGCGGACGGGAACCGGCTGTCCGCTTCATACGGAGGCGGCCGGACTCAAGCCTGGAGTTACGACAGCGAGGGGCGGGTGCTCACGGCGCGCTCCGGGAACCTCCCCGATACCGCCTACACGTACGACGCGGCGGGGAACCTCGCCTCGTTCACGGACGCGGCGAACTCGACGACGAGCATGAAATTCACGCTGCTGAACAAGCCGTGGCAGCAGACTTTACCGGGCGGCTCGGTCCGCACCTACGAATACGACGCCGACGGCAACGTCACGAAGGAAACCGACGCGAACGGCAAGGTCACGCAGCATGCCTACGACGCCCTGTCCAGACGGACGCTGACACAGCTTCCGGCAGGCGACGACGTCACGGCTATCGACTACGCCTACGACCGGAACGGCAATCTTGTCTCGTCCACCGAGCACGCGGCGAACACGCCGGACCCGGACCGGACGGTCGCGTATACCTACGACAGCCTCGACCGCCCGGTGACGAAGACGGACGGAGACGGGAACCTGTCGGTCGCCGTGTACGACGAGACCGGCAACCGGACGAGTCTCACCACGGCGGGCCGGAAAACCCATTATGACTTCGACGAGCTGAACCGGGTGCGAGAGGTGAAGCACGGCAGTGTCACGTCACAAACGAGTGTCGCCACCTACACGTGGAACAAGGCGTCGCAGCCGGTCGCCATCGCGCGGGCGAACGGGACGTCGACGGTTTACGGTTACGATAACGGCGGGCGGCTCGCGTCGCTCGGGCACGATCTCGGCGGCAGCCGGATCGCGGGGTTCGAATACAGTTACGCGTCCGGCGACGCGATGGATCTGGTGTCGCGGCTCAAGGAGTACCGCCCGGCGGGCTCGCTGGAGACGACGAACTATACCTATGACAGCGCAGCACGGCTCACGCAGTGGCAGGTGGCTGGGGCGAGTCCGTACACCACGACGCTCGGTCTGGGCAGCACCGGCGACCGGCTGACGGAAACGACAACCGGCACCGGCGCGAAGACACGTTCCTACAGCTACAACAGCCGCCACCAGCTTGAGGGCCTCACCGACAGCTCGTTCGGAGGAGGACAGGGCGGCCAGCTCGTCTACCAGTGGGATAACGAGGGCCGCCTGCTCTCGAAGGGCGCGCCGCTCTCGCCGTCTCCGAAGACATTCACGTGGGACAGCCGGGACCGGCTGAAGGCGGTGGAAGAGGCGTTCCAGACGCTCGGCGAGTACCGCTACGAGGAGACGGGCTTAACGACGGAAAGCTTCCGGCCCGTCAGCTTCCCGTGAACGTGAGGGCGGAGGCCCGGTGGTCGCGGAGGAACTCCTGCCAGAAGGCGGCGTCGATCTTGCGGGCGCTGGATTCGAGGTTGGCGAGGCCGCCGGCCACGTAGTCCACATAGGAGAACATCATCTCGAGCTCGCTGCGGAAGCGGATATCGCCGAGCGGGGTGTCGTCCATGAGGCTGATCGTGGCGATACCCATGACCGTCGCCATGGTGCTGTGCATGAGCTGGAACCGGAGGTCCTGGTCGGACTTGCCGGGAAGCAGCTTGCGAACGAGCCGGTAGATCCGCACCAGTTGCCGTCCGAAATGGAGCCGGAACAGTTTCTGAAACTCGGGCGTCGGCTCGATCATCATGCGGGACATGAACTTGATGACGTCCGGCCCGGCCCCCCCCTGCGTCCGCATCAGGAAGAACGGCATGTAGAAGGCGAGCAGGATCTCGGGGAGGGTGACTTCGCCGGCCTTCGCCCGTTTTTCGAGCCTGTCGATGAGGTCGTCGAACACGGGGGCGGCCTTCTCGCCCAGCATTTCGACGATCGCCCCGACGATCCCGGCCTTGCTGCCGAAGTGGTAGTGGACGGCGGACTTGTTCCGGGAACCGGCGGCGGCGTTGATCGTGCGCAGCGAAACGGCGTCGATCCCCTTTTCGGCAAACAGCCGGATCGCCACATGGAGCAGCCGCTCGCGGCTGCCCGCCCGGATGTCGATGAGCTGGGCGGCGGGGGGTTCGGAGGTTCCGGTTCGGGGCATCTGGAATTTCGCCTTCTTCAGTCCATTTAGTGCGAAACCTGATTTAAGTCAATCGATTTAATTAAAGTCACTTGCCTTAAAGTTAAGGCATATGCTTTAATTCCTCCTGCCGGGCGACCGGTATCACCGGACGGCGGGAGGACGATGGAGATGGCGAAGGCTGTGAAACCGGCGGAAAAGGTACAGAAGACGGACGTGGCGATCATCGGCGCGGGCTTCGGCGGCATCGGCACCGGGATCGCGCTGAAGAAAAAGGGCCTGAACGACTACGTGATCTTCGAGGGCGAGCCGGGCGTCGGCGGCTCCTGGCGGACCAACCGGTATCCGGGCTGCGCCTGCGACGTGCCCTCGCATCTCTACAGCTACTCCTTCGAGCCCAATCCGAACTGGCCCGAGGCCTATTCGAAGCAGGCGGACATCCAGAAATACATCGAGCACTGCGCCGCGAAATACGGCCAGATGCCGCACATCCGGTTCGAGACGAAGGTGACGAGCGCGAGTTTCGACGGCGGCCGGGGCGTCTGGCGCGTGGCGGCGAGCGACGGCACCGTGACCGAGGCCCGCGTGCTGGTACCGGCCACGGGGGCGCTCAGTCACCCGAGATATCCGGACATCGCCGGGCGGACGTTGTTCAAGGGCGTTTCGGTTCATGCGGCGCGCTGGAATCCGAAGGTGGACCTGAAGGGGAAGCGTGTCGGCGTGCTCGGCACCGGCGCTTCCGCCATCCAGATCGTGCCGGCGGTGGCGAAAGAGGCGGGCGATCTCAAGGTGTTCCAGCGGACGCCCTCCTGGGTGCTCCCGCGCGGCAACCACCCGTACACGGACGAGCAGCACCGCCGCTGGGAAAATCACCCCTGGACGCAGAGCCTGTGGCGGTACGGCCTTTACTGGACGATGGAATCGGCGCTGCCCGGCATCATGTGGTTTCCGGAGATGCTCACCCTCGGTGAACAGCTCCACAAGCGCTCGCTCCGCAAGGCGATCAAGGACCCGGAACTGCGCCGCAAGCTCACACCGGACTACAAGGTGGGCTGCAAGCGGACGCTGGTCTCGGACGACTGGTTCCCGGCTTTCGCCCGGCCCAACGTGCATCTCATCACCGATTCGATCGACCGGATCGTTCCGGAAGGAATCCGGACGAAGGACGGGAAGGTCCACGAGCTGGACGTGCTGATCTACGCCACCGGTTACGACATCGGCGCACCGGCCTATCCGTTCGAGATTCACGGCCTGAACGGCCTCAGCCTCACCGAATACTGGGGCGTGCACCGGCGGGCCTACTACGGCATGTCGGTGGCGCACTTCCCGAACATGCTGCTCATCATGGGGCCGAACACCGGGCCGGGTCACACGTCGGTGCTCGTCTATCAGGAGGCGCAGTACGACTTCGTGGCCCGCTACACGGAGCGGCTGCTCAGGAAGCGCGTGAAGTATTTCGACGTGGACGAGAAGACCCAGGACCGGCAGTTCGAGGCGTTCCAGCGGCGGATGCGCAACAGCAGCTGGCTGTCCGGCTGCAAGAGCTGGTACCTGAACGAGGACGGCACGAACTCGACCATGTGGCCGGGGTTCAGCTTCGAATACGTGCTGCGCATGAAAAACCTGGACTTTAAGGCTTATGCCGCCGCGGCGTGAACTGCCTGAACTTCGCTCACGAAAAAGCCGCCGGTAACGGCGGCTTTTTCGTATCCGGCCGGGTGAGGGATCAGGCGGCCACTTCGTACGTCTTCACGGGGTAGTGGATGCCCTTCACCTGGATCTCGCCTTTTTCCACGCAGGGGATCTGGTCCTTCACCAGCGCCCAGGCAGAGTGGCTGAGAAGGATCTTCCCCGGCTCGGAGTGGGTCTGGAGGCGCGAGGCGAGGTTCACCTGGTTGCCGATGACCGTGTAGTCCATCCGGCCGGGGGAGCCGAAGCTGCCCACGGTGGCGACGCCGGCGTTGATCCCCATGCGGACCTTGAACGGTACCTGGATGCCTTCGTCGAACCACTTGCGGTCGAGCTCGGCCATCTTCTTCTGCATGTCGATGGCCATCTGGACGCAGCGGAGCGCATGGTCCCGGTCGGTGGTGGCCTTGGGGGCGCCGAAGAAGATCAGGATCGCGTCGCCGATGAACTTGTCGATGGTGCCGCCGTGCTTTTCGGCGATCCGGGTCATTTCGCCCAGATATTCGTTCAGGACCCGCGAGAACTCTTCCGCCTCGAGCTGGTCGGCGGTGGCGGTAAACCCCTGGATGTCGGAGAAGAAGACGACGAGCTTCTTTCGCACATGGGTCTCGGCCGCCGAGCTGTCGCCCGCCTGGATCTGGTCGGCGAGCTGAGCGGGCACATAGCGCCGGATGAGGGCGTTCGAGCGGGCGAGCTCGAGCTCCCGCTGCTTGAGCAGCTTGAATACCCAGTAGGTGCCGAACCAGGTGCCGGGCAGCAGCGCGGCGGAGAACAGGAACGACGAGGTGAGCAGGTCCCGCTGGCGGAGCACGGCGTCCAGCGTGGCCGGGTCGATCCGCGACATCTGGACGATGTTGCCGAGGGGGATGGCGCGCATCCCCTGGGCCGCGATCACGGCCAGGTGGACGGCGGTCGTGAGGAGCGTGAGCGCCAGCGACAGCCGGGTCGGCAGGAAGATGACCATTCCCATGATGATGAGCGGCAGGAACAGGATGCTGTGGCTCGTCACCATGCCGTGCTGCCAGGTGAACGCCTCGGTGATGACAAGGTCGAGCACGAACAGGACGGCGTTCAGTTCGCGGAACCAGGAGACGTTCCGCATCAGGATCACGCAGAGCGAATTCACGATCACCATGGCGATGGGAACGATCACCAGTATGTTGATCAGCTCGCCGTAGATGTAGATGAACGGCGCGCTCGGGATCGCGTAGGCCATGATTCGCAGGTACTGGAGCTGGATCGTGCGTTCGCGCTCGACCGTATTGATCGACTCGCGGACTTCCTCCGGAGCGGCCTCTTCCAGGGCCTTGAACCCTGCCCGGGACAGAACCCCGCCGATGAGGCACTTCGTGTCGTCGCTGCATTCGATCACGGGGCCGATGGTGGTGCTCGCGGTTTCTGACATGGAGGGGAAGTGTAACGGGCCGTTCCGGGGGAAACCAACGGGGCAGGAGGAGGCTCCGCTTCAGGGCTTCGACGGCGCTCAGCCTGAGCGGAGCCGCCATTGCAGCCCAGTTGAGTGACTGGTCCCGTGGCGTTTAGGACCGGAGAAGATTACTTTCCGCAAGTCCATGGAAACTTCCGAAACATCCGGGCGGGTCGCCCTGCTGGTGGCGGGGCTGCCGCTCCTTTCGGGTTTTCTCTTCTCGGCCGGTCTTGCGCCGCTGGAGCTTCCGGCGGCGTCGCTCGTTCTCTACGTCCCGCTCCTTGTGGCCGTCCGGCGGCTCCGGCCTGCCGGAGCGGCGCTGGCGTCGCTCGTCTTCGGCGTCAGTGCGGCGGTGCTTTCCGGCTGGTGGGTCTACGGGGCGATGCACAACCATTATCACCAGCCTGTACTCGCAAGCGCCGCGTTCACCGTGCTGGTGGTCGGCGTGGGCGTGGGAATTTTTCTGGCGGCACCGGTCTTTCTGTACCGCCTGCTGGCGGGCGCCGCCGGGGGCCCCTCCGGCTGGTGGCGGCGTCCGCTTCTTTTCGCCTCGCTCGTCTTCCTCGCGGAACTCCTCCGCACGCACGGGTCCCTCAGCATGCCGTGGGGGCTTGCGGGGGCCGGCCTTGGCGCGTCGCCGGTGCTGGTGCAGTCGGCGGACCTGTTCGGAGCCCTCGGCCATTCCTTCGTCTGTGCGCTTGCGGGCGGGTTCCTCGCCGAACTGCCGGAGGCCCGGCTCGCGGGCTCGCCGGTTCCGGGCCGCCCGGTGTTAGCGGCAGGAGCCGTGCTGCTCGTTCTCTACGGCTATGGGCTCCTTCGCGCGGCGCAGGTGCGGGAGACGATCCGGTTCGTGGAGGGAAACGTGAAACCGCTTCGCGTGGCGGCCGTTCAGGCGAACATCCCGCAGGGGGAGCGGTGGGAGGCGTCGCTGGTCCCCCGGAACATGAACCGCCATATCGAGCTCTCGCGGGAGGTGATCGAACGCGAGCACCCCGCCGTCGTCGTGTGGCCCGAAACGGCCATGAACACCTACATTACCGACGGCGGCGACATTGAGTACCGGCAGCGCATCTACGCCCTCGCGCTGGAGCACGGGGTCCATTTCCTGCTCGGAGGGCCGCACCTGGACGACCGGTCTGGCGGCCCCGCGCGCTATTTCAACTCCGTGTTCCAGCTCGCTCCCGGCACGGGGCTCTCCGCGCGGTACGACAAGCGCCAGCTCCTTCCATTCGCCGAATTCAACCCGTTCGGAAACCTCCCGCTGCTGCCGAAACCGGAGCAGGTGCCCGTGGATTATACCCCGGCTGAGCGCGTGAGCCTGTTCGAGACCGGCGGCGCGAAAATCGGCGCGATGATCTGCTTCGAGGCGCTCTACCCGTGGATCGCCCGTGACCTCGCCGTCCGGGGCGCGTCGGTGCTGCTCAATGTCTCGAACGATGCCTGGTTCGGCCGCACGAAGGCGCCGGACCAGCACATCGGGCAGGCCCGCGTGCGGGCGGTGGAACTGCGCCGCTATCTTGTGCGTAATGCCGGCACCGGCATTACCGGGTTTTTCAATCCGCTCGGCGAGGCCGTGGGACCGCGCCTCGGCATTTTCACCGAAGGGACGGCGGCCGCGGATGTTTATCCGCTCGAAGGGCTCACGCTCTATGCGAAGGCCGGGGACTGGCCGCTCGGGCTGCTGTCGGTCGCCGTGGTGCTGTGGGCGGCCGTCGCCGCGTTCCGGGATCACCGCGGCCGGCCGGCCGCGGTCAGACCTTGAACCGCTGGATGAGCTGCTGAAGCTGTTCGGAGAGCTGGGCGAGTTCGCCGGCGGTGGTGGCAAGTTCTTCCGCGCTCGTGGCGTTCTCGCGGGTCGCCTGCCCGATCTGGGTCACGGTCTGGGCGACCGAATCCGACACCCGTGCCTGCTGCTCGGCGGAGCCTGTCAGCGTATCCATGAGATTGGCCGTCTCGGTGGCGCTCGTGATGATGAGCTCGAGCGACGCACCCGTGCGGTTGGCGAGTTCCATCGACTGGTGGGCCGTGTCGGCGACATGGGTCATCGAGGCTTGTGCCTGCTGCGCGCCCGTGCGGATCTTCTCGAGGATGGCGGCGATCTGCTTGGTGGAGGTGGAGCTCTTTTCGGCCAGCTTCCGGATCTCGTCGGCGACGACCTCGAAACCGCGCCCGTGCTCCCCGGCGCGGGCGGCCTCGATGGCGGCGTTCAGGGCGAGCAGGTTCGTCTGCGAGGCAATCTCGGTGATGACACCCAGGATCGTGCCGATGTCCTCGGTCTGGCGGGCGAGTTCCTCGATACGGCCCGCCGAATCGAGGATCGAATCGTTCACCGTACGCATGGCCTGGATCGTCTGCTGGACCACGTTGCCGCCCCGCTGGGCCGTCTCGCGGGACGAGCCAGAGGCTTCCATCGCCTGACGGGCGTTCACGAACACCACCTGGACGCTCGAGGCCATCTCCTCGATCGAGACGGACATCTCGTGGGTCTGCTGGTTCTGCCGCTCGGCCCCGCCGGCGAGCTGGTGCGTCGTGTTTTCGATCTGCGACGTCGCGCTGGAAAGGCTCGAGGCCGCGTCCCGGATCTCCCGGATGAGCCCCGACAGGCTGGCAATCATTTCCCCGAAGGAGGTTTCGAGCCGCGCGAGTTCGTCCTCGCCCTTCGGCTCGACCGTCACCCGCAGGTTTCCTGCCGCCACTTCATGGGAGACGTCCGAGAGCCGCCTGAGGGGATCGAACACACGGCCGAGGGTCCAGATCAGGGCGACGAGTGTCACGAGGCCGGCCGCCGTCATCGCTGCAGCATCGATATAGACGTGCCGGTACAGCGGCTGCCGCAGGGAGCGGAGATCGAGGGCCAGATAAACGGTGCCGACGGACTGTCCCTCGGGAGTCGGGATTCCCAGGCTGCCCTCGAGCCGGTCCGCCGTTTCCACGGGGGCTCCGCCCGGAGCGGGCAGCGAGGTGCGGGAGAGCGGCTTCGCCGCGGTCGAGTAGACGATGCTGCCTTCCGCTCCGTAGACCGTGAGTTCGGCGAGGTCCGTACCCAGCGAGGCGGCGAATTCCGAGGAGATCGTCCGGATTTCCTCGCCGCCGGAAACCCGCGATAGGGTGGCGGCGAGCAGCGGCAGGCTGGTTCCGAGGATCCGGCGGCCCTGATCCACGGCGCCCACCTTCGAATCGTGGAGCCGGACGACCCAGGCGACGCCCACGGCAGGGATCGTCAGGAGGAACAGCAGGACCGTTATTTTGGCGCGCAGAGTCTTGATCATGCCGGTCCGGCTGCCGGGGCCATTCTCCGGGAAGCTGTGGCGGATCGCAAAAACCCGCAATGAAGGGGATTAATTAGTCTTTTCAGGGGTTTTGCTCAAGTTTAAGGGTCCATTATCACAGGGTTGTATCTTTCTGGATGACGGTGTTCCGGCCCCCTTTCCCCCGCCGGTTTGGTTGGTTAGCGTGTAGGGGGTCTGGATTCGGGCAGCCGGAGGTATTCCGGCGCCGTGTTTTCTGTCACTGGCCGGAAACGGCCGCTAGGGCAGAATGGACCGCACCGGCCGCCGGCGGCAGAAGTGGATCTGTCCGCCGGTCGTGAAGGTGCCGGCGGTCCGGCCCGTCTAGGGGAGGCCTCGGAGAGGTTATGTTTACACGTTCAATCAGGTGGACGATGGCGGCAGTCTGTGCCGCAGTCGCGGTATCGGCATCGGGCGCGAAGGCCCAGACTCTTGACGAACTGGCGGAGCTCGGGCCCCGCACCCAGTTCTCGAAGGATTCGTTCCGTCCGGGGACGATCAATCCCCGCACGAACCGCGCGGTCGGCATGGGCAATGCCCAGGTGGCCGTAGGCGGCTCCTACGATTCGATGTTCTACAACCCGGCTGGCCTGGCCTCGATCCGGAACTGGCAGTTCTCGGTGCTGGGCATCAGGGCGGAAGCCAACAGCGAGGCTTTCTCGTTCATCCAGGATTCCGTTGACATTACCGACAGCAGCAACCCCTCCGAGGTAAACCAGTTCTTCGGCGACCGTGTGGGCGACGTGATTTTCATCGGCGCCGACAACATCACCCATGTGGTGATCCCGTACGAGAAGTGGGCCTTCGGCATCGCCTACGCGTATACCTACCGGGTTGACGGATTCATCGCCGGCACCAATTCGACGAACTACCAGACCGCCATCCGCAAGCTCGAGGACAACGCCGGCTTTGTCACGGTTTCCCGCCAGCTCTGGGAGCAATACGTGGATGTGGGCCTCTCGCTGAAGTTCCTGAACCGGATCGACATCCGGACGTCGGAAACCCCGGCCAGCATCGGTGCCAACAACGGCACGTCCTATGACAAGGATTTCTTCAAGCCGTTCAAGGGGCCGGGCGACTTCGCCGCGGGCGCCGATGCCGGCATCATCGGCCGCCTGCCGTTCAGCCTCCTGGGCGGCGAAAGCCTGGAGGAGCCCTCCGAATGGGGCGTCCGCGCCGGTTATGTCGCGACAGGGTTCACCTTCCAGGACGTTGCCCGCACGCGGTTCCGCGAGCAGGCGCCCGATCCGGCGAAGGGCATTCTCGCCACCGGCGGCGGCAACGTGCCGATGACGGTGGACTGGGGCCTTGCCGCCGCGGTTCCGTTCGAGATCGCCCGGGTGACGCTCGCCTTTGACGTGCGCGACATCAACCGTGACGAGATCAAGCTCGGCGACAAGTATTCCCTCGGCCTCGAACTGGCCTTCCGTCACGCCCTCACGATACGGGGCGGCGTGAACGCCAACGGCTTCGCCGCGGGCGCCGAGATCCGGGCCTACGCGGTCCGCCTGAACGGCGAGTTCGTCCAGGAGAAGAACACCTCCGTGGTGAACCCGGCAGGCTCCGAGAAGGAGAACCGTCTCTCGGCGGGTATCTCCTTCGGCTGGCCGTACAAGTGATTCACGGTTGATTTGCAGCCCCCTTTGGCTGCACACTATCAGGATACAGCCGCCGGACGTCCCGGCGGGGATGTTTCTTCCGGTACGTGAGGGCTCGCGATCTGGTCGAAGGAATACCTTCGTGCGCTCTCAGTCTGTCTTCAAACTCATCCCGTTCCTGCTTCTTTTCGCCGCGCTGGCGCCGTCTGCCGCACGGGCCGAAAGCTCCATCGACGGCGGCGTCGAGATCCAGCTCGGCCGCGGCTTCGGAACCTCGTTCGATCACCTCCAGGGCTCCCTCGGCCTCGGCCTCCGGCTGAACCGCCAGATGACATTCCGGGTACGCTGGAACCATCTGGGCCACGGCGACGCCGATCCGCCTTACCGGACCGGTACGTCGTTCACCGGCGGCGTGGTGCTCCACCCGTTCGAATTCGTGGGCAAGAACGTGAAATCATCCATGTCGCCGTACATCGCCCTCGACGTGGGGCCGGGATTCCTGTACGGCGGCAGCGACAACATGTTTTTCCATCTCGACGCGCTGGGCGGCCTCAATATCGACGTCAGCGATCACTGGACGGTGTTCGTCGAGGGCGGGTACCTGCGGATCGACTACGACGACGACGGGCAGGCGTTCGGACGTGCCGGTGGGATCAACCAGGCGCTCCTGGGCGCCGGCGTCCGGTTTTTCCTGTAAGAGGGCGGAAGGGCGGCGGGCCGCGGCCTGACGGATGATCCAGCTCTTTCATGTCTACAAGAACTACTCCCGCGAGCAGCCGACGCTCGTGGACGTGAGCCTTCGGATCGAAAAGGGCGAGTTCTGTTTCGTCACGGGGCCTTCCGGCGCCGGGAAAACGACGCTCATGCGGCTCCTGTTCGCCGAAGAACGGGCGAGCCAGGGCCAGATCATCGTCAACAACGTGAACCTCGCGCGGCTCACGCCGCACAATATCCCCTACCTCCGGCGTTCCATCGGCGTCGTGTTCCAGGATTTCAAGCTGATCGACAACCGTACGGTGTTCGAGAACGTCGCCGTCGCTCTCGAGGTGCTCGGCACGGGGCCCGAGGAGATCCGCCGCCGGGTGGTCCAGATGCTGAAGGCGGTCCATCTCCTTCACCGTTCGGATCACTACCCGCAGCAGCTCTCGGGCGGCGAGCAGCAGCGCGTCGCCATCGCCCGGGCGCTCATCAACAATCCGGTGCTCCTCGTGGCCGACGAGCCGACGGGCAACCTCGACCCCGAGATCGCCCGCGAGATCGTCACCCTGTTCGAGGAAGTGAACGCACGGGGCACCACCGTCGTCGTCGCTACGCACGACCGCGAGCTGATCCAGCGCCTCCAGAAACGGGTCATCGCCATCGAGCGCGGCCGGATTGTCGCGGGTGCGGGGCTTCCGTCCTGAAGGAGTGCGGGTGATCCTTTATTTCATCAATCGCGCCGTCCGGAACTACCGGGAGGAGCTCGGGCTCCACCTCCGGGTCGTGTTCGGCTTCGGCATGATGGTGATGGTGTTCGGCGGTTACCTGCTGGCGCTCGGCAACCTGAACCGTCTCGTCGAACGCTGGGGCAGCGAGCTTCAGGTGACGGCGTACCTGGCGCCGGGCGCGGAGGCGAAGACCGTATCGGCGTTCATCGCCGCGCTCCAGAAGGATCCGGCCGTCCAGACGGCGGAATTCGTTTCCCCCGAGCTGGCCATGAAACGGTTCCGGGACGACCTCGGCTCCATGTCGGGCGTGCTGGACGGCCTGCCCGTGAACCCGCTCCCGGCATCGGTCGAGATCGGCCTCAGGCCCGAAGCGAGAAATCCCGCCGCCATCAAGGAGCTGGCGAACCGCACCGGGCGGTTCGAGATCGTCGAGGAGGTCCAGTACGGCGAGGGCTGGATCGACCGCTACGATGCGCTCATCGGTTTCGTGGAGCTGGCGGGTGTGCTGCTCGGTGCGTTCCTGCTGGCGATCACGCTCGGCGCGGTGACGAACACGATCCAGCTCGTCATCTACGCCCGCAAGGAGGAGATCGCCGTCCTCCGGCTCGTGGGGGCGACGGACAATTTCATCCGGATCCCCTTCATGCTGGAAGGCATGATCGGAGGGCTGCTGGCCTCCACGTTCGGGCTCGGGTGCCTCGGACTCGTGTTCGCCCTGTCGGCGCCGGCCATCGAGCGGGCGTTCGAGAGCTGGTTCGGCACGTTCCCGCTGGCCTTCCTTCAGCCCCTGACGATTTTCATTCTCGTGACTGCCTCCATGGCGGTGGGGCTCGTTTCGAGCCTCGTGGCGGCACACCGCCACATCAGGACGTGACGGGATGGGTTCCGCTTCCGCCGTCCGCAGAAGCCTTCTGGCCGCCGCATTCCTGGCCGCCGCGCTTCCCGGCGGCAAGGCCCGTGCGCAGAACGCCGATCTCGAGACCCAACAGGCGGAGAGCCGGGCGGAACTGGAACGCCTGCAGAAGCTCCTTGCCGGCGAGCGTGAGAACATCCGCCTGGCCCGCAAGGAGGAGGCCGGTGTCCTGTCGGCCATGGACGCGCTCGAAGAGGATCTCGAGCGGCTGGAACGGGGACGGCGGAAGATCGAGAAAGATATCCGGACGCTGGACGAAGTGCTGGCGGCGAGAGAGGCGGAGATTGCCGGGCTTGAAGCGAAGATCGGCGCCATCCGGGAGCGGATCGGGCGGCGGCTCACGGGCATGTACAAGGCAGGCCCCGCGGCGGTGCTCAAGCTGGCGCTGGGGGCCGACTCGCCCCGCCAGCTCCAGCGGCGCATCGCCTACATGGGCCGGATCCTGGACTACGACCGCGGGCTGCTCCACGAGCACGAACGTACGGAACAGATGCTGATCGAAGGCCGGGCGTTCATCGAGGCCCGGCAGATCGAACGCGAACTCGCCATGCGGCAGCTCGACGACACGCGTACGGAGATTCTCAAGGAGCGCGACGAGCGCCTGCGGATCCTCGAATCCATCCGGAGCGAGCGGATCGCCTACGAGCGGGCGGCGGGCGAAATCTCCGCTTCCAGGAACCGACTCACGAAGCTGATCGAGACGATCGGGCTCCGGATCCGCAGCCAGATGCTTGCCGGCGGGCAGGCGCTCATGGGGCCGGACGGCCAGCCCCTTGATTTCGCCTCGTTCCGGGGTGCGCTCGCCCCGCCGGTAAAGGGACCGGTCGTGTCCGCCTTCGGCCGGTACGTGCACCCCGAATTCGGGACCGTGACGGTGAATAACGGTATCACGATCCGTTCCAGCGCGGGCGCCCCGGTGGAAGCCGTCTATCCCGGCGTCGTCGTGTTCGCCGACCGCATGCAGGGCTACGGCAATTTGCTAATCGTGGACCACGGCGATACGTTTTACACCGTCTACGCCCACGCAGCGAGACTGCTGAAGAAGCCGGGCGACCGGGTGCAGGGACGCGAGACCGTGGCGGTGGTGGGCGACAGCGGATCGCTGGTCGGCCCCGCCTGCTACTTCGAGATCCGTCACCGCGGCCAGCCCCTGGATCCCGCCGGCTGGCTCCTGCCTGACTGAGAGATCCGGCCCGGGCGTTTGCACAGGAAACCCATGAAAAAGAAAACCGCAGCCGCTGTTACCGTTCTTGCCGTTGTCCTGGGCGCCGGGGCCCTCATCGCCTCGGACGTGAAATACCAGAAACTCAAGGTGCTCGCCCGCGCCATCACGATCGTCCGCGACGCCTACGTGGAGGACGTCCCGTATCCGGACCTCGTGGAGGCGGCCATCGGCGGCATGCTCGAGCGGCTCGACCCGCATTCGGCCTATTTCGATCCCGAGGAATTCAAGGAGTTTCGGAGCGCCATCTCCGGCAATTTCGGCGGCCTCGGGCTCGAGATCGGGTCCCGGGAAGGCGTCCTCACGGTCGTCTCGCCCATCGAGGACACGCCGGCCTTCGAGGCCGGGGTCAAGGGCGGCGACTCGATTCTCAAGATCGACGGAGTGGCGACGCGCGACATGTCGGTCGCCGAGGCGGTGAACCGCATGCGCGGCGAGCCGGGGACGGTCTGCATCCTGACGATCCTTCGCGAAGGCTGGGCACAGCCGAAAGAGTTCAAGATCAAGCGCGCGGTCATCCACCTCAAGTCGGTGCGCGCCGATTCGCTCGAGCCCGGCTACGGCCGTCTCCGGATCACCCAGTTCCAGGAGGAGTCGGAGAAGGAGTTCGAGAAGGAGCTGAAGAAGCTCGAGAAAGCGGAACAGGACGGCCTCAAGGGGCTCGTGATCGACCTCCGCGGCAACCCCGGCGGCACGCTGAACTCCGCCATCGAGATCGCCGACCTGTTCCTGGAGAGCGGGCTCATCGTCTACACGAAGGGCCGCCTCGCCGGGCAGGAGTACAAGGCCTATGCGCGGCCCAACGACACGAAGCGCGACTATCCGATCGTGATCCTGATGGACGGCGGCTCGGCCTCGGCATCGGAAGTCCTCGCCGGCGCCCTCCGGGACCACCAGCGGGCGGTCGTTGTCGGCGAACCCAGCTTCGGCAAGGGCAGCGTCCAGACGATCATCGAGATCGAGGAGGACCGCTCGGCCCTCAAGCTGACGACGGCGCTCTACTACACGCCGTCGGGCCACTCGATTCAGGGGCTCGGTATCATTCCCGACGTGATCGTGACGCCCAAGGAATCGCTCCCCGGCGACGGCATGGGAGAAGGCCCGATGGGGCTCAAGGAGTCCGAGCTGCGCGGCTCGATCGTGAATCCGGAAGGTGCCAATGGCCGCCAGCCGCCCCAGCCGGGCGTGCTCAATCCCGCCGAGGTGAACCTCGTGGACGTTCAGCTCCAGCGGGGGCTTCAGGTGCTGAAGGGCTTCAACGTGTTCCGCGGCCCCAGGCCGCAGCTCGCCAACCCGTAACGGCGGAGATCAGCCCTTCGCCTTCGGATCCAGCACGAAGGTTTCCCGGAGACCGTCCACGAACGGGCGGTTCTTCCAGCCAAGATCGTTCTTCGCGCGGGAGATGTCGAAGTAACGGTTGATGGGGAGCGGGACCGGGATCCGCACCCACGGGGCTTTTCCGCCCGCTTCCTTCCACGCGTCCAGAAAGAGGCCCATGCTCACGTCCTCGCCGGAGGTGTTGTACGCCTTGCCGGAGGCGACGGCCCATTTCTCGAGGATCAGCGAGATCGCCTCGGCCACGTCGCCGCCGTAGACCAGCGGGAAGTTCAGCTTCGCGGGGGCGAGGGTGACGGGCAGTTTCATGAGCCGCCGCATCCAGGGGGTGAAGTTCGTGTCGAAGGCGCCGTAGATGGCGCTCGGGCGGACGGTGACGAGCTCGATGCCGTATTCCTTTGCGAGCTTCCAGGCGAGCTGTTCGGAGAGCGCCTTGGAGATGGGGTAAACGGTCGCGGGGTTGCGGCCGCTGCTCTCGTCATACTGGCGGTGGTCCTCGGTGACCGGCTTCTTGTGGCCCTTGTAGACGGCCACCGACGAGACATGGACGACCCGCCTGACGCCGGAGGCCTTCACGGCGTCGAAGACGTTCCGGGTGCCGTCGATGTTCGTCTGGACATGGGCGTCCCAGTTCTGGTTCGAGATGCTGAACAGCGCGGCGTTCGAGACGACGGCGTCGGCGCCCCGGAACCCGTCGGCAAGTTTTTCCTTTTCGGCGAGATCGGCCTTGCGGAGCTCGACGCCCTTCGCTTTCAGCTCCGGCACCTTGTCAGGGCTCCGGACCACGCCGATCACATGGGCTCCGTGGGCAATGAGGCTGTCCACGATGTAGCGGCCGAGAAACCCGGTGGCGCCGGTCACGGCGATCTTCTGTCCCTTGAGCGTCATGGCGTCGTCCCTCCGCGGCGAAACCGGGGAGAGCGACATCCTCCGGCTCTCCGTTTGCCAGCCCGTTTATCGTGGAATACGGGAAGGTTTGCAAGGAGTCACCCCCGCCCATGCGCGCAGCCGTTTATCATGAGAAAGACGTCGTGAAGGTCGAGGACGTGCCGGTTCCGGACGTGGGGCCCGGCGAACTGCTCGTCCGCGTGAAGGCGTGCGGCGTCTGCCAGTCGGACATCAAGAAGATCCACTATGGGCTTTATCCGGGGCCGAGGATCTATGGACACGAGACCTCCGGCGTCGTGGAGCAGGCGGGCGCTGGCGTGACGAAGTGGCGGAAAGGCCAGCGGGTCGTCTTCCACCATCATTACCCCTGCATGAGCTGCCGGTACTGCCGCAGCGAGAACTACTCCATGTGCAAGGTCTACAAGGACGTGGTCTCGACGGCGGGGTTCGCCCCGTCGGGCGGCGGGTTCGCCGAATTCGTGAAGTTGCCGTCGCACCTCGCGGAACACGCGGTCATCGAGATCCCGGACGAAGTATCTTTCGAGGAAGCCACGTTCGTGGAGCCCCTGAACTGCACGCTGAAGGCGATCCGGAAGGCCCGCGTGAAGCCGGGCGACTACGCCTGGGTGATCGGTGCGGGGCCCATGGGACTCCTGTTCGTCATGGCGCTGAACGCGCTGGGGGCGGTGCCCATCGTGTCGGACCCGCTCCCGGAGAGGCGCGAGCGGGCCAGGCGGCTCGGGGCCCGGATCGCCCTCGACCCGCTGGCGCCGGACTTCGCCCAGCAGCTCGCGGCGGCGACCCAGGGCTACGGCCCTGATCAGGCGTTCCTCGCCGTCGCCATGCTGAAGCCGCTCGAGCAGGCGGTCCAGCTTGTGCGAAAGGGCGGCCTCGTCTGCGTCTTCAGCGAATTCCCCTCCGAGGCGAAACTCACCGTCGATCCCAACGTGCTCTACGCCCGCGAGGTGGATCTCACCGGCAGTTACTCTTCGTCGGCCGCCGTGCAGGAACTCTCCGCCGAGCTGGTGTTCTCGAAACGGGTTCCGGTGAAGGAACTCGTCTCGAAGGTGTATCCCCTGTCCGGCCTCATGGACGCCATTCACGAGGCGGTGTGCCCCGGCCCCGGAACCTGCAAGCTGCTCGTGAATCCGGAGTTCTGACACTGCTGCGCCGTATTGTGTGATTTTCATTTTTCCGCCGCTGGGGATATCGTTGTCTGACGAAATTCCTGCGGAGTTGCGAAGATGCGGAAGTTCCTGTCGGCCCTGCTGTTGCTCGCCTGCCTTTCCTTTCCGGCCTGTAAGTTCGAATTGCCCGCCCGGCTGAGGTTGCTGGTGGAGCAACTATCTCCTGTTGAACCGGCACCTGAGATGCCAGCCCCGGTTGCCGCAAAGCCAGCGCGGGTGGAAGCTGCCCGTGCGGCCGTTGGCGCGGCCGACAGGCTGGTCATTCCGGCGCTGAAGGACGTACCTCCGGACCGGATGCGCGAGTTTCTGCGGGATGCCTACAGGCTGAAACCCGATGCCAGGTGTCTTTCGGCGGTCTCTGAGATGGCCGCGCTTCTGACCGGGACGGCTCCGGAGCCGGTTGCCGCACGGTACGAGGGCGGTGAATGGGTTGTTGCGAGCGGAGCTGTTGAGGTGGGGCGTCTGCCGGAATTCCCCGATTTCGGCGACATGCTGGCCCTGCTCCGGAACTGGGCCGCCTATCTAGAGGAACGGTACCCGTTCACGCTCGTCCCGGCGACGGCTGAGGATCTCTCCTGGGTGGAAGGTGCACGGAAGCAGATCGGGCACTTCTGGGCGAACCATCTGATCCAGTTCATCAATCAGGCCGACAAGCGTTGGGCGGTGAACCGCGGGTCCAGTGCGGTTCTCGAGGCCGTCACCCGCGCCTGGGTCCGGCTGGCGGTTCAGCAGCTGGACCGACTGGAGCTGGAGCCGGCTGTCGCTGGAAGGGCTCTCGCGCTTCTGGTGCTGGCGGAGACGCACCGGCTGGGGGATTTCACCCGCGAACGCATTCTGCTGTCGATGACTATGGGCTACTCCGGCTACAGCAGACGTACCGGACTGGAGCTTCCGGCAGACGATCCGTACCGGCTGTTCCTCGAGAAAAAGACCGGCGACCTCCGGCGTCTCGCGCGCGAGACTGGTGCGAGCGGCGAACTGAAATATCTTTGGCTGCTCCGGGAAGGCCAGGAGATGGAGGACGGGGAAGGCTGGTGGTCGGAACTGGACAAGTACCTGAGTGAGGACCGGATCTCGATGGGCCCCTTGAGTCTGGCCCTGTCGATGAACGACTTCGGTTTCAACCGGGATCTGGCGCCGGTCCTTCCGTATCTTGTGATCTACGACCTCATGCACATCAGTACGGAGCGGCCTCCTGGCGATACGGAGGATTCCGGTCTTGCAGCCTGGACCACGGAATTTCTCCGGAAGATCGGAGAAAAGGTCCGCAAGGAGCAGGAGAAGTCGACCCCGTTCCATGCATTCATGAACCTGAGCAACCCGATCCGGGCGGATACGGAGGACTATTTCCTTCCGGGCCGCCTCCTTGTCGCCTGGTACGAGAGCGCATTTTACTCGGCGATTTACCTGAACGGCCGCTTTTACAGTCATCAGCTTTCGTCCGAAGAAGGCGCCAGGGAGTTCTTCAACGAGCTGCCCGTGGACCTGCCCGGCCGGCCGGCGGATTACCGGCGCTGGTACGAGGCGACGATTCTGGCGGAGGAAAGAAAGCTGAAGCCGGAAAAATTCAGGCAGCAGCTGGAGATCAGGGACGGGCTCGGCCGGGAACCGACCGAAAGCCTGCTCGACGCAGCCGAGGAGGCGATCCCCTACAATGATCTCCTGCGGCAGGATCTGGTCAAACTTTATGCGATGCGGCTGGACAGCCGCCCCAGACACCGGCGGGAGCTTGGAAACAGTATTCTGGATTGGCTCTACGATCTGCCACTGGCTGAACGACTCTTCGCCAGTGCAATCAGGACTGATCCGGAGAGCAGCGAACTGATTGCTGCCTGGTTCGCCAGCTTTACCGGAGATACTGCGCGGTTATGGAGCGTGCTTGACGATCCGGTCATGCGTCTGGATAACAGGATCAAAGCTCTGGAGTATCTGGGAAAGCTGAAGGAAACCGGAGACCTCCGTTTACGGAATGAATACCGAAAGCTGATCGGGCAGCAGCCTTCCCGGTGGGACATCCGGGCCGATTACATCGACTATCTGGAGGACCGGCAGAAAGATTACTGGGAGATGGAACGGGTCGCTTCCGACTGGCTGGACCGGTACGGGGAACTCCAGCGGGACACTTTCGAATTCATCTTTGCCCGTACGGCCTATGCGCGGGCGCTGCACAAGCAGGGCCGGCCGGACCGCGCCTACGAAATCATCGAACCGGAGATCGAATCCTATCAGGCCGGAGCGATGATGCGGGCGTCCCTGATCCTTCTGGAGCTGAAGCGCTACCCGGAAGCCGAGGACGTCGCACGCCGGATGTACGACCGGTATCCGACCCGGCTTCCCCTGGAGCTGATGGAGATCAAATGGGTGCAGAAGGACTATGCGGGTGCCGCTGCCGCACTGGCCGCCTATCGGGCTCCGATGATTTCTTCGGAAGCCTACTGGAAGGTCGGGAAACTGTTCGCACGAGTGTTCGAGCACCGGCCGTCTTCCGAAGCCACTGAGGCATTTCGGGCGCTGGTTGCCGATCCGGGCCAACAGCAGGGGCAGCTTATCCAGATTCCGAATCATGTCGGCGCTCACGGCAGGCCGGAACTGGCAGTGAATCTTTACGAGCTTGTTCCCTACGATGTCCGGCACGTCCCTTACCGCAATCTGCTGCAGTACGGACTGATGAGAAAATACCGAGGTGCGGAGGATTCCCTGCGGTGGATTTCCGAAAGATTCCCGGCCGAACTCCGGCGGCGTGCGGGACAACTCGAGTATTTTTCCTACGGCACCTACAACCTGCTCTGGGAACTGTCGCCTGAGTATTCACCGGGGGTCGAACGTGATTTTCACTGGCTCCTGAAGGCGGCCAGCGTGCTCGTCGATCCGGACATCGCCCGTGTGCACAAGCCAGGTGTCGAGGATTACTATCGCACGGCGAAGGGTGCCTCCTACTACCACGAGACTGGGCGCTATCTGGCTGGCCTGATTCCGGAAGCGCAGGTGGTCGGCCTGATGGATACTCCAAAAAAGCGATGCGAGCTGGCCTACTACCTCGGACTCAAAGCCGAAGCCGAAGGCCGTTATGAAGAGGCGAGCGACTGGTACCGGATCAGCATGGAAACCCGGATGACCAATAACGGAGAATGGGATTGGTCTCTGGATCAGCTGGCTGAATGGTACCGGACCGGCCACAGCCTCTCTTACATCCGGCGAAATCCGGAGTTGCTCGACGAGCCTCCGGCTGAGTAATGGTTCTTCCATGCGCGCCGCGATTCTGCACGGCAAGGAAGACCTCCGGCTGGAGGAGGTGGAGGTCCCGAAGGCGGGGCCCGGCGAAATCGTCGTCCGGGTGCGGGCGGCGACGACGTGCGGCACCGACCTGAAAGTCTGGCTCCGGGGCGGGCACGCCCGGATGCTGGTGCCTCCGGCGGCGTTCGGTCACGAGTTCGCCGGCGAAGTGGCCGAGACCGGGCCGGGCGTTGCGAACTTCCGCGCCGGGGACCGGATCGTCTCGAACAATTCGGCCCCCTGCGGCGCCTGCTTCTACTGCGGCAAGAACCAGCCGAATCTCTGCGAAAACCTGGTCTTCGCCAATGGCACCTATGCCGAATACTTCCGGCTCCCGGCGGCCCATGTGAAGCACACGGCGATGAAGATCCCGGACGGCGTGCCGTTCGAGCGGGCGTCGCTCGCGGAGCCCCTCGCCTGCGTGCTCTGGGGGCTGGAGAATACTCCGGTCTCGAAGGGCGACGAACTGGTCATCATGGGCGACGGTCCCATCGGGCTCATGTTCGCCGCCGAAGCGGTGCTTGCCGGAGCGACGGTGCGGATGATCGGCGGTTCGGATTCACGCCTGGAGTGCGCGAGACGGATCGGTGCGGCGGAGACGTTCAATTACCACCGGACGGACGGACGTACGATCCAGCTCGTGAAGGCGGCCTGTAACGGCGGCCGGGGGCCGGACCTCGTGGTGGAAGCCACCGGCAAGCCCGACGCCTGGCAGCAGGCGGCGGATCTGGTGCGCAGGGGGGGCCGCGTGAACCTGTTCGGCGGCTGCCTCAAGGGCACATCCGTCACCTTCGACACCGAGCGGATCCATTACGACCACATCTCGCTGCACGGCGTTTTTCACAACACGCCGGAGAATTTCCGTAAGGCGCTCGCCCGGCTCTCGTCCGGGACGTTCCCCGCGCACGAGATCCTGAGCGAGGAGCGGCCCCTCTCGGAGCTCGCCGCCGCCTTCGACCGGATGCGCCGGCGCGAAGTCGTGAAGGTCGTGATCCGGCCGTAGCCGGATGTCAGCGCACCGGCTGGATCAGGACGTCGGCGGGTATGCCCAGTCCTTCGTGGAGTTTGCGGATCATGCCCACGGAAAGCGCACGCCGTCTGCTGAATACCTCGGACACCCGGTTGCGTCCGCCGAGAAGGCGGGCGAGATCGGCCCGGCTCCAGCCTTCCTGATCCATTCGGAACCGGATCGCCTCGATGGGGTCCGGAGGCCCGATGGGGTGATGACGCCGCTCGTAATCCTCGACGAGCGTGACCAGCACGTCCAGGCGGTCGCCCCGCGAGGTGCCCTTTTTCGCGCCCCAGAGCTTCTCGATTTCCCGGAGTGCGCGGCGGTGATCCGCTTCGGTCCTGACGGGTCTGATGTTCATATGCGCTCCGCGTCGATCCGGTCGTATTCCCTGTGCGTGCCGATAAACCGGACAAAGACGATCTGCTTCTCGTAGTCGATGGCGACGATCAGCCTGTACTTGTTACCACCAATGTTGAACACCATCCGGCCCTGCCGGAGTACGCTGGCGCTTGCATAGGCTGCTTTGACGTCAGCGGGAGTTTTCCACCGGGCCCGTTCCGTTTCCCGGAACCAGGCCTTGAGCGGGGACTCCGAATCCTCTCTTCCGGGGCGCTCCCAATGTTCGCGGAGAGTCCTTCGGGAGATGATTCTCACAGGTCCATGCTAACTTGTTCCCAAAATGGGATCAACCTCAGATCTGGTGCTTCTTGACGAGGTTCTTCGCGATGAGGACCTTCAGCACCTCGCTCGGGCCCTCGCCGATGATCATGAGCGGGGCGTCGCGGTAGAGGCGCTCGATCTCGAACTCTTCCGAGAAGCCGTAGCCGCCGTGGATGCGCATGGCTTCCAGCGAGTGCCGGGCGCAGGCTTCGGAGGCGAACAGCTTCGCCATGCTCGCCTCGAGGTCGCACCGCTCGCCCCGGTCCTTCTTGCGGGCGGCATTCATGACGAGCAGCTCCGACGCCTCGAGATCCGTGCCCATGTCCGCCAGCTTGCCGCCCACGAGCTGGTGCTCCCAGATCGGCTTGCCGAACGTCACGCGCTCCTGCGCGTATTTCACGGACTTCTCGAAGGCGGCCCGCAGGACGCCGACGCTCCGCGCGGCGACGTTGATCCGGCCGAGCTCGAGGCCGTTCATCACCTGGAAGAATCCCTTGCCCTCCTCGCCGCCCAGCAGGTTGCCGGCGGGGACGGGGAAATCCTCGAACACGAGTTCCGACGTGGGGATGCCGCGAAGGCCGATCTTCGGGATGTTCTTGGAGACGCGGAAGCCGGGGTGGCCTTTCTCGATGATGAAGCCGCTGATGCCCGAGTGCTGGGGTTTCGCGTCCGGGTTCGTTTTTGCCAGCAGGAAGAAGGCGTTGCCGTCCGAGTTCGTGATCCACATCTTCGTGCCGTTCACGAGGTAGACGTCGCCCTTCTTCGTCGCCCGCGTGCGGATCGCCGCCGCGTCGGAGCCGCCGTGGGCCTCCGACAGCGCGAGGCCGCCGCGCATCTCACCGGTGGCGATTTTCGGGAGCCATTTCTTCTTCTGCTCCGGCGTGCCGAAGTTCTTCACCGAGTGGGCCATCATGAGCTGGGTGTTCAGCATGGACGAGAGCGTCATCCAGCAGCCGGCGAGCTCCATGACGACGAGGGCGTAGGTCTCGGTGTCCCAGCCGAGGCCGCCGTATTCCGTGGGGATCGTCGCCCCGAAGAGGCCGAGCTTCTTGAATCCCTCGAGCGCCTCGGTGGGGTATTCGTCGTTGTGGTCCCAGCGGGAGACGTGGGGCTTTACATCCTTCTCCAGAAAACGGCGGACGGTGTCCAGGATCTGGCGCTGGTCTTCGGTGAGTTCGATCGGCATGGCTTCTTTAAGACTCCAGTCGGTTGGGCTGGAGCGGAGCCTAGCGGAACCGGGGCGGAAAGGGCGAGGGGGTCAGATTCCCGTGCCGGCAGCCATGGGCGGCTCGGAGGCCTTCACGTTCAGTTCCGGCCGCTTGGCGCCCGGCACCGAGTCGAAGGGGATGTCCCGGAACCGGGGGCCCTTGCGGGGCTCCTTGGCCGGGTGGCCGAGGAACTCCTCGCGGTAGATGTCGATGCACTCGCGGAAGACGGCGAGCAGCGCCGGACCCAGGATCACGCCCACGGGGCCGAGCGTCGCGATGCCGCCCAGGATCGAGAGCAGGATCCAGAGTGTGGGGACGGTGGTGGCGTTGCCCACGATGATGGGCCGGATGATGTTGTCGACCACGCTGGCAATGGCCCCGAACACAACGATCACGGTTGCCGACAGGGTATCCCCGGACGTGAACGCGAGTATGGCGAACGGGCCCCACACGAGCGCCGTCCCGAACACCGGGATCATCGCGCAGAAGGTCATCATGACGCCCCAGAGGATGGCATTCTCGACGCCGCCCAGCACAAGGCCGATCGTCGCCACGAAGCCCTGCGCGGTGATCGTGACGAGGGTGCCCCACAGGACGGCGCGGCTTGTGTCGCCGAAGCGGTTCAGGATCCGCCGGTTCACCTGCGAGCCGAGCGGGGAGAGTTCCACGATGATGTCGATCAGTTCCCGTCCGCGGACCAGCAGGTAGAACACGAACACGACGGCGATCACGTACTGGAAGAAGACAAGGGCGAGGCCGCCGAGCAGGGTTGAGATCAGCTTGGTGCTCTCGGCGGCGATTTTCTGCCACTGGCTCACGATGACGCCGATGATGTCGATGTCGGTGCCGAACGTGTCGTGAATGAGGGCCTCGAGCCGGATCAGGTGGGTTTCGAGCTCAACCGTGCTCAGGATATCCGACTGGGCGATGTCGGCGAACTGCCGGATGGCGAATACGGACACAACGGTGAAAGGAAGCAGTACCGTGAGGTGCGCGGTGAGTACCGTCAGCGTCGCCGAAACGGCCGCATGACCCCGGGTCCTCGCCAGGAACCACTCGTTCACGGGCCATAGAAGTACCGTGAACACGCTGGCGAACACGAGGGACGTCGTAAACGGCCGCATGAACCCGAAGGCGAGCAGCGCCCCGAGCGCCACGAACACGATCAGGAACGACCGGCGCTGCATCCGGAGCGGCGGTTCGGCGATCTCGGAGGCGGTTGCAGGGTCCGGGGCGGCCAAGGGCGCCGGCGGTATGATCGGTTCGTCAGCCATGCAGTCAGGGTCCGTTGACTCCCGCGGCGCGAACACATAGCGTCCCGCCGCTTCCGGGCGTGCGGGACTGCGTCCGGAGGAGCCTCGGGGGCCAGTGTAGCTGGCTGGAGGCAAATTCCCTAGGGACCCTGCGAACTTAAATGAGCACCAACCGCGATTTCCTGTTCACTTCCGAATCCGTTACCGAGGGCCATCCGGACAAGATGTGCGACCGGATTTCGGACTCCGTCCTCGATGCCCATCTGGCGGAGGATCCCCGGGCCCGCGTCGCCTGCGAAACGCTGGTGAAAACGGGTCTGGTCGTGGTTGCAGGTGAAATCACGTCCCGCGCCCGGGTCGATTATCACGCCCTCGTCCGCGAGGCTGTCTGCGATATCGGCTATACCGGCAGCGACATGGGTTTCGATGGCAAGACGTGCGGTATCCTGATCGCGGTCGAGCAGCAGAGCGCGGATATTGCCCTCGGCGTGGACGAGCACACGAGCCAGTCCAAGGAGCAGGGTGCCGGCGACCAGGGCCTCATGTTCGGCTACGCGATCAACGAGACCGAGAATCTCATGCCCACGGCCATCGAGCTGGCCCACGGCCTCACGAAGAAGCTCTCCGCCGTCCGCAAGGCGGACAAAAAGTCCTTCCTCCGGCCGGACGGCAAATCCCAGGTGACGATCGAGTACAAGGACGGCGTCCCCTACCGGTGCGATGCGGTCGTGATCTCGACCCAGCACTCCGAGGACGTCAGCCAGAAGCAGCTCCGGGAGTTCGTCATGGAGAAGGTCATCAAGCCGGTGATCCCCGCGAAGCTCGTGGACAAGAAGACCAAGTATTACGTGAACCCCACCGGCAAGTTCGTCGTCGGCGGCCCCATGGGCGACTGCGGCGTTACGGGCCGCAAGATCATCGTCGATACCTACGGCGGGTGGGGCCGTCACGGCGGCGGCGCGTTCTCGGGCAAGGACCCCTCGAAGGTCGACCGCTCGGCAGCCTACATGTGCCGCTACATCGCCAAGAACATCGTGGCGGCGGGACTCGCCGCCAAGTGCGAGGTCCAGGTCGCCTACGCCATCGGCGTCGCCGAGCCGGTGTCCGTGCTGGTCGAGACGTTCGGCACGGGCGCCATCGACGAGGACCGCATCTCGGAGCTGGTGCGCCGGGTGTTCCCGCTGAAGCCCCGGGCGCTCATCGAGCATCTGGACCTGCTACGGCCCATCTACCGGGAGACGTCCGCCTACGGCCACTTCGGCCGCACGGGCGATGCGTTCACCTGGGAGCGCACCGATCTCGCCGGCGAGCTCCGCTCCCTCGCGGGACTCACGAAGAAGACCACGAAAACCCGCCGCTAGGCGCCCGGTGGATACGAACCGAATTCGGCCGCCGGGTGCAGAAAGCACCCGGACGGATGTGAACTGACGCCGGCGGAAAGCCGGCAGACGAGGTGAAAAGGAAAATGGCCCGCAAGCTGAAAGTCGCAGTCGTTGGAGCAACCGGAGTCGCCGGGCAGCAGTTTCTGGTGGCGCTGGATGGACACCCCCTGTTCGAGGTGACGAGGCTCGCCGCCTCGGCCCGTTCGGCGGGGAAGAAATACATCGACGCCATCAAGACGGAAGCGGGCCAGATGCAGTGGCACTGCAACGAGCCGCTCAGCCCGAAGTTCGCCCAGATCAGGGTGGACGAGGCAGCCTCGATGCCGGTGAAGGACATTGACATCGTTTTCTCGGCGCTGGAGAGCGACGCGGCGAAACAGCTCGAGCCCCTGTACGCGAGGACGGCCGGCGTGTTCTCGACCGCCTCGGCCTTCCGGTACGAACCGGACGTTCCGATCCTGATCCCCGGCGTGAACCACAGCCACATCCGGATGATCGACACCATGCGCAAGAACCGCGGCTGGAAGGGCTTCGTGCTCCCCGGCCCGAACTGCACGGTGACGGGCCTCGCGATCACGCTGAAGCCGCTCCACGACGCGTTCGGTCTCCGGAGCGTGCTGCTCACCACGATGCAGTCGGTTTCGGGCGCGGGCCGCTCGCCGGGCGTCCTCGCCCTCGACATCACCGACAACATCGTCCCCTTCATCTCGAAGGAGGAGGAGAAGGTCGAGAAGGAAGCCCAGAAGATCCTCGGCGACGTGAAGGGCGGGAAATTCGTCCCGATCCGGATGGACGTCTCGGCGACCTGCACGCGCGTCCCGGTGCTGGAAGCCCACACGGAAAGCGTCTTCGTCTCCCTCAAGAAGAAGGCCTCGGTGGACCAGGTGAAAAAGGTCCTGCGCGATTTCGGAAAGGATTTCCTCAAGAAGGGCTTCCACTCCGCACCGGACCAGATGATCCTCGTCCACGACGATCCCTACCGCCCGCAGCCCCGGCTGGACCGGGACAACGGCGGCGGCATGACGACCACGGTGGGCCGTGTCCGCGAGGATTCGGTGCTTCCGAACGGCATCAAGTACCTGCTCGTCTCGCACAACACGAAGATGGGCGCGGCCAAGGGCGCGGTGCTCACGGCGGAATACGTGCACGCAGAAGGCTACTTCGGCTGACAGGAACCGGGACTCCCGGAAAGGCGGCTTTATGACGACAGCTTGCGACATCAAGGACAGGAACCTGGCGAAGGCCGGCGGCCTCCGGCTCGAGTGGGCCGAGCAGAGCATGCCGGTGCTCCGGCAGATCGGCGAGCGGTTCGCGAAGGAGAAGCCCCTGAAGGGCGTCCGGCTGGGGGCGTGCCTTCACGTCACCACCGAGACGGCGGCGCTCATGAAGGTCCTCAAGCAGGGCGGGGCTGAGATCTCCCTGTGCGCCTCGAACCCGCTGTCCACGCAGGACGACGTCGCCGCCGCGCTGGCCGTGAACGAGGGGATCAGCGTTTACGCGAAGAAGGGCGAGGACACGACGACCTACTACGACCATATCCTGTCGGTGCTGAAATCCGCGCCGATGATCACGATGGACGACGGCGCCGACGTGGTGGGATCGTTCCTGTTCATCGCGCTGGACCGCCTGAACGACCTGAACCCGGTCATCAAGAACTGGGTGCAGTCGCTGTCCGCCGCCGACCGGCAGAAGCTGATCGCCGGCGTGAAGGGCGGCACCGAGGAGACGACGACCGGGGTCGTACGCCTCAAGGCCATGGAAAAAGACGGCGTGCTCCGGTTTCCGGTGATCGCCGTGAACGACGCCGACACCAAGCACCTGTTCGACAACCGCTACGGCACTGGCCAGTCGACCATCGACGGCATCATCCGGGCGACGAACCGCCTGCTCGCGGGCCTCACCTTTGTGGTGGCCGGTTATGGCCAGTGCGGCCGGGGCCTCGCCGACCGGGCGCGCGGCATGGGCGCGCACGTCGTCGTGACCGAGATCGAGCCGATGAAGGCGCTGGAGGCGGTCATGGACGGCTTCCAGGTGCTCCCCATGGCCGAGGCTGCGCGCCGCGGCGACATCTTCTGCACCGTCACGGGCAATACCAGCGTCATCCGCATGGAGCACATGCGGACGATGAAGTCCGGGGCGATCATCTCGAACTCGGGCCACTTCAACGTGGAGCTGGACCTGGAAGCGCTCGAGGAAGTGACCCGCGGCAAGCGGCAGATCCGCGAGTTCGTCACCGAGCACACGCTGGACGACGGCAAGATCATCAACGTGCTGGGCGAGGGGCGGCTGATCAATCTCGCTTCCGCCGAGGGCCATCCCTCCAGTGTCATGGACATGAGCTTCGCCAATCAGGCGCTCGCGGCCGAGTACATCTGGAAGAACTACACGAAACTCGAGAACCGGGTGTACCGCATGCCGAAGGACCTCGACGTGGAGATCGCCCGTCTCAAGCTGATTTCCATGGGTATCGGCATCGACAAGCTGACCCCCGAGCAGGAGAAATACCTCTCGAGCTGGGAATCCGGCACTTAAACAAGCGCCCTTTTGAATCGTTGCGGGGAGCCCCATGGGGCTCCCCGTTCGCTTTTCGGGCACCCCCCGGGGCGGCTAGAATCTCCGGGCCTGCGGCTTAACAGTCTTGTCACCACCGGCCGGTGTTCGCGCCGGTGCAAAGTGGGCCGCGCGGCGGGAACGGGTTTTGGGCCAGAAATACCTTATCACCGGCGGCGCCGGGTTCATCGGCTCGCATCTGTCGGAGCGGCTGCTCGCGGCGGGCCATGAAGTGACCGTGCTGGACAACCTGTCCACGGGCTCCGCCTCGAACGTCTCCCATCTGAGGTCCAATGCCCGGTTCCAGCTCCTTTCGGGTTCCGTACTGGACGAACTGCTGGTGGGTTCACTCGTCGCGCAGGCGGACCGTGTGTTCCACCTCGCGGCGGCGGTGGGCGTCCGGTACATCCTCGAACACCCCGTCGAGACGATCACGACGAACGTGGACGGCACGCGCGTCGTGCTGGAGGCCGTGAAAAAGTACGGCGTCCCGATGCTTATCACCTCGACCTCCGAGGTCTACGGCAAGAATCCCAAGGTGCCCCTTTCGGAAGACGACGATTCCGTGCTGGGCTCCACGTCGCTCTACCGCTGGAGCTACGCCTGCACCAAGGCGCTCGACGAGTTTCTCGCGCTGGCTTATGCGCGGACCCAGGGCGTGAAGGCGGTCATCGTGCGGCTGTTCAACACCGTCGGCCCCCGGCAGGTGGGCCGCTACGGGATGGTGATCCCGCGGTTCGTGCAGGCGGCGCTCGAGGAGAAGCCGCTTTATGTTCACGGCGACGGCGGGCAGAGCCGGACCTTCTGCGATGTGTCCGACGCGACGGGGGCACTGGTACGTCTCATCGAGGAGCCGAAGGCCTACGGACAGGTATTCAATGTCGGCGGGCGCGAGGAATCGACCATTCGTGCACTGGCCGAACGGGTCGTCCGGCTCACGGGATCGAAATCCCCGGTCCAGCTTGTTCCCTACGACGTGGCCTTCGCCGGGACGGAGGGGTTCGAGGACATGCGCCGCCGCGTGCCCGACCTCGCCCGCATCCGGAGCCTTATCGGATACGAACCCCGGCACGATCTCGATTCGATCCTGAACCGGATCATCGCCTGGCAGAAAAATCCCGGGGGACCGTCCGCTTGAACCCGGTCCAGTCTCACGGACTTCTCGGGCTCGCCGCGTTCCTGCTCACGCTTTCGATCACTCCCCTGTTCCGCCGGATCGCCATCCGTCTCGATTTCGTGGACCGCCCGGGCGAGCGGAAGGCCCAGAAGGAGGCGGTCGCGTATCTGGGCGGCGGTGCGGTGTTCACCACGCTGCTGCTGTCATTTGCGGGAGCCTATCTCGGCCTCGGCACGGACGCCGGCCTTGAAGCCGTCCGGCGCCTGTTCCCGCTCGAGCTGCTGGCGCCGCGCCCCATGGAAGAAACCGGCGGCACCCTGCTGGCCCTCTCGGCCGGGCTGCTGGTGATCTTCACCGTGGGTCTTGTCGACGACTGGCGGGGGGCGGAGTTCCCCGTATGGCAGAAGCTCGCCGGACAGTTCGTCGCCGCCGGGATCGTCGTGGCGAGCGGCGTCCGCATCGAGGTGTTCGGCAGCTCCGGGCTCGACCAGATCATCACGCTCTTCTGGATCGTCGGCATCACGAACGCCTTCAACCTGCTGGACAACATGGACGGGCTCTCGTCGGGCGTGGCGGTGATCTCGACCCTCTGCTTCTGGATCGTCGCTGTCAGCCAGTCCCAGTGGCTCGTGGGCGCGGTCCTGGCGGTATTCGGCGGCGCCGTGGCGGGTTTCCTCCCGTGGAACTGGCATCAGGCGAAAATATATCTCGGCGATGCCGGGTCGCTGGTAATCGGATTTTTCCTCGGCTCCATGACCGTTATCGAGAGCTACGTGTACGGGGGCGACTCGGTTTCCCTGGAGGTTCTCCTGCCGCTTCTCGTTCTGGCGATCCCGTTGTTCGATACCCTTTCGGTCATCGTCATCCGGATCCGGGCGGGAAGACCCATCTACCAGGGCGACCGGAACCACCTCTCCCACCGGCTCGTCAGGCTTGGGATGACCGTTCCCGAGGCGGTGCTGTTCCTGTATCTGCTTCAGATCGTTACAGGGCTTGGGGCCGTCTTGATACCGAAGCTGCCTTTTGAGTACGGTTGGATCGTCCTGGCCCAGAACGTCATTGTCGTCGTGATCGTCAGTCTGCTCATGTTCTTCGGAGGCGGGGAGCGGCCAGACCGTTCCGCCTGAGCGAAATCCGTCCGAGCGAGGAGCCCGATAACCCGTGGACCAAGCGCTAGACCTCCTGAACCGGCCTGTGATCCGGCTGGCCATCCTGGTGGTCATTCTAATGTTCATCCTGCGGGCGATCTCGAGGGCCGTGGGCGGCGGGCAGGGCAAGGGTGACTACCGCAAGAAGATCCGCAGCGAGATCAAGCTCGCGAAGAAGATCGGCAACTTCCAGCAGGCGGGCATGCTGCACGAGCAGGTCGAGCAGTGGGACGACGCGGTCAAGGTATACAAGGACAACGGGCTCCTGGGTGACGCCGCCCGGGTTCTCGCGAAGACGGAACGCCTCGACGAGGCGAAGATGCTGCTCTCCAAGGCGGGACTCTGGAAGGAACTCGGCGAGATTCTGAAAAATACCGACCCTCGGGGCGCCGCCGAAGCGTTCAGGAAAGGCGGGGATTTCCTCCGGGCAGCTGAAACGCTGGACAAGGCGGATCTCACGCACGAGGCCGCTGACGACTACCGCAAGGCGGGCCTGGGGGCGATGGCGTCGCAGGCGCTCAAAACCGCCAAGACGCTGACGCTCTCCCAGGCGAAGGAACTCGAGGCCGACGTCCGGCAGCACACGGCCGGTCATGTGGAAGGCACGCCATTCAACGCGGAATCGCTGAATACCGTGAAGCGGATCTGCAAGGTGTATGTGCAGCACAACCTGCATCAGCAGGCGGTGGATCTCGCGATCAGGTTCGAGCTGTACCGGCTGGCTGCCCAGATGGGCGCGGACGGCAAGGCAAAGCCCACGGCGGTCTTCGCCGAGGCGTGCGCCAGAGGCGGCGAACACGAGACGGCGGCGGCTATCTACGAGCAGATCGGCGAGAAACAGGCGGCCGCGCTCCAGAGGGCCACGGGCGCCGACAAGCGGGGCGAGCTCGTCGAGGCCGCCCGGTGGTACGCCGCCGCGGGCGAGGAAGTGCAGGCGGCGGAGCTCCACCTCAAGCTCCAGCAGCCGGAAAAGGCCGCCGAACTGTTCGACAAGGGCGGCGACCTGCACCGGGCGGCGGATATCTTCGCCCAGCTCGGGAACTGGAAGAAGGCCGCCGCGATCTACGAGCGGCTCAACCTGTTCGATGAAGCGGCGCATGCCCACGAGAAGGCCGGGGACCAGGCCCGCCGGGCGCAAGCCCTCGAAAAGTCCGGCCGTCTCCTTGAGGCGGCAAAACTGCACTCCGAGCAGGGGCGTGTGGACAAGGCGATCTCGGTAGCCCAGCAGGTGACGGAGGATTCGGCTGATTTCCGGGCTTCGCGGACGCTGCTTGCGCAGCTCTTTGTCAGCAAGGGCGATACGGCCATGGGCATCCGCTCGCTGGAGCGCGCGCTCCAGGGAATGCACGTCACCCGGGACAACGTGGAGAGCTACTACACCCTCGGCACGCTGTACGAGAAGAACGGCGAGTTCTCCAAGGCCGTCGAGATTCTCGAGCAGGTGGTTGCCGAGGCCTATAACTACAAGGATGTGAAGGACCGGCTCGGCCGCCTGAAGAAGAAGGCCGCCGAACAGGCGTCCATGGCTGCCGAAGCGGCGGCGCAGGCATCTCTTCAGGCATCGGCCAGGGCGGGGGCTGCGCCGTCGTCCCAGGGCGTGTCGGTCCGGCTTTCCGACGTGGCACCGTCCGGCGCAGGGACGGCGGCCGGCAATGTGGCGCCTGATGGCCGGACCCAGCTCGACATCCAGACGGCCAACAAGGCCACGGGCCGCTACCGCCTGGACAAGGAAGTGGGCGCGGGCGGCATGGGCGTCGTCTACCGGGCGTTCGACACGGTGCTGAACCGTCCCGTTGCCTACAAGATGATGCCGACGGACCTGAAGTCCCATCCCGAGGCGGCCAAGTTCTTTATCGACGAGGCCCGGGCGACGGCGCAGCTCTCGCACCCGAACATCGTCCATGTGTACGACTGCGGCGAGGACGAACGCGGTTATTTCATCGTCATGGAGTTCATCGAGGGCGAGAGCTTCGACAAGGTGCTCCGCAAGAAGAAGATCTCGATTCCCGGCGTCGTGAATATCGCCCAGCAGGTGGCGGCGGCGCTCTCCCACGCCCACTCCCGCAAACTGATCCACCGGGACCTGAAGCCCTCGAACCTGCTCTGGACCTCGGACAAGAAGGTCATGCTGCTCGATTTCGGTCTCGCCCGGGCGCTGAACGAGCTCGGCAAGGTGCGCACCCGGGTTTCGGGGACCCCCTACTACATGGCCCCCGAGCAGGTCCGGGGCGGCGAACTCGACGCCCGGTGCGACCTCTACTCGCTCGGGGCGGTGCTCTACGAGCTGTGCTGCAACCGGCCGCCGTTCACCGACGGGGATGTGGGCTATCACCACAATCACACGCCGCCGCCGAACCCGCAGGGGCTAAGGCCGGATACGTCACCGGAGCTCGCCTGGCTGATCCTGAAGCTGATGGAAAAGAAGCCCGAGAACCGCTTCCAGTCTGCCGACGAGCTTCAGCACGCCCTCAAGCAGATCCGCGAGGGCACCGCTCCGGCGGGCTACAAGGCGCCCGCCTGATTCATCCGGTTATTTCGGAATCCGAATGGTGAACGTCGTGCCCTGACCGGGCTGGCTCCGGAACGCGATCGTCCCCTTGTGCTCGTCCACGGTGCGTTTCACCTGCGCGAGGCCGAGACCCGTGCCGTGCTCCTTGCCGTGGGTAACGAACTCCTTGAACATCTTGTCCTGGACCTCGGGCGGGACGCCGCCGCCCGTATCGCCGAACTCGAACACGACATGGGAGCCTTCGTCGGCGGTTTTCACCCGGAAGATACCGCCGTCCGGCATCGCTTCCTTGGCGTTCTTGGCCAGGTTGAAGATCGCCCGCTTGATCTTGGACTCGTCGATGTGGACGTTGCCCTTGTATCCGAGGTCGGTTTCGATCCGGATGCCGGACTTCTCGAAATCCTTCTCGAGGAAATAGACGATCTCGCCGATCAGCGTCCCCGCCCCGACGCGCTTCAGCAGCACGTCGCTCTTTCCCTTCACGAAGTCGAGCTGGGCGCGGATCATGCCGGTGAGACGGTCCACTTCCTTCTTGACGATTCCGGCGAACTCCTCGCGGTCCGGCTGGCCGGTGTCCTGGAGCGCCATGAGCTCCACGAATCCCACGATGGAGGTCATGGGGGTCTGCATGTCGTGGATCAGGCCCGACACGGCGCGGCCGATGGTGGCTAGCCGCTGGGAGGTCTGCTCGCGCTCGCGGAGCTGCGTCACCTGGACTGCCTTGGCGATCTGCCCGGAGATCAGGGTGAGAAGCTTCACGTCCTCCTTGTCGAAGGCGCGGGCGGCCTGGGCGCCTGCCGGGCTCTTGTTGATGATCTCGAGGGCGCCGATCGTGCGGCCCTCCACCTTGAGCGGAACGCAGACGATGCTCTGGGTGGGGAAACCGATGGCGTCGGCGATGTCGCGGCGGAACCGGTCGTCCAGATAGGCGTCGGAGACGAGCAGCGGCTCGCCGTTCTTGGCGACCCAGCCGGCGATTCCCTCGCCCACCTGAACCTTGAACTTCTTGACCTCGGCCGCCTTGTCGCCGAGGGCCACCTTGAAAAACAGGCTGTTCGTCTCCTCTTCGATCAGGAGGATGCTGCCTGCCTGCCCGCCGACGAACTGGATGGTTTTCTCCATCACGGAATCGAGCAGGGTTTCGAGGCTCGCCGCGCCGGAGATCATCCGTTCGAGCTCGAACAGCATGTCGAGCTCGGCGACCCGTTCCTGGAGCGCCCGCTGGGCGGCGGCGAGTTCCATGTTCCGGGATTCGAGCGATTCGTAAAGCCTCGAATTCTGGAGGCTGATGGAGGCCTGGAACCCGAGGGCGTCCAGTACTTCCTCGTCATCCTTCGTGAACGGGCCCGTCCGCTTGTTCAGCACCTGCAGCACGGCGACGATCTTTTCGTCCCGGTTGCGGAGCGGCATGCAGAGAATGTTGCGCGTGCGGTAACCGGTCTGCTTGTCGACCGCCGGATTGAACCGGTCGTCCTGGTAGGCGTCCGGAATATTGATCGTCTCGCCAGTTTCGGCGACATAGCCTGCGATCCCCTTGCCGACAGGCAGGCGGATCTCCTTCATTCCCTCGCCCTGGGCGATCAGCGACCAGATCTCGCGCCGCTCGTGGTCGACCATGAAGATCGTCGAGCGGTCGGCGTCCATCAGCTCGATCGTCTTGGACATGATGAGCTCGAGCAGGGTCTTGATGGTGAGTGTGGACGAGAGCGCCCGGCCGATCTCCCTCATGGAGTCGATGACACGTTGCTTGCGCTGGAGTTCGGCCTGCAGGTCCATAACGTCGAATGGCCCAGTTTCCCCTTCCGCTGACGTTAACGTCAAGGCAGGACGGGGCGGTTTTCCGGGCCTTGTTTCGGTGCGGGGGACGCGGATAACTACAGACCCGTATGCCCGCCGGAGCCCCGGCTTCGCGCGGGTTCTCAGGAGAGAAGCCCCATGCCGGTTCCTTACCAGTATCATGTGTTCATCTGCACCAACGAGCGGGAAGCCGGCCACCGGCGCGGCTGCTGCGCCTCGCGGGGGTCGGGGGAGGTGCTCAATGCCTTCAAGGCGGAGGTCGTCCGGCTCGGCCTTACGGCGACCGTCCGGGCCCAGAAGGCGGGCTGCCTCGAGGCGTGCGAAGAGGGCGTCGCCGTCGTCATTTATCCAGAGGGAGTCTGGTACTCCCGCGTTCAGCCGGAACAGGTGCCCGAAATCGTCGAATCGCATCTGAAAAACGGGAAGCCGGTGGAGAAATTCCGGATGGATTATGAGCGGCTCCGCCGGGCGCAGGCGGGCCTGAGGTAACGGGCGGCATGCACGGTTTCGCCCAGAGCGTAGCCGCCGGGCTGCTGGCGCTGCTGCCGATCCTGAATCCGGTGGCGGCGGTACCGCTGTTCCTGTCGATGACGGGCGGCGATACGGACGAACACCGGCGCTCGCAGGTCTGGCGGGCGTCGCTCTATGTGGTGTTCATCCTCTGCCTGTTCCAGTACGTAGGTCCCTTCATTTTCAGCTTCTTCGGTCTCTCGCTCCAGGCGCTCCGCATCGCCGGCGGCCTGCTGGTGCTGCATGCGGGCTGGAACCAGCTGAACAGCGAATCGAAAATCGCCGAGGAGACCGCCATCGCAGCCCAGAGGAAGCGGGACATTTCGTTCTCTCCGCTCGCCATGCCGCTGCTTTCAGGACCGGGCTCCATCGCCGTGACCATGTCCATGGCCGTTTCCATGGAGACTGCCGCCGACCGGGCCGGCTACACCGTGGCGATTCTCATCGGGGCGGCGCTCTGTTATGTGACGCTCCGGGCGGCCCCGGTGGTTGCCGACTACGTGGGTCCCGTGGGGCAGGAGGTCATCAACCGTCTTATGGGGTTCATCACCATCTGTATCGGCGTCCAGTTCGTGATTACGGGGCTTCAGGCGGTATTCCACGTCTGAAATCGTCCGGACGGCGACGGATACAGGGGCAACCTTCCCGGTTCTTCGCCCGGCGGTTGGGTATCAATTTCCCAGTAAAGGAAGACAGGGCTCTTTCATGGTGAATCCAGACGAAATCCGCCGACGCATCGAGATGGAACTGCCGGGCGCCAGCGTCCAGGTGGTGGACACGACGGGCGGCGGCGATCATTTCAGCGTCACGGTAGTGGCGGGCGAGTTCAGGAGCCTTTCGCTCGTCCAGCAGCACCAGCGGGTCTACAAGGCGCTCGGCGACCTCATGGCCGGCCCCGCCGCCCCGCTGCACGCGCTGGCGCTGAAGACCTCGGCCCCGGCCTGACCGGGGGGACGGAAATATACAGACGGACGCCGCCCGGAGCGGACTCCGCAGGAGCAGGAAAATGGACGTACAGCAGCAGATCGACGGTCTCGTGAAGAATAACAAGGTCGTCCTCTTCATGAAGGGGAACAAGCTCATGCCCATGTGCGGTTTCTCGGCCACCGTGGTGGATATCCTCCGCCGGATGGACGTTCCGTTCGAGGCCGTGGACGTGCTTGAGGACATGAATATCCGCGAGGGGATCAAGCGGTATTCGAACTGGCCGACGATCCCGCAGCTCTACATCGGCGGGAAGTTTATCGGCGGATGCGACATCACCCGCGAGATGGCCGCGAGCGGCGAGCTGAAGAAACTGCTGGACGACGCCCTGAAGGCCTGAAAACTCCCGGGGCCTTAAAAGAAACCGCCGCCTTCCCGTGAGGGAGGGCGGCGGTCTGTTTTCCGCGTGAGCGTTTTTATTTTCCCTTGAAATTGGGCTTGCGCTTCTGGAGGAACGCGGCAATGCCTTCGCGGGCGTCTTCCGTGGCGATCACCTTCGCCAGTTCCCCCGCCAGGTATTTCACCGCCGTGTCGAACTCCATCGATTCCTGCTTGTAGAAGGCATCGAGGCCCATCTTCATGGCGATGGGGGATTTCTCCGCGAGGCGGTCCGCCCAGCGTTTCACCTCGGCGTCGAGCTCGGCTGCCGGAACGGCCTTGTTGATGACCCCCCAGTCTTCCGCCTGCTTCGCATTGATCCGCTCGCCGAAGAGGCACATTTCGAGCCCCTTGCGGCGCGGAACGTGCCTGAAGATGTTGGCCATGATCATCATGGGCCAGATGCCCCGGTCGATCTCCGGCGTCGAAAACTCGGCTGTATCCTCGGCGAGTACGAACTGGCAGCCCATCATGAGGCCGAGGCCGCCAGCGAGGGCGTACTTCCGGACCTTGGCGATAATGGGCTTCCCGCAGGTGCGTTGTGCGGTCAGCAGTTCCGGGAATGCCCCCCGGTGCGGGATATCGGACTTCTGGGAGCTTGCCATTCCGCCGAGATCGGCACCCGAACAGAACACGCCGCCCGCACCGGTGAGGACCACCACCCGGACGTTCGTGTCGTCCCGGGCCAGCTCGAACGCATAGATGATCTCGTTCGTGAGCGTCTGGGATAGGGCGTTCTTCTTGTCCGGCCGGTTCAGCGTGATGGTGCAGACGTGGCCGTCGGTTTCGTAGAGTAGCTGGGTGAAATTCGGCATGGGTTTCTCCTTGCGCCGTTCCGGGCGATCAGGCGAGGGACTTGAGGTCCAGGGTCGTGAGGTAGTTGGTGTCGTACTTGCCTTCGAGGAACCGGGCCTCCCGGAGCACGTGGCGGTGGAGGTTCAGGTTCGTCTGGAGGGGACGGATGACCGTCTGGTCGAGGGCACCCGCAAGCTTCGCCGCGGCTTCTTTCCGGGTCGCACCGTAGCCGATCACCTTGGCGACCATGGGATCGTAAAACGGCGTGATCTCCGAGCCGGGCTTCACGCCCGAGTCCACCCGGATTCCGGGACCCCAGGAGACTTCTTCGATCTTCCCCGGAGAGGGGAAGAAGTTCTTGGCCGGGTTCTCCGCGCAGATCCGGCATTCGATGGCCGCTCCCTTGCGGGTCACCTGGTCCTGCCGGAGCGGGATCCCCTCGCCGGCGGCAATCCGGAGCTGCCACTCGACGAGATCCAGCCCGGTCGTCTCTTCCGTGACAGGGTGCTCGACCTGTAGCCGGGTGTTCATCTCGATGAAGTAGAAGTTTCCCTTCTCGTCGGCGATGAACTCGATGGTTCCGGCGTTCGTGTAGTTCACCGATTTCGCGGCGAGCACGGCGGCATCGAACAGCTTCCTGAGCGTGGCGTCCTGGCCGATCAGCAGCGGCGCGGGGGTTTCCTCGATGATCTTCTGGTGGCGGCGCTGGACCGAGCACTCCCGCTCGAACAGGTGGATGACGTTGCCCTTGCCGTCGCCGAATACCTGCACCTCGATGTGGTGGGGGTTCTCGATGAACTTCTCCACATAGACGCTGCCGTCGCCGAAGGCCTTCTGGGCACGGCTGGAGGACGACTCGAACGCCTTGGCGATCTCGTCGCCGCTCTTCACGAGCGTCATGCCGATGCCGCCGCCGCCGGCGGCCGCCTTGAGGAGCACCGGATAGCCGATGCTGTCGGCGGCAAGTTTCGCCTCGTCGACGGTGTGGACGATACCGGCCGATCCGGGGACGGTCGGGACCCCGGCGGCCTGCACAATACGGCGCGCCTCGCCCTTGTCGCCCATCTGGTGCATGGCGTCCGCTTCGGGGCCGACGAACACGAGCCCCGCGTTCCGGATTGCGTGCACGAAATCGCCGTTTTCGGAGAGGAAGCCGTAGCCGGGATGCACGCCGTCGGCACCGGTCTTTTTCACCGCGTCCAGGATTGCCGGGACGTTGAGGTAGCTCTGCGGGGCGGGCGGCGGGCCGATGAGTACGGCTTCGTCCGCCATTTCCGCGTGCGGCGCCTTCGCATCCGCTTCGGAGTAAACGGCAACGGTTTTGATTCCGAGGCGTTTCGCCGTGCGGATCACGCGGCAGGCGATTTCACCCCGGTTGGCAACGAGCAGTTTCCTGATCATCTGGGTTTCCTCCGTCCGGGCCCCTGTATCTGCTGTGTCTGCGGGGTCCCGGCAGGGCCGTTCATTGAAAAAAATGAATGGCCATTCATTCCGTAAATGCTTAACTGCCCGGAAGGCGCAAAGCAAAATTTTCGTGTGACACTACCTGACACAGGCCCGGGTTAGGGTTATTCGTGGAGGACGGAAACCCGATGACGAAAAGCCCCTTGCCAGCGTTCCGGTGCGTCTCCGCCGGGTTTTACCTTCTCGGGAGCTGGAGGGATGAACTCTGTTCACCCGGTGCCCCGGATTCAGGCGGCGCCGCCTTCATTTTTCCGACGATTCACCGCCGCCGCGAGGCTGAGGAGCATTTCCTCACGCTCGACCGGCAGGTCCCCGTGCGGCTCTTTACGCCGCGCCAGTTCGCCGAAACCGTCCGTCCGCCGTCGTGGGTGCTCGCGAGCCCCGCTGGCGGGGACCTCGTGCTCGAAGCGCTGGTCAAGGAACTGGCAGAAAGCCCGGGAGGGGAGTTTTCGGAGGCGCCACAGATGGCGTCCCTGCTTGCCCATCCGGGCTCGCGCCGCCTGCTGGTCCGGTTCTTCAGCGAACTGGCGGTTGCCGGCGTGACGGAGGTGAAGCTTCTCCGGGAACGCCTCAAGCCCATCCGTCCGGAAGACCGGCTCTGGGCGGAACTGTTCGGGCGATTCGCTGAAGCGCTGGAGGCAAGAAAAGTCATCTTCGCCCCGGCGCTGGAGAGCCGCCTCGCCCGCTGGCTCCGCGAAACCCCGGGAGATCCGCCGGTCCGGGCGTTGAGGATCGAAGCGGGACTGGAGACCGCCCCGCCGCTGCTCGACATTTATGAGGCGCTTGCCGCGCGCGGGGCCGATGTCCGGCTGGAACTCGTCTCCGGGAATGGGGAGCACCCGTGCTGGCACCCGGCGGAACATCTCGTGAAGGAGCTTCGCCGCCGGGACTGGACGGAGCTTCCGCCGGCGGGGCCGCCGCCGCCGGAAGACCGGCTCCGGTTACTGGATCCGCTGGATCGTTCAAAAGTTTCCGCCAGTGGCGTGCATGTACATGGGGAGGAAGCCGACCCGGCCGACGAGATCCATGCCGCCTGCGAGCGCATCCGACGGAAACTGGTCTCGGGAGAACTGAAGCCCCAGGAAGCGGCCCTTGTGCTGGCCGATCCTTACTCGTGGTCCGATCTCGCGGGAGAAATCGCGGCGTCCTATGGGCTGCCGGTGGAGTCGGCCCGCGCCCGGACCGTGATCGAGACGGAAGCGGGCCGCGCGGCCCGGTCACTCCTAGAAACCGTGACAGGTGGTGCGGAACCGGAAGCTCTCACCCGCTTTCTCGCTTCACCCGTGGTGCTCTGGCGGCTTGCTGCTGAACCGGAGCGTGCGGAGGGGAAGTTCCCCCAGTTCGTCGGCGTGCGCGAACTGCGCCGCCTCGAACGGGCGTTCGACGTTTCCAAGGCGGAGGGACCCGCGAGGCTCTGGATGCCGCGGCTCCTTCAGTTGATCGAGGCCCGGAAAGCATTGGCTGGACCCGGCGGCGAAGCAGGCGGCGAGAACGGCGAAGATGGCGGGGACGGAGACGACGAGGACAGGAAGCAGGGCCGCCGGGGTGCCGATGCCCTCGACACCGCCGGAGCGATTCTCATGCAGGTTCTGGGCTGGAAGCTGGACGGGGCGGAGCGGCTCCGGCAGGGGCTTCTCGGAGTCGAGCCGGATCATGTCTGTTCGGCACGGGAGTTTTCCGTTTGGATTGAGCGGGCGGTCTGGAACGCCTGGATCCCGAGACGGCTTACGTTTGCCGCGAATTCGGGTCCCGTGGAGCCGGTGCGGCGTGCGCTGGCAGGGCTCACGCGGCTGTTCGATGCCCTCGGCTCCATGGTCGCCGAGGCAGAAACCCTCGGTGCGGCGAACAGGACCGTACGTGAGTGGGCCGGGCTGTACGAAACGCTGCTCCGCGAGGCGCCGGTTCCGGAGCGGGTTCCGTCGGCGAAGTCGGTGCGGATTCTCTCGCCACGAGACGTCCCCGGGCTTCACCTGAAGCATGCGGAATGGACCGGCCTCGCCGAAGACCGGTTCCCCTTGAGGCGCCCGGATCCCGTCTGGGGGAGCCGCGAGGCGCATATGGCCTTGGGGCTCGATGCGGGGCCCGGCGATTCCGCGCTTGCCTGGGCCCGGCTCGGTCTCTCGGTGCTCACCACGCAAGGCGAGGTTCATCTTTCTGGTCCGCAGCGGATCGCCGGAGACGCGGCGGTCCTGAGCTCGCCGGTCTGGATACTCCATGAGAAACTCGGGCGTAAGAAAGAACCGGCGACGGTTCACCGGGCCGCGCTTATCCGTCAGGGCACGCTCTGGCTTGCGGGTTTTTCTCCGGAGATGCCGGTGGCGCCGGGCGGACTGCGGGCGCTTTTTTCCGGCCCCGAGACATCCGGGGACCGGTTCGCCGGCCTCGCCGCCAGGATTCTCGCCGCCGAACCGGGGCTCGACCTTGCTGCTGCGGCAGCGGGACCTCTGAGCGGCGATATTTCGGCGGGATTTGCCGCCGAACTGGCGGAGATGATCACGGCGCGGCCGCTCTCGGCCAGCCGGTTCAGGGATTATGCGAAATGTCCCTACCGGTATCTCGGCAGCACCCGGTTCGGGGTCCTTGAACCGGAAGACCGGTTTTCGGGGCCGACGCCGAAAGAGCGCGGCACGCTGGTCCACCGGGTTCTGGAGCTGTTCTACCGCGATGCCGAGGTACTCGAGGCCCGCCGGAAACCGGACTGGCTGAAGACCGCCGGGGCGAAACTGGACGGCTGCTTCCGGCAGGCGGCGGAGGATTTCGACCGGGTGTTTCACGGCGATGCCTGGGAGATCGAGAAGATCCGCACCCGGACGGTATTGGACAGGTGGCTCGCTTACGAAGATTCGGTCAGGGAACTGTCGGAGCCGGTGGCCGTCGAATTCGGGTTCGGCCGCGAGGGCGAGCCGGAGTTCCGCTGGGCCGGGTTCCTGACGAGCGGGAGTATCGACCGGGTGGACCGTGCCGCGGGCGGAGGTTTCTTCGTCTTCGATTACAAGACCGGAAAGGCCGGGCGGGATGCGGAAGCGCTGCGAAAAGGGCTCGGTTTTCAGCTTCCGCTCTATGCGGCCGCGGCCGCGGCGCTGATCGGGGATCTGTCAGGGCAGGAGTGGAGGGGGGGCGGCTACTGTGCCCTCCGGCTTCCGGAGCCGGGGCTCCACGAAGATATCCTGATGATTGCCGGAGACCGGGAACAGTTCGGGATCGGCACAGGCAAACACAAGAAGACAATGGATCTGGCCGGCGATCTGGGCGGTCTGGCGGGTCTTTATGAGAACCGGGCGAAGGAAATCGGCGGGCTTGTTAAAAACGGCCGGTTCCCGACGACGCCGTTGTCGAAGACGGAAGCCCAGTGCGAATGGTGCCACCTGCAGCAGGCCTGCGGCCACCGCGCTGAACTCACTGCCGTGCGCAACGCCGACCGGCCCCGTCATGGCGTCCTCTCCGAGTGGACGAACCCGGCCGCGAAGCGGAAAGGGGAGGGTGACGCGTGAGCGACCTGAAGCCGCTTCCCGAGCAGAGCGAGGCCATGCGTCCCGGCCGTCACCAGGGCGTCTCGGCCGGCGCCGGTTCCGGCAAAACACGGGTGCTGACAGGCCGGATCGTGACGATCCTGAAGGCGGTTCCGCCGGAGCGCCGCACAGCCATGCTCGGCAGAATCGTCGCCGTGACCTTCACCAAGGATGCAGCCGGCGAGATCAGAAGCCGCGTGCGCCAGGAGTTTTTCCGGGAGCTGGAGTCGGCCGCCGGTCCGGCGGATCGCCGGAGCTGGCTCGAGCTGATCGAGGCGCTCCCGTCGGTCCGGATCTCCACGTTGCACGGTCTCGCCTCGCGCCTGCTGCGCCAGATCGCGCTGGAGGGCGGTGTCGATCCGTCGTTCACCCTGGACGAACGGCCGGGGACGAACGAACGGATTTCACCGGCGGCGTTTCTCTCCGAGCTGCTGGATCCCGTCCGCCGGACGAAACTCCATACGGTCGAGGCCGTGCGGGCCATCCGGGAACTGATGGACCGGTGGGAAGCCAGGCGGATCGGGGAGATTCTCGCGGCAATGGACCGCGAGCGGGAGCTTTTCGAGGGCTGGGCGCTCGGGGGAGGCCGGAATCCGGGTTCCCGTTCCGCAGTCAAGGAACCGGGCCAATACCGCTACCGGGCCTCGCGGGAGCGGCTCCACCGGGCGCTGCTGGCACCTGGTCCGTTCCGGGACGAGCTCCTGCGGCTTTCGGGCGAAGCTTTGAAGATCATTCCGGACAAGAGCCGGTACTCGGGCAGGTCCAGTACGAAGGTGTGGAAATACGGGTTGCCGTTTGCCCAGGCGCTGCACCGGTTCCTCACGGAAACAGACGGCGACGGCCATTTGTTCGGGCAGCTCGTGGAAACGAATCTGGCGGCGGAAGGGATTGACGAAGTCGACGAAAAATACTGCCCGGACGAAGGCGACCGGCTGGTTCTGAACCGGTTGTTCCGCGAGGGCCGGGGCTGGATCGATCCCGCCGCCGCCCCGAAAGTCCCGGAATGGCCCGAGTGGTTCACGGAGCAGTACGGAGCGGGCAAGGAACAGGCGGCCCTCGACAGTCTTTATGAGAGCGACCTCGAACGGTTCCGGCTGGTGGCGGCTGCCTGGATCCGCTGGCGGCGAAATCTCGGCGCAGGGGTGTCGCGGCTGGATTTCAGCGACCTTGAGGTCGAGTTTGAACGGCTGCTTCGCGGCAATCCCGGCGCCTGCCGCCAGATCGGCCGCGGGATCCAGCATCTCCTCGTGGACGAGTTTCAGGATACTTCTCCGCTTCAGTGGGATTTCCTGAAGCTTCTCATCGAAAGCCTCGAACCGGATGCCGATGTGTTTCTGGTGGGCGACGAAAAGCAGTCGATCTACTTCTTCCGGCGGGCGGACGTGACCGTATTCGGCCGGGCGGTGGACGACCTCCACAGCCACAACCTGAGCCGGAAGGGGCTCTCCGACGGGGTGAAGACAAAGGGTGAGCTGGCGAAAAGCTTCCGGGCGAAGCGGAACCTTCTCCGGTCGGTGAACCGGATCTTCGAACTGGCATTTCCCGATGCCGCCGGCGCGGCGGATTTCGAGGCCCGCCGGCAGTCGCTGGAACCGGTTGAAGGCTCGACGGAGCCCGGCGGCTATGTTGAGTGGATCGGCGATCCCCGCAAGGCGGGGACGAAGAACGGGCCAGAGCTGAAGGCGGCGCAGCTCTCGGCCCTGGTCCGCCGTCTTTCGGCGGTCCAGTCGGCGGGACTCGGAGCGGAGCCTCCGGTGCCGTGGAGTCGGTGTGCGGTCTTGTGCCTCTCCCACCAGCAGCTTCAGGCGGTGGAGGCGGCCCTGCTCGAAGCGGGTATCCCCTGCCGCCGCCGGGCAGAGAAGGGCTTCTACGAGGCAGATGAAACTGTGGCCATGGTGCAGGCGCTCTCGCTCCTGTCGGTTCCGGCCGATGGCGCAAGTCTTCTGGGCTTCTTCCGTTCGCCGTTCGCCGCCCTTTCCCTGAATGTTCCGTTCGCCATGAGCTGCGGCGCACCTGCCGGAGGCCGTCCGCCCGTGCCCGCGCGCCGGTGGGACCGTTGGATGCTGGAACTGGACCGGAGCGGAAACTCGGCCGGCCTCGACGAGGTATGCACCCTTCTCGAAACCAGGAACTGCGGCGAAGACGCCCGCCGGCTCCGGGATCTGGTCCGGGCGGTTGGAGAGGCCCGCTCCGTCCTGCGCACGCGGGGTGCGGCGGCGGCGCTCGCCCGCCTGCTGGAAACGACGGACGGATGGGCGGCCTTCGGAACCGGCCCCGGGGGGCCGGGACGCCTGGCGAACGTCCGTAAGTTCGTGGATCTCGTCCGCACGCGCGAGTCGGAAGGGCTCGATCTGCCCTCCCTCGTTCACGAGTTCCGCCGATACGTGGAGCTGGGGAAAAAGGCCGAGGAACCGTCCGCTCCGTGGGGCGATGCCGGGGACCGGGTTTCCCTGCTCACGGTGCATGGCGCCAAGGGACTCGAGTTCGACGCGGTGTTCCTCCCGTTCTGCGGCGAGGATCCGGGCGGGAGGAACAGTGATAGCGTTCACTGGGAATCCCTGGGCTCCGGTCCGAGGCCGGTGTTCCGGGTTCCGCCCGGCGCGGGCGAGGATGGCATCGAGCCATCGTCCTGGGAGGCGGCGGACTGGGAAAAAGAGGCCCGGGCGGCGGCCGAGGAACTCCGGGTGTTCTACGTAGCCACCACCCGGGCGCGGCGGGTACTGGTCATGATCTCCGCCGGACACGGAGGAGTGGTGCCGCATCTGCGGCAGGCGTTCGGGTTTCTGCCGGAGGCTGTCTCCGGGAGCCGGGAGATTCCGAGCGGCAATGAGACCGCCTCAGTACTGCTCACGCCGCTTGTGTCGCTTAGCCCCGGCGCGCCGGCTGCGAAGCCTCCGGCGCTCGAGACCGTACGCGCCCGGCTCGCAGAGGTGGCCGGCGCAGCGGCCTCTGATCCGTTTCCGCCGCCGCCCGCTGCGCGGCGGAGAATTGTCCTCGATTTCACCTCGGTCTCGACGTTCCTTTCATGTCCGCTTCAGTATTACTACCGGCACGTTCTCGAGGTGCCCCAGCACCGCTGGTTCGTGGAACCGGGGGGCGGCCGGGAAGCGGGGGACAGGCTCCCGGCGATGGTCCGGGGCACGCTGCTCCACAAGGCGCTGGAACTGGGACGGGTCGATGACGATTACGCCGCCTGGGTGCGGTTCACTCTCGAGTCCGAGGGCATTTCCGACCCTGGAGCGGTCCTGAAAGAGGTCGTTCATGCCGCGGAGGCCGCCGTCCGTTTTCAGGAGAAACAGCTCGTGCCGCTGCTCAGGACGGCGAAGTCGGTCGAGCGGGAGCAGGGTTTCCTGATCCGTTATCAGGAGCAGAACGGTTTCGATATCGACCTGCGGGGGGCGATCGACCTCGCTTTCGAGACGGATAGCGGCTGGACCATCCTGGACTACAAGTCGGGCCGTTCAGGAGGCCCCGGCGCTGCGCCCCAGAAGATCCGCGAGGAGCGGTACGATCTTCAGCTCGCCTTCTACCGGACTGCCCTCGAACAGACGGGCCGTCCGGTGACGCGAACCGCCGTCGCCTGGATCGACGACGGGTTCATTACCGACGTCACGGACCCTCCGGGACCGGACAAGGTGGCAGAGGTCATTCACCGGTGTGCGGAGGCAATCGCGGGAGACCGGTTCCCCGGCGCTTACTCGCTGGCAGGCGGCGGCGGAGTTCGGCCGCCGGTCTGCGAGGAGTGCGGCTACCGGGTCCACGGCCTGTGCCGGGAGTTCAGCCGCGACGGCTGACGGGCACAGGCGGAAAGCCCTGTTTCCGGTTCCCCAAAACCGAGGCGGCCGGGCAGAGGCTGTCTGGTCCTCTGCCCGGCCGTCAGGGGAGCTCCCCGATGTTTTTCTGTGGTTACGGGTGCCAGAGCACGTTCATCATTCCCGGCAGGGCGTGCTCGAAGGCGAAGTTCCAGCAGTTGAAGTTGTGTCCGCCGTCGCAGCCCCACGGAAGACCCGGGCCGCGGCCGTACATCCAGTAGAAGTGCGGCACACCGGCGGCGTCGAGCGACTGGTGCATCATGTGGGTCGACCAGCCGACGGTGCGTTCAAGCACGTCGGCGTCATGGATACCCGACCCGGCGTAGAGGGCGATGGCGACGCCGCGGAGTTGATGGGCGCGGCGGAGCGGATTGTTGGAGATCCAGGCGCCGTCCAGTCCGATAATGGGCCAGCCGAACGGGCCGTCCACCGGCATGTTGTTCTGTATCGTCTGTTCGGCGATGACCGCCCGGATACCCTGGTCTTCGAGATCCAGCGCGCCAGAGAAGCTCGCTGCATAGGCGAACAGGTCTGGCCGTTCCTGTGCATAGTGAATCGCGCCGAAACCGCCCATGGAGAGACCGGCGACGGCGCGGCCCTCCTTGCGGGCGATGGTCCGGAAGTTCTGGTCCACCCACGGAATGAGCTGGTTCAGGTGGAAATTCTCCCACGCCTGAGTGCCGGCCGACATGTTGAGCCAGTCGGTGTACCAGCCGGCCTTGCCGCCGTCTGGCGAGACGGTGATGAGGGGTGCATTGCGGGTGATGTACTCGGCCGCGCCGCCCTCGCTGGTCCACTGGCGCGAGCTTCCGCCGGCACCTCCGTGAAGCAGATAGAGCACGGGGAAGCGGGTGCCGCCGCTCGAGTAGTAGTTGCCGGGCAGGGTCACGCGGATCTCGTGCGGTCCGTTCACGGCGTTGGTGGCGACGGAGCTTGTGTAGATGCTGACCACGGCGGTGCGGCTCGTGAGCCAGAACGATCCCCGGACCTCGATGCCCCAGCCGGACTTGAGGCCGAGTGCGTTCGGCGACGGCGGAGGAGGCGGGGGCGGCGGTGCGCCCGCTTCGGCGGTCAGCGGCAGCACGATGGCCGCGAGCATGAATACAAAGACGGCGTGGATTGCCGCATGGGCGGCGGCGCGCCAGCCGGTTACAGGTCCAGTTTCCTTGAAGTTCCTCATGGTCGTTCTCCCTAAAATCCCGTTGTTTGGGTGTCTGTGCGGGCAAGGTATCAGTCATAAACATATCTGTCTATAACTATTTTTGACCGGGCCTAAAACGTGGGTTGAACGTTGATGAAATAGGAACTAATGATGGAGATAACTTGCTAGATTTACTGGATTATATCCGATATTAACGGATGCCCTTATTTGATGAATAAAGCTGTATATCACTCACGTTCTGGTGATTTTCCGGCCAGAATCAGCCCATGAGTCCGCCCAAGCCGTCCCGGGCACTGCCCCGGGGGCCGCACAATCTTTCCAGGGAGCAGGTGGAAGAGTCCCAGCGTGCCCGCCTGCTCATGGCAATGGTCGATGCGGTTGCTTCCAAGGGCTATGCCAGCACCTCGGTGGCCGATGTTCTCGCCCGGTCAGGCGTGTCGCGGGCGACTTTCTACGAGCAGTTCAAGGACAAGGAAGACTGTTTCCGCGCCGCCTACGAAACCGCCGCGGGGCAGATCGCCACCATGATGACTAACGGCCTCAGGGCGCTGCTGGCCGGTAGCGGGAAGTCAGGCCGCCAGGATCCGATGGAGATGCTGGACCGTCTGCTCGCGGTCTACCTGAATACGCTCGCTTCGCAGCCGGGTCTCGCCCGCACGTTCCTCATCGAGGTCTATGCCGCCGGGCCCAAGGCGGTCGAACAGCGGCGGGCATCCATGGACCGGTTCATCGATATCGCCGTACACGCGCTGAAGGATCAGCCGGGTCCCTTCGGCGCAGGACCGGACCAGCGGTTTGCCATCGGCATGCTTGTGAACGCAATCAGTTCCCTCGTGACGAATCTCGTCGGAACCGGCGAATACCAGCGCCTGCCCGAGCTCAGGGAACCCCTGATGAAACTCGCGAGGTCGTTCTCGGGGCAGCTGATTCCTCCAGCTACGCAGTGACCGGAAGCGGGCCCTTCCTTCTCAGGTACGGATGAACGGCAGCATGCAGTGCTGCCGGTAAGCCGGAACCGAATTCAAGGGGCATTTGTCCTTGTGCCCAGCCCGGTACTCTGTAAAATCGAATGGCAATAGGATTTCTTTCGGGGACAGTGCGCCTGTCTGATCCGCCATTTCATGGGCGGATACGGCCGCCTGTGCGGGGATTTTATGAAGCTCCGGGATGCCGCTCTTGGTCTGGCGGTTTCTGCGTTCGTTGTGTCAGCGAAGGCTGTTCCGGCCTTTGCCCAGACGGAAGATGTTCCCGCCGGTGCGATTCCGGAACTTCCTGAACGCCAGGAATCTCCTTTCTCAAGACTCTGGAACCCGGTGCGGGATGCGGGAGTCCACGGCGCCGTATCGTTCGACTACTTCAGTTCAGACAGGCGGCGGACCAACAGCAATCACTATCCGGGATTCAATCTCGTGCTGAAGTCCGCACCCTCGTACGGCGAGCATCTCAAGCTTTATGGCGAAGCACGGATCATGGCGCAGGACCTGAACCACTCCACGGTGCCCGACCACTTCGATGCCCGGACCCAGACCCTGGAGGATGAGCTGATGATGGAGCTTCGGGAAGGGTATGCGGACTTCAAGTTCGGCGATTTTGCGCTTCGCATGGGGAAGCAGATCATCATTTGGGGGCGGGTGGCCGAAACCAAGCCGACCGACTGGCTCACCGTCCGGAACACGCTGCTGCTGTTGCCGGAACCGCATGAACAGCGGACCGGCGTGTTCGGCGTGAAGGCGGATTATTCCCTTCCGTCCGGATACCAGATCACCGGCGTCTGGCAGCCGGTGCCGACGGTATCGGTGATCCCCCTCCCGGAGATTTCCGGGATATCACTCGTGCCCCGGCTTCCGGAGGTGAAATTCTCGAATGGCGAATGGGCAGTGAAGCTGGACCACACGACCGGAAGCTTCGACTGGTCGGTAGCCTACTTCACCGGTTTTAACCGGTTGCCGGAAGTCAGCGTGCTGCTGCCTCCCGCAACGCTGTCCCCGACGTCGCCTGCATATATCGGACTTTCCCACCACCGTGTTCACAGCGTGGGCGGAGATTTTGCTATCCTCCACGGAACTTGGGCTCTCCGCGGCGAATCAGCCTATGTTCATACCAGGAACGAGGACGGCAGCCGCCGGGACATCCAGACGCCCTTCGTCTCCTATGTCGCCGGCGTCGAGACGGATTTCAGCGGCAGCCTGAACATGATTGTCCAGTACATGGGCAGGTATGTGTTCCATCGTTATGATACCTCGATGGGCCTGCCGGACGACCAGATCGCCGAATACAGCGCCCTGCTTACGGGCCAGCTTGACACGGTTCAGAATGCGGTCGGAGTTCGCGTCATCAGGAAATGGCGGAGCGACACCCTGGAGCTTTACCTGATGGGGGTGGTGAATCTCGAGCGTACCAACTGGCTGATTCGCCCCAGGGTTTCCTACGCGCTGTCCAGCGAATGGAAGGCCACGGTCGGTGGAGAGATCTACGGCGGAGAGGCGGTCTCCCAGTTCGGCTTTCTCGAAGACAACACGACAGCCTTTGCCCAGTTGAAATGGAGCTTCTGAGCGGTGCAAATTTTTCGGGTACGGGAGATAAAGCCGCAGCGAGACTGCTCCGGCGTGATTTCCGGCGGGTCCCGCCCGCAAAACCCGGTGTGAGAAAGTTCTCCCTCCAGCTTCTGGTTGCCGTGCTGATGATCGCAGGAATCGCCGCGTCGCCGGCCGTCTGTTGGGGGGCGAAGGATGGTGCGCCATGTGGGACAGGATCAAAACTCAGGGGGGACTTTAACCGGTTGTACAACTAGCTGGTAACCGGGTCCATAACGGCGACTTGGGGAGGATGTATATTTCGCTGAATAACTTCGCCCGCGGCGATGAATATGGCCGCAAGTCCCGTCAACCCCCACGACGTCCCCGTGACCCAGGGGTTGGCGTCACCCGACAGATGAAACTCGCCGGACTTCACCATATCGATTCCGAGCGTGAGGAGTAGCATCAACGCTGCCGCAAACAGCAGATGACGAGCCGACCGGGCTGCGCTTCCCCAGAGAGCCGCGTAGATAATTGACGATATCCAGACGGCGTAAAACGCATAATGCTCCAAATCCGGACGGCCTCCCATGGATGCGGGCAGGATCTGGTTGGCAAGAAAAATTCCCCCTACGGCGGCACAAAGCCCCGCGCACACTCCCGACGTGGACCGGGCGAGCCAGACGTCCCCTGTGACCGGCTTTTCCCGGCGGCGTTCCAGCCAGATGATATTCCCCGCCAGGATGCAGAGCGAACCTGCGAGCGCCAGCACGGCATAAATCATTTTCAGACCCAGGCCGCCGTAACTCCCGTAGTGGAGCGCGAAAAGCGCATCGGTCCAGAACGTGTAGCTGTTCGGCCCCGGCGGCGCATTGTGAAAAAGCAGTTCGTCGCCGGCGGCGGAGGTCCGGAGATTCCCCCACTGGTGCAGATCATTCCTGTCCTTGTACCAGATGGTGATGGAGGCGTTCCGGTCACCGGGATGTTCCAGTACAAAGGCGGCTGCCGTGGCTGTCGGGCGAACGGTCCGAAGAGTTTCCCCTGCCCGGACGAAATCGGGAAGAGGACCGGGCTCGCCCGCAGGAACCGTGATTGGAGCCTGCCCGGACAACCTCTGAGCCCGCTCGCCATCCCCGTGGAGCACGGTGGCTGCAAACAACCCGGCCCACCAGACATAAAGACAGAGCAACGCCCCCGTCCAGGCGATCATTGCAATAAACGGCAAGGCAAGGATTCCAGTGACCTTATGGACGTCCAGCCAGCGGGTGCGCGGTGCACCTTCGGGGCGGAACTGGACGAACTCCTTCACGATCCGCCCGAGCTGAAGCAACAGGCCGCTGACCGCGAGAAACAGGAGGAAGATGGAGAATATCCCCGCAATCCGCATACCGCCTGGCAGCGGATAGAGGAAATGCCAGAGGTAGAGAAACACCCCGAGATCGCTTCCCTGCTCAAACCACTCGCCCGTGACCGGATGGACCCAGCGTTCGAAATGCTCATGGTCTTCTTCGGTTCCGAAAGCCCTGGAGAGAGCAATCCACGGTGCCATGTCTCCGGGCGGATGGAAATGAAGCTCGAACGGTTTTTCCGCTATGGCATCTGCAACGGCCCTGTTGGCTGTGGCGAGCGCCTCCGCCTCCGTGACCGTTACAGAGTCTCTCAGCCGGGGTTCCTGCCACGGGACAAGCTCTTCATGGAACAGGGCGAAAGCTCCGAGAAAAAACAGCACGAACAGCACGACTGACGTGGACACCCCCAGCCAGGCGTGCGCGTCCCAGAACAGGCGGTAGTGTTTCGGATTCAGTTTCATGAAACGGTCCACCAGATGGCTACGGAACTGAGAAGTCCGGAGAGCCCCGCCGTCAGCCATCCTTTTCGCAGATCTTCACAGATGACAGCGGCACAGGCTCCGCCGGTCATGGCAGGAAACAGCAGCAGAGCAGCGGCAAGTGATCGGGCAGCATCGGACCCTGGCATCAGAACCGCAATGGCAAGGGCAACGGAGGCGGCAGCCACCGGGCCGCCAAGGGCGATAAGCGGAAGTCTCGCGACGAGTGGCGCCGGGCCGGGAATTTCCGTGCTCATGAGACCTCCAGAATCAGCGAAGCGCCCAGTAGCACCAGAATTGCCGACGAAAAGGCCCATGCGAACCGTGGTGCGAGCGGTGCGCCGAGCGCGAGCAGCGTGATGCCGCCCATGAGCGCGGCCGTGGCCGCTCCGAGGCCCGAACCGGGCCCGAGCAGGTTCATTCCCACGAGGTAGCCGGCAAGGACAGCCCCAGCCGCTCCGGCGCGGCATGCCCATGTGGCTGGCGCAGGCAGCCGATCCGCATTCCAGCGGAGACCATAAAACAGCATCACGCCAATCAGCTCGCACACGATGGTTTCCTTCATGCCGGGTTTCCTTTCCTCTCTCACCGGGTGAATCGCACGCGAATCGGCGGAGAGGTCGATACGTAGGGTTTGCCGGCCTCGTCGGTCGCGGGTTCAAAGCGGGTCTGCTCCGCGCAGCCAAGAGCCGCCGGTCCGAACCCGTTTCCCGGATCAGACAGCAGTTCGGCACGGGAGACTACGCCGTCCGGACGGACCAGCACGCGAATCACGACAACCTGCTCGTCGATCCGCAGCGCATCCGCTTCCTTTGGCCAGGGGCATTTCCAGTCGCGGGCGGAGAGCCGGACCGGTGCGGCGAGCGTGCCGCGGCCTGATCCGTTCATGGCACCGTCAGGCGATACGTCCGCGGCATGGACTGCATTCGTGCTCCGGCCCCACGAAGCGCTGACTCCGCCCGCATAGGCTCCCGCCTCGCCGGAAACGACTGTAAAATCGGCGAAATCTTCGGTGCGGGTATTATCGGACAGGCGGGCGATGACGGCTCCGGTCCCTGCGGCGGAGGCAGGTTTCGAATCCGGTGGGTTCGCGGATTCCTGCACCGGTTTCGACGAAAGTGCCACCTGTTTTACGACCGCGCGGGCTTTGGGGCTCTCCGGCGGCGGAAGTGGTTTGTCCGCAGGCGGCTCCGGCGGGGTCAGTTCGACAATGCGTTCGAGCGATACGGGCGGCTGCATGGCTGCCGCCTTCGGCGCAGGCTTCAGGCTGAGGGCGGCTGATGCAACAAGGACGTGGGTAGCTACCCCGGCCAGAACGGCCGTAAGCCATGAAACAGGTTCCGCTCTGGAACCGTACAGAGTCCCAGTCAACACCCCGCTCATTTACTCGGTTCCTCCACTGTCTGGTGTGGCTTCCGCCGTAGCCGCTTCTGACGGAACAACGCCGAAGGCTATTCTTGAGAGGCCCGATTCGCGCAGGATGTCCATCACGGCCACCACGCGCCGGTGCGGAACGTCTCCGTCCGCCTGAATCACGGTACGGACTTCCGGATTCTTCGCCAACGCGGCTGCGGCTTTTCTACGCAGCAGCGCGTCCGTCACTGCCTCACCATCAAGCAGCAGTGAGCCATCCCTGGGGACGGTGACGGCGAAGATCGTCTGTATCTCCTCGCCCTGCGTGGACCTGGGCAGATCAAGGGGAACGGCGGGTGACACGACGAACTTCGCCGTCACAATGAAAATGATGAGCAGCACCAGCGTGATATCCACGAGGGGGGTGACGTTGATCCCCTCGATGATGCCTCCGCTCCGCTGAAGGTTCCCGCCCGCCATGATTCAGGCTCCGCCTCCGGTGCGGTCCCCGGAATTCGAGCCGGCCGCGAGATAGGCGAGGACAAGGGACGAAAGCACCTCGGACTCCGAGAGCAGTTCGGCAATACGGCGCTGGAAATAGTTGTAGAAAGCGACCGCCGGGAGGGCGACTCCGATACCGACGGCCGTGGCGACCAGCGCCTCGGCGATGGCGGCCATGACGGCGTTCGACGGCCCCGCAGCCTGGGCCGCGCCGGCCGTTGCCTTTCCCAGCTCGTCAAAGGCGAGGATCACGCCGATCACGGTGCCAAAGAGACCGACGAACGGCGCATTGTTCCCCAGCGTACCCAGGAACACGAGGCGCGATTCGAGCGACGAACGCTCGGCCGCTGCCGCGCCTGCCATCGCCCGCTCGGCTGCCGTCAGTCCGGATGAAGCCATTCGCAGCCCCGCTTCGGCGATTTTGGATGCCGCCGTATCGGCCTCCGCCATCGCCTGGGCCGCCCCGTTGTAATCCTTTCCGGCCAGAAACTGTTCGAGCCGCCGGGCAAGGTCGCGGACGCTGCCGGAACGGCGGCGGAAATGCCGCCACCGTTCCGCAGCGACCGCCACGCTGGCCACTGAAAGGATAAACAGGAGCCAGAGCACCCAGCCCGCTCCGAATCTGACCATGACGTTCTTCAGGACGTGTACGATGTCCATGACGTTCTCCTCGCAATCCGGCAGTGCCTACTGCACCCGCGCGAGACCGTGCAGGAAGCCGGGAACCGTCAGCGCTTCCAGGGGTCCGCCGTCGGCGGTGAGGTCGATCAGTGTCGTTTCGGAGTAGTCCGGCGCCGTCTGCGAGCCGTACACCTTGCCGTCCACGAGAAACCAGATCACGTCGGCAGTGGAAGGATCGAGGGTGTCGATCTCGGTCACATTGTCGTTCGAGACGTTCCATTCGATCCAGCGCCAGGCGGCTTGCCCGGTGATATTCCAGCTGAAGTCGGTTTCCTCGTTGATGGTGGCAAGCTCCTCGTCCAGCACCCGCAGGAATATGCTGCTGCCGCCGGCCGGTATCGGCTCGCCCAGGATGTCAGCGTCCACGAGCGTATCCAGGTTCTTCAGATACCCGTCATCGAATTCATCCTCGCCGTTCAGTATCCGGAGCGCGCAGGGTTCGGTGTCCAGCCGTTCCAGCCGGTAGGCCGACCCGGCGAGCGCCGAACTGACGAAATAGGCGTCGCCGTTCGAAGTCACCACGGTCTCGGTAATACCGCCGCAGCGCTCGTCTGTGTCCACCCGCTCCACGCTGTCGTCGGTCGTGTCGATGACGACCAGACCGGTCTCGTCCAGAACGTAATCGTTAGTCCAGTCGAACCAGCCGACCGGGAAGAGCAGCTTGTCGCCGCGCATCACCGGGGTATAGCCGTAGAGGGAGAGATAGCCGTCCCGCTCCGTCGCCGGCAGCGGGATCACGCCCTCCACCTCCATTGTGGACGGGTTCCACGCGATCAGTTGCGAGTTGTCCCGGTCCGGATAGTAGGCCCGGGTGTCCGACACGAAATAGAGCGTGTTCCAGAGCGAGGTTACGCCGAACCCCAGCAGACTGACGCTCTCGCCTTCCGTCAGCATTCCCTCTTCATCAAGGGTGTAGTGCGTGATCGTGGGCTGTTCGCTGCCGCCGACGGCGAACCAGCCGAGTTCCTCCACAGCGAACAGTTTCGCCGCGCCGGGGACTTCCAGCGCACATTCGGGGTCAATGCCACCGTCCTGTCCGAGCGAGGCGGTCAGATGAAAGTATGACGTGGTCTGCACGTCGTCCCAGACCCGCGTTCCCGCGAGATAGGCCTCTCCGGACGGAATGCCGCATCCCGCGCCGGAATTGCCGCTATCGCAGGCGGCGAAAATCGCCGCCGTGCCCGCGAGTGCCAGTGAAAGGCCAAGTTTATTCAGTTTGTTCCTCATGTAAATCATTCCTTTCGTGTGAGTTCAGGTTATTTCACCTTGGAGAGCTGGTAGGCCCAGCCAAGAATCTGGAAGCGGTAATCGGCGGTGCCGTCCTCCAGGATTTCGTAAACATCTGTTGCGGAGTAGTCGGAATCGACGGGCAGCATCACAAACGTTCGGCCATCGGTCTTGGCGACCGAGTACCCGCCCGGCGTGAAGTCGAGTCCCTCGATCGGCTCGCCGGATTCTTCATCTCCGATCTCGAATCTCCAGAGCCTCCAGTTGGGGCTGAATGTCATATCGAACGGATCGGTTCCCTCGTCGTAGCTGCCGAACCGGTCGTCATGGAAAACATTGATGAATCCGAAACCGTCGCCCAGATAGCTGAACGCGGCGGCTTCGCGCCCATCCGTATAGTCGCTGAAAATCAGCTGCCAGCCGCCGTCGAAATCACTTTCGCCATTTTCGATCCGGAGGGAACAGCTTTCCGGGCCTTCATAGAGCAGCGTTTCGGCCACGTTGTAGACCCAGTTGCTGAAAATGAGATTGCCGTCTTCGTCGGGTTCGACCCGGTAGTTCAGGCCGGGGCACCGGGTTTCCTCGTGCAAGGCAACCAGTTCGTCGGTATCCGTATCGTAAACGGCCAGATACTGTTCCTGAACGGTTTCATAATGTTCCGGGCGGCGGTTCCATCCGTACACCCGGAACATCAGGTTACCGCGGACATGGGCCGCGCCGACATCGATATGGTAATCCTCGTCGTCATAGTGATCCTGGACTTCTTCGGGTGCATCGAGCACGCCCTCAATTTCCATCGTCTCCGGATTCCAGATCACATGGTCTCCGGACACATAGTCGAACACATAGGCTTTGGACGGACTGGCGAAGACAACGCCCCAATCGTCCAGATAGATCAGTTCGAATCCGTATCCGGCGAAGCTGACGCGCCCCTCCTCGGTCAGCGAGCAGTCATCGGTCACCGAGTAGCGGGTAATGACCGGCTGCTCGCCATCAGCGACGAAAACCCAGCCATTGTACGACAGGGCGCTCGCTTCTCCGGGGAATTCGATTGCCAGACCGGTATCCAGCTCTTGCTCGCCAAGATGCCCGGTCAAGAAAAGGTACATGCTGGATGAATCGGTCCCGTAGACGTGCCCGGAAGACATATATACAGATCCGCCGTCTTCGATGGAGCAAAGTCCCGGTGGATTATCGCTCTCGCAAGCAGGCAGGAGGGCTGCCGCCACCAGCGGCAGCATCAGCCTTGCCAGGATGGAGCGAACTGGTGTTGTATGCATGATCCCGTTCCCCTTCGGCTTCCGTCTCACGGTGTCAGCTCGTAAAGTCCGTAGAAGTACCCGTCCATCGAAAACCGGATTGTCGCGGTGTTCGCGACGGGGTCCATTTCATAAATGTCGGTCGTGGCTCCTCCGTCGGTGCTCTCGCCGGAATAGAGGAAGCCGTTGAATGCGCTTCCGTTGAAGCCGATGGCGGAAAACGGCGCGCCCTCGACGGCTTCAGCGGACGGCGGATCAGCGAGCACAATACGCCACATCTTGTGGGCAGATTCGCTCCAGAAGCCGAAATCCACCGGCTCCACGCCCTCGGGCAGCTCGTCCGGATAGAACATCTTGGCGAAGCCGATGCCGCTGCCCTGCGAGCCCGTTTCGAGTTCGGTGATCGACTCGACGCCGCCCGTCAGGGACTTGATCGTGTAGTAGTAGTCGTCCTCGAAATCCGTTTCCCCGGGCGCGATCCGGAGCAGACAGTTGTCGTCGGCGTCCTCTTCCGCTGCGTTGGCGTACATGTGGATCGAATAGTTGCGGCCATCACCCATGACGTAGCCGTAACCGTCATCGTCGAACACGATCCGGCCGCCGCTGGCGCAGCGGTCATCCTCTGCCGTGTCAATCACGATTCCCAGATCGGGATCGATGATCGTCATCGACACCTGGCTCAGGATATTGCCCTCGTCCCAGTTCGCGTACCGGCCGGGGACATAGACAAGACCGTCGTGTGCGACCGTGGTCCAGACTTCGAGGTCGTACCCGTCCTCGACCAGAAACTCGAGGTCAATGTCGTCCACGATCTCCATCGTTTCCGGATTCCAGATCACGGCGACGGCGGGGCCGCTGAGAACCGACACCGCAGTGTCTTCATCCACAAGCGCATTGCCGTAGTCGATATACGTCGCGCCGTAGCTCAGGAAGCTGAGGCGCCCGGTCTCCTCCACTACACCGTCGGCATTCAGCGAGAACCGGACCCAGGTCGGTTCCTCCGCGAGGCCCACGAAAAAGTGCCTGCCGCCGGCCATGACCACCCCGTTACCCGGCATTTCGATGGCGTTTTCGTTGTTGAAGGGGCCGTCGTCGAGCGACTTGATCGCCTGGACGTAGGTGGTCCGTCCGCCATCCGTATCGATCACGACGGAGGCAAGCACGTAGTTGCCTTCGATGACGGCATTGTTGTCATTTCCGCAACCGGAGGCCGCCAGGAGGGCTAAGCCTGCAAGTGCGCTCCGGAAAAACCAGCGGATTTCTTCTCTGTTCATTTCGTTCTCCTTTATTTCCTCGGGCCTGGTTCTCTCCGGAACTCAGAATTCCAATGTTGCTTTCGCGTAGTACGCCCGTCCGGGTTTCTGGACCCCGAACGAATCGAACACTTTCGAATCTGTGAGATTGTCGATTTCGAACGTGCCGCTGAAACCGCACCGTTCGACTTTTCCGGCATAGGTGAGAGCGACGGAGTGCGTCGTCTGTGACGGGACGACCTGCTTGAAGGCGGTTATCCCGAGGCTTTCCCAGCCGCGGAAGAATTCGCGGACGTAGCGGAAGTTCCAGCCGAGGGATATTTCATCCCCCGGCATGGCGATATTCTTGAACTGGATGCGGGACGCGAGGTTCGTGAACAGCCACGGGCGGTTGGGAATCCGGTCGCCGTTAAAGGCGCCGAAGGTTCCTTTTGAGGAGTTGTTTCTCAGGTCCAGATAGGTCGTATTCGCATCGAGCGACAGGTATTCGCCCGGCGAGGTCCATCCAGCCGCGGCCTCCACGCCCTTGGCGATGGCGGTATAGACATTCTGGTAGGCGAAGAACCGGTCATTGCCCAGCAGCACGATCAGGTTCTTTGCGCCGCGATAGAACCCGTTCAGTTCGCCCCGGTAACCGCCGCTGCCCGTTTCCGGGAGATCGAGCGCCAGGCCCAGATTGAAGTTCTCGCTTTTCTCCGGCTCCAGCAACAGGTTCGGGAAGATCAGGAAACCGTCGCCGAATGTTTCATCGGGCCTCGGGTGACGGACCGCATGCTCCCATGATGCCTTGGCGAGCATCCATTCGGTAAGCCGGTAACGAACCGAGAGGCCCGCTCCGAACTGGTGATCGTCCCGGTCCTGGCGGACAAAGCTGCCGCTGGGCACGGGGTCTTCGGCCTTAGCCTTGTACCAGTAGTCCTTGACGAACAGGATCGTTTCGAGAGCCTCGCCGAAAAAGCGGCCCTGATACTCAAGACCCGACACATGCGTGAACAGTTTCCGGTCGGCGCTGAGCGGGTCCCGTCCGGCCGACGGCGCAACCGTCCTGTCGTCACCCTTACGTGCCGTGAGGGTCGGCGCCGCCGAGAGCCTCAGCGTGTGATTATCCGTCAGGGCCCATGACAGGTTCAGCCGCCCGTAGCCCGAATCCTCCCAGATGACCTGATCATATCCGGAGCCGTCGATCTCGCCCGGTTTCGGACGGTCGTACACCTGCTCGCCGTACCAGTCATAGACATGATCCGACATGTCCAGAAACGTGAATGTCCGCGACGAATAGCCGGCGGTCCCGTCGAATCTGAAGCCGGCCCCGAACGGCTGCACGTAGCGGACGTTCACTCCCCATGTCCCCTCGCCGTACGCCGCTTCCCCGTAGGGAACCGTCATGACCGTGTTGTGCTGGAGTTCCTTGTCGTAGTCGGTGACATAGAACCGCGCGAAGAGACGCTCGGCCCAGGGTTTGTCCGTCACTCCGGCCTCGGTGACGACCCCCCAGGCCCGGTAGCCGTCGTGAAACCGGCGCACGCGGGCCGGATGGAGCTTGCCGACGGCGTCGGGAGTCTCGACATCGATCTTGTAGTCGTTGTCCGAGAAGTCATAGAAATGAGCCACGCGTCCGAACAGCCCGGTTTCCTCATCCAGATGCCGGATACTCCCGGTTACCCGATGTGTATTGAAGGATCCGAACTGGTACGAGGCCGAGCCGTGCGTCCCCCGGATGTCCTCGTCGGTAACGAGATTTGTCGCCCCGCCCAGCGCGTCCGCGCCAAAGCGGACCGGTACTACGCCGCGGTAAACCTCGACGCGCTCCACCAGGTTCACCGGGACATTGGAAAGACCCAGCGAGAAGCCCGAGTATTCGATAGGCACGCCGTCCATGAAATGACGGATCTGGTCGTCGCCGAAACCGTTGAGGAAAAACCGCTCGCCCGAGCCGAGTCCGCCGCTCCGCCGGACATTGACCCCGGTCTGACGGGCCATCACCTCGCCGAGATCGGACGTCTCCCTTTTCGCGTGGCCTGTTTCGATCACCTGGACCGCCTCAGCCGATCTGCGAAGCCGCTGGGCGGCAGAGATGCCCCTGACGGTAACCTCGATCGGCGCCTCTCCGCCGGAAGGACTTAGAATGACGGGCGGAAGTTCGGTAGCGGGCGGCTCGGCTTTCAATACCGTCGCGGCCTGGCCGAATCCGGCCGCCGAAATCTCGACCCTGCACTCTCCCGGCGGAACGCCTTCCACCCTAAAGACGCCGGATTCATCCGACCGAACCGTGAGGACCGTCCCGTCCGCTGCCGTGATACGGATTTCCGCCCCGGCGATGCCGCCGGTACCCCCAGATGCGACCCGGCCGGTCACTACGGCCGCGGCGGCCTCGAATACATAGGTATAGAAAATGCGCGATGGCACCGGTTCGCCGGCACGGCGCGCCGGTTCGAACACCGAGCCCAGGATGCTTTCCAGCGCGACTGCGTCCAGAGCGGCATCGCCCGAACTTTCAGTGACAGCGGCATCCTTCACGTTTCCGGCGTCATCCAGCGTGATCTTCAGAACGACACTCCGCTCTCCCGTGCCGGTTCCTTCCGGACGCAGGACGGGCTTGGGAAGCCGCATACGCGGCGGCTCGACTGCCGCGGCGCCTTCGGTGGTAACCGTCTTCTGATTCGCATCGGGGGAACGCACATCAGTCCCTTCGGAGGCCAGGGCGCCCCGCGCTCCCAAAAGCGCCAAAAGCAGTCCCGCTCCAATCCAACGTTGCGATCTGTGCCGTCTCTTGCTGATCGTGATCATTTCCGTCTCGTTCCCGGTCTGGGATTTCCCTTGAGGCTGCTGGAACGCGAAAAGCCCGGAACCGTACCGCGCGAATAGGGATCGCGGGTTCGGGTGTCCGGGCTCTTAAGGGCCTCTTTGACGGGACTATTCGGTTGTCGCAGCTCTTAAGGGAGCTGCGCGGCTCTTCCGTTCGCTAAAGACCTTCAGCCTTCGGCGGAACTTCGGCCGCGGCGACCGGAACGAGCAGGATCTGACCGCAGCGGCGGCACTTGATCTCGAGTCCGCCGGTTCCGTCCTTCAGGACCGAACCGGGCCGTACCCGGGCGACCAGTGCACCGCATGCACAGCGGAGCTCGTTCGCAGCGTTGGGGAGGATCCGCACAGGCCCGCCTTTATCGGGGCGGCCTGTTTCTCCGGTCCGTGGCCCCTTCACAATCGCCTGTTTAACGATATTGAAAGTCATTGTCAAGATCAGGGACAAAAGATAGAATGTTCTGGGAAAGGACCTGCTGCCCGGGCCTGGAAGCCTCCGTAAACCCTCTTTGTGAAAGGATCGCCCCATGTCGGAACTGAACCTCTTCGAATACCTGATCATGAACAATCCGGTGCGCAGGGCTGTGCAGCGGGACTACGAGTTTCCCCGGTTTCTCGCCATGCTGGACGACAGCGGTATCGATCTGGCCGGCAAGCGGATACTCGATGCGGGGTGCGGCTCGGGCTACGGCTGCGAACTGATCCGGGATGAGTTGCGGCCCGTAAAACTGGTCGGGATCGATCTGATGGAGAGCCAGCTTGACCGTGCACGCCGCCGGAGACTGGAAGGCGTGGATCTGAAGCGGGGCGATCTGACGAATACAGGAGAGCCGGACGGTTCCTTCGACGCGATATTCGTGTTCGGAATTCTCCACCACATTCCCGCCTGGCGGACTGTCCTTTGCGTATTTGCCCGCGTTCTGGCGCCGGACGGCGTCCTGCTCATCGAGGAGATTCACGGAACAGCCGTCCGCATCCAGGACCGGCTGATCGGGACGTCACATCCCCGCTCGGCGGCGTTCAACTGGCCGGAGTTCCGCGACGGCCTGCGGAATGCAGGCTTCAATATCCTTGATGAACGGCCGCTCGCGGGCAGCGCCGCCCATTCGTTTTTAGCGAGGAAGTAAAAAGGCTGACTTTTAGCGGAGCAGCGCCACTTCAGACAAAAAGATCCCGCGAAACTCGCGGGATTTTTTATTCGTCAGCAGTTGGTGCGCCATGTGGGACAGGATCAAAACCCAAGGGGGACTTTAACGCCCGAAT
>CAZUMS010000025.1:0-57321 GCA_964621525.1 uncultured bacterium
GTTCAGGCTGAAAAAGAACGGTTTACCTCCGGAGAACCTTTCGGTTACGCTCCGCGCCAAGGGGTCTCGGAAACCGAATGTCGCTAGGCCAGTTTCTCGTAAAGGGCGGATTCGTCACGCCACAGCAGATCGACGACGCGCTGAACTCCCAGGTGGTGTACGGCGGCCGGCTCGGCACGAATCTGCTCGAAATCGGCGCCCTCGACGAGCGCACCCTGGCCAAGGCCCTCTCGAAGTTCCACCGGGTGAAGGCGCTCGATCCCCTCACCCCGCTCGATGTCCGCCCCGACGCCTTCGAGCTCATCAGCCGCCACTTCGCCCGCAAATACAACTGCATCCCGCTCTGGGCCGAGGGGCAGAAGCTCTACGTCGCCACCAGCGACCCCCGCAACCAGTTCAGCCTCGAGGCCATCGCCCGCATCACGGGCCGGCAGATCGTGCCGCTCGTGCTGCCGGAGATCCGGTTCTACGCGGCGCTGGAGAAGTTCTACAACGTCCGCCGCGAACTCCGGTACGTGACGCTCTCCATGAAGCTCATCGAGCGGGAGCGCCGCAAGAAGGCCGAAAAGGCGAAGCCCAAGGCCGAAGCCGCCCCCGCCCGCGTCCTGCCCGCCGAAGACCTCATGCCCGAGGATATCTTCGACAAGCAGATCAATTCGCTCCAGCAGAAGCAGGGCCTGAACGAAGGGGAGCCGCTGCCCGAGGCCCATCCGTTCTCGGCCCCGCAGGCGGCACCCTCGGTCCCGGCACCCGCCGCTCCGCCTCCGGCCTCGAAACCGGCCGCGCCCAGACCGGCGGCCCCGAGGCCCGCCGCCCCGGGCCCCGCAGCGCCGCCGCCGTCCGCACCCCCCGGCGACCGGACGCAGGTGCCGTTCGCGAACGAAGGTGTGCAGGTGATCGACCGAGAGGCCCTGGCCCGCGCCGAGGCCGAGAGCGCGGAAGAGATCCTCGAGATCGACGACGTGGACATCATCCCCCTCGACGAAGAGCCGATGGAGGAAGTCGTCATCGCGCAGCCCGCGGGCGGCGAAGCCCTTCCGGACGAGATCCTGGAGGCGGACGAAGCCGAGGTCGAGGAAGCGAAGTTCTCGAAGATCGACCTCAAGACCGCGCAGGAAATCATCGCGCAGGCGAAGTCCCGCGACGACATCGCGAAGGCCGCCCTCTCCCTCGCCCTCAACACCCTGAACCGCGCCATCATCTTCATGGTGAAGGGCAACCTCGTCATGGGCTGGGACGGCGCTGGCGAGCACGTGGACCGGCAGGTGATCCAGAGCCTCGTGGTCCCGCTCAAGGTCCAGTCGGCCTTCAAGTTCGTCTACGACACGAAGTCGGCGTTCGTGGGGCCGCTCCCCGCGGGCGAGACGAACGACAAGTTCCTCCAGCTCCTTGGCGGCGCGAAGCCCAAGTCCAGCGTGCTGTTCCCGATCCTCTTCCGCGGCCGCGTCGTGAACGTCATCTACGGCGACTCGGGTCCCGGGAAGTTCGCCAACACCGACATCTCGGACCTGCAGATCCTCTCGCCGAAGATCCCGCTCACCTTCGAAAAACTCATCACCGAGCGCAAGAAAAAAGTCGCCGGCTGAAGCGGCGGATCGCGTTCCTGCCTTGGCCCGGCTCCTCCCGCCGTGCCAGAATCCGGCCCTGACATGAGTACCGAAACGCCCACGCCTCCGGCCCGGCTTCCCTGGCCGCTGCTCGTCTTCCTCGTGGCCGCCCTCGCGGGCGGCGTGCTGGAGACGCTCCACGTCTGGCGGCGGGAGGAAACGGCCATAGCCCAGGTACGCGGGCAGCGGCCCGCCGACATCGACCGGGAGTGGGCGCTCCGGGGCCTCTCCCCGAAAGACCGCGCCGAGGTGGAATCGCTCCTCGACGCCCGCAGTTCCGGCGAACAGAAGGATTTCTACTGGCTCTACCCGGCCCGGAGCGGCGATCCCGAGTCGATGGTGAAACGCTACCTCGCGGCCTCGCTCCTCTACCCGCGCCTTCTCTACCGCCGGACCGTGACCGCCTGCGAACTCCCCGGCGAGCGGCCCCCGGCCGCCGGACTGGTGGACGAATGCAACGGATAGCCCTGCGCATCCTCGCCCCCGCGGCCCTTGCCGTGCTGGCGGCGCTCGTGTTCGTCCACTTCCGGGCGGCCATGGAGCTTCCGCTCCCCTCCTACGACGGACGGGTGATCTGGGAGTTCAAAAGCCGGGTCTTCTTCGAGCGCGGCACGCAGGCCCCGGAGCTGAAGAACTCCGACCTCCTGATCCCGCACGCCGACTATCCGGCGTTCCTGCCGCTGGTCGCCGTGGAACTCGCGTCCCAGCTCGGGAGCTGGTCGCCGGGCGTGATCGCGGGACTCGTCGTCATGATGTTCGCGGGGAGCATCTACCTGCTGATCTGGCACTCGCGGGGGTCCCCTGCCGCCATGCTGGCCGTCGCCGCCTGGGGGTTCACGCCCGCCTATCACCTGATTTACGAATCCTGCATCCGGAGCGGCACCGCCGACATCGTCGTCGGGGCGTTCGTCCTCGGGGCCGGTATCTGCGCCGTGCGTGCCGTCGAGACCGGCCGGATCCTCTACCTCGCCGGAGGCTCGCTCATGATCGGGCTTGCCGCCGCCACGAAGTTCGACGGCCTCATGTGGGCCATCGCCTTCATCCCCGTCGGGTTCGCCATGGGCGGCGAGGACCGCGAGTGGCTCTCCCGCGGGCTCCAGATCACGGCCGCCTGCGGCATCGGCGTCATCGTAGTCGCCGCCCCGTGGCTCCGCATGACGATCGACTGGAGCTCGGCGGCCACCGAGCCCTACTTCTACCGTCTAGTCACGTTCTCGGGTTTCCTCGACTTCGGCCGCTGGGCAACGCACGCGGGCCAGATGCTCGCCGAGCTGCTGCTCAGGCCCGGCCGCTCGTCACTGCCGGTCTGGCTCGCCGGAATCACGACGTTCTATGCCTTCAGGCGCGCCCGGATTCCGCGCATCGACCGGGCGCTCCTCTACGCCGCCGGGCTGCACTCCCTCTGCCTGCTCTGCGCCTACCAGATCTCGCCGTGGCCGGCAGGAGAACAGGTCCCGGTGAGCTACTACCGGCTGCTCCTTCAGGCCGCGCCGCTGCTCACCCTCGTGGCGGTACGCAATATCCGCCGCCTCGAGGAAGCCTCCCCCGCGCCCGATCCCGTACGCCCCATTGAAGTCATGCCGCCGGTGTGAGGGGATTTTTCATCACTCCCACACGAACCGGAGCCGCCGCCAGGGGCGCCGCTCCGCTTCGGGGCCCGTGTCGGTCACGTCGAGCACGGCGGGGCCCGCGGGATCCGCGTCCGGGTAAACGAGCGTGAGGAGGCCGCAGAACTGCTCGTCCTCTTCTTCGGGCCCCGCAAAAGCGCTTCCGCTGCCCACCTCGGCGGCCGAATCCTGCGCCGCGGACGGAGGCGGCTCGACAAGTTCGAACCGGAGCTCGCCGAAGGGCTTGCAGGGCCGGCCCGTCGCGAACACCGACACAAGGAACTCCATGCGGTCCGATTTCGTTCGCTCCACATCGATGCGGATGTCGCTGGAGGTTTCGCAGGCGAGGCTGCCGAGGGCGTCGCAGATTCGCGTCTCGTGCCCGGCGTCCGGCGAGGGCAGCCGCGCCGTGCGCACGCCGGGGTGGCCCGGGTACGACGGCTCCCCGGCGCAGATCTCCACCGCGCCGCACCGGGAGCTCCGGGCCGGGGCGAACCACGCGCAGCCGCCCAGATACAGGAAGGCCGGCACCGCCAGCAGGAAGACGGCTGCTTTCCAGAACTGGCCCCGCAGGAGGCCCGCTATCCACGATGATTGCGGCAGGCGGCTCACCGCTTCAGTGTAATCCCGGTCAGCGGGGCATTGGCAATCCCGTGCGGGCCCAGCAGGCGGGGTCGGGAGCCCCCGTGGGGCCGGTGCACGCGGAGGCCGCGTCGGGGAACACACAGGCGGCGTGAACGAACCCGGAGCGCCCGTCCCTCGTGCGGACCTGGAACCAGTCGGAAGCGCCGGGGTGGTTGCGGATCACCTGAAGCGGCTCGCCCCGCTCGAGCGGAGCCACCGGCTCTCCCTGCTCCGCCTGCGCCTTGAGGCCCGCATAGATGCCCTCGCCGGTACACTCCGGCACGAGGCCGCCCCGGTCGCCCGCGTGAAACACGTCGCTGCCGGCCTGGCTCGCGGCCACGCGCGGCAGGTACACGTGGTGGTACCCGAAATACCCGATGGCGAGCGAGCCGAGCAGGATCGGCAGGAACATCAGCTTCGCCCAGATGGTGTCTTCAGGTTCCGCCGCAGCCGCCGCCATCGCCTTCCGTGCCTTCTCCAGTCCGAGCCGCAGGTTCGGGTCCAGGTCCAGCGCGAACGCCTCGTCCCAGGTGAACCACCGCACCCGCTCGGCTTCGCCGTCCGGCGGTTTCGGCGCTTCGCCGAAGTCCGCGGCCAGCAGATACCGCAGGTCATGATGGGCATGGGCCGGTTCGTTCTTGCGGGCGGGAATATCGTGCACGTCGAGATCGAACGGCTGCGCGGTGCCGGGGGCGAAGGCCACGGACGAAAGGCCGGTCTCTTCCCGTGCCTCGCGCAGGGCGGCTTCCGCCGGCGAGGCGTCGCCGGGCTCCAGGTGCCCGCCGGGCTGGACCCAGATGCCGAGTTTCAGATGGTGGAGCAGGACCGTGCCCCGGTTCCGGCGGTCCACGACGAACGCGCTCGCCGTGATGTGGCCCGGCTCGTAGTGGTCCCGCGAGAACGGCCGCGCCGCCGATTCCACCAGCGCGCAGATCCGCCGGTGCGATTCCGCCTCCGCCGCATGGGCGGGACGGAAGGCCCCGAGGGACTTCCGGAGTTCCTCTGCCGGGATCAAACCGCCGCCGTCACACCCCGAACATCTCGCGGACCGCCTTCACGCGGTCGGAGAGCGAGGAGGCGTACATGAGTTTCGTCGCCCGGGAGATCGCCGTGTAGGCCCCCTTGGAGTACGGGTAGCTGATCGGCAGCCGCTCGGGCATGGGCGTGCGGTCGTAGTTCACATGGTATTTCTCGCACAGGTGGCGCAGGCCGTCGTCGCCGTGCACGCGGCCGATGCCCGACTCCTTCACGCCGCCCCACGGGGTTTCCGGCGCGGCGTGCGTCGGCAGCCAGTCGTTCACCTGCACGGTGCCCGCGTCGAGGCGCTCGGCGATCTTCCTGCCCTTCTCCCGGTCCCGCGTGAAGACGTAGGCGTCGAGGCCGAACTTCGAATTGTTGGAACGCTGGATCGCCTCTTCCTCGCTCGCGACGCGCATGATCGGGATCACGGGGCCGAAGGTCTCCTCGGCGATCACGTCCATCTCTTCGGTGCAGTCCACGATCACGGTCGGCGGGTAGAACAGCCCCGGCCCGTCCAGCCGCTTGCCGCCGGTGAGGATCTTCGCCCCCTGTTCGCGGGCGCGGTCCACCTGGCGCTCGATCACGGCCACCTGGCCCTCGTCGGTCATGGCGCCCACGTCCACGTCGTCCAGCGGATTGCCCTGCCGGAGCCGCTTCACGCGCTCCACCACCTTCTCGACCAGAGCGTCGTAGGTGCGGTTGCCGACGGCGTAGACGCGCTCGATGGAGGCGCACACCTGGCCCGAGTTCGCCAGCGCGCCGAACACGATCGAGTTCGCCGCCTGGTTCAGGTTCGCGTCGTCACACACGATGGCCGGGTCCTTGCCGCCCAGTTCCATCGTCGTCTCGATCAGGTACTTGCCCGCTTCGGCGGCGATCGACTTGCCGGTGTCGGTGGAGCCGGTGAAGGAAATGAAATCGACGCCCATGCCGACCATCTCCATGGCCGTGCGGCCGGGAGCGGTCACGATCTGGTAGATGTCCTTCGGAAGTCCCGCCTCGTCGAACAGCTTGCGCGTGTGCATGGCGATGAGGGGGGTGAGGGACGCCGGCTTGTGGACGACGGCGTTGCCCGCCATGAGGGCCATGATGACCTCGCCCGTCGGGATCGTGAACGGGAAGTTCCACGGGCTGATGAGCAGCACCACGCCGCGGGGCTTGTAGTGGACGTAGGACGCCCGGTGAACGAACAGGTGCAGGGGGATCTTCTTCGGGGCGAGGATCTTCTCGGAATTTTTCGCGAAGTAGGTCGCGAGGTCGGCGATCGGCATGATCTCCATCATCACCGATTCCTGGAGCGTCTTGCCGTTCTCCTGCGAGATGAGGCGCGCCGTCGTGTCGATGTTGTCCAGCAGCGCGTCGCGGAAACGGAGCATGATCTTCGCGCGGTCGGAGTAAGAACGGGCCGCCCAGGCCTTCTGCGCCGAGCGCGCGGCCTTCACCGCCTCGCGGCACTCGTCCACGCTCCGCGCGGGGACCTCGCCCAGCCTGTTTCCGGTCGCCTTCTCGAACACTTCGATCGCCTTCGCCATGACACGTTCCTCCTCGGGAGCATCTCCGCCGGTCCCGGCGGAGCCGACCCCGTAACTAGCCCGCCGCGCGCGGGGCGGGCAACAGGGCGCAACCGAAGCCCGTACCGGGAAATGAACGGCTCTCAGCAGAAACCCTCGATTGATGAACGGGCTTCGGCAGGTCATAAGACTGGTCGTGACTGACAATCCGCCGACCGTCTCCCGCCGCCCGGTACTCGCCATCTTTGCGCTCACGGGCGCCTCGGGGCTCATCTATCAGGTGATCTGGGCCCGCCGGCTCGGGCTCGTGCTGGGTAACACGACGGCCTCCATCGCCATCGTGCTCTCCACGTTCATGGCCGGTCTTGCGCTCGGCTCGTGGCTCGCCGGGCGCTATCTCGTGGGCTCGGGCAATCCGCTCCGGCGCTACGCCCTCTTCGAGGGAGCCATCGGCGCCTACGCCATCCTGTTCGGACCGCTGGCAGGGGCCATGGAAGCGCTCTACCCGGCCCTGCTCGCCGACAATGCCTCGGCCGCCGCCCTGCTGCCGCTCCGGGCAGCGGCCGCCTTCGCGCTGCTCATCGTTCCGACGACGCTCATGGGGGCGACCCTGCCGCTCACGACGGAATACCTGCACCGGCTCCAGGAACACCATTCGGACTGGAATGCCGGCAAACTCTACGCGGCCAACACCTTCGGCGCCGCCGCCGGATCGTTCGCCAGCGGTTTCATTCTCATCGAGCTGATCGGAATCGACGCCACCAACCTGATCGCCGCCGCCTTCAATTTCGCCGTCATGGCCGTGGGCCTGCGCCTTGCGAAGAACCTTCCGGACCGGGAAGCCCCGGCGGGCGCCGCTCCGGACGCCCCCCCGGCACCCGCAACGCCCGAACCCCTCCACCTGCGTTACCTTCTCCTCTTCGCCCTGACCGGAGCCCTGGCGCTCGCGGGCGAGGTCGTCTGGTCCCGTGCGCTCTCGCTGCTGCTCGGCAACTCGACCTACGCCTTCAGCGCCATGCTCGTCGTCTATCTCACGGGTATCGCCGGAGGATCCTGGCTCATGTCCGGACAGCTCCGCCGGTTCAGGGACATCCGGCTGCTGCTCCCGCTCTCGCTCGCGGCGACGGCGCTCTGGTACAGCCTCGCGGTCGAGATCGTCGGCCCGCTGCACATGATCGCCTACCGGATCCGTTCCGTCCCGGGATACGGGAGCGGCCTGCTCATCCTGCTCTATTTCCTCGGGGTCCTGTCCCTCATGGCGCCGGGAGCGCTCCTGAGCGGGGCCCTGTTCCCCGTCATCACCCGCCTGATCGGCGGCGAAGGGGGCGACCGGGGCATCCCCATCGCCCGGGCCTACACCTGGAACACCGTGGGCTGCATCTTTGGATCGCTCATCGGGGGGTTCCTGATCGTTCCGTCGTTCCTCCAGTATCATGCGGTCTACGTACTCGCCCTCGCCGCCGCGGCGCTGACCGTGCTCGCGGCACCGGCGGCCGGCGGCCGGCGGCCGGCGGCTCTCGCGCTCCTGCTGGCAGCCGGGGCCGCGGCCGTCTCGGTCTGGAAGCTCGGCTCGGAGGACTTCTGGCTCAGCCGGTACAAGGCGCTCCGGCCCGGCATCGAGGTGACGTATCACCAGCCCGGGCTGCAGGGAGTGACCTCGGTCGTGCACGCACGGGATCGCAAGGAACGGACCCAGATGGTGCTGGTGAACGGTCACGGCATGACGGTGAAGACCTTTGCCACCAAGGCCATGGCCCACCTGCCCATCGCGCTTCATGGCGGCGCGGAGGACACCCTCGTGATCTGCTTCGGCATGGGCACGAGCTACCGCTCGGCCCTCTCCTACGGCGGCCGCGTGGACGTGGTGGAACTGGTCCCCGAGGTGCTGGACGTCTTCGGCCAGTTTTACGGCGATGCCGATGAGGTCCGCCGCAACCCCAGCGGCCGGATGATCGTGAACGACGGCCGGAACTTCCTTCTGGTGACGCCCAAACGGTACGACGTGATCACCGTCGATCCGCCGCCGCCCATCGACGCCGCCGGCGTGAACAACCTGTATTCGCAGGAGTTCATGGAACTCATGCGGGACCGCCTGAAGCCGGGCGGCATCGCGGCGCACTGGATCCCCGCACCCGGCCGGGCGAGCGGCCTTTACGACCAGCATACCGTCCACATGCTCATGGGCACCTTCATGCGGGTCTTCCCCGAAGTCCGCGTGTTCCCCCACCCGCACGGCTGGCACCTGATCGGTTCCATGCAGCCGCTCGCGATTGACGACGCGAGGATGGACGCCCTCTTTGCCCGGCCGGCCGTCGCGGCCGACCTGAACGAATATTCCTGGGAACCGTTCGACCGCCAGCAGTTGCTGAAGGAACTGCCCGTCACTCCGGAGCTGCGCCGCGAACTCATGGCCATTTCGCCCGTCACCGACAGCGAACCCTACCTCGAGTTCAACCTGATCCGGAACCTGCTCGCCGGGCGCTGGCAGTACATGTTCCGGGCCAGTCCCTGACGAATCCCGTTCAGCCCCGCCATCTTGAGTTGTCCGGTGCGGCGTCTACGCTCGCAGAACCTGACAAGGAGAACCGCCCCGCATGGATGCCACTTTCTTCAGCCGCTACTTCAACGATTCCCACCGCGCGTTCCGTGAAACCTGCCGGAAATTCGCCCAGACGGAGATCGCGCCTCATGCCTATGAATGGGAAGAGGCGGAACTCTTCGACCGCGAGCTGTACCGCAAGGCCGCAAAGGCCGGCATCCTCGGCGCCACGTTCCCGGAGCAGTACGGCGGCGGCGGAGGCGACTACTTCCACTCGATCGCCATGACGGAAGAGATCATGCGGGCGGGCTCGACCGGCGTGCTCGTCGGCCTGGGCTCCCTGGGCATCGGCCTGCCGCCCGTTTTCTACCTCGGCACCGAGGAGCAGAAGCAGAAGTGGATCCCGCCCGTGCTCGCCGGCGAGAAGATCGCCGCCCTCGGCATCACCGAGCCCGGCACGGGCAGCGACGTCGCCGGGATCCGCACGAAGGCGGAGAAGCAGGGCGACCACTACGTCCTGAACGGCTCCAAGATCTTCATCACCTCGGGCGTCCGGGCGGACTATATCTCCGTCCTCGCCCGCACCGGCCCCGATCCCCACGGCGGCCTCACCTTCTTCCTGATCGAGAAGGGGATGCCCGGCTTCACCGTCTCGCGCTCCCTGAAAAAGACCGGCTGGCGGGCCTCCGACACGGGCGAGCTCGCGTTCGACAACGTGAAGGTCCCTGCCTCGCACCGGCTCGGGCCCGAGGGGTCGGGCTTCGTCCAGCTCATGAAGAACTTCCAGAGCGAGCGGCTCTCGCTGGCGATCCAGGCCTACAACATCGCCGAAATCTGCGTGGACGAGGCCGTCGCCTACGCGAAGCAGCGTCAGGCCTTCGGCAAGAACCTCACCGGTTTCCAGGTCATCCGCCACAAGCTCGCCGACATGGCGACCAAGGCGTTCACCGCGAAGTCGCTCACCTACCAGTGCGCCGAGCGGATGAACAGGGGCGAATACATCGTGAAGGAGGTCTCGATGGTGAAGAACCTCACCGCGCAGACCGCCAACGAGGTCGCCTACGAGGCGGTCCAGATCTTCGGCGGCATGGGCTACATGCGTGAAACCGTGGTCGAACGCCTCTCCCGCGACGCCCGGCTGCTCCCCATCGGCGGCGGCACGCAGGAGATCATGAAAGAGATCATCGCCAAGAACCTGGGGCTGTAGGGGCCGTCGACTTCAAAGCCGGGAGTGGGATATCGTCCCCGGCGATGCGCGATTACCTGAGGGAACGGTATGCCGATGCCGTCGCGGCCGGATTCGTTCTGGTCCTTTTCTTCCCCGTACTCTGCCTGGGGAAGACCCTCTGGTTCTTCGACGTCACCCTGAACTTCTTTCCGAACGCCCTGCACCACATCCACCGGCTCCGGGAGGGTGCGATCCCCCTCTGGACGACCCGGATCTACGGCGGATTTCCGTTTGCCGCCGACCCCGTGCAGGCGGTCTTCCACCCGCTCAAGCTGTTCTACCTGCTTCCGGCCGATCCCGTCTGGCTGGTCAATGCGTTCGCCGTCCTCTGCTTTCTCGTGGCCGCGTCCGGCATGGTACGCCTCGCCCGCTCACTCGGAACGGGGGAGGCCGGTGCCGCCACCGCCTCGCTCGCCTTCACCGGGTCCGGGGCGTTCCTCAGCCACAGTTACCTGAACAATTTCCTTCTCGCCTTCGTGTTCATCCCCTGGATGCTGGCTGCCGCGGTCCGTGCCGCAAGGAGCGGTGGAAACGCCTGGCTCGCCGTGGCCGCTTTCGGCTCCCTGTCGCTTCTCGCCGGCGACCCGCAGGCTTTCGTCCTGTCGTTCTTCCTGGCAGGGCTGATCATCCTGCCCGATGCCCGCCGGCAGCCGGTCCTGCTCCTCAGGCTCGGGGCCGCGTCGGCCGCCGCCTTTCTGCTCGCCGCCGTTCAGTGGCTGCCGACGCTGCTCTTCACGCCGGAAACCGTGCGCGGCGGCGGCGACACGCTGGCCCGCTCGCTGCTCTGCAGCAGCCATCCGGCCCGTTATCTCGAATTTCTCTTTCCGCAGTTCTACGGCCTCAACACCCGGCTGGCCACGCTCTGGGCGGGCGGACTGTTCTGCAGGCCGGGCGGCGGCGCCACCAACTATTTCTCGAGCTACCACATGGGGCTCGTTCCTCTCGTCCTTGCCGGTGCCGGCATTGCCACGGCCGGCCTGCGCCGGTGGATGCCGTGGGCGGCGCTGGGGCTGCTGGCAGCCCTGCTCTCGTTCGGAGAAACGGGAAAACTGTTCGTCTGGGCCTGGACCTATGTTCCCTACTGGCATCACTTCCGCCTGCCCGAGCGGTATGTCCCCTGGCTGGTCCTGTGTCTCGCCGTGCTCGCCGGTCAGGGCGCTGCCTGGGCGGTCCGCGAGGAAAACCGGCGCCGGGCCGGGTTCCTGCTCGCCGTGACTGCCGCCCTGGTGGCCGCCGCTTCGAGGGCGACGGGGTTCTGGCTGGACTGGGCCGGGCAGTGGACACCCGTCGATGCGAATGCCCTCGGCGAAACCGTCCCCCATTCCCTCGACCTCGCGGGACTGTTCGCCCTGCCCGTGTTCGCGGCAGGGCTCCTGCTCCGGTCGGAATTCCGGTGGCGAACCCCGGCACTCCTCGCGGCGACAGCCCTCCCCTTGTACATGAACGGCCTTCCGGTGATTTCCTGGATCCCGGCGGCCGAAACCCTGGGCAGCCGGCCGGCGGTAATCGCGGAGCTACCGGCGGCCCCGGGTCCCGTTCCCCTGCGGCTGTGGACGCTTCCCGTCCGCTTCCCGGTCCAGTTCCCCCGGGAAGCTCCGTTCTGGCTGCGGTACACGGTTTACTGGCACCTGCTCGACATGGACGTCCCGCTCGCGGTGAACGGCACGCCCGGAGTCGATTCGGTGACCGGCTATAACTCGTTCGTCCCCGCAAACTGGGACGAGGTGACGAAAGATCTCGCGCCCGAAAACGAGATCCGGCTCTTTGACGCCAGTGCGGTCGTATCCATGGAGAGGGATCCGGACACCGCCCGCTACGGGACGGACAGAAAGAGATTCCTCGGCCCGTTCTCGCTGACGCTCACAGGTCTCGCCCCGTCCCGGGCCGTCTGCCCGGAAGCCTGGCGGCTGGGCACCCGCCCGGACGCCCTCGCCGCCGTCCGGGCGGAGGGCTTCGACCCCCGCAAACTGCTCGTGGCCGAAGGACCTTCAGGCCCTCTCCAGCCGCGCTCCGGGCCGGCAGCCCGGTGCGAAGTGACCCGCTACGAATCCGAGCTGGTGGAAATCGCGGTTTCCCAGAGCGACGCCGCACCCGTCGCCCTTCTCGACGCGAACTTCAGCGGATGGACTGCAACGGTCAACGGTACCGAGACACCGGTTCTCACCGCCTGGGGAATTCACCGGGCCGTCATGGCCCCGGCAGGGGAGTCGACAATAGTGTTCCGGTATGTGACGCCCGGCCTCGCCACCGGAGCCTCCATCAGCCTGTCGGCAGTTCTTTTTCTCATCGCGCTCGGATTCTGGCAACGGAGAAAAGCGGCCCAAACCAGCCCGGATTTTCAATAAATCCATGTGATTATCCGTTCTTCGTTACAAAAATAGATATTTGGTGCGTTCTGAGTCTATTTAATGGTAAAGAATGAGGGATGGATCACATTCATCTTGCACCACTCGATTATCTGACGTAGCCGTAATGCGTCATCCGAGTGGAGAACCGGGAACCGCGGAGCGGGAAAGAACTGGGTAAAAGCAGCTTATGGCCGTAAAGAAAATCGTCGTCTGCGAGGACGATCCCATCGCGACGATCTTCCTGAGGAAGGCGCTCTCGCTGATTCCGGAGACCCAGGTGGAGTTCCACCGGGATCTCGGTCCGGCCCTGCTCGCCGCCGAACGGCTCCGTCCCGACGTCCTGATCATGGACCACCACATCGCCGGCTCGAAGACGAGCGGCATGGATGGCGTCCGCCGGCTCCGCAGCACCACCTGGGGCGGAACGATCCCGGTCCTCGTCCACTCGGCCGCCGACCTCGAGAACCAGGCCATCCAGGCGGGCGCCAACATCTTCCTGAGAAAACCCGCCACCGTGGACGAGCTCCTCCGGCAGGTGAACCGCCTGCTCCTCATCAAGATCGGCCCCACATCGCCCAAGGCGGAGTGAGGCGGGGATGCACCGAGTTCAGCTTCGATTCGCGTATGTACGCAAATCAGCCGCAGAAATCTGATCGGCAGGCACCAGAGCGAAATGCCGCTCATCGACGACTTTGATGCTGCCATCGACCGTTCGTAACTCGAACATCGCTACATCCCCATTGGTCATGAACTGGGTCGAGATCGCTCGGCAGATAAGATGGGGAAACTTTTCCTGACAACATTGAATATCTTGTTGCGTTTGAATCACCGAAAGCCGGTCCTTCCCGCCCTTGGCTTGAACCGGAATGATGAATTGCGTCCCGCTCTTGTTGATGCCTACATATAACTCGTCGACTTCGATCTGCCCATAACCGCTGACTGTCGTGCGTAAATGGTTCTGCATCGAATATGCAGTGATCCCAAGAAAAATATCGATCAGCCGATTGTATCTTACAATCGCCAGAAGCGCCTGCTCGTCACTAAGTGTATATGCCGAAACGATCTCCGGCGTAGCGTCCGGGATCTTGATGGCCGCAAAATCCGGCCTCGGCACAACAGGAACGTCGTTTACCAGCTTAAACCGGTATTTCGCACGACCTGCTCCTTCGATAACCCACGTGAGGCCCTTCGATGTTTTGGCGAGGATTTCCTCGGGCAAATCCTTTCGGTAACGGAACGAATAGATCACATCTCCCAGGTTCTTGGGAACGGGAACGCTGAGCGACCGGGCCTTTTTCTCGATATCCTCGCGTGCAAAAGGAATTTCCTTCGTGCCCGGCTTCCAGCCGTCGGCAAAAATCCGGGCCAGAATCTTTGCATAGCTACCCGCACCGGCCTTCTTTTCAGACATTTGCAGTCATGCTCCTATCCGCTTCGCCTATCGCCCCTCTGGTTCTCTGGGCGATAACCCGGCTCTGAATCCCAAAATGCTCCATGGCTTCTGCCATTGTCATTTTCAACAGCCGTTCGTCTCCTAAATCGATTGCAGAAGGACGAATCGGACGCAGGTCCATCGCAACCGCAATTCGCTCCGCGACAGCCCGCGCAAGGAATGGCGGGACCGAATTCCCTACCTGCCGGAACCCATGCCACTTGGTCGCATGAAACCTGAACCAGTCCGGATACGAATGAAGCCGCGCCGCCTCTCTCACACTGATGCAACGGGGAGTATAGGGATGTATCGGCCTCGGAGAAGTAAACGCTCCCCGATCGCTGGCAGTACCGGCCCGAAGCGTGTTGCAGACACCGGCGGGATCAAGTTTGATAAACCTGCTGACCGGTTCGGTATCACCCGGCCTCGTCCTGCTAAACCTGCTTCGTGACTTTTGGGTGTGTTCCGTGCGCAAACTTGACGTCAGAATCTCCGGATCGAACCGCCGCGGATAACTCCGATCATGCAAATCGGTTTTAAGGCTTCTGAGCATCTCCGCGTAGGAACTGGGCTTCCCAAACTTCAGACGGGCCGAATCCATTTCGATAAGCGTATCGCAATCCTCGATCTCCGGTAAATCGCCGATCGCATCCCACACAGAAGGCCCAGAAGGAAGCATCGAATCGGCTTTCCCTGCTGGAACGAACAACGGCGCAGGATAAGCAGGCAACGGAAGTCCGCGCTTGGCTCCGAGCAAGAACAGTCTGCGCCGGTCCTGAGGCACACCAAAATCTGCGGCATTCAAGACCCTGTACGGAAGAACGATATTGTACCCTGCTGCTGTAAACTCTCCGATCAATTCATCCAAAAACTTCTTGTGTTCCCCGACAGTCAGGCCTTTTACGTTTTCAAAGACAAAATACCGCGCTTTCAGTTCCACGACCAGCCGTACAAAATGATAAACGAGCATATTGCGCGAATCGTCGAGCGCCCGCTTCCCGATCATCGAGAAACCCTGACAGGGGGGACCGCCGCAAACGACATCTACCGGATCGCGGCCGATTCCGGCGGCTCTACGGATGTCATCTCCGCCAATTTTCGAAACATCCCGGCAGATTGTGACACCATAGGGGAAATTGAACTTGTGCACTGCTGCGTGAATCGGGTCGTATTCGACGGCAGCAGCGATATCGAATCCGGCCTGCTCGAATCCAAGGCCGAGCCCGCCGGCTCCCGCAAAGAGATCGACCGCTATCGGACGCTTTGCAATCCTATTCCTGTTCACGACGGGCATTTATATGCTTCCAACAATCGGCCTGCCAGCCGGGCCTCGTCGGATAACTGGCATTGCCAAACAACGACTGGCTTCCATCCGAGTCTGCGCAAAGCCCTCATATTTCTTCTGTCTCTTAGCTTGTTTCCTTCTATCTTGGAATTCCAGTAGCTCTTCCTCGACTTGGGAGGCCGCCCCTTCCGACAACGGTGCCCATGCCAGAAACATCCATGAACGAAAATTGCGACTTGTTTCGACGGAATCGCAATATCGGGGGTGCCGGGCAGTTTCCTGTAATGAAGACGATAGTGAATTTTGAGGCCGGTCAGTATTCGTCTAACGGCAAGCTCCGGTCCGGTATTACGCGTCCGGACGGATGCCATAATTCGGCTGCGTTGCTCTGGGGTCCGGGTATCCACACCGGAATCTTACACGATCCCTCGCCGCCCCTCCCCTAGTTCACGCTTTCCATCTGTTTCCTGACCTTGAGGAGTTCCCGCTGGACGTGGGGCGCGTCCGGGGCTTCGGGACACAGGGACAGGTAGTTGAGCAGGTCTTCGTAACCGAGACCGTATTTGCCGAGCTGGCAGCGGATCAGTCCCCGGTCGCGGATCTCGGGACCCTGTGCCGGGTCGAGGGCGAGAATGAACTCCACCGCCTTCAGGGCCGAGTCGAGATCGCCGCGGCTCAGGTAAACCGCCTTCAGGTTCCGGAGCGAGCGGTCCAGGATCTGGCGGTTCGACCACGGCAGGAAATACTCGTCGCGCACCTCGAAATCGCCGCCGAACAGGTTCCGCATGAGCCGCTCCGCGTCCTGCCGGCAGATGGTCTTCCAGCCGTTGAACGGATCGAAGAAGTAGGTCTTCGTCCCCGCCTCGTAGCTGCAGATGAAATGGCCGGGCAGGCCCACGCCGCGCACCGGGAGGTTAAGGCGGCGGCCCAGTTCGATCGCCACGACCGAGAGCGAGATCGGGATTCCGGTCTTCCGGTCCAGCACGCACGGGATGAAGCTGTTGTCGGTCTCGTAGTACCGCTCGGTGTTGCCGGCGAACTTCTCCTCCTCGCCGAGGTAGCGGGCGAGGATGCGGAGCTGCATCAGGGGTTCCGTGGTGTTGCCGAGGCGTTCCCGCAGGTTCCGCTCGTGGCGCGCCATTTCGGCCCGCGCCTTCTCGGAGCACGAACAGCAGCCAAGGGCCCCCGCAACGAGCAGCGCCGCCTCGAGCAGCGGCGGATCGCCGGGGACGGCGCAAAGGGAACGGAACTGGTCCAGGTTGGGATGCGTGAACATTATCGGTCAGGCGGCCCTCGCGCCGCCCCGTCATTAGTAGCCCGTCCGGCGGCCGATGGATCAGGGGTTGCCGCGTTTTTTGCGGTCGAACCGGACGTCCGCCTCAAGATCGCCGAAGAAATGCTCGTGTTCCAGCCACTCCCGGGCCTTCTGAAGCTCTTTCAGTTCGGCATCGAAATGGGCAACCCCCATCGAGCGAACGCAGGGCTCGACGGTCTCAATTGGGTCCAGCTCATGGGCCGGCGCGAACCGGGGCACCTTCATGCCGCCGAACAGGAGCCGGGTGAACCGCTCCCCCATCCGGTGCGTGCTCATGCCGTCGTCGCAGAAGTGCATGTGGTCGGTGCGGGCAATGACGGCGAGCGCCGTCGTCACCGGCATGGCGTCCACGAGCCTCCGGATGCCGTCCAGCACGCAGAGGCTGTCCCGTTCGGCGGCGAGAATCAGCGTCGGCACGTCGCGCCCGTAGTTCAGCCGGTCCGCGTATAGATTCGCGGTCTCCAGCGGGTTGAAATCGCCGGGTCCGAAAATTCCCACAGGCGCCAGCGGCACCGCCGCCCGGATGCGGCGGTCGCGGGCGCTCGTGACGACGGTCGTGTAGCCACCGTAGCTGTGCCCCGTGATCCCGATGCGGTCCCGGTCGATCAGCGGCCCGAGGAACCCGCCCATCCGCGATCCCGGGTCCAGCGCCTCGTCCAGCACGAACACCATGTCCTCCGGCCGGAAATGCTGCGCCTCGATCTGCACACGGACGATCTCCCGCGGCTTCATCGCAAAGTGCGCGCCGACGGTATTGCCCGTGTGGTCGGGGGCGATGACCACATAGCCGTGGCTCGCGAGGTGCGTCGTGTAGAAGGTGGACTGCTGGCGGAGCCCCGAATTGCCGTGACTGAACAGGACGACGGGATGACGCCGGGCGGTATCCGGTGCGGCATCGCGGACGGCGGGCTGCGGGCGGCCGAGCCCCCTGAACCCCTCGATCTCGAACAGGTCCTGAAGGGCCGGGTCGAGATCGTCGCCAGCGTGGTGCGGAGCGGCCGGGTACCAGACCTCGACCGGCAGCGTGCGTCCGCCCCTGCGGCCGTCCACGAGCCGGAAAGTCCTCACCCCCACCGGGCAGGGTCCGCGGTCCACGGGATTGTAGCCGTCCGGCATTTCCGCCACCTCCAGAAAAACGGGGCGGGAAACCTCCCACCCCGCTCTTGTATCTGTCGTCCCGGGGACGCTCAGACGCCGATGCCGACGCCTTCCTTGGCGTCCTTCGCCCCGACGAGGCACACCATCTTTCCCTGGTGCTTGTTCTCGTACATGAGCTGGTGGACGTGCGGGATCTGGTCGAAGCCGAACACGTCGTCGACCAGCGGCCGGATCTTGCCTTCCAGGATCAGCTGGTTCGCCCGGTTGCACTCGTAGGCGTTGGCGAAGTGCGATCCGATGATCTCCTTCTGCCGCATCCAGAGGTAGCGCACGTCGAAGTTCAGCTCGAAGCCGCTCGTCGCTCCGCAGATCACGATCTTGCCGAACTTCTTGGCGACGAACACCGACGTCGAGAACGTCTCGGCGCCCACGTGCTCGAACACGACGTCCACGTCCTTGCCGCCCGTGTGGGCGCGCAGGGCCTTGCCAAACTCGCGCATGAGCTTCAGCTCGAGAGTCTTCTCTTCGGGCGTGTTCGCGATCCCCTTGGGGAACTTGAAGTTCTTCCGGTTGATGTAGCCCGCGGCGCCGAGCTTCTTCACGAGCTCGCCCTTCTCGTCGCTCGAAACGACGCCGATGGCGTTCGCGCCGATCAGCTTGCAGAGCTGGATCGCGAAGATCCCGAGTCCGCCCGCCGCGCCCCACACGAGCACCCAGTCGCCCGGCTGGATCTTCGCCCGGGTCATGAGCATGCGGTAGGCGGTGCAGTAGGTGAGCGCGTAGCTGGAGGCATCCGTCCAGGAGAGGCTCTTGGGCTTGGGCAGGAGCTGCTGGGCCTGCACCTTCGTGAACTGCGCGAAGCTGCCCCAGTTCGTCTCGTAGCCCCAGATCTGCTGCTGCTCGCAGGCCATCGGGTCCTGGCCGTTGCAGGCCGGGCACTGGCCGCAGCTCTGGTTGCAGTGGACGACGACGGCGTCGCCGACCTTCCAGTTCTTCACCTCGGAGCCGACCTTCCAGACGATGCCGGAGGCGTCCGAGCCGCCGATGTGGAACGTGTCCTTGCGGGCCTTGATGATGGAAATGGGCTTTCCGAGCGCGGCCCACACGTTGTTGTAGTTGATGCCGGCCGCCATCACGTTCACCAGCACCTCGTTGGCGCCGATCTCCGGCACGGCGATCTTCTCGCGCAGGAACGCCGTCTTCGGCTCGCTCTCGCGCTCGGGGCGGATCACGTAGGCGTGCATCTCCTTCGGGAGCTGGCCGGGAGTCTGGGGAATGGTGCCGATGTCGAAGCTGTCCATGCGGAAAATAACCACCTTCAGTTTTGTTGAGACGCCGTCCGTTGAACGGCGGTTCGAGGGAAGCGGTTTACCCATCGGAGCGCCTTCAAGGCAAGACGGGTTGTTCCCATGTCCGGCGCCCGGACTGACTGGCGGGTCAACAGGGGAGGTTCAGCCCGAACGCTCAACGGCCTTTTCGAGCAGACGGACCAGTTCCGGAAGATCCCGGTTCACCGTCGTCCAGACCTGATCGTTGTCAATGTTGGCGTAGTCGTGAATCAGGCGGTTCCGCATGGCAATCATTTCCGCCCATGGAAGGTCCGGCAGCGAATTCTGGAATTCGTCCGATACGCGGTTAGCCGCCTCACCGATGATCTCGACGAGCTTGACCAGCGCCAGCGCCAGAGTTTCGTCGGTATCGAGTTCTTTCCGTTTACGCCTGCGCGCAAGAGAACGGGCTTTTCTGGCGGCATCCAGCATATGCCGGAGCCGCACCGAATCGTCATGCCGCGACATAGGTTTCGACGGCGGAGTCCATGACCTCGTCGCGGAAATAAGGGCTCAGTTCGGCGGGGGTCCGGAGGTCCACCTTGCGCCCGGCCAGGCGGCCCAGTTCCAGTTCGAGCCGGGCCATGCCGAGAAATCCCGGTGTCTTCCCCTTCTCGAACTCCACCAGAACATCCACGTCGCTTCCGCGCCGGAAATCGGAGCGCGCCACGGAACCGAACAGGGAAAGCCGCCGGATGCGGTTCCGGCGGCAGAATGCTGCCAGTGTCCGGGCCGGAACCCGGAACCGCTTGTCTATGCCGCCTCGTTGAGCCATCGGTCTGCCTTCCTTCTTCCTTATAATCTACATTCCGGATCGTGTCGAAAATCATCCCGGCCCGCTAAGGAGCTCACCATGCCCCTCTTCTCCCTGAAAGGCGCGTTCAACGAGGTGTCGGCGAAGCGTTACGCCCTCATCGCCCGCACGGCCCTGGAGCCGCTCTATGAGCGCACGGTGACGGAACTGGAGCGGGCCGCCGGGCGGGAGTTCTCGCCCAGGTCCATCGTCGACCTCGGTTCGGGCCCCGGCGTCCTGACGGAGAAGCTCTCCCGCCGGTTCCCGGAAGCCGGAGTCACCGGCATCGAGCCCTCGAAGCCGATGCTGGCGCAGGCGGCGGCAAAAGCGGGGCCGAAGCTCCAGTTCCTCGAGGGCTCCGCCGAAAAGATTCCCCTCCCGGACGCGTCGGCGGATCTCGTCGTGAGCCACAACTCGATCAAGCACTGGATGGACCGCGCCGCCGGGCTCGGGGAAGTGATGCGCGTGCTGAAGCCGGGCGGCTGGCTGTGGCTGTGCGAGATCGACCGCGACGCCGGCTGGGGGGACTCGCTGCGGTTCTGCCGCCCCACCGGAAAACCGCTCATGGTCGTGCCGTTCAAGCTGATCGTCTCGGGCAACGGGCTGCGTGCGAAGGACCTCGCGCGCCTCGTGAAGGACCTGCCCCTTTCGGAAGTGGAAGTCTCCCCGCTCGAAGGGCTCCCGATGGTCCGGGTCGTGGGGCGGCGGAGCTAGGGGGCGGCCGGGCGCCAGGCGGCGAGCGGGAACTCGCCGTCCGCCGCGCACTCGGGCGCGGCGGCGCCGCGGACCCGGTAGTCCAGACACGGCACGCCCGGCTCGCAGGCCCGCCCGAGCGTCACCTCCACCCGGCCCTCCACCTCGTACAGCACCGCATCCCTCGGCTCCACGTTCCGGGGGCGGTTCGCGATCACGAGCCGTCCGGCGGCGGCGATCTCGTCCCGGTGTCCGCGAACAAGCTCGCGGGCCTCGGCGCTCATGCGCTGGCACCCGGCGATCAGGCGCAGGTCGTAGGGGATGAAGGCTGCGTGGGCGAGCGCCCAGAGCCAGATCCCGGCGGCGGCGATCCGGCGGAAACCGGCCGCCCGCTCCGCCGCCATCTCAGTCAGACCCGCCACAACCAGCAGCGCGCCGGGCAGCGCGGCGTATTCGTACCGGAACTCCGTGATCCCCCGCGCCGCCACCGGCACTGCCAGCAGGGCGAACGACCAGCAGAGTCCGAGCCGCACGGTCCGGTTTCCCTTCCAGAACAGGAGCGCCGCCGCCAGGAGCGCCCCTCCGCCCGCCGTCCAGAGCCCCAGGTACCGGTCCCAGTAGACCGGCACGTACAGGCGAAGACAGGCGAGCCCCATCACCGGCACGATGCGGGCCGACCCCAGCATCTCCTCGCGGGTGTTGATGCGTTCGATGCCGGGAATGTACCGGAGCCAGGCGTTCGCCATGAGCAGCAGCTCGGCCGCCCCGAGCACGACGAGATACGGCAGGGCCCTGCGTAACGCGGCGGCCCGCTCTCCGCGGGGGGCCTCCAGCAACGCCCAGACTCCCATGAGCGCGGGCAGCACGATGCCCGTCGTCATCCAGAGGGTCGTGAGCGCGCCGAGAATGACGGCGAGGGTTCCGTCCCTCCGGCGGCCGGCGGCGAGAAACCGCTCCCAGGCGAGCATCGCTCCAAAAGCGAACGCTGCCATGATGATGTGACAGTGCGCGCACGCCCAGAACATGAATTCGTTCCGGGGCCTCATTACGGCGAAGGCCGCGACGAGCCCAAAGAGCAGCGGCCCCCGGCACCGCTTCCGGAGCAGGAGGTACACCAGCACCACGGCCGCCCCGTGCAGAATGACGTTCAGGAAGCGGACCGGAAGATACGGCTCTTCCGGGCTCAGCAGGACGGCGAGCTTCCAGGTGTGGAGGTGGAACGGAAACGTCCCGGGCCGGGTCACCAGCACGTCGAACCAGGACAGTTCCCTCGCCTGCGCCGCGATCTGGAGATCGTCGTAGAGGAACCCCGGCTGCACGGCGAACCAGAGCCCGGTAACAAGCGCCACGAGGACGATCCCTGCGAGCGGCAGACGGTCCCCCGCCGGGATCCAGTCCCGCCCATCGTTCGTGTCCGCGCGCTCCGGCATCCCCCGAATCTGCCGCGCCCGGAGAACGGAGTCCAACGGCCCCCCGGCATTTAAATCCATTGACGGGAGGCCTCCGGAAGCTTATCCATTCGAAATACCAGATGACGCGGAAGCGCCCTCCGCTTCCATGACTTGAAAGGGATCTACGATCATGAATTTTCTCTCCACACTGAAACGGCCGCTGCTCGCTCTCGGGGCGGTGGCAGGACTCGGCCTCACCGCCGCCTGCGGCAGCGACAGCAAGGCAATCCTGCTCGCCGTCGAGCCCGGCGACTACGAAGGCGTCGGCGCCTTTGTGATCGACGATTTCGATGACGAGGAACGCGGTTTCCTCTACGTCCAGATCACCGTCAATGACGACGGCACCGTGGAAGGCTCGGCCAAGGTTTATCAGCCCGCATATTACGAAGACGATTCGGTGCCGGATGAAGATGAGGAGATCGACGTCACCGGGACTGTGACCGAAGACGGCATCACGCTGGACTTCGACGATGTGACCGCCGAAGGCAGCATTTCCGGCGATGTCCTGTCGGCGACGCTGAGCGGCGAGACGGACGAGGGCGAAATCGACGGGGTTCTGGCCCTGACGCCCTCCTGGGATTCCGAAACGGGCATCGCCTGCGGTTACTTCAACACCGACAATGGAGAGCTGATTATGGATGTGGATGGATTTTTTGCGGTCCTCGCCGGCGAGGATGGAGATCTTCTGGGCGCGTTCGTCGGGAACCCGGCAGAAAGCTCGGCTGTTCTGCATGCTACCCTTGAAGGTACCTTTGCGACCGGGTGTCTAGGAGAGACCTGCAGCGGCGGTATCGACGGCGCCGTCACCGGTGACATTGACGGTGACGACATCGAATACGATCTGGACGCGGATGTGGATTTCAGTCCTGCCGAGGGGGACGGCCTAACCTTTGTCGATATCGACGAGGGCGGTCTCTCCAACGACGGCTTTGAGGGCTACCTCGAAGCGGACTCGTACTACTGCACGAGCGGCGAATACGACTGACCCGTCCGCCTGATCCGCATCGGACACAACGGCAGGGGCTGCGCCTGAAAAGGCGCGGCCCTTTGCCTTTTCCGGGGGAGCCTGTGAAATCCGCCAGAGAACGGTTTTGCCGCAAATCCGTTGACGGGGAGGCCCCCACAGGCGTATCACTGCGATACACACCCGGAGCCGTATTGCGGCATGAAAACGGGGATTTGAAGGGGAGCACACACAGCATGAAACTCACATCCACACTGAAATCCGCCGCGCTCGCGCTCGGCGTCTTCACCACACTCGGCTTCACCGCCGCCTGCGGCAGCGACGCCGCCGCTCTCTCGGTCGAACCGGGCGACTACGAAGGCGTCGGAGTCTTTGTGATCGACGACTTTGAAGACGACGATCGCGGCTATCTCTACCTCAGCATCACCGTGAACGAAGACGGTACCGTTGAAGGCACCGGCGAGGTCTACCAGCCGATATATTATGTTCCCGGGTCGGTTCCGGACGGGGACGACTCGCTGACCGTCTCCGGCGAAGTGACCGCCGAAGGGTTCTCGATCGTCGTGGACGAGGATATTACCGGAACAGGCGAGGTCGCCGCTGACGGCACGATGACCGCCAGTTTCTCGGGCACCACCGAAGAAGGAGAAATTGAAGGCTTCCTCGGCCTCGTCCCCGCGTGGGGAACGGAAACCGCCATCGCCTGCGGCGCGTTCGGCGTGAACGGATCAATGAGCAACGCTCAGGGCTTTGTGGCCTACCTGGCCGGTGCGGAAGGCGACCTGTTCGGAGTCCACCTGGGCGTTACCGGCGACGACTTCACCGGCATCTCGGAAGGCACTTTCGATGCCGGTGCGGCCTGCGCTGTCGACACCTGCAACGGCCAGGTCGAAGCGTCGCTGGACGGCGAGCTGGACGGTGAGTCCATCTCCGTCGATATCACGGATGCCGACGTCTATTTCGAAGTGGCGGAAGGCGAGAACGACTCCTGGGTCGCGATCTACGACGGCGACTTTACGGCTACCGACTTCAACGGCGGCTTTACGGTCGATACCGAATATTGCCTGGACGGTTCGTACGACAATTGACCTGATCCGCATCACAAAAACGGCAGGGGGCTGCGCCTGAAAAGGCGCGGCCCTTTGTCTTTTCGGGCGGCGATGTGATCTGGCCCGCATCGGGGCTGGCCCGGCGTTTGCTTTAATAACTCCTGAGGCGAGGGCGCATTCTCAGAGGTGGCGTCATGGTGCAGAAAAAACGCAACCGCAGAAAACCCCAGGAACAGGACCGCGAGGCGGCGGCACGGGCCTACGGCCTTTATGCAAGACGGCCGGAACCGGCCCGTACGGCGGCTCTTGAGGCCTGGTACGAAGCCGAGCGGCGGCTGGACGAAGAGCTCGATTCGACCGAAGTGGACGGCCGCGGCGGCCGCTGCCACCCGCCGGTGCCTCTGACCTCCATCCCCTGCTGACGGGGGAAATTTCCCCCGTTGCGGGAAATCTTCCCGTAATCGCCAACGTCGCCCGACGTTGTACGGGAACTGTCCCGCTCTCCCGCACCCCCTCACCCCGCTAACCTGCTGTAATTCCTGATCTTCCCCCGTCACATCCCTGTCATGGCTCCGTGGCCCGGCCCTTGCTCTCTCATTCCCGTTCTGTCCGTCGGAATTGCCGGCCGGAACAGAACACAGGGGTTAAGGCCATGCAGACACCGGAAATGACAGGGGATCGCCAGATGACAGAGACCAGGACCTCCGCAGGCAAGCGGACGGGGGACGCGGCGATACCGACCGGTAACGACTACGTGCGCACGCTGCTCGACCAGCACTACCTGCTGGCCCAGATCGCCGACCGCATCCGCACGGTGACGGAGACGGACCCCGCGCTCCTGCCGGAAATCCAGAAGCGGCGGCTCCTCGGCGAGCTGTCGGGCACGATGGCTTCGAACCTCCAGAGCCACTTCCACCTCGAGGAGGAAGGCGGCTTCCTCGGTGAGATCCTCGATAACGTCCCGCAGGCCGGGCGGCATGTGGAGCGGCTCCGCCGCGAACACGGCGACCTGCTCAGGCTGTTCGGCGAAATCCGGATGGAAGCGGCCCCGCCGCTCACGGCGGATCACGGGCAGAACCTGCCGCTCGCCGAACTGGAACAGAAGGCGGCGGATGCCGTGCGCCGCTACTTCGAGCACGAACGGATCGAATCGAAGATCCTCACCGGCGCCGTCTACGACGAGACCCCCGCCGCCGACTGAAGGGAACTGACTCCCCCGGCGGGAGAACCCGCCACCCCCTCACATGACGTGAGGGGGAAAAAGATCAGACACTTTCGCCAGTCCATTTCCTCCTCACGTTATGTGAGGAGGTGCCCGAGTCATCGAGGGCGGTGGAGTCCTACCCTCTCGCCCGCGCCTTCACATCGAGCCGGTCGCGGAGCGCCTCTCCCGCGAGGTTGAATCCGAGCACGGCGACGGCAAGCGCCGCGCCGGGGACGAGCCCCACGTGCGGGGCGATCAGCAGGTAGTCGATGCCCCCGTCCAGCATGGCGCCCCACGACGGCGCGCCGGGGATCCCGAGGCCGAGGAACGAGAGCGAGCTTTCGGTGAGCACCGCCGCTCCGAGGGCGAACGCCCCCTGCACGGCCAGCAGCCCGTACAGGTTCGGCAGGATGTGGCGCAGCACGATGAGGCCGTCGGACTGGCCGGTGACCCGCGCCGCCTCCACGAACTCGCGGCCCTTCAGCTCCAGCACCTGCGCCCGGACGATTCTCGTGTAACCCACCCACCCCAGCGCCGACATGGCGGCGATGAGGTTCAGGAGCGAGGGCCCCAGCACGAACGCGAGGCCGAGCGCGAACAGGATGCCGGGGAACGCCTGCAGGAGGTCCACCGCCCGCATGATGAGCGTCTCCCGCCAGCCGCCCCGGTAGCCGGCGATCAGGCCGAGCAGCGTCCCCACGGCCATGGAGATCGCCACGGCGGGGACGCTCACGAGCAGTGAAAGGCGCGCCCCGGCGAGCACCCTCGCCAGAAGGTCGCGCCCCAGTTCGTCGCATCCCAGCCAGTGCGAGGCGGACGGCAGCGCGAGTTCGAGTTCGAGGTCTGTCCGCGCCGGGCTGTACGGAACGAGCAGGGGACCAACGAGGGCCGCCAGCAGCAGCGCCGCCACGACAATGGGACCGGGGGAGCGGAGGGGTTTCACGCTTTCCCTCCCCTCACCCTCGGGTCGGCGAGGCCGTAGGCGAAATCCGTGAGCGCGTTCACCGTCACGTAGGTGGCCGAGATGACGAGGATCACGCCCTGCACGACGGGGAAATCCCGCTGGAGGATTCCGTTGATGAGCAGCGTGCCGATGCCGGGCCAGGCGAACACCTTCTCGGTGATGATCGCGCCGCCCAGCAGGACGCCGAACTGGAGCCCCGCGACGCTGATGACGGGGAGCAGCGCCGCCCTGAGGGCGTGGCCCCAGAGCACGGCGCGGCCGTGGAGCCCCTTCGCCCGGGCCGTGCGCACGTAGTCGGCCGAGAGGGTTTCAAGGACGCTCACCCGCACCGTCCGGGAGAGGCCCGCCGCGAGCGCGAGGCCGAGCGTCACGGCGGGCAGCACGATGGCGGCGGGGCCGTCGAACCCGCCCATGGGCAGGAGCCCGAGCTTCACCGAGAAGACGAGGATCAGGACGGGGCCGATCCAGAACGTGGGGAGCGACACCCCGGCGAGCGAGAACCCGAGCAGGAGCCGGTCGATCCAGGTGTCCTTGTGCCGGGCCGCGTAGACGCCGAGCGGGATCGCGGCGGCGAGCGAGAGGAAGAGGCTCGCGAGGGCGAGGACCAGCGTCGCGGCGTAGCGTTCCCCGATCAGCTTCGCCACGGGCGTTCCGGTGGCGATGGACGTTCGCAGGTTCCCCGTGGCGAGGTCTTTCAGATACAGCCCGTACTGGACGGCGACGGGCTCGTCGAGGTGGTACTGCTGCCGGATGAGATCGAGGTTCTCCGCCGTGGCCCGCTCCCCGGCGATCACCGCCGCCGGGTCTCCGGGCAGGAGCTGCATGGCGAAAAAGACGAGCGTCGAGACGCCCAGCATGACCGGGAACGCCGCGAGCAGCCGCCGGAACAGGACCGTCACGGGCGGGCCTCCTTGCGGACGTTTTCCACGAACCAGAACGCGGCCGAGGGCTCCACGTCCACGTCCTTCAGGCTGTTGCCCGCCACGACGATGTTGTCCCGCCAGTAGAGCGGAACGTAGGGCAGGTCGTCCGCGACGAGTTCCTGCACGCGGCCGTAGAGGTCCGCGCGGCGCCCGGAGTCAGTCTCCGCGCGGGCTTCCGCGAGCAGCCGGTCCACTTCGGGGTTCGAGTAGCGGCCCCGGTTGCGGCCGCCCTTCTCCGGCGTCTCCGCCGAATGGAAGATCGAATACATCATGTCCGGATCGCCGATGCCGACCCACTGGAGCGTGAAGATCTGGAACTGCCCCTTCACGATCTGGTCGAACAGCGCGGCCCATTCGTAGCTCTTCACCTCGACGTGGATGCCCGCCTGCTCGAGGTCCTCCCGCATCACCTCGATGTTCCGGAGCGCCTCCTTGCTGGTGGAGGTTTTCCATTCGATGCGGATGCCGTCCGGGTAGCCGGCTTCGGCGAGCAGTTTTTTCGCAAGCGCCGGGTCGTGCCCGTAGACCGCCTGCGGGCGGCGGTAGGCCCAGTGGAAATCCGGGAGGTACCCCGTGGCGGGCCTGGCGAGCCCCCGGAGCCGGTACCGGACGAGGCGGTCCCGGTCGATGGCGTGGGCGAACGCGAGCCGGACGTTGTGGTTCGCGAGCACCGGGTCCTTCAGGTTGAAGGCCAGATACGTGTAGTTCGTGCCGGGCCCAGAGCGGACCTGGAACCCTTCCTTCTTCAGGTAGTCCGCGTAGAGCGGCGTGATGTCGTTCACCGAGAGGTCCACCGAGCCGTGCAGGAGCCCCAGCACCCGGCTCGTCTCGTTGGGGATCACGCGGAACGTGACCTTCGGCACCGGGGGCCGGGGCCAGTTCCCCTGCGGAGAGGCTTCGAGGCGGACCCGCTCCGAAGGCTCGTAGTCCACGAACCGGTAGGGCCCCGTCCCCACGGGCGAGGTTTTCAGGGTATCGGGGCCGGAGCCCTCCGGCACGATCCCGAGCGAGAGGTCCCCGAGCAGCGAGACGGACGGGGCCTTCAGCACGAGGCGCAGCTCCGTGTCCGAGATCACCTCGATCCGCTCCAGCACGTCGAAGGTGCCTTTCAGCGGCGAGACGAGCGCCGGGTCCCGGACCGACTCCAGCGTATAGGCCGCATCCCGGGCCGTGAACGGGCGTCCGTCGTGGAACTTCACGCCGTCTTTCAGCCGGAACCTGTACGAGGTGGGGCTCTCCATCTCCCACGACACGGCGAGCCGGGGCACGGGACGGCCGGTGCGGTCTACCCGCGTGAGGCCGTCGTAGACGAGCTTGTTCACCTTGTCGGAATAAACGTCGCGGGCCAGCCGGGGATCGAAGTTGCCGGGGTTCGCTTCCAGCGCGATCACGAGTTCGTCCGGCGCCGAACGCCCGCCGCCGCAACCGGGCGCAAGCGCCGCCAGCGCCAGAACGAACCACACTGAAAGGAAAACGCGCACGCCCTGCGCACCGCCCCGGAACCGCCCCGCACCCTTCGAAGGCAACAGGAGCGAGTCTATTGCCCTCCCGCCCCGTCCGCAATGCTCTGGCGCAGGGGGCGCGGGGCGGCTAAGTATCGCCCCGCAGACGGGGCGTGCGGCCTCCGCCCGCGAAAGGCCCCTCCCCCATGTCCAACGAAACCCTCATGTGGATCGTCTTCGGCGTGCTTGTCGTGTGCCTGCTGGTGCTGGACCTCGGCGTCTTCCAGCGCAAGTCCCACGCCATCGGCATCAAGGAGGCGCTCGGCTGGAGCGCGTTCTGGATCTCGCTGGCGCTGCTGTTCAACGCCGGGGTGTGGTACGAGCTCGGCCGCGAGCGGGCGGCGGAGTTCTTCGCCGGGTGGCTGCTCGAGAAGTCCCTCTCGGTGGACAACCTCTTCGTCTTCCTGCTCGTGTTCGGATACTTCAAGGTGCCGAAAGAATACCAGCACAAGGTGCTCTTCTGGGGCATCCTCGGGGCGCTCGTCATGCGGGCCCTGTTCATCGGCGCGGGCATCGCGCTGATCCGCCAGTTCGAGTGGGTCGTCTACGTCTTCGGCGCGTTTCTCGTCTACACCGGCTTCAAGCTCGCCTTCGGCGGCGAGGGGGACGAGGTCGATCCCGGCAATAGTTTCGTCGTGCGTGCCGCCAAGAAAATCATGCCCGTGTCGGAACAGTACGACGGCGGGAAGTTCTTCACGAAGGTGAACGGGAAGACCGTGGCGACGCCGCTGTTCATCGTGCTGCTCGTCATCGAATCGACCGACGTGGTGTTCGCCGTCGATTCGATCCCGACGATTCTTTCGATCACGCAGCACCCGTTCACGGTCTATTCGTCGAACGTGTTCGCGATCCTGGGCCTGCGCGCGCTCTACTTCGCGCTCGCCGCGCTCGCCGACCTGTTCCACTACCTCAAGATCGGCCTCGCCGTGATCCTGACCTTCGTCGGCGTGAAGATGCTCGGCCACCACCACTTCACGATCCCGATCGAATACGCGCTCGGGTTCATCGGGCTCGTGCTGCTCCTCTCGATCATGGCTTCCAAGGTCTGGCCGAAGACCGAAAAGGGCGAAGGCGGCCCCGAACTGGAAGTGAACGCGGGGGAATAGGACCGCCGGGCCTTTCCCGCCGCCGCCCCCAAAGAAAAACCCCGGCCGCTCAGGGCCGGGGTTTTTCCTTTTTCAGCAGGGACGGTGCGCGAACGCCGGATCAGCCCGCGTCCTCGATGTCGATGATGTCCTCGCACTCCAGCGTGAACGTACTGGTCTCGTCGGTTTCTTCCTCGGTGATGTCGAGGTCGATATCAAGACCGCTCTCCTCGTCAAAGGAAAAACTGGTGACCTCGAACGAATAGCCCGGCAATGCATCCGGATCGATATCGAAATCGATGGAGCCGCAGGTATCCTCGGACTTCGCCCAGTCGAACGGGACGGGCGGGCCGATATAGAAGGCGCCCGTGCCGTCCTCCATCAGGATGACGTAGCCGGCGTTCATGGTGTCCTCTCCTTCAACGGAGAGATTGCATTCCCAGAGCGTGTCGATCTCTTCTTCCTCGATACCGGTCCCTTCGGTCAGCAGCGGGGTCACGTCGAACCCGCAGCCGTCGCTGCCGCAGCCCGAGGTCTGGGCGAGGCCGAACGTCACGGCGCCTGCCAGCACGAATCCGAAAACCGTCTTCTTGATGTGCTTCATGTTCCTGTTGTTCCTTCCTGTATGCCGGAGGCTTCAGCGCCCTTCCCGGCGGGGGCCGATTGTGATCAGGGACGGTACGCGATGCAAACTGCTGAAGATGTTAAATGGATGCGGGGTGCGGGGATCACCCCTCCATCTGCCGCCGGTTGATCATGTCTTCCACCGCTTCGGGCGGGAGGACGAGTTCGCGCTTGCCGGTGGCGCCGGCCTGGGGGCCGACGATGCCGTCGTGTTCCATCTGCTCCACGTAGCGGGCCGCCTTGTTGTAGCCGACGCCCATGCACCGCTGGAGGTAGCTGATCGAGATCTTCCGGTGCTTGAGCACCACCCGGATCGCCTCGATGTACTTGGAGTCGCCGAACATGTCCTCGCTGGGGCCCGAGCCCGCCTCGTCGTCGTCGCCCGGCATCGTGAGGATCTCGTTGATGTATTCGGGCTTGCCGGTCTTCCTCACGAACTCGCAGACGTCGTTCACTTCGTCGTCGGAGATGAACGCCCCGTGGATGCGCTCGGGCGCGCTCGATTTCGCGTGGATGAACAGCATGTCGCCGTTTCCGAGGAGCTCTTCCGCGCCCGGCTCGTCGAGCACGGTCTTGGAGTCGACGCCGGTCCGCAGCTTGAACGACACGCGGGTCGGCAGGTTCGCCTTCAGCGAGCCCGTCACGATGTTCACCGACGGCCGCTGCGTCGCGATGATGAGGTGGATGCCCACCGCGCGGGCCATCTGGGCGATGCGCTGGATCTGGACCTCCACTTCCTTGCCGACGGTCATCATGAGGTCGGCCATCTCGTCCACGACGACGAAGATCCGGAACATGGCCCGGGGCGGCGTCATGCCGAGTTCCTCGGGGAGCTGCACGGGCAGGCCGCTCGCGGCGTCCACGCCCACCTTGTCGCCCGGCTCCTTGCCCTCCTCGTGGGCCTCCTGCGCGAGGTCGGAGGCGTGCCACCCCTTCCAGGAGCCGTCTTTCAGCGCCTTCTTCACCACGTCGTTGTAGCCGTCGATATTGCGCACGCCGCGCTCGGCGAGCTGCGTGAGGCGGTGCTCCATCTCGGCCACCGCCCAGCGGAGCGCTGACGCCGCCTTCTTCACGTCCACGATGATCGGGGCCAGGAGGTGCGGGATGTCCTCGTAGGGCTTCAGTTCGACCATTTTCGGGTCGATCATGATGAACTTCGCGTCCTCCGGGCGGCACTTGTAGAGGAGCGAGATCAGCGTCGAGTTGATCCAGACCGACTTGCCGGCGCCCGTCGTGCCGGCGACGAGAAGATGCGGCGCCTTGGTGAGCTCGAAGTAAATGGGCTTTCCGTGGATGTTCTTCCCCATGGGGATCACGTAGGGGGAGGCGGCCTTCTGGAACTCGTCGTCCTCCACCAGCTCCCGGAGCGAGATCATCTCGCGGTCCTTGTTCGGGACCTCGATGCCCACCACCGACTTGCCGGGGATCGGCGCGAGGATGCGGATGTTCGGCACGGCGAGGCCGAGCTTCAGGTCCGGGATCAGCTTCTGGATCGACGAGACGCGCACGCCCTGGCCCGGCTCGAACTCGTACGTCGTCGCCACCGGTCCCGGCTCGATCTGCGTCACCGCGCCCTTCACGCCGAAGTCGAGGAGCTTCTTCTCGATCAGCCGGGCGATGGCCTGGAGCGCCTCGGGGTTCTGCTTCACGCGCTTGGAGTCGGTCTTGAGCAGCTCCACGGCGGGCAGCGGCGCGTCGCCCTCCCCGCGGGCGAACTCGAACTTCTCCTGCACCACCTTCTTCGCCTTTTTCTTCTTCGGTTTCGCGGCGAGGTCCTCCTCGCTGAGCACCGGCAGCACGACCACGGGCTCGGGCAGCGCGGCGGCCTCCGAACGGGCCGCTTCGAGCTCGGCCACCGTGTCGCGCACAACGGACTCGCGCTGCTCCAGCGCCTCGGCGACGAGCTTTTCCTCGCGGGCCTTCTCGAGCGAGGCCTTCACGTACGCAAAAAGCCGCTTGCCGGCCTCCAGCAGCGAGAACCGGACGAGAAGCTGCGCCGAGACGACGAGCGCCGCCGCCCCGATCACCACCGCGCCGGAGCGGGAGAAATACTGTTCCAGCAGGCCCGTGCCGACGAGCATCCCCACCGTGCCGCCGCCCGCGATCTGGCCCGCGGGGCCGTGGCTCACGAGGACGCTGGCGAGCGCCGCCGCGAAGGTGACGACGCCGAGGAACGCGGCCGTGCGGACGAGGAGGGCGCGCCCCACCGGCAGCTCGCGCTCGGTGAAAAACCGCCAGGCGAGATACAGCGCCGCCGGACCCATGAGGTACGAGCCCCAGCCCACCATGTCGATCAGCAGGTTTTCGGCGACCCAGTGTCCGGCGCGGCCGAACCAGTTGGCCATGCCGGGGCCGGGGCGGTCCTCCGCCGAATACGACACGAGGCTGCCGAGCAGGAAGATGCCGAGGAGCGCCCAGGAGAGGCCCGTGAATTCGTTCTTGAGGGCGCGGAGCCGGTCGGGTTCGTCACCGCCGGGGCCGCCGTCGTCATCGTCCGCCGTTTCGGCCTCAATGCCGTCCGGGTCCGGACGCGCGGCGCGGCGCGCACGGCGCCGGGGTTTCGCCTCCCCTCCGGGCGGCGGGGGCGGGAGTTCCGGGAGAACGTCTTCCGTCACATCGGGTACGATTGTCGGCATGGCAGAACCGGCAGCCTGCCCGCACGCGAAAACCGCGCGCGCTTCCGGCCGCCCGCCTCTTTGTACAAAGCCCGCACCTTGAGGGAACCTTGGAAGATTACCGGACTGCGGACGGGGAGGGAAGAGGACTTATTAAAGGGGTTATCAACCCCCTCCTACATCCTCGCCTTCACCTTCGACAGCGCGGCGTCGGCGAGGAACTTCACGACGGGGCCGTAGGAGGCCGCTTTCGTGGAGCTGGCGTTGCCGTCCAGGCCCCGCCGGTAAACCCCCTGCACGATGGCCGCGAGGCGGAACATGCCGAACGCGACGAAGTAGTCGTAGTCTTCGATCCCGCCGCCGCCCATCGCTTCGGCGTAGGCGGCGATGAACTCCTGCTCGGCCGGGATGCCGAGTTTCTTGAGGTCCGTCCCGATGAGGCCGCTGGACGCGCCGCCGCCGGCGCCCATGGGGCTCGGCGGCAGGTGGTACAGCATGCAGCAGTAGGCGAGGTCCGCGAGCGGATGGCCGAGCGTCGAGAGCTCCCAGTCCAGCACGGCGACGGCCCGGGGTTCCTCCGGGTGGATGATCAGGTTCTCCAGCCGGAAATCCCCGTGCGCGATCGTCACCCGGTCCGAAGCGGGCACATGCTCCGGCATCCACCGGAGCAGCGTCTCCATGCTCGGGATTTCGGCGGTCTTCGTCGCCTCGTACTGTTTCTGCCACCGCTGGATCTGGCGGAGCATGTAGTTCTCCGTCTTGCCGTAACCCTCGAGCCCCGCGGCCTTCCAGTCCACCTTGTGGATCTTCGCCAGCGTGCGCGCCATGCCCAGGAACACCGCGCGGCGCTCCTCCGGCGACTTCGCCTCGGGCATCGCCGGGTCGCGGAAGATCCGCCCCACGACGTGCTCCATGAGGTAGAACGGCGTGCCGATCACCGCGCTGTCCTCGCAGAGGGCAAAGACCCGCGGCACCGGAACGTCCGTGGGCCCGAGCGCTTTCAGGACGCGGAACTCGCGCTCGACCGCATGGGCCGAGGGGAGCAGGTTTCCGGGCGGCTTCTTGCGGAGGATGTAGCGCCGCTCCGGGGTCGTCACGAGGAACGTCGGGTTCGACTGCCCGCCCTCGAACTGGCTCACTTCGGCGGGGCCCTGGAACCCCTCGACATGCCTGCGCGCGAACTCGAACAGCGCCTGCTCGTCGAACCGGTGCGCCTCGCGAACGGGCCCCGTGCCGGGGAATTTCTCGGTGGTCATTGCGGGTTTCTCCTTCTGCGGACCTGTGCCGCGCTCCGCTCACCCTGAGCCTGTCGAAGGGCGAGCGGCCTGTTCGGCTTCCCACCCTGCTCGCTGCGCTCGCAGTCCCTCCCTGAACAAGGGAGGGACGTGACCCCTCTCCCTATTTCAGGGAGAGGGGTGGCGAAGCCGGGGTGTGGGCAGGCAGCCGAGGCCGGAAGCCCCTTACGCCTTCGCCTTGCGGTGGCTGTCCAGCAGCCGCTTGCCGAGGCTCGTCTTGTGCACCTCGTCGGCGCCGTCGTAGATGCGCGACGCCCGCTCGTGCCTCCAGTAGTAGGACAGGATCGTGTCGTCGGAGATGCCGAGCGCGCCGTGCACCTGGAGCGCCCGGTCGATCACCTTCTGCATCGTGTTGGCCACGACGAACTTGATGGCGGAGATCTCGTTCCGCGCCGCCTTCGTCCCCTCGGTGTCGATCTTCCAGGCGGTGTAGAGCGTCATAAGCCGCGCCGCGGTGATCTCCGCCTCGCACTCGGCGACCCAGTGCTGGATCACCTGGCGGCTCGCGAGGGTGCGGCCCTCCTCGTCGATCTTCCGGTGGTTCGCCCGCTCGCACAGCAGGTCCAGCGCCCTCCGGCTGATGCCGAGCCAGCGCATGCAGTGGTGGATGCGCCCCGGCCCCAGGCGGTCCTGCGCGATCACGAACCCCATCCCCTCGCCGCCCAGACGGTTCGACTGGGGCACGCGGCAGGACTGGTAGAGGACTTCCGAGTGGCTCGCGTAACCGCTTCCCGAGTGGCCCATGACGGAGATGTTCCGCACCCGGTTGAAGCCGGGATTGTTCACCGGCACCAGGATCATGCTCGCCCGGAGGTGCGGCGGGTTCTCCGGGTTCGTCACCGCCATGACGATGGCGAACTCCGCCCCGTCGGCCGCGCTCGTGAACCACTTCTGCCCGTTGATGACGTAATCCGCGCCGTCCTTCTTCGCCGTCGTCTCCAGCATCACGGGGTTCGAGCCCGGCAGCTCCGGCTCGGTCATGGAGAAGCAGCTCCGGATCTCGCCGGCGATGAGCGGCGCGAGGTATTTCTTCTGCTGCTCGGGGGTTCCGTACTTGTGGAGGATCTCGACGTTGCCCGCGTCCGGCGCCTGGCACCAGAACGTGTAGTGGCCGAGCGGGCTCCTGCCGAGCGCCTCCGAGATCGGCGCAAATTCGGCGACCTTCAGGCCGAGGCCCCCCAGCTCCTTCGGGAAGCACGGGGCCCACAGCCCCATCTCCTTCACCTTCTTCTGCTTCTCGCGGATCTTCGGCATCATCTTGTCGAGGCCCGCGTGGAGCAGCTCGCCTTCGAGCGGAATCAGCTCCTTCTCGACGAACTCGGCGACCATCTTCACGGCCGTCTTCACCGGCTCTGAAAACTCGAAATCCATGGATGCAACTCTCCCTTTGACCGACATTCCTGCTGACGCGGGCGTCAGTCATCCTTTCACGGAAGCGCGGGAAGGGGAAGGGGGAACCCGGCACGCACGCCCCTCTCCCGATTCACGGGAGAGGGGGTTGGGGGTGAGGGAGTCTGAATACGGGAGAAATCAGTGTACGAAGACATGGAACCACTCCCGCGCAAATTTTGCCGTTCAGATTCCGAACGCCGTACATTCTTGCGCACCGTAACCCGTTGAAATCCCATGAATGCACTTGGACCGGTTAGTGCTCCATGAACCGGAAAGGAGCACCCTTTCCATGAAGCGCATCCCCGGTCCCATGACACTGCGAGCCCGCGAGCTTCGCCGCAATGCAACCCCGGCCGAACGCCGCCTATGGGAGGAACTCCGGGTCAGGCGGCTGGGGGGGGTCAAGTTCCGTCGCCAGGCGATCATCGCCGGATATATCGTGGACTTCTACTGCGCCGCCGAGCAGATCGTTATTGAGATAGACGGTCCTGGCCATTTGGTCGCGACTGCAAGAGCCTATGACACCGCCCGCACAAAACTACTCGAAGGGTCCGGAGTTCGCGTTCTCCGATTCAGCAATCATGCAGTTCAGAACCAGATGTGCGCCGTCCGTGAAGTAATCTTGCAGGCACTCCGTGAAGGCAGAAATAGTAAACCACGCCATCAGGCCCGAGCGTACACCCCTGCCTCGCAGATAGCCCAGGCGTCCCGCACAACTTTCGATCCCCATCCCCCTCACGCTTTGTCTCCCGCTCTCGCGCCCCATCCCCCTTCACCCCCTTCCCGTGAATCGGGAAGGGGGAACCCGGCACGCACGCCCCTCTCCCGATCCACGGGAGAGGGGGTTGGGGGTGAGGGAGTCTGAATACGGGAAGGGGCGAAACCCCGTGTCACTACTTGACACACCCCCCGTGTAGGGTGTTCCGTCGGGAGAGACGTAACGCATGGAACCGGTCACTATTCTCATTGCAGCTTTGGCCCTTGGCTTCGGGTTTGTCCTGGGGCGCTACGTGTTCGCACCGAAGGGGGGCACCGATACCGCAGAGCGGGTTCGCCTCCAGACCGAACTGGACCTGATAACCCGCGAACTGAAAGACACAAAGGCCGGTCTCGATGACGAGCAGCAGAAACGCATCGGGGCCAGGGAGCGGGTGGCGGAACTGGAAACGGAGCTGAAGAACGCGGCGGAAAAGCTCGCCGGACTCGAACGCCACTACACCGACACCTTCGCCAAGCTCGCCCATGAAACCCTCGACAAGGTGACGAAGCAGAACAACGAGCAGTTCCTCAGCCTCGCGAAGGAACGGCTCGGCAAGGAGCAGGAGCTCTCCAAAGGCGAGCTCGAAAAGCGCGAGAAGGCGATCGAGACCCTCGTCAGGCCGGTGAACGAGATGCTCGAGAAATACCGCACCGAGCTCCAGCAGGTGGAGAACTCCCGCCAGAAGGCCTACGGGTCGCTGACCGAGCAGGTGCAGTCCCTGATCGGCAACCAGGAAAAGCTCAGGGCTGAGACGTCGAAACTGGTGGACGCGCTGAAAAGGCCGCAGGTGCGGGGCCGCTGGGGCGAGATCCAGCTCCGGCGCGTGGCCGAGCTCGCGGGGATGCTCGACCGGTGCGATTTCGACGAGCAGGTGTCGGTGACGACCGAGGACGGCCGCCTCCGCCCGGACATGATCGTGCGGCTCGCGGGCGGAAAGCAGATCGTGGTGGACGCGAAAGCGCCCCTCGACGCCTTCATGGCGGCGCTGGAAGCCCCCACCGAGGAGGCCCGCAAGGCGCTCATCGACAAGCACGTCGCACAGGTGCGGGCGCACATCACCCAGCTTTCGTCGAAAAAATACACCGACCAGTTCCGCGACGCCCCCGAATTCGTCGTCATGTTCATCCCCGGCGAAAGCTTCTTCAGCGCGGCGGTGGAGCACGACAGGGCGCTGATCGAGGACGGCGCGAAATCGAACGTCCTCATCGCGAGCCCGACGACGCTCATCACCCTGCTGAAGGCGGTCTACTACGGCTGGCAGCAGGAGAAGCTCGCCGAGAACGCCCGCCGGATCAGCGACACGGGCAGGGACCTCTACGACCGCGTGCGCGTGCTCGCCGATCACCTCGCCGGCGTGGGCGACGGGCTTGAAAAGGCGGTGAAGTCCTACAACAAGGCGGCGAGCTCCCTCGAAACCCGGTTCCTTCCGAAGGCCCGCGAGCTCAAGGCCCTCGGCGCGGGCTCGGACGAGGATATCCCCGCGCTCGAACCCCGTGACGTCGCCGCCCGGAAACTCGATGCCCCCGAACTCGCCCCCGGCGCGGCCCCGGACGCGGGCGAAGGCCCCGGCGGCGGGTCCGGAGAACCGCACTAATTTTCCCGTTGTGTCCCCCGCCTCAATAGTGATAGCTTCGCCGCCCGATGCCCCGTAAACCTGACAACAGCGAGGGACGCGACACGAGCGCCCCCAAGCGGCCGCTCGCCGGCCGGGTCGCCGGCATGGTCGCCGGTTCGGCGGGCGCGCTCGCGTCGGCTGCCGGATCCACCATCGCCGACGTCGTGGGCGTGGGCCTGGGCATCATCGACCGGGCGCCCAAGCGGGGCCGCTACGACCGCAGCGTCCCCACGAACGAACGCAAGAAGGCCACCCGCAACCGCCTGCTCCAGGCCGCCGCCAAGGTGTTCACCCAGAAGGGCTACGCCGACTCCAGCGTCGCCGACATCATCGCCGAGGCGGGCACGAGCCGGCAGACCTACTACGACGAGTTCCCGAACAAGGAAGCCGCCCTCATCGCGCTCCAGGAGCAGAGCGTCCGGTTCATGATCCCGTTCATCCGGCGGGCCATGGACGGCGAATCGACCGTGGAGAAGAAGGTCGAGGCGGGCGTCACGGCGCTGCTCCGGCTCGTCGAACAGGCGGGCCCGCTCGCCGAAGTGGCGCTGCGCGAGATGGGCCACACGCCCGCCGCCATGACCGAGCGCGAGCGCATGCGGAATCTCTTCTGCGACCTCCTGATCGAACGCGCCGACGAGGCCCACCGGCAGGGACTCACCGAACGGTCCCCCGACCTCGTGACCATCAAGGCGCTCGTGGGCGGCATCGAATCGGTCGCCCTCGACTACCTCCGCACGGGCCGCGGCAAATACATCATGGAAGCCCGTCCCCAGCTCGTCCGCCTGCTGCTCCGCTCGCTGACCTGAGGGGGCGGGGGCGCCCCCCCCATGAAATTCCCCTCACGTTTCCGCGGTGTCTTTACGCCCCCTGCCGCAATCGCTATGGTGCTTCCGATGCGACGCGCCCTCTCCCTCACCGCCCTCTTCCTCTCCGTCATCGCCGCGGTTTTCCTCGCGCCCGTGCCGTCCACGGCCCAGAAGCCGGCGGCGCCGCTGGAGCCGAAGGAACCCGACTGGACGAAGGTGACGCTGGAGGAGTTCGCGAAGAAGCCCATGAGCCAGACGAAGTGGGCGTTCTATGCCGAGGAGCTGCCCACGGGCCGCGTGCTCGCGTGCGGGAACTGCGACGACCAGCTCATGCCCGCCTCCACGCTGAAGCTCCTCACGAGCGCCGCCGCGCTGGACCGCCTCGGCCTCGGCTTCAAGTGGGAGACGAAGTTCTACACGGACGGGACCTTCCGCGACGGGAAGATCGACGGCAACCTGTACATCAGGGGGTTCGGCGACCCGGCGCTCATCACCGAGCGGCTCTACCTCATCGCCGCCGACGTGAAGAACCGCCTGTTCCGCGAAGTCACCGGGGACGTGATCGTGGACGCGAGCTACTTCGACGCGGAGATGCTGAACCCCGCCTGGGACGGCTTCGAGGACAGCGACCGGAGCTATGTCGCCGTGACGAGCGCCGTCAGCGTCAACTTCAACAGCCTCACGGGCGCGGTGGTGCCGGGCGAGAAGCGCGGCGACCCGGCCGCGGCCTACCTCGAGCCCGTGACGAAGTTCGTCCGCATCGAGAACAGGGCCGTCACCGGGAGCCCGTCGTCCCCGCTCACGCTCGTCGCGAGCCGCACCGGCACGGGCGAGAAGCCGGTGATCCAGGTGAAGGGATCGATTCCCTCCAGCATGGAAGTGAAGCGGTTCTACCGGCAGGTGCCGGACCCGGTGCTCTATGCGGGCAATATCCTGAAGGAGTTCATGGAGCGGGAGGGCGTGAAGTTCCGCGGCAAGGTCCGCGCCGGAAAGACGCCCGAAAACGCGAAAATCGTCCAGACGTTCACGAGCCCGCCGCTCTCCGAAGTGCTCCGGTATCTCAACAAGTATTCCAACAACTTCGTCGCCGAGATGCTGCTCAAGACCCTCGGCGCGCAGGTGAAGGGCGAGCCCGGCACTTCGGCCAAGGGGCTCGAGGCGGTCAAGGAGTTCGCCGCCGACATCGGAATGGACCTCTCGAAACTGGAGATCGTGGACGGCTCGGGCCTCTCCCGGAAAAACCGCATGACCGCCCGCGAGCTCGGCAAGGTGCTCGACTGGGCGTTCCATGATGCGGAGATTTTCCCCGAGTACGCGTCGTCGCTCCCCGTCTCGGCCACGGACGGCACCATCCGCCGCCGCCTCAAGAACCCGAAAACCGCCCAGCGGATCCGGGGCAAGACCGGGCTGCTGGACGGCGTGACGGCCCTCGCCGGCTACATGTTCCCCCTCGGCGGCAAGCCTATCGGCTACGTCCTGTTCGTGAACGGCCCCGGCGGCCTGTACGAGATCGAGGCGCAGGAAGACCGCGTCCTCATGCAGATGATGGAGTTCTACACCCGCGCCGAAGCGCCGTGAGGTGAGAAAGTCCCGCAAGGGCAACGGCCATCCATCCAACCGGTTGCACATTTCGAGATTTCAGTGATAGATGGAACTAGAGAACAGGCAGGTTCCCTGCTAGGATAAGCCAATTGGTCACGCTCGATTTCAAGTATTCACTGCTTCAGGCAGTTGCAGTCTTTGCGGAAGGTGCACCTTCGACGCAAAAGCTGATTGCGAAGTTTTTCCCAAAAGTCGCCGCCATTTTCAGTGGCGAGCCCACTATCTTGCCGATTCCCAAGGATGCTCCGCCAGAAATCCCGCGCATCATCCTGACGAGCGAGGATAAGCTTTGGGAGCTGGTTGTTTCCAATGCGAACCTGGTGGTTTCTTGGAAACGGCTGGCCAAGGTTAGCGCTTCGCCAAACCTCAAGGAATTTTACGAGAAAAGTGTCGCCGTCATCGGCGATTTCGCAGAGGAAACATCTGCTCCCATCAATAGAGCGGGAGCGATAATCCATAGATTCACATTAATGGAAAATCCCGGTGGCTTTCTCGCTTCACACTTTTGCAAGCCGGATTTTGTCAAGGCCCCGTTCAACAGACCTGAAAACTTCGAGCTGCATGCGCACAAAAGGTATGCATTCCCAAACAGACGAAACGTCAACTCCTGGGTGCGCAACAAGACTGGCAGGTTAAATACAGAGCACGAGAAAGACCCAATTTTACTCATAGAGCAGGACATCAACACCTTGCAGGAAGATGCAGCCGCCGGGAATCTGAGCTATGAAGAAGTTGATGCCTTCTTCACGAACGTCAACACGGAAGCAGACAAGATATTGAAGCTATACTATCCATCGTGGAATTCTTGAACCAATGATATCCGACTCGACCAATTCCAAAGGACGCGTTGTAGGTGTACTGAAACCTCAGCGTGAATTTCCTCGCCATTTTCTCGGAACTACCCTGGAACAGCCTTTTCAAATTCCATCAGCTCCGATGTCTACTAGTAGTGTAAGCGATTGCTTCGCGCTCGTGCGCTGCTGGGAGATAAAACAGATTGCCACCCAGGAGAGTGCTTGTGACAGAAGAAGTGACGTCTTCAAGAATCTGGGCGCGACAAATGTAACGTCCACATCCGAGCTGTCGTCGGCATTATCCCGAATCGCCAATACATGCTTGGAACAAGCGCTTGCCATTATTCAAAAGGATTTTGCGGAACAAACCGACCTGAGTGCGTCTGCTGCTCGGCAGCTTGCGTCTACGGCGATAGCCGCCGATGAAGGCCAAGGATCTAATTTTCTTCTTGATGCAATTACCTATTCCTTAGTTGGCTTTACCGTTCTCGATAAACAATCGGTAGCGGAATTTCTGGCAACGCGCACTGCTCTGCTGCCAATCCTTCAGGGTGCCCGGAAAGTCCTGATGGGGATTTTCAGCGATGCGCGATTGACCATCGATGTCCGCAATGCCGAGCACGAGTCGGACTGGATTCAGCTTTTTCTTTCGATCTATTCGCCTTCTGCCACTCCCGACTCGGCAATCAAGGGCATGGACCGGTTCGATAATGACTGGTGGCTGGATAATATCGGCCGGGCGGGAACCGACCTTTGCATCATCTATGAACATCAATGAGCTTTGATTGGAAAAATTTTCTCGAACTCTCAAGGGAATTGCTAAAAACTCCCTTAGGTAAGGTCGACCAGGAAGCTCAGTTTCGAACTGTGATAAGCCGCGCCTATTATTCTGCTTATTGTAGCGCCCGACGATTCATCAAATCTGTTGACAGTGAAAATTTTCCAAAAATTGATGGAACAGAATCCCATAGGCGTCTTATCGACTATTTTTCCCATCGTAAAGAGGCGCAGAGCAGAAGCATTTTCAATCAATTGAACGCACTTAAGACGTACCGTCAAAAGGCTGATTACGAATCAAGCTATCCGTCTGTGAAATTCGAAGCCGAATTGGCGATCACTAAGTCTGGCGCGGTACTGAGTAGTCTCGCTGATCTCGAAAGAATACTGAACGGTCCTACACATTGATCGGCTACGTCCTGTTCGTGAACGGCCCCGGCGGCCTGTACGAGATCGAGGCGCAGGAAGACCGCGTCCTCATGCAGATGATGGAGTTCTACACCCGCGCCGAAGCGCCGTGAGGGGCGGTTCTCCAGGCAAGTTCCCCGCTTGCAGAACCCCTGCGAAATCCCCTCACCCGGCCTCTCGATGACTCAAGGCCGCCCTCTCCCCGTACGGGGAGAGGGCAGACGCGAAGCGGCGGGTGAGGGTTGTCAATGCCGCTTTTGCGCCCGGACCCCCGATCCTTAACACGTAAACAACCTGGTTTTTAATGTGACGCTTTTCCGGGCAGCCGCACTTAAGTCCCTGACCCCGCAGGAGATTCCGCGATAAGGGCAGCCGAAACCATTTTGAATGTTCCTTGCAAAAAGGTTTTTTCGGGAGGGTGTTAAGGGGGGCCCGGTTTTGGGGGCCGTTCCGGCGGTTCCTGAATGGAATCAATCACCTGTGCCGCACCATTTCAGACGTTGAGAACCGTTTTTTCCCGTTGCCAAAGATGTCATTTCGAGGGGTCCATTTGCGGCCATTATGCGCCATTATGTTCCATTTGGGCCTACCCCCCCTTGATTTCAAAATTCGTGTGCCAGACTTGTCATAGCTCGGAAGTGCGCCCGGCGGCGGCCTGACCAGACAGGCAGCCCCGGGCGCAAGCCGTTTGGCCCCCGTTCCGTCGCCCGTTCCCATCACATCGAATCCGAAAGGAAGACCGGCCATGAACGCCGTTCGCACTGTCACGCCTCATGTACACAAATCCTGCCCCTGCCAGACCCCGGCAGGAGGCACTCCGCGAGGTGTCCGGGCATTCGCCCGTGCCCTGATCCGCAGCAGCCTCGAGGAGATCCACGGAGCCCGGAGTCTCCTTCTCGAAACTCCGGGGAACCGGATCCGCCGCAAGGCGGCTCTCCGGGTCATCGAGGAGGAAACGGACTGGCTGACCAGTTCCGATGCGGCACCCTTCGGCTTCCGGTCCGCGTGCGAGACACTCTCCTACAACCCCCGCCTGATCCGTCTCGAGGTCGCCCGCGAGCTCGCCACCGTCCCGGCCCACGGCCTGCGCGCCTGCATCGAACGCCTCGCCGGAGCGTGAGGAGATGGCCGGGCAGGAAAAGACCGGCAAGGAGGCGGCGCAGACTTCGCGGAGAGTGACGCTCGATCCCCAGGATTTCTTCGAGGAAACCGGGATCGACGTGATCCGGGCCTACACGAAAGTATCCCCTGAACTCCATGCCCGGCAGCGGGAGTTCTATGAAACCCGCAAGAAGCCGGAAGTCCGCTACGCCCTCTACGCGGGCGGCGTCGGGAGCGGAAAGACGACGGTGGGCGCCTACCGGTTTCTGGACCGTGCCCTGCGCTACGCCTCGACGGGCTACATCCTTTCGAACAGCTACGAGCAGCTTGAACAGGTGGCCGTGCAAAAGGCCATGGAATTGGGCCGCCGGGCCCGCCTTTCACCCAGAATCGTCTGGGCGCACCGCCGGATCGAGATGGACGACCTCCGGAGCCGCATCTTCTTCCACTCGACGCAGAATTTCGATCTCCTGCGCGGCGTGGACATGGGGTTCTTCTGGCTGGATGAGGCCCGTGACACGAGCCTCGAAGCCTGGCGTGTGCTTCAGGCACGGCTCCGCGATCCGACCGGGCCCATGAAGGGCGACCTCACGAGCACGCCCTGCGGCATCGACCACTGGCTGTACGGCGAATTCGTCTCGCCCGAACGGCTGCCGGGGCGGTTCACCGTCACCGGCACGAGCTACGACAACCCCCACCTGCCCGTGGGCTACCTCGCCTCGCTCCATGACTCCTACACCGGCGAGTTTTTCGACCAGGAGGTGAACGCCCGGTTCATCGACCTCGCCGAAGGGCTCTGCTACCCGGACTTCCGGCGCGACCGTCACGCGGACCGCCTGCTCGCGCAGGTCCCCGGAGAACCGGTGCATGTCGGCATCGACTTCAACGTGAACCCGATGAGCGCCGTTTTCGCCCATGTGAACGACGGCGTGATCCGGGTGTTTTCGAGCTGGAGCGAGCGGAACTCGAACACCGGCAGCCTGATCGTCCGAATCCGGCAGGTCGCCGGCGAGGGGGCGACGCACGTCACCGTCTACCCGGACGCCTCGGGACGGAACCGGCACACGAACGGACGCACCGACTTCGCCCTGCTCAAGGAGGCCGGTTTCGGAATCGACGCACCCTACTCGAATCCGCTCCAGATGGACCGGATCGAGATCGTGAACCGCGCTTTCCGCGACGGACGCCTGTTCGTCTCGAACTCGGCGAAGGAACTGGTCCAGTCGCTCGTCCGGACCCGGTGGAAAGAGGGCCGCCGCGAGATCGACAAGAGCGCGAACCTCGAACACCTCTCCGACGCCCTCGGCTACCTCGTCTGGCAGCTCGCCCCGGTGAAGGGGTGCGGCACGAGAGCCGTGATCGAGAGGCTGTAGGCAGGAGACTTATCCGGCCTCCGGCCACCTTCTCTGCAAGCAGAGAAGGCCCCTCGAGTCTGGCCCTCTCTGTTTACAGAGAGGGTGCCCCGGAGGGGCGGGTGAGTCTCTTCCGCCGCCCATCAGCCGCTTCACCCGCAGAAAGGACCCCTTCCCCATGCCCGACGATTTCTCCCCGCCCGCGCTCAGGGACCTCCTGGCCCGCGCCCGCGAAGGGCGGCCCGCCGCCTTCGGGCGGCGCACGGCCGAGCTCCGCGACTTCTGGCTGGACCGCACGGAGCGGCACCTGGCCTCCGACATCGACGCGACGTTCACCGACCCCGACATCCGGGACTCGGTGCTCCGGAGCGGGCTCACGCTGCCGCTCGTGCGGCGCATCGTGAAAAAGCGCTCGGGGCTCTACCGCGGGGAACCGGCGAGGAAAGTCCGCCTGCGGCGCGAAACCCCGGCGGGCGACGCTGCGCCCGGCGAGGACGCCCGCGCCGCCGCCGAGCGCCGGTACCACGCGCTCGTGCAGGAGGCCGAGCTCTCCCTCGCCCTCGGAGCCGCCGAGGAGCTGCACACGCTCACGGGCCTCGCCTGGGTGCGCGCGGGGTGGGACGGCTCGCTGTTCTTCGACACGCTCCCCGGCGACAGCCTCTACGTGCTCGCCCCGCCCGGCGCGCCCGCCCACGACGTCTCGCGCTACGAGGCGCTCATCGTCCCCGCCGGGGACGGCACGTTCGCCTACTGGAGCGCGGAGCACCACTTCCGGTTCGCGGAGGACGGAAGCATCGCCGACGACTTCGGCGACCCGGAGCTCAAAAACCCCTACGGGCGGATCCCGTTCGTCCGCATCGACAGCCGCACGGGGGAACTCTACCCGCATCCGCCCGAATCGCTCCTCAGGGCGAACCGCGTGCTGAACTTCGCCCTCACGGAGCTGTTCTACACGATCAAGTTCCAGTGCTTCGGACAGCCCGTGTGGGTGTCGGACGACGACACGCGGCCCGACTTCAAGGTGGGCGTCCAGCACCTCATCCACGTCGTAAAGCGCGACCAGGCGGCGGCCGGCGACTTCCGGTTCGAGAGCCCCGACGCGCCGGTGGATTCGGTGAAGTCGGCGATCTTCGAGACGGCCCGCCTCGCGGCGCTGCTCGAGGGCGTCCCCGCCGACACGGTGGACGCGGAGGGGCGCGTCGAGTCCGGCGTCGCCCGCTGGCTCTCCCGCACCGACAGCGCCGACGCCAGGGCCCAGTCCGCCTCGAGGTTCCGCACCGCCGAGCGGCAGGTGTTCGAGACCGTGGCCGCCGTGCTGCGCCACCACAGCCCGGAGGATGCACCCGACACGGAACGGTTCACGCTGGAAACCGACTTCGCCGAGCCCGTCCCGGACGTCTCGCCCGGGGAGCAGCGCGAGCTGGACGCCGCCGACCTCGAACTCGGCGTCCTCTCGCCGCTCGATCTCCTGCGCCGCCGCAATCCCGACCTCGCCCGCCTGCCCGACGCGGACGTCCTCGCCCTCTGGCGCCGGAACCGTGAGCTGGCGGGGGAGAAACACTGAGCGCTTCACGCCCGAAAGGACCCATCCCCATGCCCGACAATCCCGGCGATCCCGGTGACATTCCCCCTGAACGTGTGCCCGAGCCGGCACCTTCAGGCGCGCCGCCGCCCGAAAACCCGTGGGAAGTCGCTGCCCGGACCATGATCCGCTCGCGTGCGGAGAAACTTCCGCCCGCGTTCCAGGACCTCCTCGCCGCGTTCCCCGGTTCGGCCGGGCCGGACGCCCTCATCAGATTTCTGGAGCAGGCCGAAGCCGCCGCCGAAGGGGCCAGAACCCGCACGGCGGAAAACGGCCTTGCTCCCCCCTTATCTCCGCCGCCCGCGGCGCCGCCTCTGGCAGCCCTTCCCCCGTCTCCGGCTACTCCGGCTACTCCGGGTCCTGCGCCCAAGGCCACCGACTCGCGCCGCCGGGCGGAGGGCCCGCCGGAAGGGGCGGACGGCCGCCTGTGGGCGGAGCTCATGAACGACGGACGCAAGGCGCTCGACCTGAAGCGCCGCCGCCCGGATCTCTACGAATCGCTGCGCCGCCGCCACGCGGGACGCAGCCCCAGCAACCGAAAGGACTGACCCCTTATGCCTTCCACGAAACTCTCCGACATCGTCGATCCCGAGGTGCTTGCCGACCAGGTGAGCGCCCTCTTCCCCGGCCGCATCCAGCTCGAGGCATCCGGCGCCGTGCTCGCCGAAACGAACGGCGACATCTCGCGGGGCGGCACCCGCGTCACGATCCCCCGCTGGAAGCGGGGCGGCGACATGGTGCCGCTGTCCGACAGCTCTCCCCTCTCCGTCGAGAAAGTCGATACCGTCACCGAGCAGGGCGTCGTCGTCCGGCGCGGCAAGGCGTTCGGTGTCCACGATTTCGCCCGGCTCGTCTCGCTCGACGACCCGCAGACGGAGATCGCCCGCCAGATCGCCTCGATCTTCGCCCGCCATGTGGACGCGACGCTCGTGAAGGTGCTCGAGGGCGCGATCCCCTCCGCGAACACGAAGAACGTCTCCGTCACGACGGGTTCCGCCGTCCGCATCGGCAAGAACGCCGTGCTGGACGCCATGTTCACCCTCGGCGACAACGAGGGCGACATCGCCGTCGCCGTCATGCACAGCAAGGTGTTCAAGGACTGCTACGACCTGGGACTTGTCGTCTACGCCGACGTGGACACGGACGCCCAGAACCCCGGCGTCCGCATGGGCCGCCGCCCGACGCTGTTCGGCCGGCCGGTGTACGTCTCGGACCGGGTGCCGGTGGACACAACGGTCACGGACTACTTCAAATACACGACCTACTTCCTGGGCCACCGGGCGCTTTATCTCGGCTACCAGCGGGAACTCACGGTCGAGACCGACCGCGACGCGCTCACGAAGGAGGACATCATCTCCTTCGACGCCCACTTCGTCCCGCACCTGTTCGGCATCGGCTGGAACTCGGTCTCGAACAATCCCGCGAACGCGGACCTCGCCACCCCCGCGAACTGGGCCCTCAAGGTCGAGGACACCAAATCGGTCCGTGCCGTCGCGCTCGTGACGAACTGAGGGGGAAGGAGAAAACTAACCTCCGCCCCTCCGGGGCACCTCCTTTCAGGGAAAGGAGGCTCGCTACCGCACAGATGTTCCCGCTTGGGACAAGCCTGAGTGCGAACGACGCCCTCTTTCCCTGAAAGAGGGTGGCCGGAGGCCGGGTGTTAGTTTCCTGCTGGGGGCGGGGTTTCGCCCCCCCTACACCGCCACCTGGACGCGGGTCCCCTTGCCGGGGGTGCTGTCCAGGGTGACGCGGCCGCCGCCTTGCGTGACGAGTTCGTGGACGATGTAGAGGCCGAGGCCGATGCCGTGCCCTTCGCCTCCCTTTTCGAGGGTGAAGAACGGCTTGAAGATGTCCCGCTGGGCCTCCGGCGGGATGCCTTTGCCGGAGTCCTCCACCTCGATCTCGATCCGCTCGCCCCTGGGACGGACGCTGAGCCGCACGGGCGCATCGCCGCCGGCGCGGACGGCGTTCTCGACGAGGTTCACGAGCACGAGCTCGAGGCGCCTCACCCCCACGGGCACCCGGGCGGTCTCCGGGCCGCAATGGATGTCGAGCGCGGGGTATTTCCGGGAAAGCCGCTCCAGCACCGTCGAGAGCGGCGAGGTCGCCCCGTCCTGGGCCATGCATTCGGTGAATTCGTAGAGGCGGTTCACGATCGCGCTCGCGCGGCCGTGGCCCTTCATGGCGAGGTCCAGCATCCCGACCGCCGCCTGCCGGTCGTCGGCGGGCAGCGTCGGGGAGTTCTGGATCTCGTCGCCCAGCGTCTGGAGTATCGACCCGCTGGAGGCGAGCGGGTTCCTCAGCTCGTGCGCCGCGCCCGTCACCAGCGAACCGAGCGAGGCGAGCGCCTCCGCCCGGACGAGCCGGTCCTTCGATTCGCGGAGCATGATGTAGGCCTCGGCGAGGGCTTCCTCGCGGTCCCGCCACCTGCGCACGATGAAGGCGCACAGCACGATGCACTGGATCATGATGAAGACGAACGCCCCGCCCATGGAGATGAACCAGGGGGTGGCGAGCTTTCCGTTCTCGAACGGCGAGGTGTCCATGAGCGGCGCGTAGGGGATGTAGCCCAGCCGTTCGGCCACGGTCGTTCCCACGATGATGACCGAACTGATCACGACGCCGATCATGGCGTCCCGGATCTGGAACAGCAGCATGGCGACGAACGTGCCGCCCACGAACACGAGGCCCGCGTAGGGGCTCGTGAGCGGGCCGGTGCAGTACGCGCCGAGCCCGTAGGTGCAGGCGTAGAAGCTCAGGGTCGTGACGACGAGCGCCCGGTTCTCCGGGTCCCGTTTCCGGATCCAGAACCCCCAGGCGAGGATCCCCGCCCACACGACGTCCATCCAGAGGAGCGCCTTCATGAACAGCGCGAGGTTCGGCTTGTTCATGTAGGCCGCCTGCTCCGGGTCGTGGAGCAGCGGCTGGGAGATCGTGACGATGAACGCCACGAACACCGCCGTCATCACGGCGATGGCAATGGCCTTGTCGACCGGGCTCCAGTCCAGAAGGTTCAGGAGCCACTCGGTCACACGCGTCCGGAAGTTTTTGTTCGAAGTGGCCAGAACCCGTTTCCCCCGGCCCCGAGTATGCCACGACAGAAAGGAACAGTTCCATGCCCGTGACCACGCCGACCATCGAAGCGCGCGACCCGGCCGTGAAGGGCCGCTACCCCCCGGAATCGGAGGACCACTCGGCCCAGATCGCCGCCGCCCTCCGGGACCTCCGCCTGGACCTTGAGGCCCGGGGGCTCGTCTGGAGCCGTTTTGAAGGTGTCGATGCCGAGGGGATTTACGACGGCACGAACCGCGAACTCGACGCCCTCCATGAACTGAAGGCCCTCGAACTCGTCCACCGATCCCTCTCGGAATCCCCCTCGGACCGCTGGGACGCCGCCGCCCGCCACCACCGCGCCGCCTACGAGGGCCGCCTCGCCGCCCTCACGTTCGCCACCTATGACACGGACGGAAGCGGAGCCGTGGAAGACGGCGAAACCGGAGCCGCCCCGAGGTCGGGGCGGCTGCGGATGTAGGGGCGGCCGAAGGTCGCCTTTACCCGGCCTGGCGGCGGTTCCGCTCAGGCTGAGCACCGTCGAAGCCCTGAAGCGGAACCGCCCTGCCGCTCGACCCTTCGACAGCGCTCAGGGTGAGCGGCAGGGCAGATGTCCAACCCGGCAGATTCCTTTCATCACCTCACCACCAAGGAGCCCCCATGTCTTCCCAGACCGTCAAGAACGGTTTCGCCGCGCTTGGCGTCACCGTCACCTACAAATCCGTAAGTCTCGGCCCCACGGCGGGCGGAGCCTCGCTCCAGATCGAGCGCGAGCTCGTGGAGATCCTCACCGACGAACGGGGCAAGACCCCGGTCGATTACCTCACGAACGGCCTCAAGAAGGTGGACGTGACGGTGAGCCTCGCCCGCTGGTCCCTCGCCAACGTCGAGGCGGCGTTCCCCGAACTCCAGCTCACGGGGTCCGGCGCGGACAAGAAGCTGGAAGTCCGGGTCGACGTCGGCACCCCGATGGAAACGAAGGCCGGCACGCTCGTCCTTCACCCCGTGGCGCTGCCCGCAACGGACAGGACGTTCGACCTCACCTTCCCCAGGGCGTTCGTCCTCACCCCGCCCGAGTTCGCCTTCCGGGGCGAGCAGACGCCGCTCGAACTCGTTTTCCGCGCCCTGCCCGACACGAACGGCCTCATCTTCACCCTCGGCGACCCGGCGGTGAGCTGAGGCCGGGAACCGCTTCCGCTCCCCCTCTCGCTCCGCTCGCCTCCCCCATTGCGTGGGGGAGAATTCCTCCCCAGGTAATGGGGAGGTGGCGGCAAAGCCGCCGGAGGGGATACCACTGGAACCCCAAAAAGGAGCCCCCATGACCCACGATCTCTCGTCCCTCAGAACCCGTCTCACGGTGAAGCTGCCGGAGCGGACCTACACCTTCAGCGAGCCGACGCTCGGCCAGATCGCCGCGCTGCTGGATGCCGCGCGGCCCGGAGCCTCCGCCCCCGAAATGGCGGCGCAGCTCAAGGCGGCGCTCGGGGAGCTGATCCCGGACCTCACGGCGAAGGACGCCGAGCACCTGCTCACGCCCCGCGTGTTCGAGGCGTTCCTCGGCCTGATCTCGGGCAGGCCCGCAGCCGCGGCCTCCGGAGCCGCCGCAGGAAACCCCCGGTAGGGGCGGCCGCGCTGGCGGGGACGCTGGCGCTCGCCGCCCGCACGCTGGGCCTTTCGCCGAAGGATGCGCTGGAGCTCACGCCCGGTTTCCTGGAGCTGCTCGTCCGTGAGGGTGAGCGGTTCCGGCTGCTGGAGCGCGTGGAACTCCTCGACTGCCTCGTGGCGGCCGCCCGCGACCCCTGGCGGCGGGACGGCGCGGAATCCCCCGCGGCGAAACTCCGCCGGGATCTCCTGCGCCGCTCGGGCCACGGCACGCCGTCGTCCATCGACGCCCTCGGCCTCATGCGTCTCCACGCCCTGCGCTCCCACCCGGAACGGGCCGGGGAGCTGGGGTGAGTCTCCGGATTCGCCAGTCCGGTTTCCTCCTCACGTCAGGTGAGGAGGTGCCCGAGTCTGCGAGGGCGGTGGAGTCTTCCGGAAAACTCCCCCGGCGGGAAAACCCGCCGCCCCCTCACATGACGTGAGGGGGAAATCAGAAGAAAGGACCTCCTCCCCATGCCGCTCGTCGCCGATCTCGAAACGCTGGTCGCCCTCGCCCTCTCGGGCACGGGCGCGGATACGCCGTCGGAGCTGCGCTACGGCTTCGGCCGGGACGGCCTCACCCGGGGCGGGCTCGCCTTCGAGGTGCGCCCCATCGGCGCGGAGATTGCCGCCTGGGAGCGGCCCGCCGGTGCCGTGAAGGCGCACCTCGCCCACCGGTTCACGGTGGAGCTCAGGGAGCTCATGGCCGGCGACGCCGCCGGCGCCCGCGAGCGGATGGCGTCGCGGATGCAGACCCTCGCCTCGGCGCTCGCCGGGACGGAACTGATCCCGCCGGAGAGCGGAATCTCGCAGGCGATCCCCGGCGCGCCGCTTGTCCGCACGAAAACGGGCGGCGCGAACGGCCCCGCCTGCATCGCCGCCGAACTGCCGGTGACGGTGCTGGAGAAGTGAGAAAGGAACCCCATGTCCGATTCTGTCACCGACCTGTCCGGCGCGCTGGACGATCTCGAACGGTTCAAGGAAAACCTGCCGCCCGGCGTCCTGGAGGAAACGGCCCGCTGGATGGCGGAGATCCGCCGCCAGACGGGAGAGACCTCCCGGGAGTTCGTCGAGAACTTCAACCGCCGGGCGATTTCCCCGCTGCGGCCGCTGATCGAGAGCACCGCCCGCGCCATCGACGGCCTGTTCCGGGGCCTCGTGGACGGCTCGGCCCGCAGCGGGCGGGCCTTCGCCGCCATCCTGCTGGACGCGGTGGGCCGCTTCGCCAGCGCCATGGGCGAGGCGATGATCGCCACCGCCAAGGCGCTCCAGGCCCTCATGACGCTGAACATCCCCGCAACCTTCACGGCGGGCTTCGCGCTCATCGCCATCGGCGCCTCGCTCCAGGCGTTCGCTGCGGGCCTCGGCGGCGGAGCCTCCGCCGGGGCCGCCCCGGCTCCGCCCCCGGAACTCCCGGCGGAGGAACGGGAGCGCAGGCTCCCCATGGAACTCACCGTGAACCTCGTGAACAACGGCGGCGTACTCGGCCTGGACAACGTGCGGACGTTTATCGTCGATGCCGTCCGCGACGCCGTCGGTGAGGACCGCCTTGCCATCGTCACCGGACCCGCCGGGGTCCGGGTGTACTGAAATAACCGGGGACCTCACCCCTCGGATCCCGTCTCCGCATGCGGAGAGGGGGAGCCGGAGGCAGGGGTGAGGTCTCTCACAGGAGGTTTCCCCCATGCCCGTTCCCCCCGCTCCGTCCGCCCTGCTCGTTCCCGCCGTGGAACTCTCGGGGGTGCTCAAATTCTCCGTGGACGGCGAGACGTACGCGGCGGAGCTCGCCCGCAGGTTCTACACGCCCCGGGCGCTCGTGCTGGCGCTCCTTCGCGCCATGCGGGACGCCCTGCCGGACCCGGCCTCACCGTCCGGCTACGGCTTCCGGCTCCACTACCGGCTCGTGCCGGTGGACACGGGCCCGGCCGTGGACCTGGAAGGCGGCGCGCTCTACTGGAGCGCCGCACCGGATTCGCTCGCGCTCACGGTGCTCCACTCGGACCCGGAAACGTATATCGCGACGCCGGACGGCCTTCCGCTCGTCCGGGGCGGGGCCCTGTTTCCGGACCTCGGCGCCGAACCCGGCACGCGGGTCCGCTGGACAGCTGCCGGCGCTCCGGCGGCGAACCCCGCGCAGGCGGCCCAGTTCGTCTGGCCGCTTCTCCGTCACCCCGTGCGCCTCCAGGACCGGAAGACCGTGCTGGACCTCGGCTCGCGGGCGCAGGTGGAGACCGAAGACGGCTCGCTCTGGTCCGTGGGCCGGGGCGGCTCCGGGAAATTCTCCGGCCAGTTCGCCTTCGTGCCCGGCAGCCGGTGGACGGCACAGGGCTGGGACCGGGCGCTTGCGCCAGACGGTGCCCTCGCCGCCGGCGCCCCGGCGGACCTGCACCGCAGTTCGCTCCTCGAAACGCACACGCCCGTCAGGGCGACGAACCGGACGATCGACACCGAGGAACCCGTCACCGGCTTCCGGACGGTGAAGCTCCAGCTCGCCGTGCAGCCTGAACCCGAAGACGAGACGGACCGTTCGAACCCCGGCGGCGAGCCGTTCACCTTCGGCCGAAAACTCCCGGCAGCCGGGTTCACGGCTCCGCTCACGGGCAGCTTCGGCGGAGATACCTCGTACTATTCGGACTATTCGGGCCTTCTCCTCCAGACGGGCTCGACCCCGGCGGGGAAATTCGCCCGGCTCCGGCCGCTCGATGCAGTTCAGAAGACGGCGGACGCCCGCATCCGGGTAAAACTGTGGCGGCCCTATCCGTTCTCCGTCGCCGGCGGCTCGCTCTGGGAGGCGGGGATCCTGCTCGCGCATAACTCCGGCGGTGCCGGAACAGCCGTCGTCGCTCACGACACGGGCTCAACGCGCGAGCTTCGCGCCTACCCGGTGCTCACCGACGGCTCGAAAGGAACGCCGGTTACGCTCGGCACGCTCACGCAGCCCGTCCCGAGGGACGCGCTCCTCCAGGAAAATCCCGCCCACTGGCTCACGGCGGAATTCCAGCTCTTCACCGCCTCAGGCGGCACCGGGGTCGTGCGGGTACGGGCGTCGTACAACGGCGAAGGGCCTTTCGAGGGCTGTGTGATCCCCTACCCCTCGGTGGACTCCGCGGGCCACGAGTGGATGCTCGCCGTCTCGAACAACTCCGTGCCGCCGTCGAACACGGTGTTCGGTGCACCTGAAATCTGGGAGGACAAGTCGGAATGACGAACTCACCCCTGAAAGACACAGGCCGGTTCCCCGAAGAGAACCGGCCTGCGGCTGAAGGGAGCGGGGCGGCGGATTACTTCGCGGGCTCTTCCTTCTTGTCGTCCTTCTTCTCGTGCTTCTTGTGGTGCTTCTTCCCGGCTGCCGGGGCGTCCATCTTTTCGTCCTTCTTGGCTTCGTCGGCTTTCGCGGCCGGGACGAATGCGGGTGCGCCAGCCAGAAGGGCGGCAAGGGCAGTGGCTCCGAGAATGCGTTTGGGATTCATGATGACTCCTGAGTGTCTCTCCGGTGCCGGATCGTCGCCTGGAGCCGGTCGCTTCCCCCGGCGGTCACCATGACCGCCGCCTGGAAGTTCCCTTCGGGCTCCCGGTGAGCCGGGACCGCGGGTTCATGAATATCAGGCCCGGATGAAGGAACCCGGTAACCTTCATGAAACGATGCTGAAGCCGGGATGAGAAAGCACCCACACTCCCCGAAACAGGCGGGGAAAAAGGTAAAAAGCCGGAGGGCTGGAAAGACAACAGGCCGGTTCCCGTGAGGGAACCAGCCTGCTGGTGCTTTGAAAAGCGAGAGTTCGAAGGAACCCTGGAAGTAACGCGGCGCTAACGCGCCGGCGGAATTACTTCTTGGTTTCTTCCTTCTTCTCTTCTTTCTTTTCTTCCTTCTTTTCCTCTTTCTTCTCTTCCTTCTTCTCTTCCTTCTTTTCTTCGGCCTTCACGGTCGAGACGAACGCCGGGGTTCCGGCGAGAAGGGCGGCGAGGACGGTGGCTTCAAGAATGCGCTTCATAACGAGAATAACTCCTGTTTTTCTCTCACTCCCGGCATGAGTGCTCCGAATCGGACCGAAAACCCCGCGCCCGCCACCTTGGCAAAACGTCCTGGGCTTTCTGAACACAAGTCCCTCCGTGAGACCGGGAACCAGAGTTATAACGCAAAATGGGGCAACCTGTTACGCCATTGCGAGAGTTGAGAACACTTTTTTTACAAGCGCCGGCAACGGGTTCCCCGGCCGGCCTGGTTCATTATAACTATTTGAATTTACTTTGTTTTTTACGTTTCCGATCTGAACTGTCCGGTCCGTCCGGTTTACATGTGCTTACAAGTGGCGGTTTTCGGGATGTGATGCATGCCACACAGCCCGCGTTTCATCTCCCCTTGGACCCTTGCCCCCCTTCCCCTGACAGGAGCCCGTGACCATGCCCGCTCTCGACGACCTCATTGGCGCCCCCGCCGTTCAGCCTGTCTGGACGGCGGAATTCGCCTCCGCCTCGCAGACGATCCTCGCCCTCGCCGCCTCGGCGGTAACCCCCGCCGAAATCGAGGCGGAGCCGGGCGGGGATTTCAGCCGGTTCCCGAATGCGGGGTACGCCGTCATCGCTTACGGCGGCCGGCAGGAGATCGTCCGCTACGGAGGCAAGAGCCCGGACGGGGCGAAGCTCCTCGCCGTCGTGCGCGGAAGGTTCCACACCCGCCTGCGCGACTGGCCCGGCGGCGCGACAGTCCGTGAATGGGGACTGGACCGCCCCTTCTCCAGCGTGCCGCTGGAGGGCGCGGTCCCGGTCCTGCTCGCTCCGTCCGTGAGCCGGCAGGGGCTCGACGACGAACGCCTCACCGCCGCCGTCGCCTCGTTTTCCTTCCGGCTCGCGGACCGGGACGGGAAAATCGCGGAGCTGATCGCCCTCACGCCGCTCCGGGACCGGGCCGTGACGCTCCGGCTCGGCCTCCCCGGTCTCGACTGGCCCGAAGCGTTCCGCACCGTGGCCAGAGGCCGCGTGCGAAGCGCCGTGTCGGAGGACGGCGGCGCCTCCTGGCGGTTCCAGTGCCGGGGGATCTTCGGCGAACTGAAGGACAGGCCCCTGTTCCCCTCGCGCCGCTCGCGCCTCACGGCAGATACCGACGCCGTGCAGACGGCGCTGCCCGTGGGCGACACGGGCCGGTTTCTCGGCACGGCCGGTGTGCCCGTGCGCTACGCGCGGATCGGGGACGAGATCGTCGCCTACACCGGGCTGAGCACCCCCGCGGGTGCGGGCGACTTCACCGGCTGCACGCGGGGGATGTTCGCCACGGTCCCGGCGGTTCACACCGCGGATGACGAGGTCATCCAGCTCTACGAGTTCGGCGGCCACCCGCTGGATGTGCTGCTCCAGCTCCTGACGACAACGGAGGCGGGAGGGAACGGACCGTACGACACCCCCGCTCACCGGGGTGGGGCCGCCCTCGGTCTCGACGCCGCCCTTATCGATATTGCCGCCGTGGAAGACGTCCGCGACGGTCTCGTGCCGGGCCTCCTCGTCCGGTTCCTGGTCGAAGAAGAGGCGGACGACGCCAAGCGGTGGATCGAGGACGAGCTCCTGAAAGCCTCGGGCGTGATCCTGGCCGAGACGGAAGATGCGCGGCTCACGGTGAAGTTCCTCGGGCCCCCCTTCCCGGAGCGTGCCCCGGCGGTCCTCGGTCCTGCCTTCCTCGTTGCACAGGGTGAGCGGCTGGACCTCGGCCTCGAAAGCCTCCGCAATGTCATCGAAGTCCGCTACTCGCGTGACCCGGTGACGGAGGACTATCTGGAACGGCTCCTGTTTGTGGACGCCGACTCGGTGAGCCGCCACGGAGCGGCGCCGAAGCTCCTCCTGGAACTCCAGGGGGTTCACGGAAACCGCTCGCCCCTCGGCGACAGCGGCGGCGACCGTCTCGCGGAGCGGATCGCCCTCCGGCTCGGCACCTCGCTCGCAAACCCCCGGACGCGCCTCAAGGCGGACGCGCCGTTCCAGATGACAGGCCTCTCGCCCGGTGACGTCGTGGAACTCCGGCACGGGCGGCTCCCGCCCGGAACGCCGGAGGAAGACCGTCCGCTCGTCGAGGCGGTCCGGTTCCCGGGGCCGAGGCTCGCCGAAATCTCGGCCAGGTCCGTCGCGCCCGGGACGGGCCGCGTGACGTTCGAGCTCCGCGAGGCCCCCTACGCCCTGCTCCGGTACGCCTTCATCCACGAGGACGGCGCGCCGGACTATGCGGACGCGGACCCGCCGGGCCGCCGGTTCGCTTACCTCGCCGGAGACGGCGGCACGCCCGCAGACCCCAACGCATCGCCCCTGCCGTTCGCCGGCGGCGGGCCGCCCTACGCCCTGTACCCGGCGTAG
>CAZUMS010000026.1:0-54798 GCA_964621525.1 uncultured bacterium
CGTGGGTTATCGGTTTTGTAGGGGGGGGTTGTTGTGTTTACTAACCCCCCCCCCCCGTTTTTTCTGTACCCGGCATCCCGTGTTGTTCCGTGTTGTTCCGTGTCGATGCGTGCTGATGCGTGCAAATTAGACAGTGGCGTTCAGATTAACGAGCGCCCCCGCATGAGCACATTCCAACGCCGTCCTCGTCTCCGGCCCGGATCCATTTAGTAAGGCTTGTCCCCAGGTGTTCAAGGGGAACTCGCCCGGAAATTATCCTGGGCAGTAACCCCGCGTAGCGACATGGTTTTCAACCGGAAGAACCGTTTGCCTCCCCCTCCCCTCGCCCGGTTAGGGTCCGCTCCTCGGAAGTTCGCGGCCGGAGGGGGCCGCGAGGGGCGGATATGAGCAAGAAACGGCTGTGCATCCTGGGGTCTACCGGTTCCATCGGCGTATCGTCGCTGGATGTCGTGCGGCAGCATCCCGGCCGGTTCCATGTGGAGGCGCTGGTCGCCGGGACCAACACGGACGTCATGGCCGAGCAGGTCCTCGCCCACCGCCCGCGCATCGCCGTCATGGCGACCGAGGAAAAGGCCGCCGAACTGAAAAAGAAGACCCCCGGCTACACGGGTGAAATCATCTACGGGCCCCAGGGGTACAAAAAGGCCGTCCAGCTCGCGACGGTCGATTCCGTCGTCTCCGCCATCGTCGGGGCGGCGGGCCTCGAGCCCACGCTCTGGGCCATCGAGGCAGGCAAGGAGATCGGCCTCGCCAACAAGGAAACGCTCGTCACGGCCGGCGAGCTCGTGAACCGCAAGATCAAGGAGCACGGCGTCACGATGCTCCCCATAGACAGCGAGCACTCGGCGATCTTCCAGGCGCTGGAGGGGAACAAACGCTCGCAGGTGAAGCGCCTGATCCTCACCGCCTCGGGCGGTCCGTTCCGTACCTGGCCGAAGGAAAAGATCGCGAAGGCCACCGTGGCCGAAGCGCTGAAGCACCCGAACTGGTCCATGGGCAGGAAGATCACGATCGACTCGGCGGGCCTTATGAACAAGGGGCTCGAGGTAATCGAGGCGATGTACCTGTTCGACATGAAGCCGGAGCAGGTGGGCGTCGTCGTCCACCCGCAGTCCATCGTCCACTCGATGGTGGAGTACATCGACGCCTCGGTGATGGCGCAGCTCTCGGTGCCGGACATGCGGCTCCCGATCGCCTATGCGCTCGCATACCCGGACCGGATCGAGGCCACGATCCCGTTCCTCGACTGGTCGAAGACCCGCGAGCTCACGTTCGAGGAGCCGGACCTCGGCCGCTTCCCCTGCCTCCAGCTCGCCTTCGACGCGATCCGCGCGGGCGGCTCCATGCCGGCCGTGCTGAACGCCGCCAACGAGATCACCGTGGACGCCTACCTGAACGAAAAGATCGGGTTCTACGACATCCCGTCGATCAACTCCGAAACGATGGGCCGTCACAAGACCGTCCGCCTCGACACGATCCAGCAGGTCCGGGACGCCGACCTCTGGGCCAGGGAAGAAGCCGCGAAACTTGTCGCGGCGAAGCGGAACTAGCCCGCCTTCACGATCTTCCCCGTCCGCGTGACTGTGACCCGGTCGCCGGGGCCTTTGGCGGCCGGAGGCTGAGGGAGCCCTTCGCCCTGCCAGGCGGCCAGCAGCCGGGCCTCGGCGTCCGAGAGCCCCGACGATGCCTGCGGACTGTCGTGGAGCTGCACCCGGTAGCCTTCGGAGCGGAGCGTTTCCACCAGCGTGCGGGCGATGGACACCTGACGGTCCAGCCGCCGCTGCTCGGGCGGGTTGGCGAGTTCTTCCGGACGGCCGGTGAACGGCTCCAGCACGACGGCAATCTCAGGGCTCAGGACCTCCCGGTGAAGCCGGACGGTGAGTTGCCCGGTGCGGGCGGTGGTTTTCCATGAGATGAGGCGCGGCGAATCTCCTGCCTGAAACGGCCGGAGGCCGTCGAACTCACCGGCGGGGTCGAGACGCCGCCCGGCGGTTTCGCTGTCCGTACCGGCGGATTCGGCAGTGTCGAGGTCCGAGGCATCGGCGAGCGGCGGCGCGACGACCAGTTCGACGTTCTGGTCGTTCCGGCGGCGCTTTTCGATGATGCCAAACGGGAACATCGTGCCGGTCTCGGCGTGAAGCAGGCGGTAGATGCCCCGCCGGTCGAACTGCACCTCGACGTGACCTTCCACCGTTTCGCCCTTCGGCAGGTGGCGGATCCAGGGGGAGCTCACGACGCGCACGCCCGATTCCTTCCGGTAGAGCGGCGTCCACCACCGGCTCCGGCGCCACCGCTGCCAGAACGTCACCGGGATATCGCCGTCCCGGCGGATATCGGGGAACACCTGCAGGAGATACGCCGGGAGCCGCCGCCCCCGGAGATCGAACCGGTAACGGAGCGTCACCGGGACCCCGGCGGGGAGCCACGATGGCGGCGCAAACTCCGCGTCGAGCTTCCGGAGCACGGTCTCGCTCCAGAGGCCCGACGTCGTGACGATGCCGAAGTGAAGCCCGAGCAGGATGTAGAGGACGTTGTTGCCGGTATTGAGCGCGGCAATGGCCACTGCCGCCGAGAGGCCGGTGAACAGCCAGCCGGCCTTGGTCGGCTTCACACGCCGGGGAGGCACCCACCAGGAGGCGAACTGACGGAGCAGCGACGGCCTTGAGGCCGGAGCAGAATTACCTTGGGGAGCGGCAGTCACGGCGGCGGTCGTCACAACCGGCACCGCCTACTTCCGGACGAGTTTCAGGTTCGGGACCGACGCCTCGGTGAGCCCGGCCGCTTCGAGGAGCGGTTCCACGACGCTCTCGGGTACCTTGAGGCGCGCAAGCAGGCTGCGGGCTTCGCTCTCGGGGATTTGCACGACGGAAAGACTGCGGCCCTTCAGGGACGCCAGATCGTCCGACGGCGGAAAGAGCCATTTGAGGCTTTCCAGCCGGATCGCCTCGAGTTCGCCTTCGGGGAACAGGCCGGGATCGGACTGGAACAGTGCCGTGTGCTCTTCCGGGCGGTAGTAGGACTTCCAGGCGGCCGGGGAGAAGTTCACATGTCCCCATTCGCGCTCGGCGAGCCGGCTGATCGGCTTCCCCGAGTGGCTGGCAATGTCATCGAACTCGCCGTCGATCCGGCGGCGGAATTCGGCGAGATGGTTCGAAATGCGCTGCCGGACGTCGATCTGCTCCAGATGGCCGCTGTCGTTGAACCGGGGCGCAAACGAGGCGATGCCGAGCATGCGGGCCGTGCGCTCGATATAGAGGACGAGGTCCCGGTTGTCGCTGCGGACCACGAACGGGGCGTCGGGGCTCGCCCGGACGATCCGGGGCAGATAGCGGTGGAACAGGACGACCGGGTCCGGCGTCGGTTTTCTCGAGGTTCCGCGTCCGAACCGGACGGCCCGGACCGCCGACCAGGCCCCGAGGCCCAGGGTCAGGATCACGACGGCGTAAACAGCAAGCGAGGCGATTTCCATGCGGTCTCATTGTCGGACTTCCGCCGGGGGAAGGCAACCGCGTCAGCCGCCCATGAGCCCTTCGTCGAGAAAGCTGAAATACCTGGGGCCCGCGACAATCAGATGATCCAGCACGCGGACCGAAAGGGTTTTCCCCGCAGCGACGGCATCCGAGGTGAACCGGCGGTCGGCGGACGACGGTGCCGGATCGCCGGAGGGGTGGCTGTGCGAGAGAATGAGCGCGGCCGCGCCCTCGCGCACCGCGTCCCTGAACAGGCACGCTGGGTCCAGCGAAACCGAGTCGGTGCCGCCCGTCGTGCAGTGCACGGCCCTGAGCAGGCGGTTCTTCGTGTCGAGGAGCAGCGTGACGATTTCTTCCCGCGAGGGGTCCCGGAAATGTTCGCGCAGGACCCGGAAGGCGGTCTCGCTGTTCGAGACCTGCGGGCGGTCTTCCAGCTGTGAACGCTCAAGGCGCGGCGCGAGCGCCAACGCCGCCAGCACAGCGGCGGCCTTGGCGGGCCCAAGGCCCGCAAGCCTCGCGAGGTCCGCTGGCGAGAGCCGGGCGATCTGCGCGAGCCCGCCCGCCTTCTCGAGCAGGGAGCGCGCCTGTTCCATGGCGTTCTGCCGCGTATCGCCGGTGCGGATCAGGATGGCGAGGAGTTCTGAGTCCGAGAGGGACTGCGCCCCGCACCTCAGCAGCCGTTCCCTCGGGCGGTCGTCCTCGGGCCAGTCCCGGATCGCCGGACGGCGCAGGCGGCCATCGGACCTGATACCGGGCGGTTCCGGGGGTTCTGCACACTGGATGTTCGCCGGTTCCAAAGGCTCCGGTTCCGGCGGATTTTTCCGGAAGCGAGGCCGCTCCCGCCCCAGGAGGCCTTCCAGCCATTCGACCGGCTGGTTTCGGGACGCCGCCCGTTCCCCCCGGAGCGGCAGCACCGCCGCCTCCCGGCATTCCATCGGTACGGGTTCGTTCTGCCTGAATCGCCGGGCCATGACGGAGCTCTCCTCCCTTGCTCGGTGGGATGAAGAGCAACCGACGGGCCGGAGAGCTGGTTTACAAGCTGCTGATATTCATGGGATTTTTACGGGGATAACGAGTGAACAATCTGCGGTGTACGGATTCCGTACGGAAAAGATTGCGTAGATGGTCGCAGAAGAAGGACGGGTGCTCAATCGCCCGGCATGCGGTTCACGATTTCGGCGGGGACCGGAAGTTCAAGCTCACGGGCACGTTTCTGCCAGTGGAGGTGGGCTTCGCGCTCCAGTCCGATGATCCGGGTGCGGACTTTCTCTACCAGTTCGTCCACCTGATCCAGCCGGTAGCCGTCCGTGGGGATCGGATCGCCGCAGTTCACGACGATGTGCCCCCGGTGCGCCCGCACCTTGAACCCGTGGCCGTATATCTGGCCCGAGCCGGCGATGCCCACCGGCAGAATCGGAACGCCGCCCTGGATCGCCATGATGAAGCCGCCCTTCTTGAAGGGAAGCATCTTGCCGTCCAGCGAGCGGGTGCCTTCGGGAAAGACGACAATGTTCTCGCCGCCCTTGATCCGGCGGATCACTTCCTCGGAGGACTGCTGGGCCGACTCCTTGTCGCCGCGCTTCACGAAGATGAAGTTCAGCGCCCAGAACGCCTGCCCGAGGAACGGCACGTAGAGGAGTTCCTGCTTCACGAGGAACCGGAACGTTACGGGCTTCAGCTCAAGCAGCATGGCGGGGCCGTCCAGGTGGGAGCGGTGATTCGCCATGATGATGTAGGGGGAGAGCTTCTCCGGCCGGCGGCCGATGAACTCATGGGTGGTGTTCGCCGCCCAGAAATTCGACTCGCAGTAGCCGTAGGTCGGATAGTTGCCGTAGTGGTGCGGGTCGTCCCTGAGCCCGAGCTTGTCCAGCGTGCCGAAGGCGATGGAGTAGATCCCCATCACGGGCGTCATCACGGCCAGCTCTCCGTAGAGCATGAACGTGCGGTGCCACTTGCGAAGTTCGTCGAGCGGGTCGGACAAGGGGGCGGGAACCTCCGGGAGCGCATGTTTGAGCCGGAGGCCGCCGGTGTCAATCGGCGGCCGGAGGGTTCACATTACCTTAACCCGCGGCAGTCCCCGGCCACGGGACATCCCTCGCCTGGCCGACCCGCGACCGGCCAGATACAAGCTAGACGGAAGGAAGGGGATTTGTTCGATGAAAAAATACAGGAAACAGCTGCTCTATGTAATGGCGGGGCTGTACATCTTCGCGGGAGTGATGCACTTCATCGTGCCGGAGTTCTATGCGCAGATCATTCCGGACTACATGGAAGCCCTCGGGCCGATGATGCTGGTTTACCTGTCGGGCGTGGCGGAGATTGCCTGCGGCGTGGGGCTCCTGATTCCCAAAACCCGCAAGCTCGCCGCCTGGGCGACCATCGCCCTGCTCGTCGCCGTGTTCCCGGCGAATCTCTACATGGCGACGGCCAACGTGCAGATCGAAGGGCTGCCGTCCTTCATGGAGCAGCCCGGCCCCGTGGGCCGCTGGATGCGGCTCCCGTTCCAGATCGTCTTCATCTGGTGGGCGTGGCTCTATACGAAGGATGATCCCGAGGCCGGAACTGAAAGTACCGCGGCCGCGTAAATCACCCGCGTTGACACCGGTTCGGCCGGTATGCTTGAACATCCGGCGGCGCGGCTCATTCTGTTCGGCCGCGCCGTTTCCTTCGTGCCCCCGTGCTGGAACTGGTAGACAGGGCGGTCTCAAAAACCGCTGGCTTCACGGCCGTGACGGTTCGATTCCGTCCGGGGGCACCACGAAAATCGCTTCCTACCCTCCACTAAAACCGCCGTGAGCCCCGTCATATCCGAAAACCCGTAATCCGTTCATAATGAGAGATCCGGACTGCGTCCGGTAGACGGGGAACGATGCGGAAATCGGGCAACATGATCGCGGCTCTGACGGCAGTGGTGCTGGCGCCGGGGATCCTTCAGGCGGCAGAACCCGGCTGGACACCGCCCACCTGCTCGGCTGAACGGTTTTCCCCCGAAGCGAGCCAGCCGCTCCCCGTCTCGGCCGCCTCGAACCGGCCCCCCCGGATCTCGGGCACGCCGCCCGTGAAAATCCGCGCCGGGCAGGACTATGTGTTCCTGCCGTCCGTTACCGATGTGGACAACGACCGGCTCCAGTTTTTCATCGCCAACCAGCCGGCATGGCTCGAATTCAACCGGGAGTGGGGATCGCTCTCAGGCATTCCCGGCGACGACGACGCCGGCCTTTATCCGAATATTTCGATTTCCGTCACCGATGGCCGTTCGGCGCCCGTCTCGCTGCCCCCGTTCACGATTACCGTGACAGATGCCTCCGGTAAAATCCCCGCGTCCGCGAGGAAGGACCGGGTGCTGGAGCCCCTTTATAATGGTGTTCCGCTCGGTTCCTGGGTGCGCACCCTCGAAACCGGATCGCTGCCCGAGAAACGGCGGGCACTCCAGGTGGTGACGGCACTGGGCCCCGAAGCGGCATCCGCCGCACCCGCACTGATCCGGCTGGTCTCGAACCCGTTCGAAAACGCCCTGCTCCGTTCCGGGGCCGCCCTCGCGCTCGGCCGCCTGGGAACTCCGGGCCGGGAAGCAGTCCCGGCTCTCATCCGGTATCTGCTCGACGGAAGTCCGCTCGCCGTCGAAGCGGCCACCGAAGCGCTGGGCCATCTTGGTGAACCGGCCGCCGTTCCGTTCCTCGCGAACGTCCTCGACCGGCCCGAACCCCAGCTCCGGCGCAAGGCGGCCGACGCGCTCGGAGCCATCGGTCCCTCTGCGTTCGAAGCGGTTCCCTCTCTCATCCGCTCGCTCAAGGCCGGCAACGAGGCGGCCGCCGAGGCGCTCGGCCGCATCGGCGAACCGGGTTCGGTCCCGTCCCTGATCGACGCCCTCTCCGACTGGCGCGTGGCGTTCGGAGCGGTGTCGGCGCTCGGCACGATCGGCCCCGACCATCCGGGCGTGCTCCCGGCACTGGTCCGCGTGGTGAGCCAGGCGCAGGCGCCCGAAGCCGTGCGGGTGCGCGCTGCGGAAGTCCTCGGCTCCTTCGGCCAGAAGGCGAAGGACGCCGTGCCCGCGCTCGTCTCGCTGCTCAAGGGCCCCCATTCCGCCGCCATCCGGAGTGCCGCCGCCGGGGCTCTCATGAGCATTTCCACGGAGAAGGAAAGCGGATTGCCGATCCTCGTCTGGGCGCTCGGGGAATCGCCCGACGCCAATGTGCGGCGCTGGGCGGCAGAGATGATCGGACGACTCGGCCCCGCGGCATTCGACGCCGTGCCGGCCCTCGTGAAAGCACTTGAGGATCCTGACCCCGCCGTGCGGCAGGAAGCGGAGAGATCGGTTAAGCGGCTCCAGGGGAAACTGGCCGAAGGCCCCCGCCCGGCTCCCGCCAACCAGGTCGCCCGGGCGAAGGAACCCTGAAAACGAAGCGGCCCGGCTGGTCAGCCGGGCCGGTGCCTCATCCCGATATTGGATGCGGGCGCGTTACGCCGCGACTGCGGATTTCCCGGCGGGAGCTTTCACCCCCGGAAATCCGGCGGCCTTCGCGGCCGGCGCTCCTTCGCTAAGACCCATGCGCACGACGCGCGGGAGATTGTCCACGCGGAACGCGCGGCGGGCGATGAGCTCGCCGACGTCGGTGCGGTTCACCATCACGTCGATGCCCCGGTGAACTTCGGCATGCGGATTCCCGGCAGCCGTGTCGTCCGCGATCAGGTAGGTGAACGGAATCTGGATCGACAGCGGGAACGGACGGAGCCGCCGGCACAGGTCGCGGCCGGAGAGGCCCGCAAGGCAGTCTTCCGCGATCACCATGTCGGCCGACTTCGTGCGGGCGAGCTCGAGGGCTTCGTTCCCGTTGTAGGCGATGTGGACTTCGTGGTTTTCCAGCATGAGGCTGCGGATCAGTTCCCGGCGAAGGGCGAAGTTCCCGCTGGCGACCACAACTCGAAGGCGTCTCATGTTTCTTGTGTCCTTTCCCCCGGCGGCGTTTTCGGCCTGCTCTGGGGTAGAGACCCCGGCAGTCACCGGAGCCACACCGGACCTAATACAAGGGGTGTGCCACGAACGCCGAAGCGCCTAACTCACTGTTATAACTTGGGTTTATAAAGGGCCGGTCTGCCGGCGCCGCGGGTATTTCCCCACCCCGGCAGGGCGGGAGGGGTCACCGGGGACCTCAGTTCGGGGAACTGCGGACGTCGCGGGTACGGTCGGATATCTGTTCGCGGGAGCCGCCCCGGAGAGGGTCCGGGGCGCCTTCGGCGGCTTCGTCGATCTTCCCGCCCTTCTCCGCAAGGCGAAGGACGAAGTTCACCACCTCGTCGGAGGTCCAGTCGACAGGGCCGAAGATCTTCTTGGCGATCTTCCCGTCGAGATCGATCACGTAGGTCTCGGGGTAGCGGAACGTGCCGAACTGCTTGGCGATCCGCGAATCGTCATCCCAGATGACCGGCATGGTGATCTTGAGCCTTTCGGTGAAGTCGCGGGCGACCGCTTCGCGGGAATCCTGGTTCACGGCGACCAGTTCGACGCCGCTCGCCTTGGTCCGCTGGTACAGTTTTTCGAGATCGGGCATCTCCTTGATGCACGGGTCGCACCAGGAGGCCCAGAAGTTGAGGATAATGACCCGCTTGCCCTTCTCGGCGGCGAGGGAGAACGGCTCGCCCGTGAGGAACCTGCCCTCGAACAGGGGCGCCGGCTGACCGGTCTCGGGGAACCGCGTGCCCGTGGACTTGGGGAACCTCACGAACGTCACCGCCAGCGCCAGCACGGCGATGGCGAGCACGATCAGGAACCCCCTGATCGACGGTTCCTCGGCTTTCGGAACGGACGGGTCGTGTTCCACCGGAGCGGACTCCTTGAGGGCCTTGAGGAGCGCCTCCCGGTCCAGCCGGTAGCGGGAAATTTCCCGCTCCCCGAGCCGGATCACCGGGATGTGCAGCCCGTAGTCCCTTAATAGCTCCGGATCGGCGGCAATATCCACCGTCTCGACCTCGAAGGGGACATCGCTTTGGACCCGCTCAAGATCGCGGAGCGCGTCGTCGCAGAGGGTGCACCCCTCTTTCGTGTAGAGCCGGACGACGGGAAGCTTCGGGGGCACAGGCGGCATGGGGGAGTTGTAGCTGACTGGGGGAGCGGGGAGGAAAGGGGCATATTCGACTAAATGGCCCAACCTCCGGCATCAATCCAGAGAGGACTCTTCAAGATCAGCTTCCAGTAATTATTCGGTACCATCAATCATCTGCGTCGTCGTCATCGTCGAGACTGCGGACTCTCCGGGAAAACGCTGCATGGAACTTGTTCAACTCGGTATGCAGCCACTCGTAGTATTCCGGCCACCGACTCCGGTCGTTCAAATCCGCACCTTCAAGGTCGATGGCAATCCAGCTGCTTTGCTTCGAGGGATTCAGTTCCCAGCAAAGAGGTTCGCCAATTTCTTTCTCGATCTCGGCTCTCTGGGCTTCTAGCTGCCTGAAGCTTTGCTTGGCCTTCGGGCCCTTGATGTAGAGATCACAGCTAATAATGGATTCTGTCCTATACAAGCACGCGGACAGGCTAAAACCGGCCCGGCCTACGGAAAAGGACATCCAGTGCCGGGGGGACGGCTTGGCGGGTCTTACGGCACCGTCTTTCTGGATCATGAAATCATGAAACTCTGTCCAGAATTCCAGTTGAAGTCGTTTTGTCTCCGTCAATTCGCCGATTTCAATTCCCTTGGCGGCCACTGAAACTTCCCGAGTCCAGTCATTCGGCTTGCTAATGACATTGAACTTCGGAGCGACCGGAGAATCAGAAATTTTCCAGAGTTCGACTTCGACTCCAATGAAGGAAAATTTCTCCTCCGTAATATCGTTCAGCCAGTCTAACGTCGCGCGGTGTTCGTCTGTGAAATGTGAGGCGATCCAGATAATTGTTACCGCTTTGAGGCCCGCCGCGTAGGTGAGAATCTGCCCCAAGTGGGTGTGATCTGTCTTTTCGAGCTGATTCTCGATCAAAACCCAAGAATCGGTCGAAACATCCTTGCACAGAATATCCGCCCGGAACGGTCCGACGTTCTTCTCCTGCGCTTCCAACTCTAGAGTCAGGCCGAGCGTTTCGCCCAACAATATCAGGTTTTCCTCGCGAGCGAGCCACGGCGTGAAATCCGTCGCTTCGCTTTCCCAGATATCGCGGAGTTCGACCTTGACCAGACGACTTAACTCTTTCGTCATTGCAGCAGCATCCTGAAATTTTTCGAATTACGCGAAGTTTGAAGAGATCCGGTTGAAAAGAAAAGCGGCATACTTGCCCGGGAGGCGGCTTCCAATAACCCCTTCCCCTCCCCTTCGCTCCTGTGATACCCACTGACATCGACGTCAGACAGGCCGCGCGCCCCTGCGGGGCACGGCTGGGGGGCTTTCCGTCATGGCAGCAGCAGCATCCAGAACCGGGGCCGGCGCGAAGGCGCCGAAGGCGAAAGCGTCCGGGGCGAAGAAGCCGGGCGTCAAGCATTACGACGCCATCGTGATCGGCACCGGCATGGGCGGCGCCGCCTGCGGCGCGATTCTGGCGAAGCACGGCTTCAGAACGCTGATCCTCGAAAAGAACCCCCGCATCGGCGGCTCGTGCTCCTGGTACGAGAAGGACGGGTTCAAGATCGACATGGGCACGCACATGTTCATCCGGGGGAACAACGGCCCGTTCGGCACCTGCACGAAACGCCTCGGCCTCGGCACGCCCATCGAGTTCCGCCGCACGCGCGACATCGCCTGGGTGCGCGGCTTCAATATCGACGCCCGGATGCCCTCCGACTACCGGCGCATGCCCTACTTCCTCGCGCAGGTGTTCGTTCAGTCGGGGCTGCCGGTGACGGCGCTCCCGTCGGTCATCACCATGTTCCGCGACATCCTCTCCATGAGCGAAGAGGAGATCGAGCAGTGGGACAACCGGACCATCGACGAGTTCATGTCCGTCTACACGAAGGACCCCTTCGTCCACTCGCTCGTGGGATTCATGATGGGCCTCTACTTCATCCTGCCCACCTGGCAGGCGTCGGCCGGCGAGTCGATCTGGAACCTCCAGAAGTTCATCCACGAGAACAGCCTGAGCTACCCGAAGGGCGGCTCCATGGCGATCCCTCAGGCGTTCCTCACAGGGGCGGAGAAATACGGCGCCGAGGTGCTCACGATGGCGGGCGCCGAGAAAATCATCGTCGAGAACGGCCGCGCCGTGGGCGTCATCGCCCGCGGGAACCGGGAGTTCCGCGCGCCGGTCATCGTCTCCTCGTCCTCGCTCCAGGACACCATGTTCCGCATGGTCGGTAAGGATTATTTCCCCGATGCCTACGTGAAGAAGATCGGGAACATCAAAGGCAGCTACATTGCCGTGCAGGCGAAGGTGGCCCTGAAAAAGAAGGTCACTAGCGTCGGCTGCATCTGCGGCGGCTACCCCCGCAAGATCCCGCGCGAGCAGATGAACGCCCAGACGATGAAGGAGACGTTCAAGCTGCTGGAGACGGGGAAGGTCGCCGAGTTCACGCCGATCTACTGCCCGATCCCGTCCAACTTCGACTCCGACCTCGCCCCGCCGGGGATGCAGCTGCTCACCGCCTGCGCCGTCGCCCCGACGACGGACGTTGAGCTCCAGGACAGCTCGAAGGTGTGGATCGACGGCATGCTGACGGCGCTTTATGACCTCGTTCCGAACGCGAGGGAGAACATCCTGTTCGAGGACACGTTCTCCGTGCAGGCGATCGCAGGCTGGATCGGCAAGTCGTCCGGGGCCGCCGTCACCACCGGCCAGACGCCGGACCAGGTGGGCAAGAACCGGCCAGGCCACCGGACGCCGATCCCCGGCCTTTACATGTGCGGAGATTCCGCGGGAGGCCGCGGCGTCGGCACCGAGCTCGCCTGCCAGTCGGGCATGGACTGCGCCGACCTTATCGACCGCGACCGGCGGGACTTCGTGATCTGAGGGGGAGCGTTCTCAAGCTTCCATACGCTCGCTCCCCACACCCCGGTTCCTGCGGAACCGGCCCCTCTCCCTGAAACAAGGAGAGGGGCTTGTCCCTCTCTGGTTCAGGGAGGGACTGCGAGCGCAGCGAGCTGGGTGGGCAGCGAAACCGGACAGGCCTTCAAATTCCTGCCGGAGGAATTCCCTCACGCCGACAGGACAAGGCCCAGCTCTTCGGGCGTCGCCTTCGGTCTCGGCCCCTGCACGGGATGCAGCTCGTCGAAGCCGCGGATCTTCAGGTGATCGACGACCATCATGAGATGACGCCGGTCGAACTCGGACGGCGACCTGAGGCCGCAGGCCCGGGCGATCTCGAGCATGTCCTTGATGACCGCCTTCTGGTAGCGCGTCACGCGGGGAGCCTTGTTCCGGGGGTCGAGCCCAGCCTGGAGCCAGGCGTTGTGCGTGGCGACGCCCGCCGGGCAGGTGTTGTGCGCGCAGCGGAGCGCGTGGATGCAGCCGATGGAGAGCATGAACCCGCGCGCGCTCTGGGCCATGTCCGCCCCAAGGGCGAGCGCGATGGCGAGCTCCGCTCCGGTGAAGATCTTGGCCGAGGCGATGAGCCTCACCCGGTCGCGGATGCCATGGGAACGGAGCGTATCGTCCACGAGGATGAGCGCCTCCTGCAGGGGGTAGCCCACGCGGTCGCTGAAGCTGAGCGGGGCGGCGCCCGTGCCGCCTTCCTTGCCGTCCACGGTGATGAAATCCGGACAAAGGTTCGTTTCCTTGATGGAGCGCGCGAGGTCCAGGACGTACTGCGGGTCGCCGACGCAGAACTTGATGCCGACGGGCTTGCCGCTCTCTTCCTGAAGAAGATGGATGAACCGCAGCATCCCGCGGATGTCGGTCCATTCGTTGTGCGCGGGCGGCGAGATGCAGTCCCGGTTCCGGGGGACGTTCCGGATGCGGGCGATCTCCTCCGTGATCTTGCCCTGCGGGAGCACGCCGCCCTTGCCGGGCTTCGCCCCCTGCGAGAGCTTGATCTCGATCATCTTCACCTCGGGCCGCGATGCGTTTTCCTTGAACCGCTCGACGTAGAAGTTCCCCTCCTCCGTACGGCAGCCGAACTTGCCCGTGCCGATCTGCCAGCAGAGATCGGCCCCGCCCTGGAGGTGATAGGGCGAGATCCCGCCCTCGCCCGTGTTGTGGTAGAAGTGCCCCTCTTTCGCCCCCATGGAGAGCGCGAGGATGGCGTTCCGGCCGAGGGAGCCGTAGCTCATGGCGGAGATGTTGAACCGCTGGGCGGCATAGGGGTGGCGGCGTCCGGGACCGATCAGCACGCGGTCCGGGTGGAGCGCGTCCTGCCCCGGAAAGGCGCTGTGCCGGAACAGGATCATGCCGGGCTCGCGGACGTTCAGCTTCGTGCCGAAGGGGTTGCTCGAATCGACGCCCTTCGCCGAGCGGTAGACCCAGTTCCGCACATAGCGCGAGATCGGCCGGTCGCCCGTGTCGTCCGAGAAGAAATACTGGCGCAGTTCCGGGCCGATTGACTCCAGGATGTAGCGCATCGATCCGATGACCGGAAAGTTGTGGCGGATCGCATGCTCCCGCTGGAAGAAAATGTCGTGAATCGCCCAGAAGATGAAGATGACCAGTGCGAACGCCAGCGGGATCGCCACGGCTCCGATGAAGCTCGTCACGATGCTCATCAGATCCATGATCTGCTGTTTCGGCGCGAATTCCATTGAACCGTTCTCCCTGCAGCCGGACAAAACCCCTGAATGACCCAACAATAGCGTGCCGCCGGGCCGGGAGCGAGTGCCGGGCGGGTTCTCAGGGCACCTTTCAGGCCCGAGGAGGGGGTTTCTGATTTGCGTTCCCCCGGTTTGTGTCGGATACTGACGGCGGTTCCCGGAAGGATTTATGTCTGACAGCAGCGGAAAAACGGTTCTGATCGTCGACGATCACACCTTCGTCAAGGCGTTCTACAAGATGGCCCTGAAGCCCTACGCCCTGAACCTCGTCTTCGCCTACGACGGGCTCGAAGCCGTGGAGAAAGCCCGCCAGTCCAAGCCCGACCTGATCCTCATGGACATCAACCTGCCGCGCATGGACGGCGTGAGTGCTGCGAAGATGATCCGTGCCGAACCTTCGCTGAAAGGCGTGCCGATTCTCGCCGTCTCGGCGAGAAACCCCGACGAATACAACGGCAAGGAGGCCGGGTTCTCCCAGTGCCTCAAGAAGCCGATCACGGTCGAGCAGCTTCGCGACGCGATCGCGGGCTTTCTCGACCTCGCCTGATGCGTCCCGCTTAAGCCTGTTTTTCCAGCGTGAAGTAGAGCAGTTCGATGACCCGCCCGACGATGCGGTAGTTCATCCGGGCGAGATAGAGACCGTCCGCGACGCGCTTCACCTCGCCGGTGATCCGGCGGGCGACGCGGGGATTGCGATCCACATCATAATCAAGCTGGAGCACGTCGCCCGAACCGTCCAGGGCGGGGGCGATCAGCGTGTCGAAAGCGACAAGGTCGATGCCGTTCTGGTCCCGGAGCCAGTAGTTCGATCCCTTGCCCTTCTCGAACCGCTTGCCCCTCCAAGGCATGATGTCGCCCTGGAGGAGGTCACGGACGGGACCGCTCAGGATCTCCGGAACAAGATTGAGGCCGGCAGTTGTCAGCAGGCGCCCATGATAGGTGCCGTCCAATTCGTCGGCCGCCGGCGCCTGAAGCGTCTCAAAAAGCTGCTTCAATCCGTGCTGATCGAGATCGATCAGTTCGTTCACCGTGAGCGGCGGCCGCGGAAGTCCCGACAGGCTGGCTTTCATGTTCTCTTTCCCACCTTCGGGGACGGGGCCGGCGGCTCCGGCTCATCCTCGTCCCTGCTGCCGTGATAGTAGACAAAGGACCGGACCGCGTCACGCAGTGCGGGATCGAAAATCCGGGCGGCCTTTGCCTCGACCTCCGGTCCTAGCGCACCCGCTGGCGGGACCGGAAACGACCGCACCCGCCGCACCGGCTTTTCGTCGAGTTCGCTCCAGCGCACGGTCCGGACCTTCAGGGCCGTGAGCGAAGGGTACCCCTGTTCCTGAAGCTTCTTCAGAATGGTTTGGTCGAGCCCCCGGGTCTCTTGAGCCCAGGCATCGGTCCGAGCCGAGAGGTGCAGCACGCCGTCCTTCGAGAACGCCGGGCGGACATTCCGCGCGAACATGGGCCCCACGATCGCCTGCCACCGGCGGCGTAGTTCGAGATCGGCCGCGTGCGCTCCGTGACCCGTACGCTCCATCCAGCCCGGCACGAGATCCGCCGCCAGTCGCGGCATTTTCTTCGGTTTGCCCTGCACGCATGAAACGTGGGCGATTCGGGCGTCCGGGGCAAACAGGGGACGACTCTCCACGGCTTGGAGAACGAGCGTGTGCCCACGTCCGAGCAATAGATTTCAAATATAATACAATAGTATCAATAAGTTATAATTTTACTCTTGATTCATACATAAGCGGAATGATATGTCATTCTGCATGCCGGAGCTGCTCTCCAACCCGGATCCCTCCCGAACCGATCAACGGCGGAACGATATTCTTCTGGCCGCCCGCAAGGTCTTCGCCGAAAAGGGCTACCGGGATGCCGGTATCGCCGACATCGCCGCCGAACTGAAACTGGGACACGGGACCTTCTACCGTTATTTCAAGAACAAGCGGGATATTTTCCAGTCCGTCGTGGCGCAGGTGGCAAGCCGCCTTGCCGGCGCCATCGCCGCCGAACGTCCCGACGCCTCGGCCACGCTGGAGGAATACCGCCAGCAGGTGCGCCGCTGGGGCCATCACCTGCTCGATGTCATCCAGCGCGATCCCCACATCGCCCGGATCCTCCTCCAGGAGGCCGCCGCCGTGGACGACGAGCTCCGGGAAACGGTGAACCGCGCCTGGGACCTGTGCGCCCAGATCACCGAGGCGTATCTCGTCAACGGCAAGAAGCGCGGATTCCTGCGCGCGAACCTGAACACCCGGATCACCAGCATGGCGCTGAATGCCGTCATTAACGAAGCCATGCGGCGCGGCGTCGGCCAGACAGGAAACACCGAATCGGTCACTGAATGGATCGATGCCATCGAGAGCCTCATGTTCGACGGCATCAGGGCCTGACAGCAATCACTGGAGGAACAGTCATGAACGCGACCGTCAGCAGCCTCACCGGAAGAAAGACGAAATCCCCTGCCGCCTCGTCGGCCCCCGTGGACCACGAGGTCATCATCGTCGGCACCGGTTTCGGCGGCATGGGTGCCGCCATCCAGCTGAACCGCATGGGGATCGACGACATTCTCATGCTGGACCGCGAGAGCGACGTGGGCGGCACCTGGCACATCAACAGCTATCCCGGTCTCGCCGTCGACATCGCCTCCACAACGTACTGCTATTCATTCGAACCCAACCCCCACTGGTCGCGTGTCTACGCACCGGGCGGGGAGCTCAAGGCCTACGCCTGCCATGTGGCGGACAAATACAACCTCCGCCGGTACATGCAGTTCGGTTCGACGGTTGATAAAGCGGTCTACAGCGAGAGCGGGAAATACTGGACCGTCCACACCGACGGGCGGCCGCCCGTCACGGCGCGGATCCTGATTCTCGCCACCGGGTTCCTCTCGCAGCCCAAGATGCCCGATATTCCCGGTCTCGACTCCTTCGAGGGCAAGGTCATCCACACCGCCCGGTGGGATCACCAGTATGACCTGAACGGAAAACGGGCCGCTGTCATCGGGACCGGTGCGACCTCCGTGCAGCTTTTGCCCGAGATTGCCCCGAAACTGGCCCAGATGGACGTCTACCAGCGGACGCCAATCTGGGTGACGCCGAAGTTCGACGCCAAAATCCCGGATGGCATCCAGAGCCTGTTCGAACGGCTTCCGCTCACGCAGCGGCTTGCCCGCTACGCGACGTCCTCGATTCTGGAAACCGTCATGGTGACAGGAGCGCTGCACTACAAGCAGTTCAGTTTCCTTACGGATTCGCTAGAAAAGGCCTGCCTTGCCCACATGGCCCGCCAGATCCCCGATCCGGAATTGCGCAAGAAGCTCACTCCGTCCTACAGCTTCGGCTGCAAGCGGCCCACGTTCTCGAACGACTATTATCCGACCTTCCTACGCCCCAACGTGGAGCTCGTGACCGAGGGAATCGAACGGATCGAACCGGACGGAATCGTCAGCAGGACGGGGAAAAAGCGGAAGATCGACACGCTGATCCTCGCCACCGGCTACAAGGTCTGGGAGAAGGGCAACTTCCCCGCTTTCGACGTGATCGGACGCCGGGGGACGGAGCTCGGAGACTGGTGGGACAAAAACGGCTACCAGTCCTACGAAGGGATCTCGGTGAGCGGCTTCCCGAACCTGTTCTACTTCGCAAGCCCCTTCGCCTTCACCGGACTGTCGTATTTCTTCGCCATCGAGGCGCAGATGAAGCACGTCTCCCGGTGCCTCGGCGAAATGCAGCGGCGTGGAGCATCCGAATTCGAGGCCGATGCCGGAGCGCAGAGCCGCTTCGTCACGAAGATGAAGAAGAATCTCGGAAACACCGTTTTCGTAAACGGAAGCTGCGCCACCTCGAACAGCTACTACTTCAACCAGCACGGCGAATCGCCCCTGCTCCGTCCGACGCCGACAGCCATGGGGCTCTGGAGCGCGGGGCACTTCCCCCTGTCGGACTACCGGTTCGAGGCGTGATGCGGGCCACTCTCCGCCGATGAAAATCCGCTAACGCGGAAAGCCCGTTCCGGTTTGACTCCGGAGCCCCCGGCCAAGACAATAGAACCCAACGGCTGGGGGCTGACCGGAGACATCTCCAATCGGCAAGGCACCGAAAAAGAAGCGCGCTTCGGGGCGCGATGCGGGGTCTGCAAAGCCGGCCGGAAAACGACCCGTGATCAAATACCTCGTCATCGCCGCACTCCTGTTCGCCGCCTTCGCGCTGGGCATTATCGTCTCGCGCGACGACCTGCGTGAAGATGCCATCAAGCAGGCCCGTTCGGCCCTGTCCGACAAGGACAGGAGGGACAAGGACGGCAAATCCCTCTCGCGCAGCAGCCGTGAATCGAAGAAGAAGGAGAAGGATTCCTCCTGGTTCTCGTGGTTCTCCGGCGACGATAACGAGGAGCCGGCCTCCACCGCCTCCAAGGACGCTCCCCGTTCCGTTCCCATGCCGCCCTCTCCGCCCCGGGCCGAGCGCCCCCAGCTCCCCAGCCTGCCGGACGCCCCGGTCGATTACTCGCAGGTCGAAGAACGGCTGCCGGTCTCCCCGGCCGAGCGGGCCCAGATCGAGCAGGCCGAGCGCGAAGGCAAGGGCCCCGGCAATCCGGACCGGCTCCGCCGCGTCGAAGAACGCCGGCAGGAGCGCGAGCGGCTGCTCGCCATGTCGCCCGAAGAGCGCAAGGCCTATCGCGAACAGAAAAAGGCCGAACGTGAGGAACGCCGCCGCCAGCGGCGCGAGCGTAATATCGGCGAAGAATCCCTTCCGTCACCGAACTCCATCGAAGACGTTCTCGAGAACCACCGGTGATTAAACGCCTCCTGGCCGCCGCGGCCGCGCTTGTTCTCGCTTCGGCAGCAGGTTGCTCGGGCACGAAACCGGTCGAGACGCGGCGAGCCTCGACCTCTTCCGCGGTCTCCACATCCCATCCGCTGGCGACTGAAGTTGCCGGAACGATCCTGAACGACGGCGGATCGGCAGTGGATGCGGCGATTGCAGCCGCCTTCATGCTGAACGTCGCGGAGCCCTGGAACTCGGGCCTTGGCGGCGGAGGCTTTGCGCTGGTGCTGGAACCGGGAAAGCGCAAGGCAGCAGCCCTCGACTTCCGCGAGACCGCCCCGGCGGCACTGGACCCCGCCGAACTCGCCCGCCGGGCCGGGACGAACCCGCTCGCCTTGACCGACGGTCCCCTGGCGGCGGCGACCCCAGCCCTCTGGCCCGCGCTCGTGGAGTTGAACCGGCGTTACGGTACCATGACCCTCCAGTCGCTGGCTGTGCCCGCCATTCATGCGGCGTCGAACGGCATCCAGGTCTCGGAAACCTACGCGAAGCGCTGCGAACTCCGCCGGGCCGCACTCGCCGACGACCCGGATGCCCGGCGCATCTTCCTCGACAAGACCGGGAGCTGCCCCAGGACCGGCTGGACGCTCCGGCAGCCCGAACTCGCCCGGACGCTGACCTCCCTCAGCGAGATCGGTACGAACGAGGCGTGGGTCCGGCTCGCAGGCCCGGCGTCCGAAGCCCGGCTGAACCCTTACGGCAATCCGCTCTCCGCCTCGGACTTCAGATCCTATGCCGTGAAAGACCGCGAACCTGTGACCGGCACCTTCATGGATCATGAGATCATTTCCATGGGGCCTCCGTCCTCGGGCGGGACCATCGTCATCGAGCTGCTCCAGACGTACGAAGCAGCCCGCGAGCGGCTTCCCGAGGCCAGCCGGACCTACCTCTGGATCGAAGCTGCGCGGCTCGCCTTTTTCGACCGGGCCAAGCTTTTTGCCGATCCGGATTTCGCTGCCGTGCCCGTGAAAACGCTCACGTCGGCTGACTACGCTCTCGATCAGGCTGACCGGATCGTCCCCGGCGAGCCGTTAGCACTGGCCGACGGCGAAAACTCCCCCGCCGAAGGCATGGAGACAACTCACATTTCCGTCGTCGATCACCGGGGAATGGCCGTCTCCATGACCCTGTCTATTAACATGCCCTTCGGGTCAGGCGTCGTGATCCCCGGCACCGGTGTTCTGCTCAACAGCCACATGGACGATTTTTACACAAAGCGGCCGAACAGTTTTTCGCTGCCGGGCAGCGAGAAAAATGCTCCCGAACCCCTGAAACGCCCCCTCTCCAGCATGGCGCCCACGATCGTGCTCGAGAAAGGCCGTCCGCTCGCCGTGCTCGGTTCTCCCGGCGGGAGCCGGATTCCTTCCTCCGTCGCCTGGGTCATCCGCGATCTTCTTGAAGGCGGCTCCGACGGACGGAACGCCGTCTGCTCTCCCCGGCTTCATCACCAGTGGCGGCCCGACCAGCTCGTCCACGAGGACGGTTTCAACCGTGATGCCCTCGAAAAGCTCGGCTTCAGGACCGGCCGCGAACCGTCCTCAATCGGGAACGTGCAGCTCGTCCTCAGGACTCCGCTCGGCTGGAAGGGCTATCCCGATTGCCGCGGGGATGGCACGGGCTGGTCGGGGTTCCGGTGATCTGCCACCTCACGTCGAGTTATCCGACAACCCGGGTTCCCTATGCAGGCCATTTTGTCGAAGCGCTGGCGAAGGCCCAGATGTCGTCCGGCGCCTCCGTCGCGGTAATCGCACCGGGGGCGGCACGGCCTCCGGATTCGCCGTTCCTCCGGCTTCACGAGTTTGCCGCTCCCGCAGCGTTCGATGTCCCCGGCGGACTCAAGGGCCAGCTCACGGATAACCTGAAAACGGTGCTGCCCGCCCTGCCCGAGTACGGTTACCGGATGCTGACGGCGATTCTCGGCGAGGTCCGCACTGCCGAGGTGCTGCACGCCCACTGGCTCATGCCTTCCGGTGCAGTCGCTTTACTCGCCCGGGCCCTCATCGGCGTGCCGGTCGTCGTCACGGCAAGAGGGAGCGATGTGGAACTTCTTGAACGGCTTCCGGGCCCGTGGGGCCTCCTCGCCCGGGATATCCCCGTGGCTGCCGTCTCGGCGACACTCGCCGAGCGGCTCCGGCGGCTCGGTTTCCGGCGTGTCCGCACCATCGAACAGCCCCTTGCCGTGGCACACGAGCAGCCCGGCCCCTGGGGCGGGCGCGAACCCGGCCGTTTTTTGTGGATCGGCTCGCTCGTCCGCGGGAAACGGCCCGGTCTCGCTCTCGAAGCGTTGAAACAGGTGCCCGAAGCGACTCTCGATATCGTGGGCGACGGTCCGCTGCGGAAGGAGCTGGAAATACTCGCCGCCACTTCAGGGCTCGAGAACCGCGTGACCTTTCATGGAGCGATTCCACCGGGCGATATTGCCCCCCTGCACCGGACTGCCGGAGCGCTCGTTTTCACATCGGAAGCCGAGGGACGTCCCAACGCCGTACTGGAGGCCGCGTGGCTCGGCACGCCGGTCATTGCCTCGGCCATTCCGCCGGTGGCCCGGCGGCTCCGGGATGGCCTCGAAGCCCGGCTGTTCGCACCGGGAGACGCCGCTGCCCTCGCCGGACAGATGCGCGAGCACCTGAAGCACTGGCACGGCTCACGTCAGCTCGCCGAACGGGCCAAAGAAAGCCTCGACCTCCCCGGCTGGCCGGAAACCGTCGCCAGCTATGCGGAGCTGTACCGCTCGGCGCGCCTGACGACAGTTATCTGATCGCCGCTTTCATCTCGGCAAGCGTTTCCTGGTATTCGGCAGCCCGGGGGAGCTCGGTCGCCGCTTCTTCGACCAGCGCGGCGCCCTCTTTCAGTTGCCCCTGATTGAACAGGATCACGCCCAGAGAATATTTCACCTGGGGGAGCCGCGTGCCTCTGGCGAGGGCTTTCCGGTAAATTTCGGCCGCCTGGTCCGGTTTCCCTTCGTTCTCGTACAGCTCGCCCCAGGCGAGTACCGGCTCCGCCTGCGTGCTGTCGGCCTCGAACGCGACCTCGTAGACCTTCTCCTGCCCGTTCCGGTCGCCACCGTCCCGGAAGTATCCCGCCGCTTTCATGAGCGCCCGGGTGTTCTTCTCTGCCGCCAGCCGGTCCAGATACGGCAGCGCCGCATCGCCACGCTTTCCCTTCGCCAGCGTCTCGATGGCCAGCATCGTCAGTTGCTCACGGACCGCGCGCGACGTGAATCCGTAATCGTTCTCGGCGACCTCGGCTTCGGCGATGGCACTGTCGATATCCTTCAGGGCACCATCCGTCTCGCCCGAGGCGATGCGTGATTTCGCCCGCTTCTGATACAGGGTCTGGAGCGAAGTCCGTGCATTTGCGTAACCGTGATCCAGCGCGAGGGTGCGCCGGTAAAGCCGCTCGGCGTCCTCCAGCGCTCCAGCTTCTTCGGTCAGGTAAGCCAGGTTGAACAGCGTCGCCACCGCGAGGCTCCGGTTTGCAGGGTATTCCGACTCGAGCGTTTCGGCCGCCTTCGAGAGGTGGGCTCGGGCTTTCACCTCATCCTCGCCGAGATAGGCGAGCCCGATCCGCGCTTCAATCAGCGAATCGCTGCACTTCCTGGCCACGAGTCCCTCAAGCCCCTTGCGGGCCTTTGCGATCCCCTTGTCCGACTTTTCCAGCGAATCGAGATGGGTCTTGGCCGCACCCAGGCAGTCCGCCGGGACCGAGCCCTTGTTTCTCGCCGAGTAGTCAGCCGAGTCCGCCGGCCACGCAGCCACGGGTGCGGCCAGAAGGCCGGCCATCATCCAGAAAACCCGCCGGTTCATCCTTGCCCTCTCCTCCGGTTTCGCCCCAAGATCAGACCCGCCATGACCCATCCGATCAAGCAGCTCCCCCGCGGAATCCTGATTGCCTACGAAGGCATCGACGGCAGCGGGAAAACCACCCAGAGCAAGCTCGCCTGCGAGCGCCTCCGGGAGATGGGCTACCCCGTCCACTGGACGCGGGAGCCCACGGACGGTTCGTTCGGGCGGGAGATTAGACGGCTCGTCAATGAGGGAAAAGCGGACGACGGTGCGGAGATTTTCCGGCTGTTTCACGAGGACCGGCGCGAGCACCTCAGCCGGGAGATCTACCCGCTGCTCGCAAACCGGCAGGTCGTCGTCACTGACCGCTATTACCTGTCGAGCTTCGCCTACCAGGGCGCCATGGGCGTGGATCCGGACCAGATTCTTTCGAAAAGCGAAACCGAATTCCCCCGGCCCGACCTCGTTGTCTGGATCGACGTGCCGGTGGACACGGCACTGGAGCGCATCCGGACGTCACGGCCCCACGGTTTCGACAGCTTCGAGAAGAAGGAGTTTCTCGAGAAAGTCCGCTCGAACTACGCCCGGTTCCGTCAGAGCGACGGGTGGTACTGGATCGAGCCGTCCCTCACGCTCGAACAGGGCGTCCGCACCGCAGTCGCCCGCATCGAATCGGTCATCGCAAAGACGAAGTCGGAGCCCAGACCGGTGATCCCAGGGCGGTAGTCAGCCTTTCTTCACCGCTTCGAGGGCGCTGGGGTCGTCGAGAGTCGTGAGGTCGCCGGGATCCCTGCCCTCGGCAATGGCCTGGATACTCCGCCGGAGCAGCTTGCCGGAACGGGTCTTGGGCAGTGCCTGAACGATGTGCACCTTGCCCGGCCGGGCGATGGCGCCGAGCAATTCCACCACCTTGTCGGATATCTGCTTCTCAAGCGCACCGGTATCCGGGTGCGTGAGCTGCGACTTCAGCACAACGAAGGCGTGCGGCATCTGCCCCTTAACCTCGTCATGAACCCCGACGACAGCGACTTCGGCGACAGCCGGGTGCGAGCTCGCTGCCTCCTCGATCTCCCGCGTGCCGAGCCGGTGGCCCGCCACATTGATGACGTCGTCCGAGCGGCCGAGGATGAAGAAATACCCCTCGCCGTCCCGCACGGCCCAGTCGAAGGTCGAGTAAACCAGTTCCCGGTAGTTCGAGAAGTATCCCCTGACGAACCGTTCGTCGTTCCCCCAGACTGTCGTCAGGCACCCCGGCGGGAGCGGCGGTTCGAGCACCAGCACCCCCTTCTCCTGCGGTACGACTTCTTCTCCGGTCTTTTCATGGACCTGCCTTACCTTGAAACCGTAGGCAGGAAACCCCGGCGAACCGGGCTTCACGCTTTTGAGATCGACACCGGGCAGGTAGGTCAGAATCGACCAGCCGGTTTCAGTCTGCCAGTAGTGGTCCATGACCGGTACGCCGAGTCCGTCCGAGATCCACCGGGCCGTGGGTTCATCGAGGGGCTCCCCTGCGAGGAACAGGTAACGGAGCGACTTCAGGTCGTACTTCTTCAGGTAGGAAGCGTCTTCCTTCTTCAGCACACGGATCGCCGTCGGCGAAGAAAACATCGTCGTGACCTTCCGGTCCTGGACGATCTTCCACCAGACTCCCGGGTCGGGACGGATGGGAAGACCTTCGTAAACGATACTCGTCATGCCGTGGAGAAGCGGCCCGTAGACGATATAGGAGTGTCCCACCACCCAGCCGATGTCCGAGGTCGTGAGCATCGTCTCGCCCGGCTTCGCCCCGTAGACGTATTCCATCGAGGCCGCGAGCGCGACTGCATAACCGCCCGTGTCCCGCTGGACACCCTTGGGCTTTCCGGTCGTTCCCGACGTGTAGAGGATATAGGACGGCTCGGAGGACTCCAGCCACGCACACGGGATTTCTGCACCGAAGAACTTCTCCCGGAGCGGTGCATAGTCCACGTCACGGCCCGGATGGATTTTCATGTCGGGATCAAGGCCCCGGCGGCAGAGAAGCACGTTCGACGGGGGATGGGCGGAGAGCTTCACGGCTTCGTCCACCAGGTGCTTGTAGGGGATGAACTTCCCCGCCCGCATGCCGCCATCGGAAGTGACGAGCAGTTTCGGCCGGGCGTCGTCGATCCGGGCGGCGAGGTTCGGCGCCGCGAAACCGCCGAAGACGACCGAGTGGATCGCCCCGATCCTCGCACAGGCGAGCATGGTGAAAATCGCCGCCGGGATCATCGGCATGTAGATCACCACCCGGTCGCCTCGCTCCACACCGAGGCTCCGCATCGCGGCCGCCATGGCGGAAACTTCCCGGTGGAGGTCCCGATAGGTGAACGTCTTTTCCTCGTTCACTTCGGTGGAGATGTAGATGAGCGCCGGCTGATCGCCACGCGCCGCCAGATGCCGGTCAACGGCGTTGTAGCAGAGATTTGTCTCGCCGCCGCAGAACCAGCGGGCGAACGGGGGCTTCGAGTAGTCGAGGATTTTCTCCGGCTGGCGGTTCCAGTGAATCCGCCTCGCCTCATCCCGCCAGAAACCGTCACGGTCTTCGACCGAGCGGCGGTAAAACGTTTCGTAGTTCATGCTCCCAGAACCTCCGGCTGATGGTACCCGGGAAACCTAACCGATCCTGAAGAAGTTAAAAGAGTCAGCGGCCGCAATGCGGCGGCAGCGTCAGGAACCCGAACAGAGACCGGAAAAAGGCGGCAGCTTCGGGATCGCACCGGGTGGAACTGAGCACATGAGGCCCAAAGGCTCCGCCTCCAGCCGCATACTGGAATCCCACCGCAGCTCCACCCACGGCGACAGTACCGATCGCCAGACCACCGAATGACCAGCCGATACCGGCAGCCAGGCCGCCGACCGCCGCCAGCAGCCCGATTGACAGGCCGCCGAACGAAACCAGACCCAGGGAGGCGCCGCCCACCGTGAACACACCGAGCGCGATATTGCCCACGGCGATAATCCCTTTAGCGATTCGGGGCCGCATCGTGGAAGGGTCAACGCCGGTGCAGACATGAACCAGCGGCCAGCCGCCGACTTCCGCCTTGCTCCGGTACTCATAGCCGAAAATCGCCTGGCTGCTGCCGCAGGAGGCACAGACAAGACGCGGGGTCTCGCGCAGCACGCACTGCCGGCAGACCGCCTTGCCGCAGATTGCGCAGATGCCCACGCCTTCGCGCTCACTGTGAACAAAACACTTCATCGCGCAGTCTCCAGTGGCCCAATGATACACCATCCAGGACCCGAATATGATCCCGGAACGGGCGTAATCCACCGCAAAGCCACTTAGCGGGTAGTCTGAACGGCCAGTTCTTCGGGAATTTCCCGGTCCAGCAGGAGGTGCCGCGCCAGGACGGCGGGATCTTCCGGCAGGCGGGTGCAATACTCAACGAAATTTGTGAGCCCCGAGAACGTCCGCTCGGCTCTCCAGAACGCAGGAGACGGTATCTTAAAGAAATCGTCGGTCATCAGACGGCCCTTCGACGGATCTTTCCGGAACTCCTGGAACATCTCCCAGAGACGCGGGTAGTACGCCGGGTCTTCGATGGTGGCCTTCAGCGTGTTCAGCCTCGGGTGAGTGCCGTCCAGCACCGCCTTCAGCTGCCGCTCCAGCTCGTCCATCCCGTCAGGGAACATATAGAGGAGCTGGAAGTCATAAATGGCGTCGTGGTGAACCACCTGGAGCAGGTGGCCGATGATGGTGTCCCGTTCCGACAGGAAGCCGGTCGGGTCCAGCATGGAAACAGGATCGTCCAGCCACCTCAGTACCTGATGGAACCAGAAGTTGACCCGTTTCTGCCGGTAGAGGGCACGGGCGCTCGGCACGAGGAAGTAACGGAAGGAATCGAACGTGCCGGCCGCGATCTGCACCGGCGAGGGAACTGCCCAGATGATTCCTGCGTCCTTGAGCGCCTGGAACCGGCGCCGGATTTCCGCCTGGTTCGTCCAGCTCTCCAGCGTCTTCCGTGCACGGTCCAGCTTGGATTGAACGTCCTGCGGCGTTCCGATGGCCGTCATCACCAGCCGGAGCGGCGGGGTCTGCTGGCGGTATGATTTTTCGCCGGATTCCTGCATGGCAGGATTATACTCCGTACGAACTACTTGTCGAAGCGCTTCTGGAGCTCATCCGTGATATCCAGAGCCGAAGCCGCATAGATGACATTGATCGAGCTCTTCTCGAACACGACATCGATGTTCTTCTCTTTGGCGATCTGGCTCGTCAGGTCTTTCAGCTTCGTCACGACTTCCGAGGAAAGCTGCTCGTCCTTGCGTTTGATCTCTTCTTCGTAGTCCGACATCTTGCGCTCGATCTGGCGCTGGCGGTCGCGAAGCTGGTCTTCCTTCTCGCTGATCTGGGCGGGCGTCATCACGAGCCGCTTCTGGCGGAACTCGTCCATGTCTTTCTCGAAATCCTGCTGCAGCTTCATCAGCGCTTCCTTGCGGCGCGCCACCTCGTCCTCGATGGTCTGCCGGTGGGCCTTCCCCTTCTTGGAGCTGTTGATGACCTTGTAGAAATCCACGATGGCGAAAGTGCTTGCGCGGACGGGCGATACCCCAGCCAGAAGGGCGAAGGCGAAAACGGCGAAAAGTGTCTTTTTCATGGGTCTTCCTAAAATCCCTTGAGCCTCAGGGCGCCGGGAATGATCTCGAACGTCGCGGCGGTCTCGCCCGCAAGTTCTCCGTCGATATCGATGAGAACCCGCTCGGGGGACGAAACCTTCACGGTCCGGCCGCGGTAACTCTTAACTTTCGGGAGCGTACCGGCAAGCCCTTTGTAGACCAGCTGGCCCATTTTCGCCGCCTCCAGGATGGACAGGTCCCCTGCCGTGACGACCTCGAAAAGGCCGTCGTCCAGCCGGGCCTCGGGGGCGATCCGCATCCCGGCGCCAAAGCAGCGGCCGTTCGCCACGGCCACCATGTAAAACCGTTCGCTCTCGGCCACCGTTTTTCCGTCGATCTCGATCCGCATGGGCTGGTTCCGGTAGGCGAGACTCCCCCGCAGGCTGCCAAGCAGGAAACTGGCCTTTCCGCCGAACGCCTTGGTGGTGTGGTTAACCTTGTCAACGATGACGCCGCCAACGCCGAGATCGGCGATGTTGATGAAATAACGCTCGGACGGCGCTCCGGTTACGGGGACGATCCGGGCGAGTCCGGCATCCACGGGGCGGGCGTCCCGCCCCTTCAGCTTCCGGGCCGCCTCTGCCGCATCCTTGGGAAAATCGTAGGTCTTGATGAAGTCGCAGCCCGTTCCCCGGGACAGGACACCCAGGACCATATCCCGGTTCAGCGGACGGCCGTTCTCGAAAAATCCGTTCACGACCTCGTTCAGTGTACCGTCGCCCCCCACGGCGAGGATCATCTCCGCCCCTGCCCGGATCGCATCACGGGTCAGGCCGATGGCGTGAAGGGGGCGTTCCGTCGTCCGGATATCGATGGGACCCAGTTCGCGCTCCAGCGCCCGGCGGATCTCCGGCCACTGGCCGCCCGTGCGCCCGTTGGCGCTCCGGGGATTCACGATGGCCGTGGTCCGGAAATTCTCCACGATCAGGCCTCGACCCCCAGCGAGTGGGCCAGCACATCGATGGCGTCGATCACCTGAACACCGGGGGCCCCGGTCTGCAGATGTCCGCCGCACAAGGGCGATGCGGTCACCACCTTACGGGCGCCGGTATCGTAAAGGTCTTCGAGCCGTTTTTTCGCCATCTTCTTCGCGTCCGTGGGGAATATCCGGTGGTAAGAACTTCCCGCCCCGCAGCAGGAGGTGTCCGTCCCGGTCCAGGCCGGTTCGCGGAGCACGGCACCGCATTTTTTCAGAAGATCGCGAAGCTTCGCCGACGCGCCGATTCCCCTTGCCGCTTCGCAGGGATCATGGAGCACGAGGGGTTCCGGATAAGCACGCAGGTCCTTCCCCTGAAGCCGTGCTTCGATCCAGTCCACCCACCAGACAACCTTGGGTATCAGCCGGAGGCCGAGCCTCGGATAGATATTCTGGAAGGCAGATGCGTCTTCGGGAGAGACGGTGACAACCGTATCGAAGGGCTGGAGCTGGGCCACCACATCAGAGGCATGGGCCCTGAACGACTCCCGGTCGCCGGCATGATAGAGCGCGGTTCCGGAATCGAGCCGTCCCGAAGCAACGATCGCCACACCGTCCGCGCCCGTCTTGTCCAGAATCCCGATGAACCGCCGGATGCGGTCACCGCCGCCCGCAAGGAGATCGCCGCCCAGCCAGATGGCCGTACGGGCACCCGGACTCCGGTATTTCTCCGGCACAACGCCCTGCGCGACCGGTTCCAGAGGCGTTTCAAACGGACTTCCCGCAGTCTTCACCTGAGCGGCCAGCTTCACCGCCGCCGGAAGCGTCCGGTTCAGGGCAAACAGGTCGGCACGAGCCGCTTCCAGAACGGGGCCTACATAAATGTCATGATCGCAGTATTCGTTGCAGTGGGCACAGGCCGTGCATTTGAAGAACGCCGTCGCCAGTTCCGGGTCCGCCTCGACCGTCCCCTGACGAAGCAGGTAGGCGAGCGTCATCTTCGCCGTCGGCGTATAGGTCTCCCGGGCGTCCGTCTCGGCCACCGGGCACGCGAACCGGCACATCTTCGGGCAGTAGGTGCAGTAGTCGATTTCCCGCCGGTATGATTCGATCAGCACAGATTCAGTTCCTTCCTGCCGGTGTCAGAGTCCCAGTTTCCCGGGGTTCAGGATTCCGGCCGGATCGACCGCCCGCTTCATCCCCCGGAAAATCTCCTGAAACGGGCCGTTCTGCTCCCGGAGTGCGGCCGCCTTGAGAGAGCCCACGCCATGATGATGCGACACGGTCCCGCCGTTTTCGCGAACCGCCTGGAGCAGGTCATCCCAGATCCGGCGGTAAAATTTCAGTTCGTCTTCGGTCCCGGCATTTCCCATGAACGAGAAATACAGGCACGCCCCCTCGACATATGCGTGCGACAGATGGCACAGAATCATCACCCGGGAACCCGCAGCCGCCTTCACGGCGGCGTATAGCGCCGGCACCTGCCTCCAGAACGCCGCAACCTCCATGGTGTCCAGAACCATTCCCGGATTCGGGAGAACCCGGCTCAGGTTGTAGTTCACGGCATACCGGCGGCCGAGCCAGTGCTCGACCGGTCCGGCACCGAGGTCCGTTCCCACGGCGCCTGCCACCGCGTCGATTTCCTCAAGCTCGGCATCGACGAGTTCGGTCTCGCCCTCGACCTGAAGGAGCAGCAGCGCCCCCTTCCCGAAATTCTGCTTGAGGTGCTGGGCCTGAAGTGCCGTGTCGGCCTCGTCGTAAAGCCGGACGAGCGAAGGGCGGCAATCCCGCTGGAGAATGTCCCGGATGGCCCTCTGGCCGCTGACGAAATCCCGGCACAGAAAGGCGCGCGAAGCCTTGCGGAACGGTAACGGCCAGACTTCCAGCGTCGCCGCCGTGATGACGGCGAGCGTACCCTCGCTCCCGATCAGGATTTGCCGGAGGTCGGGACCCGCCGCCGACCGGGGGACCGTGACCGTGCGGAACGGATCGCCGTTCGCCAGGACGCCTTCAAGGCCCACCACCATGTCCTCGATCTTCCCGTATTTCGTGGAGAGCTGGCCGGCCGACCGGGCGGCAATCCAGCCGCCCACCGTGCTGCAGTATATCGACGACGGGTAGTGGCCCATCGTGTAGCCCTGCCGGTTCAGCGTGCGCTCGAAGATCTCACCGTTCGCGCCCGCCTCGGCATTGACCGTGTTCGACACCTTGCGGACCGGCGAGATTTTCGACAGCCGCTTCGTGTCGAGAACGATCCCCCCGCCGGACGGCACAGCACCGCCGCAGACGCCAGAGCCGCCGCCGTAAGTCGTCACCGGAATTCCTTCCTGCTGGGCGAGGCGGAGGACGGCGGAAATCTCCTCGGTGTTCGAGGCAAACACGATGGCATCGGGTAGCGGCGGGAGGCGGCCCTTTCGGAGACCGATCATCCCCCCGGGCATGCAGTCGCGCCCGTAGATCAGCCGGTCGGAGGTCTCCGCGGAATAGTGCCCGTCGTTCTCCGGAAACAGTTCCCGGAGGGCGGCAAGGACGGTACCCGACGGCGCGGGAAGTTCAGGCCGCCCCATGAACGTCCTCCTCCCGGTCCGGTCCGTTCTGGTTCTCTCCAAATCCCAGCTTGCCGGGGTTCATGAGCCCTTTGGGGTCGAGCGTCAGCTTCGCGCCGTCCAGCAGCCGGACGAGCGGCCCCATCTCGTCGCGCATGGCATCGGCCTTGAGAATGCCGACCCCGTGATGATGGGTGCAGGTCCCACCCGCCCGGTGGCAGGCGTCGAATGCCTTTCGCCATGCCTGCCCGTAACGCGCCCGGCAGTCTTCCAGGTCGAACCCGCCGCCCATGAACGTGAAGTAGATCGACCCTCCCGTCCGGTAGGCATGGGAGAAATGGGCCATCACGATCGCCTCGCGGCCAAGCGCTTCCTTCACCCGCAGATAGAGACCGAACAGGTGGTCCCAGTCGGCGGCGACCTCCATCGTGTCCACCCAGGCAAAATTGTCGAACACGACCGACATCCGGTAACTGACGGCGTACCGCTTCTCGAACCAGTGGCGCGCGGGAGCATCGCCGAGATCCCTTCCGCCGAACTCAGCCGCCACGCGGAGGGCGATTTCATGCTCGGCGCGGGTACGCGCCGTGCGGCCTTCGAACATGTTGATGAACAGGCACTGCTTCGGGATGAAGCCCGTGAGCCGGTTGAGCAGCGACGGCAGCGAGAGTCCCATGCCGACGAGCGTCCGGAGCGGCGACGGATATTCGACCCGGGCGAGCTTCAGCACCGACATGAACAGGCTGTCCCTCGACATGCTCTCGGAATCGCCGTGCAGCTCCTCTCCGCCTTTTCGTTCGGAACCCCGGAGCGCGATGGCGCTGTCCAGTTCGTCGTACAGCCGGGCGACGGCGGGACGGACGCCCTTCTGCATCATCACCCGCATGGCGTTGAGGCCGCTCGCGAGGTCCGGGAACCGGTAGGCCTGGAATATCCGGTGTTCGGGAAGCGGATGCACCCGGAGCTTCGCCGCCGTGATGTAACCGAGCGTTCCTTCAGAACCCGCGAACAGATGGTTCCAGTCCGGGCCCGTGGCGGATTTCGGCACAGCCGGAGTGTGCGCCTCCCGCCCGTCAGGCAGCACGAGGTCGAGGCCCGTCATCATGTCCTCGATCTTCCCGTAGCGGGAGCTGAACTGGCCGGCCGAGCGGGCGGCAACCCAGCCGCCAACGGTGCTGCAATAGATGGACGAGGGGAAATGCCCGAGCGTATATCCCTGATGGTTCAGCCAGCGTTCGAGCCGCTCGCCGTTCATCCCCGCCTCTACATGGACAATCTGGCTTTCGCGGTCCAGACCGATCACCCGGCTGAGACCCTTCATATCTACACTCAGGCTGCCTTCGAGCGGTACTGCACCGCCGCAGACGCCCGATCCGCCGGCATAAGGTGTGAGTTTGACTCCGCCCGCGTAGGCGGTTTCGGCGAGCTTCTGGAGCTTTTTGACCGAATCCACGCGGATCACGGCATCGGGCAGCATCCCCGGCTCTCCGTCCCGGGTACCCATCGTAAGGAACGGCCAGCAGTCGCGGGCCACGGCCAGCCGGTCCGGGAGCGCCGTCGAGACGCTCATGGGCCCCGCACCCTTGCGGGCAACGGAGATCGCTTTGGGTTCTCCGGGCTTTCGTGGACGGTGGGGCTGCACAGGCCGCTTCGTCTTCGCCTGTTTCGGGGCGCCGCCGGGCGTGTTTTCCGGATTTTTCATTTGCCGCCGCCCCGGAGCTGCTCGCCGGCCAGATACCCGGTGATGAGCGCGGCACCGAGCCCCGTACCGCCCCGGACGTAGTCATAACCCGCGAGCACGTTACCGCAGGCCAAAAGGTTCGAAAATACCGGCCCGCCGCCGGCATCGAGCGGGCGAAGGTTCCGGTCCGTGAGAAGCCCCGCCCGCATGGCCGGGTGCGGTCCAGCCGGATCGCGGCTGAACAGTTCGTCCGCCTGGCGCCCAAGGGCCTCGCGGCCATCCAGAAAAACCGGCAGACCGAACACGGTCTCCTTCAGCACCTTTTCCCGGGTCATGCCGCCGCCTGTGAACTTTCCCGTGGACACCACGAACCGTCCTGCGGGAATACCGGAAGTCCCACCGGTAGCGGCATCACGGAACTCCACCGATCGCACGGCGCCGCCTTCCGCCTTCGCACCGAGGATATCCCCCGCCCGGAGTTCCACGCCCGCTTCGCTGAGAGCCCGTTCAAGGGCATCCTGAAGCCTTGCGCCTGGTACGGAGGGCACGGAAGAGAGCGTTTCGGAGGCCCGTGCGCTCAACTTTTCGCCCGCACGCTTCACGAGCGCCTGCGGGTCGCGGTATCCGAACACCGGCGGAAAGAATATCTGGTCGTACGTATTCGAACCGGCGCCGATACGGACTTTCTCGATGAACCGGTCGAAGAAATCCGGATCGTCGAACAGCGTTGCGATGCCAAGGGGATTCGCGTTGAAACCCAGGGCTTCGGGCAGTTCGACATTGAATCCCCGGACGCGGGGCGGCGTGTGGGCCGCCATGACATGTGCATAGACGAGTGCCGCCCGCTCGCCGTCCCAGCCTGCGATGCCCCGGATGCCGCAGAACCCCACCCGGCGGCGGCGGAGTCCGTCCATACCGAGGTGTTCGAGTGAGCCCTGGAGCAGCGCCGTCTGCTTGACCGTTCCCGCGTGGGTGACGCCGAGTTCCACCGTGCGGCCGTCGCCGGCAAAGCGGATGCCGGTCATCTCCTCCAGCGCCTTGCGGGCGAGGGAGAAGAGTGTGAGCACGCGGCCCGCCCGCTGATTCTCCGGGCCGTCGCCCTCGGTGAGACGGGCGAAAAGGTGCGAGGGATTCCGGGCGATTTCGCCCGCGATCAGCGTTTCGAGGCTGATGGTCCTGGGGAGCGGATCCTCGGGGGTGGCGGCAGGGTCCATTGCGAGGTCGATGGCACCGGACGAAACCGCCGTCGCCGCCTGCCCGCGCCGGAGCAGCGTCACCCGGAGGCCTGCCTTCGCCGCCATCCAGGCGGCGACCGAGCCCGAAAGCCCGCCGCCCAAAACGACAACCGCCGGATCAGCCATGGGCCGCCTTCGCCGTCCCTTCGTCAGCGGCCGCGCGCCGCCAGTCTTCGAACTGCCCCGCGCTCCGGACAAGCCCCGCCAGATTCAGCGTGCAGTAATGGTTTGCCTGATGGAGTTCTTCCTGCGCGAGCTGTTCGCCGTCCAGTACGGGGAACTTGCCCTTCCACCGGTTGGCGACGAAATCCTGAAGTTCCTCAAGCTGCCGCTGGCCGGAGAGGCGGTGTTCACGCGAGAGAATGCAGGATGCTTCCAGCGAGCACCGCATCCCCTGACAGGGGCCTGTGCCAAGCCGGGTGCGCCGGCGAACGTCAGAAAGTTTCGAGGCCCACTCCGTCCGGCAGGCGTAAGCGATTTCCGCCCCTGTCACCGGTTCGCACGGGCATGCCATTGTCTGGAGTTCCGGTTCCTTGCGGGCGATCTCCAGAATCTTCTCCGTCCGCGCTCCGTGCCGGAAATGGATCCGGCCCAGGACGAACTGCGGCAAGGGGCCTTCGGCGGCAGTCTTTTCAATGTCGAGCTGCCGCTCGCCGCCGGCGAGCGGAATTTCGTGGGTCCGGCAGGGTACATGGGCGCGTCCAAGAATCCGCTCCACGGTGTCCACCGCCTCCTCGCTCATGATCCGGAAGGCCGCAAGCTTGCCTCCCGAGATGGACAGGAGGTTTTTTACTCCGTCCTTCTCCCCGTGATCCACGACCTCGTGATCGCGGGAGAGCTTGTCCTCGTTCTTGTGCCAGGCCCAGAGCGTCGGCCGCACGCCCACCATGACTCGCGTGACTCTCGCTTCGCGCACCTGCGGAAACGCCCGTTCGACGCCCTCCAGAAGGTATTCGATCTCGTCCTCGCCGACCGTGAGATGGTCGAGGTCGCCGTAAAAATCGTCGTCCGTCGTTCCCACCAGCGAGCCGTTGTCGTGGGGGATGATGAAGATCTGGCGTCCATCGGCAGCGTCGCAGATGATCCCGGTATTGACGAGCCTCCGGTCCAGGATGAGGTGAACGCCCTTGCCCCTGCGCAGCCTGAGGCCCACACCCGCCTTTGCCAGCACGTCCGGATTCCATGGCCCGCAGGCGACGGTCACCGCCCTCGCCTGTTCTTCGTACCGGCGGCCCGTCCGGTGATCCTCGAGCCGCACGCCCGTAACCGTAAGCCCGTCCTTCAGAAACGTAAGCACCTCGGTGTGGTTCCGGATCTCGGCCCCGTGCTCGGCGGCCGAGAGTGCCGTCGCCGCACAGAGCCGGAACGGATCGATGCCGTATTCGTCCATCGTAATGGCGCCGTCGGTGCCTTTGGCGAGCCCCGGTTCGATGGCAAAAGCCTCTTCGCGGGTGAGCCGCGTGTGGGGCTTGCCGTTTTTGTAGGGCTGAAAAAGATCGTAGGCCTCGAAGTAGGTCTCCATCGCCTCGGCGACGATCTTCTGCGCGAAGTTTCGCTGGCGCACCGGAATCAGGAACGGAATCCTGAACAGCATGTGGGGCGCACACGCCTGGATATAGCCCGAGTCGATGCACGACTTCTTCGTCGTGCCGATGTCGTAGAGCATGTAACGGGCGCCGCCGTGGATCATGCCGCTGCAACCGCCCGTGGCGCCGGCGGAAAAATCCCGTTTCTCGACGAGCAGGACCTTCATCCCGCGGATGGCGGCGTCACGGGCGATGCCGCAACCGTTCACGCCTCCGCCCACTACGATCAGGTCATAGGTCATCTGGGAAAACGCTCCGGAACCTTGCGGGGCCTCTTCTGGTGACTGCGGAGTCAGTCCCGGGCCGCATCAGGCAGACCTTTCTATGACCGGACGGCGGGGTTGCGGCAAGCGTCCGTCGAAGAAGGAACGGGGCCCCTGGGGCCGCTCCCGGGGCTAACCTAACGCTTGCACTGGGAGGGATCTTTGGCCTTTGCGCGGAACGCAGAGGCCTGATCCGTCTGCTCGTCGGTAACGCCCTGAACGAGCTGGAACCGTTCGGCCGTCTGCAGCGCCTCTTCGCACTGGCGGGCCAGTATCTGGGCTTCCATCAGCAGCAGTTCGGCTTCCGGGTCCTGCTGGCGGCTGGCGGCGGAGGCAAGCTGAAGAAGACTCGCAGCCCGGTAGGGGTCCCGGAGCCGGTCATCCGTGGATTTCACGAGAATCCGTCCGAGTGCCTTCAGCATGACTGCTTCTCTGGGAAACTGCTTGCGGCCCAGTTCGAGCGTGGAGAGTGCGTCCTGTTCGCGGGAAGAGCCGGCCTGGATCCCGGCGAGACGGACAAACGCCTCGGACGGGCTCCGTGGCTGTTCCACGCACTTCTTGAGCAGCAGTTCGGCCTTGCGGTCGTCCTTAGTGTCGAGCCCGAGTGTGCAGTAGTCGATGCCCGCCTGCCCGGTCTGGGCCGACTCGAACGCCGCCCGGCGGAAGTTCTCGCGTACGGACGTGATGCTGCCGGACGACTTTGCCGGGATACCGGTGAACGCGAAGAGCATCGCGCCGCCCTCAACCTCGCGGCCCGAGAATACCCCGGCGAGTTCGCCCGATGCACCCTGGTAGTTCACCACGGCGTCGATGAACCCCGGCCCCGATTGCTGGTCGCTTGTGCGGCCGCCCTTCAGCGTGCCTAGATTGATCTTGAGAAATGTCTCGAACTGCTGCTGGAGCGTCCCCGACTGGGCCTGCTTCAGGACGAACAGGCGGCGGCCATCGGGCCAGTTGACCAGTTCCGACCCGGACCGCTTCACCACCTTCGCGGGATCATAACCGGAGGGGATCTGGACGGTGAACCCGAGCGTGTCGGAGCTGTAGGAAACCGACTGTGCCGACGCAGGCCGGGCCGCGGACAGGAACGCGGCGAGAACCGCCACGATCAGCGGGACGCGGAGCCTCAGGTATCCCGGTTTCCGGTTCAATTCGCGGCGGCCTCTTTCCTGAGAACGTGCGGGGCTTCGGGCGGTAACGCCGCCTCGGCCTCCGAATACTCGACGACCCGGTTCCGGCCCGTCCGCTTGGCGTGATACAGCGCCTTGTCGGCCCTGTCCACGAGATCCGCCTTCTTTTTACCGTCCCTGGGATAAACGGCAATTCCGAGCGATACGGTCGCCTGGAAAATACTCCCGTCCGGAGCCCGGAACTGCTCTTTGGCAAATCCTGCCCTGATGCGTTCGGCCACCGTCCTGGCGCCCTTGGACGGCGTGTCGGGCAGCACGAGCACGAACTCCTCGCCACCATACCTGGCGGCAAGATCGATCTGCCGGGCCTCGCGCTTCAGCACCTGCGCAAGCCTCCGGATCGCCTCGTCCCCGCACGGATGACCGTAGCTGTCGTTCACCTTCTTGAAGTGATCGATGTCGAGGAGAAGAAGCGAAAGGGGCTGCGCCGAGCGCTGGGCCCGCTCGAGTTCCACCGACAGCCGTTCCTGGAAATGCCGGTGATTGCACAGGCCGGTGAGTCCGTCCGTCGTCGCGAGCTGTTCCATCCGGGTGTAGAGCCGGGCATTCTCGAAGGCATAGGCCGCCTGCTGGCCGAGCATCTCGATCAGATGGACTTCGTAAGGCTTCAGCCGGTCCCGTGAGCGGCAACCGACGCAAAGAACCCCGCCCACGCCCTGCGGTGTCGGGAACGGAACGCCGACGAGCACCTCGCAGGAAGGAAGTTTTTCCTTGCGGAAGGCCAGCGGTTTCGACGGGTCGGTGACCGTCTTGCGGGAATAGGCGAGCGTGTTCCCCGTCTCGGCGATCCAGGAGAGCTTCGAGTTCTCCTCCACCTTCTGCCCCGCGGGGACGGGATCGGTACCGGACAAGTGCACGAGCTCCATCGGCTCACCGGGATTCCTGCGGAGGGCGAGCATCACGAGATCTGCCGGGAGAATTTCACGGACAGCGGTCTCGAGCTTCTGGGCCAGCTCCTTTTCCTGAATCGTGCTGCCGAGGGCGGTGCTGAACCGGTACAAACCCTCGAACTCGCGCTTCTGCTCCATCACGCGGCGGAGCGCCTGTGCGGAGCCGATCACTTCGGTCACCTGCGCAGCGCCGAGTTCGAGGATCTTCTGCTCGTCCTCGCCGAAGAGGTCCGGCTCCACGGCATCCACGGCAAGGACGCCGCAGGCGGAGCTGTCGTCCATGACCGGGACCGCGAGAAACGATCCGCACGGCACCTTGCCGGGGTAGTAGGCCAGCTGGATACGAGCGAGTTCCTGCGCCCCCACGCGGAGCGGCTTCGAATACTGGGCGACCCAGCCCACCGGGCCCTCGCCGGGCGGAACCGGTTTCGAGGGGTCGATATCGGCAATGGAAATCGCTTCCCTGAGCCGGAGCGCCTCGCCTTTTCCGTCCATGAGGTAGAGCACCACGGTACGGCCCTTCACGAGACGTCCCACCCGGTCGCAGATCGAATAGAGGCTTTCATCCAGATCGCGGGCGAGACCGCTCAGGTCGCCCGCCAGACGCGCCTCGATACGCTGGGCTTCCGGGGCTTCGTCGAGCAGGGAACCGCGCTCCAGCGCCTCGCGCCCCTGCCGGAGGCTCTGGACGATGCCTTCCAGATGTTCCCGGCGGCGGCGCTCGAAGCTGAGCAGCGCCCCTAATCCCGACGTGGCGAGCATGACGAACAGGAACCGCCCGGCAAGCTGGTCCAGTTCGGCGGGCAGTGCCCCGGCACCGAACCGCTCGGCGGCATCGAGCCCCGAGACGGCAATACCGGCGAGCGTCGCCGGCAACGGCCCCGCGGCCATCGAGAGGCCCGCGAGCAGAAGCAGAAGACCCGGCGCAAGCGGCGAGCGGGCGACTCCGCCCGTCCACCAGACGATCAGGAAATAGGCGCAGGCGACGACGGCGCCCTGAAGTGCGTCGATGCGGGAAGTCTTGTACAGCCGGTGAGCGGCGACGAGCCCCGCGCCGGTCGCCAGCAGCAGCACGGGAACGGCCGGCCGGTCCGGGTTGATCCAGGATTTGGCCCAGACGAGAGCCGATACCGCATAGAGCAGCAGACCGCCGAGCGCCGTAAAGGGAACTTTGGGAGGTTTCAACCGGCAACCGCTGGCGGGGTGAAAGCCCTCACACCCGCAACGACACAAAGACCGCCAGCCGGTCCGTCAAAGGTACCGGATGACGCGCGGGGACACAAGGGGAAAGCGAGAGAAGGGAATAACTAACGCTTCAGGATTCCCTCGAAGTTGTACCGGACAAATTCGGCGACGAAATCGTGGATCGTCATTTTCTGGCCGTCCCGGTGCAGTTCGTAAATGGCCCGCTGGAGACCGCCGACGACGAACTCGGCGATGAGTTCATGGTTATGTTCGCGGAGGACGCCTCGCGCCTTGCCCTGGACCAGTACCCGGCGGACGAGATCGGTGACGGCGCCGTAGAATTCATCCAGCTTCTGGTCGAAATCCGCGTCGATCCCCAGGCCCGTGCGGCTCAAGAGCTGCGACACCTCGGGCTCGTTCAGAAGAATCGTGATCACCCGCTCGAGAATGTCGTTCAACTGGTCCATGACCGGCGGGGCGCCGGGACCGGTTTCAATCGGCCTCAACGACTTCGAGAGCCGGAGAAAAAGATCGTCGATCACCTCAGCGAAGATCGCCCGCTTGCTGCCGAAGTAGAGATAGAAGGTGCCCCGGGCGATACCGGCCGCTTCGATGACGTCCGTAATGCTGGTGGCGTGGTAGCCGCGTTCGGCAAAAAGCTTCCGGGCAGCTTTCAGGATCTGCTCGCGCCGTTCCTCGCGGAGTTCTTTCGCCCGGACGGAACGTCCGTCGGAATCTTCGGAGGACTCTGGTTTCAGGGCGGACATGGGCGTTCGGCTGACTCCGTCGTCAATCGGAGAATTGCTACAAATTCCTATCTACCCAGAAATATTAGGGATTACTGCAATTTCGTCAATTTTAAAGCTGAATTTATTTGACCTCTGGTGTCCATTTTTCGTATGAATACAGCAATAGACTGAAATGTCAGTCTAATTTTCTGTCTGCCCTGTCCATCAGATGCGGCCGGGAAATTGGGGGAGAAGCAGCACACGGCTCCGGCAGGGGCCCCGCCGCTTCAGGCCGCTCTAAAACCAGTTCTGCACCGTCCGCCACGGGGGGAATATTTCATGGCCGTTCAGCCGGATTCCGATACTGCTGCCAGCGAGAACAACACGCAGGTTCTGGAGGAAATCCTCACGAGCTGCATGAACGAGCCGGTGAAGGATTACGCCGGCCCGCTCGTGATCGGCGTCGATGTGGGTTCAACGACCGTCAAGGCGGCAGCCGTGAACCCGGATACCAGGGAAATCCTCTGGAGCGACTACCAGCGGCACAACACCCGCCAGCCGGAAAAGGTCCTCGAGTTCCTCGTGCGGATCGGCAACGCCTTCCCGAAGGTTCCACAAGGCCGGATCCGTGTTTTCGCCACCGGATCGGGCTCCGGCCCCATCGCCCCTCACATTGGCGCCAAGTTCGTGCAGGAGGTGAACGCCGTCACCATGTCGGTGGAGCGGCTCCACCCGGATGCGGGCAGCGTCGTCGAGCTGGGGGGCCAGGACGCGAAGATCGTCATCTTCAAGGAGAACGAAGAGACTGGCGCCAAGCAGGCCCAGACCTCGATGAACGACAAGTGCGCCTCCGGCACGGGGGCGACCATCGACAAGTGCATGATTAAGGTGGGTCTGCCCTCCGCCGAAGTGGCGAAACTCTCCTTCGACCCCACGAAGCTGCACCACGTCGCCGCCAAATGCGGCGTGTTCGCCGAGACGGACATCGTGAACCTCGTGAAGACCGGCATCCCCGCCAGCGAAATCATGTGCTCGCTGGCGGACGCCATCGTCATGCAGAACCTCTCGGTACTGACCCGGGGCAACACGCTCCGGCATAAGGTGATCCTCCTCGGCGGCCCGAACACCTACCTGCCATTCCTCCAGGAGTGCTGGAGAAAGCGCATTCCCGAGACCTGGGACGAGCGCGGCTACAGCTACCCGAAGGACGTCCCGCTGGACGAACTGATCCAGGTGCCCCGGAACGCGGACCTTTATGCCGCCTACGGTGCGGTGCTGTACGGCCTCCATGAGGCCGAGGAGGTGGGCCGTTATGCGGGCATTGGCGCCCTCAAGGATTTCATCCAGAACGGCCGCAAGGCGAAGCTCGGGGAGGCCGCGGGCCCTGCCCTGACCGACACGCACGACGAGCTCTCGGCGTTCCGCGAGAAATACCGGCTCCCGAGGTTCCAGCCGGCCTCCTTCGAACCCGGCACCACCGTGCGGGCCGTGATCGGCCTCGACGGGGGTTCCACGTCGTCCAAGTGCGTGCTCGTCGACGAAAGCGGCACGATCCTCAAGAAGGAATACCAGCTCTCCAAAGGCAATCCGATCCAGGACACCAAGGAGATGCTCGCCCGCCTGAAGAGTTTTGTGGCGGACCAGGGCGCAACGCTGGAAGTCATCGGTTTCGGCGCCACGGGCTACGCCGCCGATGTCCTCGAAAAGGCCGTGAAGGCGGACGTGAACATCGTCGAGACCGTCGCCCACATGAACAGCGCCGTTCATTTCTTCGGCGACGTGGACGTGATCTGCGACATCGGCGGCCAGGATATCAAGGTCCTGTTCATGCAGAACCGCGAGCTCCGGAACTTCAAGCTGTCGAACCAGTGCAGCGCCGGCAACGGCATGCTGCTCCAGGCCATGGCCGACCAGTTCGGCGTACCGGTGACGGAATACGCCGATAACGCCTTCAAGGCGAAGCTCTCGCCCAAGTTCAGCTACGGATGCGCGGTGTTCCTCGACTCCGACCGGGTGAACTTCCAGAAGGAAGGCTATTCCAAGGAAGAACTCATGGCGGGTCTCGCCATGGTGCTGCCCAAGAACGTCTGGCAGTACGTGGTGCAGATTCCCCGCCTCGCGGAGCTGGGCCGCAAGTTCGTCCTCCAGGGCGGCACGCAGCATAACCTCGCCGCGCTCAAGGCGCAGGTGGATTATATCGAGGAACGTGTGCCGGGGGCCGAAGTCCATGTGCATCCGCACACGGGCGAGGCGGGCGCCATCGGCGCGGCCATGGAAACCCTCAGGGTCGTCAAACGCCGGGGGTATTCCACCTTCGTCGGCCTCGATCAGGCCATCGACATCGCCTATACGACGAAGAACGACGAAGAGACCCGCTGCAACTTCTGCCCGAACCTCTGCTCGCGTACGTTCATCGACACCAAGACGCCCGATGGGTCCACCGCCCGCTACATCTCCGGTTTTTCCTGCGAGAAGGGAACCGTGGAAGACATGGACGCGCTGAAGCGCCTCCAGCAGCAGCGGCGCGAGATCATGACGAAATACCCCAACCTCGTGACCTACGAGGCGAAGCGGGCCTTCACGCACTGGTTTGCGCCCGCCCCGATGCCGGAATCCGGGGCGGCCTTCGAATACACGCAGGTGTCCAAAGGTTTTCTGGGCGGCGTGAAGCGCAAGACCGTGAAACGGGGTTTCGAACGGTCGGACGACACCGCCGGCTGGCGGCGCAAAGGTCTCCGCATCGGCATGCCGAAGGCGCTGAACGTGTGGAACACAGCCCCGTTCTGGCGGACCTATTTCGAGACGCTGGGTATCCAGGAAAACCACATCATCTTCAGCGACGACACGGGCGAAGAGATGTGGCAGGAGGGCGGCAAGTACGGCTCCGTCGATCCGTGCTTCCCGAGCAAGGTCGTGCAGGCGCATATGCACAACCTCCTGTTCCACAAGCACACGAACGAGAAGCCGCTTCACTACATCTTCTTCCCGACGATCACCCACCTGCCCCCGGGCCTCGACCACGTGCAGGACACGGCCGCATGTCCGATTGTCGCCGGAACGCCGAACGTCATGCGGGCGGCCTTCACGAAGGAGGTCGACTTCTTCGGGCAGCGGGGAATCGAATACCTCGACAATGCGACGACGTTCGTAGAACCGCACTACCTGAAGAAGCAGCTTTTCGAGGCCTGGGGCCCCCGGCTCCTCGTCACCGAGGACGAGAACAGCCATGCGGTCGACCAGGGCTTCAGGGCCCTGGACGAGTTCCACCGGGATCTCGAGTCCAAGGGCCGGGAGATTCTCGAACTCGTTGAGGCCGAAGGGCGCATGTGCCTGCTGATGATCGGCCGTCCCTATCATAGCGATCCGGGCATGAACCACGGCGTCACCGAGGAGTTCCAGGCGATGGGCTATCCCGTGATCTCGATCCGCTCGATCCCGAAAGACCCCAGATGGCTGCACCGGTTCTTCGAAAAAGATCTCGCCGAAGGGCGCGTGCGCTCGCCCCTCGAGATCACCGATGTCTGGCCTGAAAACTACAGTTCGAACAGCGCCCAGAAGGTCTGGGCCGCGAAGTTCGCCGCGCGGCACCCCAATGTGGCGGTGCTGGACCTCTCCAGCTTCAAGTGCGGCCATGACGCGCCGACCTACGGCATCATCGAGGGAATCATCAACACGTCCAACACGGCCTATTCGGCGCTTCACGACATCGATGCCAACAAGCCGTCCGGCTCCATCAAGATCCGCGTGAAGACCTACGCCTACAGCCTGGGTCTGCGCGAGGAAAAGCTCCAGGACGTGATGAAGAAGAAGGCCGAACTGGAAAGCCGCATCCGGGCGAAGAAGATCGAGCTGATCGAAGAGCGCCAGCGCCTGAACGAGGCGCGTCAGGGACGCCGCGATCCGCACCTCGAAAGCGAACTCGCCGCGCTGCGCGGCCACACACCTCCGCCAGAGGTCCGTGCGGCCGCCGGTGCCTGAAATACGTCAACAGGGAAAACCGCAAAGAGTTACGACACCAGGGAGAAGCATCATGGCAACCGTCATCAATCACGAAAGCACCGGCTCCAGCACCCCGCCGATGCCCGGCCTCGACCGGGAACTGGCGGCCTTCGAGGCGGAGGAACGCCGGCGGCTCGGCCTTGACGCCGAGCGCCCCCAGTGGATCGACAGGAACCCCAATACCTTCACCCTCGAACAGCGGGCCAAAACGACGATCCTCGTGTCGGGCCTCACTCACGCCCATGACGTGTTCGTCCGCTCCGCCATCGCCTCCTGCGGCTATAATGTGAAGGTGCTCGATTGCCCCGACAACGACGCCCTCCGCTACGGCAAGGAGTTTGGCAACCGGGGCCAGTGCAACCCCACCTATTTCACCGTCGGAAACCTCGTGAAGTACCTCACCCAGCTCCGCGACGAGAAGGGAATGTCCACGCAGGAGATCATCGACAATCACCTGTTCCTCACCGCAGGGGCCTGCGGCCCCTGCCGGTTCGGCATGTACGTGACCGAGTACCGCAAGGCGCTCCGGGACTCCGGCTTCGACGGTTTCCGCGTGCTGCTCGTCTCCCAGGGCGGCGCGGTGCAGTCGGCCACGGGGCGCGGACTCGAGTTCTCGAAGATGGACGTGGGCTGGATTTTCCGGGGCCTGATCCTGGGCGACGTCCTGAACGCGCTCATGTACCGCATCCGTCCCTACGAAACCGAAGCCGGCGCCACCGACCGGGCCATCGCCGAATGCCGTGAAGTGGTCTGCAAGGCGCTCGAAAAGCGGACCTCGCTCTTCATCGCCGCCTACAAATGCCGGAAGCTTCTGGCGAAGGTGAATGTGGACCGCACGAAGGTGAAACCCAAGGTCGCCGTTATCGGCGAGTTCTGGGCCATGACCACCGAAGGCGACGGCAACTACAAGCTCCAGCGGTTCCTGGAGAGCGAGGGCGCCGAGGTGGACATCCAGCTCGTGACGGCGTGGCTCATGTATCTTCTGTGGGAGCGCCGGTTCGACGTCCATCGCCGGTCGGAGCAGCGCGGCGAGGACACCGCCTACCGCGGTATCAAGGACAAGGATACCCGCATGGCGCTCGGCATTCTCTACTTCGCCGAATATGCGATCCGGGGGATTTTCTACATCTTCGCGTGGCTCATGGGTCTCCGGGGCTACAAGCTGCCCGACATGCAGAAGATCTACGAGGCTGCGAAGCCCCACTACAACGCCCACGTTCGCGGCGGCGAGGGGTTCATGGAAGTGGGCAAGCTCGTCCACAACGTCGTGAACAACAAGGTGAACATGACCCTGAGCGTGAAACCCTTCGGATGCATGCCGTCATCCGGGGTCTCGGACGGCGTACAGACCATCGTGACGGAGATGTACCCGCAGGCGATCTTCCTGCCGATCGAGACTTCCGGCGACGCGGCGGTAAACGTATACAGCCGCGTGCAGATGCAGCTCTTCAAAGCCCGCCAGGTGGCCCAGAAGGAAGTCGAAGGCGCCCTCTCCGCCTGCGGACTGACACAGGAAGCTATCGATACCTTTATCGCGAAGAATCCGGAGTTCGCCCACCCGCTGCATCGGAGCCCCCATATGGCGGGCTGCACGGCGGCGGATCTCGTCTATGAGGTAGCCGAGAAGATGGGCAAAACGCCTCGTGCCACAGGCAGTACCCCTACCGAAGCCCACCTGGCCGCGGCCTGAGCGGGCCGGGGGCCGGTAATTCGGCCGGGCCCAAAGGGCCCGGCCGTTCACGTAAACATGCGAACGCGTGATTTTCTTGAAAGGTCTCAAAAACCGGATCTAAGCGGTTTCCAATACACCAGCAACCGCCTAGACTCGCTGCGTTATGCCGACTTACGGCCTTGCGCCCATACATCCGGTCACCAAACGCGAAATTCTGGCCTTTAACGGCTGGGAAATCGCACTGGCAAAAGATCGCGCCCGTCGCCCTCACAGGCTCTCCCCCACCCAGTTCAGTCAAGTCCGTTACATCCTGAACTTCGCCCGGCTGACCCGGTTCCGGCCCGGCGCCGCCGGAAAACCCGGCCAGAGCAGTTCGATCCGGCTCGACGTGGATCTCACGCAGGAACTCACCACCCTGCGCACCCGTACACACCGCCTGATGAGCGAGGCGTTCAGCGGCGAGCACATCAGCTATCACCAGCTCCTGAACGCCGTGTTTCGCCTGTGGCCGGACATCGTGCAGGCACGCCAGCGGGTGCTTGAGCGTCACGCAGACGAACTTTCCGAAGGCGAACTGGACTCCGAGGTCTGCAAGAAGACCTGGGTATCGGTGGGCGGCGGGGGCGGCGGGGCCGGCTACGTTTACATCGGAGCCTACGCCGAGATGCACGACGCGGGGCTGATCCCCGGCTACATCGTCGGCTCTTCCATCGGCTCGGTCATGGGACTGTTCCGGGCGCGGGACCGGGAGCCGGATTTCAACCGGATGCTGGACCTCGCCTATAACATGAAGTGGGACAACGTGTTCCGGGCTATCAGCGTGAAGCGCAGATACGGTCTGCCGGGGCTTCTGCGCCTGTTCCTCCGGGCGGGAGTCGCGAGTTTCTTCACGAACCCCGACGGGACCCCCATGCGGCTGACCCAGCTCGGGATCCCCTACGAAACCGTCGTCGCGGGACTCCCGAAGGGCGCTCTCGGCGAATCGATGGAAGAGTTCGAACGCCATCTCCACCCCTTCGGACAGGACATCTCGCCCTGGAAATTCAGGGCCCGCATCGCCGAGCAGCTGGTGAAGATGGTCGCCTATTTCAATCCGCTGCTCTGCAAGGAGATCCTGATCGGCTCGGACGAGCTGACCCGGGATTTCGACGCCGTGGACGCGGCAGGGTTTTCATCGGCCGTGCCGGGGATCCTGCACTACGACGTCACCCGGGACGATCCGCACATGCACGGGGTCCTGACGGAACTGATGAAGCGGGAAGAGCTTGCCGCCCTCGTGGACGGCGGAGTCGCCAATAACGTCGCCTGCCGGACGGCCTTCCAGCGCGTGATGGACGGGAATATCGGCACGCGAAATGTCTTTATCCTCGGTTTCGACTGCTTCGCGCCGAAGTTCACCCAGGACCTGCTGCTCCACGGCATCATGCGGATCATCCAGCTCCAGGTGGCCCTGAACCGGCCCTATGCGGGAGCCATCATCGAGTTCCCCAAGACCCTCTCCCCGCTCAACCTGATCCCGCCCCGCGCCCAGATCGACTGGGCGGTGAGCGAGGGCCGCCGGATCATGCGGAAAGAGATGGACTGGATCCGCATCCTGATGTCGAACAACGAGTTCGCCGGCGCCTGAATCAGTGCTCGTGCCCGCCGGCTTCCCCGTGGAACTGCTGCAGCGAGTCCGCCACCGAGGCGAGTGCGGCCGCAACCTGCTGATCCAGCGTCATGGAATCGAAATCGACTCCATCCAGCCAGGTGTCGTACACCGCACCGACCGTCACGGACGCACCGGCCGGATCCTCCAGAACGAGCGGAGACGGATTGCCGTCTTCGTCAGTGAAGGTCAGGGTCGCGACTACCGTATCGTCGCTTTCGAAGACGAACGGAGTGCTGCTGCCTCCCCAGACGCCTGAAAGATAAAGGCTCTTGCCCACCAGTTCTGGACCCTCTTCCGGAAGGCCTTCTGCATCGGCATCGGCCGGACCGATGGTGATTTTCGCCGTGCAGTAACGGCCTGGAGGCGGCGTTATGGTTCCGATGGCGGCCGGTTCTTCGACGGATTCGCTGGCATCAATCACATAGGGAACGCCGCTCTTCGTCGGGGTCGTTTCCGTGTGGGCATGGGCAATTCCGGTGAACGATAGCCATTTGGGCAGTAGCGCTGTTGCCTCGCAGGCAACGAGTTCGGCTCCGGTCACGACGAAATAGGCCTTCTCGATATCCACCGTGAATCCTTCGTCGTTCTCGAACGGGTCTGCGTGAAAATTGCCCCCGTGCCGGACATGGGCCGGCGACGGTTCCGAGCCGTGAACGATGAGACCGAGCTCAAGTTCGATGCCTTCCGTGGAGCTGGAACATCCTGCCGCGGCGGCGAGCATAACCCCTGCCAGCACCTTACGAACCGAAGTCATAGACGATACCTCCCTGCACATTGAGACCTTCCTTGTGATCGCCCCGGAGGCTGTCCGCCGCCGGGATTCTGAGAACTGCCTGGAAAACGAGATCCTCCATCGGACTTGCCACGATGGCCGGCGAGACGAACAGCACTGACCCACCGGTATTCGGAACGACGGTTCCGCCCTCCTCGTCCTTTCCGCTCCAGCGCATGTCGAGACCGAGCTGTACGGCAACCTGGGGTACAAACTGATACTGGACCGCCGTGCTGGTAAGTACGGCCGTAGCGGGCTCGTAACTCTGGCGTCCCTCGGCAAAGAGCTGAATGTTCACCGTTACGTAGGCGGACCACGGGTCCCGGAAGTAACCGTACCAGAGTCCCGGCCCTCCGGCCCAGGCTCCAACACCCGGCTGCGCCTCGACCGGCATCGGCGCGCCCGCTGAATCATCCGCGCTCTGGCTCACGGGCAGGCGCAGGGCAGCCGTCACCGCCACGAGATGCCGGGAAGGCCGTGCCTCAAGTCCCCAGATAAAGTACCGGGCATTCACGTCGATGTCGCCAACGCCGAAAGCGGTTTCCTCCGCCAGATTCGGCTGCACAAGGTTCTTCCGGACGGCCGGAATCTGGAGTCCCAGCACCAGAGCCTCAACGGGTGCCCAGGCGGCCCCCAGCGTAAAGCGGTCTTCAGTCACTTCCTGCCTGTTAACACCCGAAATTCCGGAGATTTCCCGGCGATGGCGATATTCAAACGTCCCCCGGATTCGCCCTTCGAACGGCTTTTCGCTGCCGAACAGGGTGAGCGTCGGATCGCCGCATGCGCAGGTAGCGCAGGCGGACGCCCTTTCCGGAACGAGAGCCAGACAGGCCAGCAGCAGGATTAATACAGAGGACCGCGCCATCGGCACGGGGTTTACCGGACAGGGACAGGGGGGAGAATGCGGCAAATTGTCGCACCCCGGAAGTCGCAGGGTTTCAGCGCTGGACGGGGAACTTGGCCAGCTTTCGCTGGAGAGACCGGCGGTGGACGCCGAGCAATTTGGCCGCTTTTGAAACATTCCCGCCGCAGTCTGAAAGCACCCGGTTGATGTGCTCCCATTCCACGCGAGCCAGTGATGGAACATCGCTGTCCGGCTTCAGATCAGGATCACCGTCACGCCGGTCGAAAGCCGCAGCGATCTCGTCCACGTCGGCGGGCTTCGTGAGGTAATGCACCGCGCCCCGCTTTACCGCTTCGACCGCCGTAGCGATACTGCCATATGCGGTCAGCACCACGATCCGGGTCGCCGGGTCGATTTCGAGCAGTGCCTTTACAAGATCCAGGCCGCTGCCGTCCGGCATCCGGAGGTCCACAAGCGCCAGCTCCGGCGAGTCAGCCTCCGCCAGCCGGACCGCTTCCACGGGCCCGGTGGCTGTCCGGATTTCGTATCCCCGGACTGCGAACGCCTTCGCCATCCGCGTGCGAAGCGGTTCGTCATCGTCAACGATGAGCAGAGTGCGGGCTTCGGCATTCATCGGCCACCCGTGTGTCCTTCTGCCGCCGGGAATTCAAGGCGCACCACCGTACCGCGGCCCGGCTGCGACTCGATTTTCAGGCTGCCGTTCAAGCGCTCGGCCACCGAGCGGGCAAGGAAAAGGCCCAACCCCATACCCTTTCCTTCGGGCTTCGTCGTGAAGAACGGCTCTCCCGCACGGCTCAGGATTTCTGGAGACATTCCTTCGCCTTGGTCCGTCACGACGATAATGAAGCGGCCGTCCGGGCCCGTTCCGGCAGTTACCTCGACGGACGCGCCGGCGGGTGATGCATCGATGGCATTCTTCACCAGATTCCGGACTGCCTGGATTACTCCGTTTACCGGAACTTCAATCGCGCCAGCTCCCGGAGTCCAACGGACCTGATTCCCTCCAACTCCCTCGGCTGCGCGCCTGAGGAGTTCCTCCGCGGCGATCAGCGACGGAGCTTCCCCGGCCGGAGCGCCCGCCTGTTCCGCAAGCGCATCCAGTATCCGGCGGCTGCGCTTAACCTCCGCCCGGATCAGGGCCGCATCGGCCACGAGTTCCGGCCCGGCTTTCGATACGACAAGGCTCCGTTCCAGTTCTCCGGCGGCGATGGCGATGGTACCGAGCGGGGAACCCAGTTCATGGGCGGCACCGGCGGCCAGAGTAGCAAGCGAAGCAAGCCTCTCGTTCCGGGCGGCGAGATCCCGGGCGGCGGCGAGTTCACGCTCTCTCCGTCGGAGCTGCTCCGAAACCGCGAGCACAAGCCACGCGATCAGTCCTGCGGCACAGACATAAGCGAACCACATGCCCTGAAGGTGCAGGGAGAAAGTATCACTTCCGTGCATCTCGTAGCCTTCGTGGCCCCCATGACCGGCATGGTCCATACCCATGTGCTGGGAATGATCGAATGCTTCGAGCGGCACATGATGGAAGAACAGGAATCCGAAGCCCGCAGCCGACATGAGCGCGAGACTCCAGGTCCACCGGGGCGTAAGCATCACGGCCGACAGGGTGACGTGGACGAGGTAGAGGACACTGAACGGGTTTCCCGGCCCGCCGGTCCAGTAGAGAAGAACCGTGAGTAGCAGGATATCGAGGGCCATCACCCATCCGGTGATCGCTTCTGCCCCGCCCCCTCCGGAGACCTTGTACAGCCAGAGGTTTGAAACGAGCGTCACGGCGATCACGGCCGCGATCGGAACGACCGGCACGCTGGATTCGAGCAGGAACCGCACGGCGGCCATGGCCGCAAGCTGGCCCGCCACGGCTCCCCACCGGAGCCGGACCAGCCAGCCGATATCCTTGTCTGCTGTGGGCACCCGTTCAGCCTCCGGCCGCTACCTGACCGAACTCCAGGCAGCTGGCAACCGGGCAGGTCCCGTTGACTTGGTGGCGGAGCACGGGCACGAAACCGGTATCCTGTTCATCCCAGAGGTAATACCGCCATGGCTCTCAAGCTTTACTATGCACCCCGGACCCGTTCGACCCGCCCGCGCTGGGTTCTGGAAGAACTGGGCGTCCCGTACGAAATCGAACGAATCAACATGGCCGCCGGCGACCACAAGAAGCCCGAATATATGGCCATCCAGCCACTGGGTGCCGTACCCGCCTTCAAGGACGGCGACCAGCCGATTTTCGAATCCGCCGCGATCTGCATGCACCTGGCGGACAAGTTCCCGGACAAGGGCCTTGCCCCCGCTCCCGGAACGCCCGCACGGGCCGAATACTACCAGTGGATCTTTTTCGGCATGGCGACCATGGAGCCGGTCGTTACCACCGTATTCCAGCATCAGGTGATGCTGCCGCCCGAGAAGCGCGACCCGAACGCCCTCGACGCCGCGAAGGTCCGTTACCAGACTATCCTGAACGTGATTTCGAAGGCTCTCTCGGGCAAGCAGTTTATCGCTGGCGGGAAATTCTCCGTCGCCGACGTGGTGATCGGTTCCATTCTCCAGTGGTCCAAGGCGATGGGGCTCCTGAACGACAACCCCGATCTCGTTGCCTACGTAAAGACGCTTACTGAGCGCCCGGCCTTCAAGCGGGCCATCGCGGACTAAAAGCCGGAGAAACGCCCCGGAACTATTCGGCCGGAGGGGCCTCGACTTCCTGTTCGCTGCGGGTGGCTTCGATCGTCCAGAGCCCCGAGCCGGGCAGAGTGAAGGTCTCGGCCAGAGAACATTCCACCGGTGCCGAATCCAGCGGAAGGATTCCGGGACCGGGGTTGTAATTGTTGTACGCCGTTACGAGATCGAACACGAGGCGAAGCGAGGTCGTATGGCCCGGCTCCTCGCTGATCCGCCGGTCATCGCCCGCGATCGGGATCAGGTACGAATAGTTCACGCAGGACCCGGCCTCGATGTTCCGGGTAATGGGTGGAACGCCCGGCAGACCGGCGGGTGGTGTCACCTGGCCTGTGTAGAATACCGACGTGCCGGAAATGTCGGTTCCCTCCGGAGCGTCGGACGGGGTGCTGCCCGCTGGTCCAAGATTGACCCTGAGATAGCAGTAATCGCCGGGAGCCACCTCGTAAGTTCCAAAATCGAGCGGAGCCTCGCTGCTGTTCAGCAGCGTCGCCACACCCTCCGACTGGATAATCCCGTTCTCCCCGGCATCGCCGGCATCGCACGGCTGGAGTGCCACCGACTGGATGGCAAGGTAGAATTGATCGATCCGGAACTTGAACCCGATGTCAGACGTGAACTGCTGGATCTCCGGCACAGGATCCACAACGCCGCCGGGCCTCACGCCCTGCACGACAACCTCCAGCGGAACGAATATCTTCTTGTCGCTTCCGCAACCGCCCAGAGCAAGCGCCAATACGGCCAGACCGGCCAGTTTCCTCAGACTCATAAGATGTCTCACTCCCCGGACCGGTTATCTATCCCGAAGGCAGGGAAACGGCAAAGGGGCTTCTACAGCAGGTTCGCTGACTTTTCGGCCAGTTCACTCCGCTCACCCTGGGTCAGGACCACGTTCCCGGCAATGTGCTCCCCCTTGAACTTCTCGATCACATAGGTGAGCCCGTTGGAGAGCGAGTCCACGTAGGGATTGTCGATCTGGTAGGGATCGCCCGTGAGCACGATCTTCGTGCCCTCTCCTGCCCGGGTGAGGATCGTTTTGATCTCATGGGGGGTGAGGTTCTGCGCCTCGTCCACAATCACGAACTGGTGCGGGATCGTCCGGCCGCGAATGTAGGTGAGCGGTTCAATCTCCAGAATGCCGAGGTCGATCAGGTCCTGATATCGGCGGCGTTTCTGGCCGCCCCGCATGTAATCGCCACCCCGTTTTTTCTCGGACGGCGATTCGGAATCGGCCGAGAGCAGGTATTCGACATTGTCGAAAATGGGCTGCATCCAGGGTTTGAGCTTCTCGTCCACATCGCCCGGCAGGAAGCCGAGGTCGCGGCCCAGCGGGAAGATCGGCCTGGAGACAAGCAGTTTCTGGTAGCGATGGTCGTCCGCCGTGCGCATAAGGGCACAGGCAATGGCGAGCAGCGTCTTTCCGGTACCCGCCTTGCCGACGAGGGTCACGAGCTGGATCCGGTCGTCCAGCAGGAGATCCATGGCGAATACCTGCTCGCGGTTCCGGGGCCGGACACCCCACACGGCATCCTTGGGCGGTTTCACGAGGAACAGGCCGCTCGAGCCGTTCTCCCGGTGCCGGGCGAGTGCCGAATGGCTGGGCACATGCTTGTCCGTCAGGACAATGCACTCGTTGGGGTCGAACGGCGGCTGTCCTTCTCCAAGCTCATAATGAAGCTGCCCCTCGCGGTAGAGCCGGTCGATCACGTCGGGTTCGACTTCGAGATGCCGGAGCCGCCGGTAGAGGTTTTCGAGATCCCGGGCGGGCCCCACCTGGTAGTCCACCGCCTTCAGGCCGAGTGCATCCGCCTTGATACGGAGGTTCACATCGCGGGAAATGACATGCACGTCCGGCCGCGACTCCCGCAGCAGCATCGTCTCGCGGGCCGAGAACTGGGCAAAGAGATTTCCCTGCTGGATGGCGAGCGCCACCGAGAGGATGCGGTTGTCCGCCTTATGATTGTCGAGATCGTCCGGCAGCAGCCGGAGATCGGTCTCGAACCCGACGGCGACGATGAACTTACCGCCCCCGTCCAGGTCCACCCCGTGGGAGAGCAGCCCCTTTGCCCGCAGACTGTCCATGTATCGCATGACCATGCGGGCGTTGCGGCCGAGTTCCGTCTGGTCGCGCTTAAAAGTGTCGAGTTCCTCGACGACCGTGATCGGAATGACGACGTACTCGGAAGCGAACTTCGAGATGGCCGTTGGGTCGAACAGAAGGACGTTCGTGTCCAGCACGTAAAATTTCAAAGAGCAGAGACCTCCGCAACCGCCCGGCGGGAACGGCCCTGTGGGAGCCGCTGCCGGTATCTGCCGGGTATCCGAAGTCAGTCCGGTTTCAGACCGGCCGACCGGTCGAACAGCCCGCGATAAACGTCGAGCGGTTGCACTCCTAAAGCCCTCATGCCCCCGACGAGGATTGTCGGAACACCGGTCACGAGTTCATCGTAGCCGGCCTCCCGGTTCTCCTCGACCTTGTCGAAATGAACGCGCTCGTCGAGCGCCTGACGGAGCTTGGCGACATCAGCTCCGCATTGCCCGGCGATATCCAGCAGCACGGACTGGCTGCCGATATCGCGGTTCTCCAGGAAAAGAGCGTCAAACACCCGGCCGCGGAATTTCTCGCCCACAGGGGTATCGCCAAGCTCCAGAACGGCTTCCAGTGCGAGGTGCGTGTTCGGCATGATTGCCGGCGGACGGATTTCGATTCCGTATTCCTGGGCCGACTGCTCAACCTGCTTCCAGAGACCAGCGAAAGAGGCCGAGCCCAACGCCCCCGCCCTGAGTCCTGCCGGAGGAATCTCCGGATGAAGCTCGAAACCGATCCAGGTGGTTTTGATCTCGTAGTCGCCGCGCAGGCGGTCAAGCTGCTTTTCGGCGAGGTAGCAGTACGGACAGAGAAAATCCGAATAGATCCGAAGCGGTATCGCCGTCACTCGAATAGACCGTTTCTCCGGGGGTGCTGGAGCCGGGCACAGGTCCCGGTGATTCCAGTTCTACTGGGCGCTTTTGAGCGCCGGTCCCCCTTGTTAATAGAATAAGTATACCCACAACCTTTGCCGGGGCCTAGCGGAAAATCCGGGTTGCCCGTAACGGCCTGGTGACGGAATCGTCAGGACTAGAAGAGAGCGGGCCAGTCTCCGCTTCCGGAAACCGGCCCGTCAAACTCCGTTTCAGACCGGATGACTACTCGACCGAAATTTCGCCGGGGCAGTTACTGGTCGCCCCCCCGAACGTGGCAGTGAATTCGTAATCTTCGCTTTCTGCGACAAAACCTGCATTGAAAATCAGGTTGTCATCCACCACCAGCGGGAACAGATACGGGGTCTCCGGATTGGTCGTGCCTTCGAGATCCACAACTTCCTCGACCGTCGGTGTGAGCGTCGGTATCGGTACATTGATGGTCAGGCTGATATCGATGGCACCATCCCCGATTTCCCATGCATCGACGCCATCGTCTTCGGCCTCGCCGGAGAAAGTCCCAAATGTATCGTTGTCACCGAAAATACCGGCAAATTCGCTGCCGTTAAAAACCACCACACCAGGAGCATTACCTGTGTAGTCGGCGCTA
>CAZUMS010000027.1:0-53833 GCA_964621525.1 uncultured bacterium
GCCGTTGTACGGTTTAATTGCCGTACCGAGGGTTCGAATCCCTCACTCTCCGCCAGTTTTCTTCCCTGAACCTCCGGGAGCGTTCCGCACCGCTTATGTCCGACGCACAAGCCGCTGTATCCATTCCCGGTGGGGCCGCCGAGACCGATGAGAGCACAAGCCTTCGGCTCCGGGCCGTCCGGCGGCTCCAGAGCGGGGGCAACTACCCGGCCTGGGTGCTCGCGGCGGCGCTGGCGGGGATGTTCGCCACCACCTTCCCGGTGACGATTCTCTCGGTCTCGCTGTCCACGATCGCGGCGGAGTTCCGCACGCAGGAGACGACGATCGCCTGGGTCGTCACCGCCCCGATGCTTTTTTCTGCCGTCGCCATCCCGCTGCTCGGGAAAATGGGCGACCTCTACGGCCACCGGCGGGTGTTCATGACCGGGTTCGGCTTTTCCACGGCCTGCGCGCTCCTGTCGGCCTTCGCCTGGGACCCGTTCTCGCTGATCGCCTTCCGCACGCTCTCGGCCGTCGTGGGGGCGGCGACCCAGCCCACCTCCATGGCACTGCTCTTTACCGCCTTCCCCCAGAAGGACCGGGTACGGGCCATGGGCTGGTGGAGCATGACCGGGGCGGCGGCCCCGGCCATCGGGCTTGTGGCCGGCGGCCCGCTGATCGACCTGTTCGGCTGGCGCATCGTGTTCATGATCCAGACGGGGCTCTCGTTTGCCGCCTGGCTGTTCGCCGGGTTCGTGCTTCCGGAGACCGGCCGCCGGCCCGTGAAGTTCGACGTCCCCGGCGCGCTGGCGCTCGCCGCCGGGGTGGGCGGGCTCATGTTCGCCATCGGCGAGGTCAAGGATTTCGGTTTCGGATCGCCGTGGATCTGGTTCGCCTTCGCCGCCGGGCTCGCCGGCATCTGGATGTTCCAGCGCATCGAGCGGACGGCCGAGGCGCCGCTCCTGCCGCTCCGGTTCTTCGGGCTGCGGAACTTCTCCGCCCCGATGACGGCCATCGCGCTCCAGAACGCCGCGTTCATGGGCGCCATGGTGCTCGCGCCGATGCTGCTGATCCGCCAGTTCGGCCTCTCGGCTTCGGCGGCGGCGGGAATCGTCCTGATCCGGACCCTCTCGCTGAGTGTGTCGTCGCCCGCCGGGGGCCGCCTCGGCATGAAATTCGGCGAGCGTGCGGCCGCCATGACCGGCTGTCTCGTCACCGTCTGCGCGCTGCTACTCCTGGCCTCAGGCGCGGCCACGTCCGCCGTCTGGATCGTCGGAGCGGGGCTGCTCCTGCAGGGCGTCGGCAACGGACTCTCCCTGCCGTCCCTCACCACGGCAGTCTCGAACTCTGTCGAGCACGAGCACCTCGGCGTCGCCTCCGCCGCGAACCGGCTGTCGGCGACCGTTGGCGCGGCCATCGGCATCACGCTGCTCACGGCGGTTTACAGCGCCATCGGCGGCACCCGCGGTTTTGTGACCGCCTTCGTGCTGGCGGGCGTGCTGTCGGGGCTGTCCATGGCGTCCTCGAGCCGGATGCACGCGGCGCCGGAAGACCGCCGGGACTGAGTTCTACCGGCCCGGCCGCCGGGCCGGTCAGGGCCTTGATCCGGGTGCAGGCGCCGGGGTCCGCCGCAATGCTCCGCCGGAACTTATTCGTGCCCCTTGCCGATCATCCGGAACATCTTGAGATTGATAACGACGAAACGGAAAAGCTGCCAGGGCAGGAACTGCCGGAGGAACAGGGTGAAGCGGGTGGGCTTCGGTGCGTGAAGCGTGCTCTCGGGCACCAGATTCTCGGGGAGCGTGCGCGGGTCCGGGTTCTGCATCGAAGTCACTCCGGAATGAGCCACCACAGCGGGCGGCCTTTCGCCTTGTAGACGAACATCGTGTGAAGGATCCGCTTGATCCAGTGACCTGCGCTTCCGATCTCGCCGAAAGTCGAGGCCAGTTCGCGGCCATAGTCGGGGAACCGCTCGTAGTCGGGAACGACCGGATACATCGTCATGGAAGCGGCCGATCCCTTCAGGATCCCGGTCCCGGCCGAGGCCACGCAGGCGGCCCCGAGCTTCGCCAGCGACGCACGGTGGGCGGGCGCATCGGGTTTGACCAGGATCCGGTCCCGGACCGTCATCGCCGCCGCCACACCCATCACGCCCGAAGGCATGCCGGTGCGGGGCGGTGCCGGGGTGATCGACGTTCCCTTCGGGCTGGTCCGGGGGTGCGAGATCGGATGCGGCGGGGCAAAGGCGATCCCGACGGCAAATACGTTCGGATATTCCGGCGTCTGGTAGGTTTGCGGCCAGTCGGCCGCCTTCCACGCCTCGTAGGGCTTGGGTGTGTAGTCGGCATCCACCTTCATGAAACCGCTCGGTGCGAACAGCTTTGCCGTCAGATCGGTTCCGTCCTTCGCGAAGGCCTTCAGATCGACGCCCCGGAACGGCGGCAGCAGCATGGCAAAATCGAACCCGAGGGCGCCCTCGGCCCCGGTCAGCGTTTCGTAGTGGAGGCGGCCTTTCTCCACACGGTGAACGTGGGCGCCGCTGATCCATTCGACGCCACGCTCGGAGAACAGCGATTCGGCGAAAACCTTGCTGTGCGTGACGTAACCGCCCATTTTCAGGTGGAGCCCGCCGACACCGAAATCGCCGATCTGGGCTTCGTTGGTCAGATAAATGATCCGCGCCCTGTCGCGGACTCCGTGGCGGCGGAGCTCGAACTCGACGTTGAACACGTACTCGAAGGCAGCCCCCTCGCAGGTGCAGTTGCCGTGACCGACTCCTACCACGAATGTCTGCTTCTGTCCGCCCTTCATGCGCTCGACGGCGGCCAGGAACTCTCTCGCCGCGTGGGCCGCATGATCGGCAGTGCAGACGGAAACCGAATTTCCGGTGTCAGGTCCCAGCCCCGGGGTGGCCGCGAAGTTGAGCTTCGGCCCCGTGGCATTGATCAGGAAGTCGTATGGAACGATCTCGCGCCTGCCGGCGCTTTCCGGAAGCGTCGATTCGGCGGCCACATAAGGACCCGCTGCATCCACGCCGCCTTCTGGATGGATTTCGGCCGCCCTGGCCTGCGTGAATTCGATTCCCAGTTTCCGGTACAGCGGCGCCAGTGGCACGAGGGTCTGCTCCGGTTTCATCCGGCCGACACCGACCCATATGTTGGACGGAATCCAGTTCCAGTCGGGCTTCGGGGATATGACATGAACGGAGTGTTCCGGCGGCAGCCACCGCCGCAGCCGCTGGGCGGCGACGTGCCCTGCGATCCCGGCACCCAGAATGACCACTTTCATCTGCGGCAGATCCTCCCGCTTCCCTTTTACGGTATCGATTCCGGGATTCCACCGACATGACCTGAGTCACCCGTGCCAGTCGTCAGGACATCAGATTCAGAAAAGCCACTCCGGCCTGAAGATCAGCAGCACGCCAAGAATCAGGATGACGGCTCCGCTCAGCAGCTTGAGCCAGCGTCCTTCCCGCTCCTGTAGCTTGTGCCGGTCCAGGGTGATGACAACCAGCGCCACCATCAGGGCGTCGTCGAACATGTAGGCTGCGATATAAAGGACGAGATAGCCGTAGCGAACCCACACGGAATAGCCTTGCCCGGCGAGGACGTGGGTGTAGAGGGCGGGAAGTCCGGCGGTGCAGAGCAGTTCGACGAGATTGACCAGCACAGCCAGTACGGCTGCGCCCGCGAGCGCCCCCCAGAGGTTGTCGGCCTGAACGATCCGGCGCACACGGGAATAGATGGCCGGTTTCGCGGCCTCCGGTATGGAGAGGGAAACTCCTGATCCGGGTTTCAGCGAATCCCTGACATGCACGAGACCGATCGCCCCGGCGACCAGTCCGAGCACGATCTGGGCGGGGCGGGAGAAACCCGCCAGCAGGAACACGTTCAGCCACGCGGCCATGAAGGCCAGGTAGGCCAGCCCGCTCACCGTCACGAAGGTTCCGGCCACCAGCAGGATCTTCCGGCGGCTTTTCAGGTTCACCAGCAGCGAGAGCAGGAACAGCAGCACCCACATGGCGCACGGATTGAACCCATCGATGAGCCCGATGACGAGTGTGAACAGCGGCATCCCGAGGTTTCCTGCGGAAAGGGTCCCGATCCACGGGATCTCGATGGTATCGCCCCGGCTGTCAGGCGGCTCCCCGCCTGGCGGCATCTCCGCCGGAGCCGGGGGCTCGACCGCCTGCTCGATCTCAAGGCCTGTCGTACCGGCATTCCCGAAGCCCACAATGACGGCACCGCAGATATCGAAGGTCGGCACGCCCGGCGGATCGACTCCGGCGTTCGCCGACAGTTCCCGGAACCTCTCCAGCGTCAGGGCGTTGGCCGTAATATCCAGATACTCGACTCTCACTTCGGGGTGCCGCTGGGAGAATTCGTCCAGAAAGGTCCGGGCGGCGGCGCAGTGCGGGCAGCCCGGCCGGGTATAGACCGTTATGGACCTGCATCCCGTCGCAGTCCTGGCAGTCTCGGCCCGGACCGGAGCAATCGGCCCCAGCAACAGGACCAGAGCGGCGAAGCGGATGACAGCACGGCTTTTCATCGGGAGATACATACCGGCATGGGTGACGCCCGTTTCTGACCGGAATCCGCGCTTTTCTCAATTCTGCGGCGGCAGATATGGGGGACCGACGTAATCGTGTAATCCGCCGGGAAATCGGGCCGCCGGGCCGGTCAGGGCCTTGATCCGGGCGCAGGCGCCGGGGCCCGCCGCTCACGCGGAATCTCGAACCAGAAAACGCTTCCCCGGGGTTCGGCACTGTCGACGCCGATCGATCCGCCGTGGGCTTCGACGGCGAGCTTGCAGAAGGCGAGCCCGAGTCCGGCGGAGTGGAACGACTTTTCCTTCCGCACGGTCACCGCGCCGAATTTCTCGAAGATCCGCTCCCGCAGATGCTCCGGCACTCCGGGACCCCGGTCGCGGACGGCGATCCTCACGGAAGCGGGCAGGGGGTTGATCTCCACCGCCACCGGTTCCTCGTACGGCGTGTGCTTGATCCCGTTGCTGATCAGGTTCTCCAGCACCCGGCGGATCAGTCCGGCGTCGCAGACGGCCTGCACGGAGCCCGGATGACGGACCTCGATCGCACGTCCCGGCTCCATCGCAAGCAGGGCGGAACTGACCCCTTCCGCCAGTTTCGACAGGTCGCAGGGGGCCGCCTCGAGCGGCATCCGGCCCGATTCCAGCCGGCTGACGTCGAGCAGGGTATTCGTCATCCGCTGCAGGGTTTCAGCGCCCGAGACGGCCTGCGCCAGGATATCCGCGTTTTCGCTGCCCACATGGGGCCGCAGCAGGTAGAGGTACCCGTTCAGGACCGTGAGCGGTGTCCGCAGGTCATGCACGATCATCTTGACGAGATCGTCCCGGAGCTGCTCGAGTTTTTTCAGCTGCTCGAGGTTGGCGGCGAGTTCCTGGGTCCGGGTCTCGACAAGCCGTTCGAGGTTCTGCTGGTGGGCCCGGAGGTCCAGGAACGACACGAGCAGTTCCCCAAGGGACCCGAGGAGCACCCGCTCCTCTTTCAGGAACGGGCCCTCGTCGGCCATGGGCCGCTGCTGGGTGTACACCACCTCGATCCTGGCCGGGCCGGTGGCGGTCCTGACGACGGCCTCCTGCTTCCATTTGGTCTCTTTCCAGCCCGGGGTGCAGACGTCGAGATCGCCGAAGACGATCCGGGCCTCGCAGCATTCGGTATACTGCCAGGCGGCCGTCATGAGCAGGACCAGTTCCTGGAACAGCAGCTCCAGAGACGGGTTCCCCCGCTGGAACAGCCGGGCGGCCTGATGGAGCAGCTGCAGCTCCTTCAGCCGCTCCCGGAGCCGGTGCAGGAGCATGAGATTCTGCTGCTCGGCTTCCTTTTCGGCCGTGATGTTGCGGTGGATGCCGACGACCCGTCCGGGCTGCCCGTTCCGCCCGGTTTCCGCGAGCCCGGAACACTCCAGGTAGCGGACGCTGTCATCCGGCATGACAACCCGGAACCCGACCTTGAAGTCGGGCTTTTGGTGGCCGGCATTGAGAATCGCCGCCCGGAGCTGCACGCGGTCGTCCGGATGCACCGTGGCGAGGCATGCTTCGAGGCTGATCCGTTCGCCGCCGGCCCGAGGGAGCCCGTGAAGCCGGAAGGTGTGTTCGTCGGCGGTAATTTCCGACGTCGCCGGATTCCAGTCCCAGACTCCGATCCCGCCCGCGTCCAGCGCCAGCCGGAGCCGGAGCTGGGCCTCGTGCCGCTCGTCCGCCTCCCTCCGGGCCCGGCTCAGCATCAGCCTGAGCGACCAGGCGACGAGCTGCTGGACGGTCACGGCCCAGCAGATCGCCATGACGACGAAAAGCATCATCGTGAAATGGGTGTAGTGCATCTCCGGCGGCGGAAGAGCGCCGGCGGCGGTAACGGTCATGATCCAGTAAACGACTCCGATGCAGAGGGCTGCGACGATCACGCCGCCGATTTCCCCGAGCAGGAGTCCGGCCAGCATGACGATCACGATATAGAGGGAGGTTGCGGAGGCGGCGATTCCCCCCGATGTCAGGGTCCTCTGGGTCAGGAGGGCGGTGAGCCCGGCAATGATCAGCGCGCCGGCCGTCCTCGGCCATCCGGCCCGGTTCACCTGCAGGAGACCGAGGCCCAGCATGCAGACCGTCAGGATGGAAACGGCACGCCGGGGAGCCGTGTCCGGCTGAACGGCAATCATCAGGATGAGAAAGAACGAGACGACACCGACAATCGCCCAGGCGGCGTAAAAGAAGCGGGTGGCCTCAAACGTCCGCTCCTCGGTGTCCAGCACCGGCGGCCTCAGGAAGGCCGTTCGCAATGAAGCAACGATAGAAGCAAGAGTCATTGGTTCCCGCCCGTCCGGTCTGCGCCGGAGCGGACCCTGCCGGCCGGGGCTGAAAACATTACTAATTTCAATAGAATAACGGGATTTGCCGGGCCCGTAACTATGGAATTTGAACCAGTTGCCCCTAGGGTTGAAAGCAATTCCGGAAGGGAGGTGAGCTGTCCGCCAACCCCATGTTTTCACGGGGGTTTTCGGGGTTTCCTTCACGGCGAAAATATATCTTAACTGATATATATTAATAATAATATTACTAGACAGGAAAGGCGGTGCCCATGTCTCCAGCCGCTCAGCTCGATCCGGTCCCGGACGCCCCGTCGCGCCCGTTTCCTTCGCGGATTATCCCGCATTTGCAGTGATCGCCTCGCCTCCTCGGGGTGGAGCTCCTCCACGACCGGGTCCGGCAGCTTCGGTCGCAGGATTGTTTTCAGGCCCCCAGCGTGCGCAGGACGGTATCCTTGCCGGCGCCCTGATAGAACAGTTCCCGGGCGCGGTCTGCATCTTTGGGGCTGGCACTCATGATGGCCTTCACCGGTATCCCCGCCTCCACCATGACTTTCGTGTGGCGGATGCGTTCCATGGCCCCATTCATCGCACCGAAGCCGTTGGCCATCTGCCTGGCAAGATAGGTGGTGGCCCAGCCGGCGGTCCCGTTGTTGAGCATCGACGGATTTTCAGCCGGCGGGACTCCAAGGCGCTCGCGCACTTCCTCGAGCGGCAGCGGCAGGAGTTCTTCCAGGTACACGCAGTGGAAGGGGATCTTCCGGGATGAAGCGGCTCCCCGTTCGTACGCCTCGCGCATGTAATGGCGCCACATCTTCTGCCCGCACACGGGCTGAATCGCCAGCCCCGAGACGATGGCGAACCCCTCCGCGGCAAGTCTGGCCGCGGAATATCCCTGGCTGCCCGCATAGAGGCCCATGCTGAAATTGATATTGAGCGCTTCGCCCGGAAAATCCGAACCGTAGCCGGAGAGCATGTGCGTCAGGTCGTGCGTGTTGCCTACGCGCTCGACCAGCCATTTGGTGTCTTCGGGCCAGTTGAGCCTGTCGAACGCGCCGTCCTTGTAGGCGAGACCTCCCAGCACGTAGCCGGGGATGATCTCCGGCCCGCTCATGAAGTCGCAATACTGGCGGCCCATGCTGCCTTCAGGCAGTTTCCGCAGGGACGGAAAATCATTCAGCGCCCTGCAGAGGTCCGGACGGTCAGTCAGCACGCGGCGGCCTTCGGGATGACAGCGCATCTCCTCGACCATCTGCCGGAAGTTCGGACCCGCCATGGCGTAGATCATCCTGAAATTCTGGGCCGCGCCATGCTCGCTCACGGGGTTGACGATCCACGTGAGGAACGCCTTCGCTCCGGAGATGTAATCCCGCCGTTCGCTGCCCTGGGTCTTCTGCCTGCGGTTGAATGCCATGTTCATCTTCCCCTTTCGTCCGGGCCGGTTCCGGGCTCTTTCGCCGGCGGTTTGAGTGCCCTTATCTTTCCGGGACTGACGAGTGCTCCGCGTGCCCAGATCGCGATCGCCGTTTCGATGGCTTCCTTGCGGGAAATCCCGAGACTCTCGCTGATCTCGGGCTTCGGAGCGTTCTCCAGAATCAGGTTTAGTGTGGCGAGCGCCATGTCCGGGTTCAGCCCTTCGCGGATGAACGGGCGAAGCCGTGCCGCCCCCAGACGTTTCCATTCGCCCAGACGTTCCCGGAAAATGGAGTAGGCCTTCGGATGGTCTCTCTTCAGGTCGTCCCAGAATGCGGGAGCGTACCGGGCAACGGCGCCGGACCAGGCATCGGACCAGTAAAGAAGTCCGTCTGCGGCCGACCCTGTACCGGGAGGCGTGGCGGACTCCCATTTGGCCACATCGTCGGCCCAGCGCTTTACCAGCTCCATGACGATCTCGTCCTTCGACTTGAACTGCTGGTAAAGCGTGGTTGCGCTCATCCGGAGTTCCGAGGCGAGCTCGGCCATTACAACGGCGCGAATGCCGGAACGTCTGGCAATCTCCGAAAAGGCCGACAGGATCAGTTCGCGCTGGTAGGCGGCTTCGGGCGATCCTTCGGGGTGTTTCTTGGGCCGGGCCATCGAACCTCACAGTAATGATAATATAAATATCTGATAATTACTGAAATAATAAATACCGGTCCGGCCCGCTGTTGTCAACAGTTTTTTGGAGGAGCCTGGATCGGCGGCGCGCTCGGTGACGGGATTGCTGTGCAGCCCGGGCGGACCCTCCCGCTCCGGGCCGCATCCCCGGCCTGATCCCCTGAACCCGCAGGTTTTTCAGGAGCATCACGGCCCGGTTAAATATATCTTGACTAATATATATTAATGGTAATATTCATAGACAGGAAAGGCGGTGCCCATGTCTCCAGCCGCTCAGCTCGATCTGAAAACCCTGAACCGCAAGTCGCGCGAAGTCAGTGCGGTGCTGAAGGGGCTCTCGCACCCCACGCGGCTGCGCCTCCTCTGCCGCCTGTGCGACGGTCCCGCGACCGTGCAGGAGCTGGAGGAGGCCTGCGGCCTCTCGCAGGCCCAGACCTCGCAGTTTCTCGCCCGCCTCAGGACCGAAGGCCACGTGAAGGCCGAACGGGACGGACAGCACGTCATCTACTCGCTCGCCGACCGGCGCACGTCGGAGCTCATCTCCGCCGTCGCCGGCATCTACTGCAAACCGGAGAAGTCATGAAGAAATCGGCACTCACCGTCCTCATCCTGCCGGCCCTGCTCGTGCTCCCGCCGGTCACTCGCGCCGCGGAGCCCCTTCCGTTCGGCGACGTGTGGAGCCGGATCGAAACCGCCGCCCCGTCGATCCAGGCCGCGAGCCGCGAGATCGACGGGCTGAATGTGGCGCTGGACCGTGCGGAGCGGATCTGGCACCCGAGCGTCACGCTCGACACGCGCGGCTACGTGACGAACGACGCCGGGCTCAATTTCTTCTCGCTGCTCGGCCAGCGCCGGGCGGACGCGGCCGACTTCGCGCCGCCCGAGCTCAACCACCCCGGATCGTCGTTCTTCCACAAGGCGTCGCTGATCGCCGACCTGCCCCTGTACGAAGGCGGCATGCGGGAAACCGTCCGGGACGCCACCGTGGCCGGCGTGTCGGCGGCGAAGATCTCCCGCGAGGGGATCCGGAAAATGGAATACGCCCTGGCGGCCCGCGACTACGCGATGGCCCTCTCGGCCGCTTCGGAACAGGACGCCCTCACGGCGCTGGACGGCCGGGTGGACCAGCTCATCCGCCGCTACCAGCTCGGCTCGAAGTCGAGCCCGGTCGGCTACGCCGGGTCCCTCGGCCTCAAGTCGCTGCAGGCCCGCATCCACGGGCTCCTCGAACGGAGCCGCGCCGCCCGGCGGAGCGCCATCGTCGCGCTGTCCGAACGGGCGGGCCTCGATGCCGCGGGCTGGGAGCCTGCGCCGGGCGACTACCGGAAGATGCTCACGGAAACGCTCGGCGCGAAGTCAGACGCGGCGGCGCCGTCCGAGCAGACGGAGGCCATGCGCGAGCAGGCGAGGGCGGCTTCAAGGTTCGGCGACGCCGAAAAGGCGCGGTTTCTCCCCCGGGCCGGGCTCGCCGTGCAGGGCGACATGACCACCGGAAGCCGGGCCACCGAGGCGAGCTATCTCGCGGCCGTCTATCTCCAGTGGAGCCTCTACAACCCCTCGAACGCCGGCACCCGCGAGCAGGCCGGATTCCAGGCGGCGGCCCTCCAGCTCCGGGCCGACCAGCAGGCCCTCTCCGACCGGATCGCCGCCGCCCGTTCGCGCGAGGCGCTGGCAGCCATCGAGACGAACCTGAAACTGATCTCGGACAGCACGGCCCTCTCGGACGAGCAGATCCGCATCGCCGAGACGCTCTTCCAGAACGGGTCGATCAACGCGCTCCAGCTCTCCGAGGTCATCTCCCGGCGGGCCGATCTCGTCATCGCCAGGAGCGAGGCGGAGAACCAGTGGATCGGCCTCTACGTCCAGAATTTCCTGAGCAGCGGCTCGAAGACGGAGAACTGAAGCCATGGAAAAGAAGCAGGCGGAACACGGAAGCGTGAAGACCGGATTCGCCGGGAAACTGGCGGCGGCCTTCATCCACTCGAAGCTGACGCCGGTGATCGCCCTCTCGAGCCTTCTGCTCGGGCTCATGGCGGTCTGGCTGACCCCCAAGGAGGAAGAGCCGCAGATATCCGTCCCCATGGTCGATATCCAGGTGGGTGCGCCGGGATTCGAGGCGCCCGAGGTGGAGCGCAAGATCGTGGAACCCATCGAGCGCGCCGTGTGGGGTCTCGAAGGCGTCGAGTACGTCTACTCGGCCAGCCAGCCCAGCGGGGCCCTCGTGACGGTCCGCTTCAAGGTCGGCGAGCCCATGGAGCCGAGCCTCGTGAAGGTCCACCACAAGCTGATGGCCCTCAGGCCCGAGCTGCCGCCGGGCGCCACGGCCCCGTCGGTGAAGGCCTTCACCATCGACGACGTTCCGTTCCTCACGCTGACCTTCAGCTCGAAAGACCGGGACGACTACAGCCTGAGGACGCTCGTGGCGCCCCTCGCACGGGAACTCTCCAGTACGCCGGACCTGAGCCGGGTGGAACTCCTCGGGGGACTCCGGCGGTCGATCCGGGTGATCGTCAATCCGGAGAAACTGAAAGACCGGGGACTCTCGATTCTCGCCGTCGCTCAGGCGCTCGAGACGAACAACGCCCTCGTCCCCGGCGGAAAGACCTGGGGAGCGAGCGAGATCCTCGACGTCGAGGTCGGCGGCCGCCTGAGCGGCGTGGACGAGATCGGCAGTCTCGTCGTCGCCCAGCGGGGCGGCCGGCTTGTGCGGATCCGCGACGTCGCCGAGGTCGTGGACGGCCCCGAGGAACGCACCCGGGCGTCGCTGCTCGTGGACCGCGAGGCGGGCGGGGAGCCGGAGCAGGCCGTCTCGCTGGTGTTCGCCAAGCGCAAGGGGACGAACGTCGTCACCCTGTCGAAGCAGCTCATGCAGCGGGCCGAAACATTCGCGAAGGGCCTCCCCAGGGATGTCCGGATGAACGTCACCCGCGACTACGGCTCCACCGCCGAGGACAAGTCGAACGAGCTGATCGAGCATCTCCTGATCGCCACCCTGTCCGTGGCGGCGCTGATCGCCCTGTTCATGGGGCTCCGGGCGTCGCTCGTCGTCGCCATCGCCGTGCCCGTCACGCTCGCGCTCACGCTCGCGATCTACTACTTCCTGGGCTACACGCTGAACCGCGTCACCCTGTTCGCGCTGATCTTCTCCATCGGCATCCTTGTGGACGACGCCATCGTCGTCGTGGAGAACATCGAGCGGCACCTCAGGATGGACCGCGCCAAAGGAATGCTCCGGGCGACCCTCGACGCCGTGGCGGAGGTGGGCAACCCGACGATCCTCGCCACCTTCACCGTCATCGCGGCGATCCTCCCCATGGCCTTCGTCCGGGGGCTCATGGGCCCCTACATGGCGCCGATCCCCGTGGGCGCGAGTCTCGCCATGATCGTCTCCCTGTTCGTGGCCTTCATCCTGACGCCGTGGGCCTCGGTGCGGCTCCTGAAGCACGAAGATCACAAGGCTGAACCGGAGGATAAGGGCGCATCCCCTGACGGGGACAAGCCGGGCCTCCTCGACCGTATCTACAAGCGGATCATGGAAGGACTTCTCGGCGGCCGTATCGCCAGCGGCCTGTTCCTGCTGTTCACCCTCGGCCTGTTCGTGGCGGCGGGGAGTCTTGTCTACTACCGGCACGTGCGGGTGAAGATGCTCCCGTTCGACAACAAGAGCGAGTTCCAGGTGCTCGCGGACCTGCCCGCCGGGACGCCGCTGGAGAAGAGCCTCGGTCTCGGCCGCGAACTGGCCGCGGATCTGCTGAAGGGCAGCCCTGAGGTGCTCAAGGTCCAGGTCTACGCCGGCGAGGCCGCGCCGTATTCGTTCTCCGGCATGGTGAAGCACGCGTTCATGCGCGGCCGGGACGACCAGATCGACCTCCAGGTCGTGCTGTCGGAGAAATCCGCCCGGAAGGTGTCGAGCCACGACATCATCACCTCGCTCCGGCCCGTGATCTCCGCCTTCGGCGAAAAGCACGGCGCCGTGACGAAGGTGCTCGAAATCCCGCCGGGGCCGCCCGTGCTCGCGACGATGCTGGCGGAGGTGTACGGCCCCGACGAGGCTTCCCGCCGGAAGGTCGCGGGCGAGGTGCTGGAGGCGTTCCGGGCCGAGCCCAGCGTCGTGGACCTCGACACGAGCCTGAGGCCGGGGCGCGGACGGCTCGTCTATCCGTTCGACTACCAGAAGGCCGGCCTTCTTGGCGTCAGCGCGCAGCCGGTGGCGATGGCCGGACGGCTCACGTTCGCCGAGACGCCGCTCCTCACGGTGAAGGACGTGAGCCATCCGGAGGAGATTCCGGTGAACCTCTCGCTCGCTGCGAAGGCACGGTCCGGCGCGAAGCCGTTCGCGGGGCAGACCCTGCCGTCGTTCGAATCGGGCTTCGTCCAGGTGGCGGACGTGATCGGCGCGCCCAGGCGCGAGGAAAGCGTGACGCTCTACCGGAAGAACCTGAAACCCGTGACCTACGTGATGGCCGAGCTGGCCGGAGCCGAAGAGGCGCCCGTATACGGAATCCTGAAGCTCGGGCCGAAGATTCCCTACGCCCAGCAGACGGCCGACGTCCCGTGGGACACCCAGGCCCCGGTCGTGAAGTGGGACGGCGAGTGGTTCATCACCTACGAGGTGTTCCGCGACCTTGGCGGCGCCTTCGCGGTCGTAATGGTGCTGATCTACATCCTCGTCGTCGGCTGGTTCGGCAGCTTCCTCGTGCCGCTCATCATCATGGCGCCGATCCCGATCAGCCTCATCGGCATCCTGCCGGGGCACTGGGCGACGGGGGTCTACTTCACCGCGACGTCGATGATCGGGTTCATCGCAGGCGCGGGCATCATCGTCCGCAACTCGATCATCCTCGTGGATTTCATCGAGCACCAGATCGCGCAGGGCATGAACCTCAGGGAGGCCGTCGTCTCGGCGGGCGTGCTCCGGTTCCGGCCCATGCTGCTCACGGCGGCGGCCGTCGTGGCGGGCAGCGCCATCATGCTGTTCGACCCGATTTTCCAGGGGCTCGCGGTGAGCCTCATGTTCGGCGAGGTGGCGGCGACGCTGCTCAGCCGGTTCACGGTACCGATTCTATACTACTGGCTGGCGGGGGAGGCCCGGGTGCGGGCCATCGCCGCTCCGCCGGTGGAGCACTGATCCCTAAACCCTCAACCCAGGAGAAAGTCCCATGACCATCGACAACCAGATCCGCGCCTTCGCCGGCACCTTCGTTCTGGGGAGCCTCGCGCTCTCCCAGCTCCACTCGCCGAACTGGCTGTGGTTCACCGCCTTCGTCGGCGCGAACCTCCTCCAGTCGTCGTTCACGAAGTTCTGCCCGCTGGAGATGATCCTGCGGAAGGTGGAGAACCAGCCGGCGAACTGAGGGGCGGCCGGATCAGGCGGCCGCCGCAGGCTCAGGACGGACCCGGGGCGTCCGGCAGGATTTTCTCGATCCGCCGGTCCGGGACGAGCCACATGAGCGCGACTCCGGCGTAGATCGCATCGGATATCCAGGGCTCATGGAAGGCTGCCGCAATCGCAATGAGGTAGAGCACGGGCGAGATATTCCCCTTGAGGTCCCTGCCGATAGCCTTTGCCAGCAGGGAATCCCGGCCGTCGGCGGCGATGATGGCCTTCTGGAGAAGCCAGTAGGCGACGGCAGCCATCAGCAGTACCGTTCCGTAGGCCACCGCCGGTATGTGCGCGTCGTGATGTTCGCCGATCCACGCGGTAACGAACGGGACCAGCGACAGCCAGAACAGCAGATGGAGGTTCGCCCACATGATGCTGCCGCTGACGTGCCGGACCGCATGCAGAAGATGATGGTGGTTGTTCCAGTAGATGCCGATATAAATGAAACTCAGAAGGTAGCTGAGCAGAACCGGCAGCAGCGGACGCAGGTCTTCCGCTCCGGTTCCGTGCGGGACCTTCATCTCAAGCACCATGATGGTGATGATGATCGCCAGTACGCCGTCGCTGAACGCTTCGAGCCGGTTCTTGTGCATGGGGAAGCTTCCGGGCCGTTTCAGGCCTGAACGGCCGCGCCGCCGCCCGCGGCCCGGCGCCGTTCCTTCATCTGGCGGACGAAGGCCGGGCTGAAGAACGGCCTGTAACGGAGTGGTTCGCCGAGGCCCAGCTCCGCACGCACGCCGTCCAGAGGCCTGTCCAGCAGCTCGACCCAGTTCTGCTCGAACAGCGGGGCCGCCCGGCGGGCCCTGGCGCGGGCGTCGAGGGCCACGGGGAACTGTCTGGGGAACAGGCGGGCGAGCAGCAGGGGAATCGCGTTGGCGAAGCCCATGCCGGGGTTGCGGACCTGGGTGTTCGTGAGGATCAGGGTCCCCATCTCGCCGATCATGTCGGGGCCGTAGCCGCCAAGTACGTGAAAGAGATCGTGCGTGTGACGGAGCCAGCCGGCGACGAATAGCTCGTCAGGATCGAGGAACTCCCGGTAACGGCCGAGGGCGCCTTTCGACTCCAGCAGGTCTTTCAGGCCGTCGCCGGAGATGCCGTATTTCTCGACGAACGCCAGATAGGCCCGGCCGAGCGTGCCCTCCGGCAGGCGGCGCAGACGGTCCCTGTCGGCAAGGGCCCCCACGAGATCGGGCTTGTCCCGGAGCAGCTTTCTGCCCTTTTCGGTCTGGCGCAGGCGGCGTACCATGCGCACCGGCCAGTCGCCCTCGAACGCCTGGACCAGCAGGTCGTAATATTCCGTGTCGTCCGGCTTCACCGAAAGGTGCATCGCCGCCCGGATACCCTGCAGAGGTCTGACACTGAACCGTTTATCCATGATCATCCGCTCCCACGACGGGAAAATGTCCGGCAACCGGACCAGAACTACCATACCCGCAGGGCATGTTCATCCGGTCCGGACAACCGGGCGGCCGCAGGGTGGCTTTCCTGATAGAATACGCCCCCGAGGGTGTTGCCAATGAACCCGTCTTTCTGGAAACGGTTTTTCCTCGCCGCCGCGGTCTTCAACTTCGGTGCGGCCCTGGGCTTCGCCATCCCGGCTCGGGCGTGCCTCCGCCTCCTGTTCGGTCTTGAGAACCCGGAGCCCGCGGTACTGTTCCTCTACTGGCTGTTCCTGCTCATGGTCGGGCTGATGGGCATCGGCTACGGTCTGGTCGGCCTCGATATCCGGAAGAACCGCGCCTTCGTGCAGGTCGGTGCGCTGGGAAAAATTCTCGCCGTGTCCGCCAGCCTGTGGGCCTGGCAGGCCGGCATCGCCGGAACGGCCGCCGTCATGGCCCTCTCGGGGGACATCGTGTGGGCGGTAATGTTCTGCGTGTTCCTCGCGAAGACCGGCGGGCTCTTCTCGATGGAAACGCGAATCGCGGCGGAGGGCTAGCGGGGACGGAATCCATCCGGTCCGGCCCCGTGGAAGGTTAAAGCTGAGCGTGCCCGGTACAGATCTCGAACTGATCCTGTTCTCGACGGCCCCGGCCGTCGTCGCCGCCTCCATGGCCGCTGGAATCGGTTCCTTCATTTCCGACTGGGAATTCCGGGAGAAGGAAACGCGGCAGTCGGGAACCGATACGGAGATCAACCGCGAAACCCCCGCAGATCTCCGCCGCCTGACAGCGACAGGAGCTCCCCGCCGGTACTGCCGGATCAATAGCTTCGGAGTGGCGACGCCCGGCGAGATCGAAAGCGCGATCGGGGCCGGGGCGACACATCTGATGCTGCCGATGGTGAGCAGCGCCGGTGAGGTGGAGCAGTACCTCGGGATCGTCGCGGGCAGGGCGGAGGCCGGGATTTTTATCGAGACCCAGCAGGCGGTGGAGCGGCTGGACTCCCTGGCGGCCCTGCCCGCTGCTTTCGTGTATGTCGGCCTGAACGACCTGATGATCTCAAGGGGCTCGAAACACCTCTTCGCTCCGCTCATGGACGGGACCGTGGACCGCATCCGGGATGCCTTTGCCGGCCGCCCGCTGGGACTTGCCGGACTGACGGTGCTCGACGGCGGCGCTCCTGTTCCCTGCCGGTATCTGCTCGGAGAAATGGCCCGGCTGGACTGCCGTTTCACCTTTCTCCGGCGTTCCTTCCGGCGGGATATCGAAGGGCGTGACCTGCCGCTGGAGATTTCCCGGCTTCGCACTGAATGGCGCCGCCTGCGGGTGCGGACCGGAGAAGAGATAGAGGCCGACCGGCTCCGGCTCGGGACCTGCCTCCGGCAGCTTTATGACGGATAATCCGGGAGCTGACAGGAACTGGACTCTCGCCGTCCTGGCGTGCGGCGCCTTCTGTTTCGTCTGGTACGCCTCGTGGTTCCCCTTCGATTTTCTCGACGAGGGATATGTCCTGTACGTGTCGAGGGCCGTCGCCGAAGGGCTCGTCCCGCACCGGGATATCCGCCTGTTCAACTATTTCCCCGGCGTGTTCTTCATGTACGGAATCCCGTTTCATGCCGCCGGTGTCTCGCTCGCCGCCGCCCGGCTGTTCATGGGGCTGGGGCTCGCGGCGGCCGCCGCAATACAGTTCCGCGTTCTGCGGCGGTTTCTTCCACTGAAAGAGGCGCTGTTTTTCCTGGCAGTCTTTCTCGCGGTTCCGGGCCGCCCGCACCGGTTTTATATCCCGCTGCTGGCCGGTGCAGTGTTACTCGCCTTCCTGCGTTTCAGGGAAGAGCGGTCTTCCGGCCGGGCGTTCGTGCTGGGCGCTCTGGCAGGGCTCGGCTGGACGATGCGTATCGATCAGGCGGTCATGGGCAGCCTGCTGGTGCTGCTGCTGGCCCTGGAGCAACGGAAGGACGGCACCCGGGTCCCGTGGCCGGCGCTGTCGGCCGGGGCGGGAGCCGTGACGGCTGTAGCGGCGGCCGCGTATGCGCAGATGGGGATTCTCGGCGCCTCGGCCGCCCAGATCTTTTCAAGTCCGCTGGGTATCCTGGAGCGCATCCTGAGGAATCCTCCGCGCCTTCTGCTCCGGCCCGGATTCGGGACGTTCGGAAGGACGGACCCGATCACCGATTTCCTGATGCTGGCCGCCATCGGAGTCTCGCTTGCGTTCCTGATCCTGCTGTACCGCCGGTGGCGGGATCTGGACGGTTCTGCCGGATGGGCGTTCGCCGGGGCCGCCGTCCTGCTGGCCTGCAACCTGCCTCAGTTTGCCATTGAACGTCAGGATCCCTGGCACCTGACGGACCGGCTTCCCGCCGTCTGGATCGCCGCCGCCGCCCTCGTCGCCCTGCTGCGTCCGGTTCCGGAGGCCGGACGGTTTCCGCCGTTCAGGATCGCCGCCGGGGCAATGGCGGTTGTTGTGCTGCTGTGCCTGCTGAAGCCGGTCGAGATCGGAAGCGTTGCCACGTACTTCAGGCCCAGGGAACAGGTCCGGCTGAGCAACGGGATGGCTTATCCTGCTGCCGCAGGTCTCGGCGGCCGGGAGCTTCTGGAATACCTGCTGCGGAACACTCCGGCTGACTCACCCGTTGCCGTGCTCCCCTTCATGCCGGGAATCAATTTCCTGACGGGGCGGAACCCCCCGGGCCGGGATGTCTATTTCATGGAACATTCCGGCTACGAGGAAGGCGCGGAGGCCGGATACATTGCCGCACTCGACGCCTCCCCTTCGGCGTGGGTCGTCATGCCGGAGGCGCTTTTCTTCGACCGGGACATTCCCCACCGGACCGGAGCGGCCATCTACCGGCATATTCAGGAACGGTTCCAGCCCGTTGCCGGAATCGACGGGCTGGTTCTGCTGAAGCGGAGTGCCGGAGCGGGTCAGCTTTCCGGCGGCAGCGTCCCGTAGCGCGAGCGGATCGCGGCGGCCGCTTCCGTCCCGGACGGAAGCCACTTCCGGTCGAGCCCGAGACGCAGGCGGATCACGCAGAGCACGGCGCTCAGCCCGGCCCGGAGCCGCATGCCGCCCGTGTAGGCCGATTCTCCGGAGAGGCGGCGGCTGCGTTCAATCGGGACGCTCGCGGTCCGCAGCCCGGCGCAGCCGATCAGGGCGGTGAGAAACGGTTCCCGCGACGCCATTGACAGGATCCGCTGCCGGGCCGTCCGGTCCATCGCCAGGAAACCGCCGGCATCGCGGGGAAGCCCGGTCAGGGCCGAGAGAACCAGCTTGAACAGCCTCGACGTGATGATCCGGCCCAGCGGTTCGTACAGTCCGTGCCGTCCGCCGAAGACGACGTTCAGCTGTTTCCGCTCCAGCTCTTCGGCCAGCCGGGGGACATCTTCCGGGGGATCCTGCAGGTCGGCGTCCATCACGGCGGCCAGCGGAGTCTCCACGCAGGCGAGACCGGCCAGGATCGCCGCGTGCTGCCCCCGGTTCCGGTCGAGATCCAGAGCGAGAATCCCCGGCGTCTCTCCGGCGAGTTTCCTGAGTTCCCCGAGGGAGCCGTCCGGGCATCCGTCGTTCACGAAGATAATGCCGCAGTTCCTGCCGTGGGCGGCGAAAGCGGCCCTGAGCCGCGCCGACAGTTCCCGGACGGTATCCCGGTTCCGGTAGACCGGAACGACTACCGTTATCGCGGCGGCGCTCACCGGAATTCCTTTTCTGAAATCCAGCGGATCGATTCCCGAAGCCCGGTTTCCAGCGATGTCGCGGCTTTCCAGCCGAGGAGCTTTTCGGCTTTCGACGGATCGGCGGCCCAGAAGTCCGTATCCGACGGGCGCCGGGGATAGGCGCCGCGCTGGAGCGTGATTGCCCGGCCGGTCAGTTTTTCGATCAGAGCCACGATTTCCTCGTTGCTCGTCTGGATGCCGGTGCCGATGTTGAAGATCTCGCCGGCAGCAGCCGGGATCTTCAGGGCGGAAGTCACGGCCCCGGCCACATCCCCGGCAAACACGAAGTCGCGCCGGATATCGCCCGTCGTGAGCGGCAGCGGACTGCCGTCCAGCGCAGCCCGGATCGCGCGGGGGATGAGGCGCCCCTCATGCTCTCCGGGCCCGTAGATCGCGAAGATCCTCAGGACCGTGACGGGAAACCGGCTGGATGCTGCGGCCTGGAACGTCCGGGTGACTTTCAGCTTGCTCGCCCCTAAGGGCGTCACTGGTGAAGGCGTGTCCGTTTCCCGGATGGGTCTCGGAAACCGGCCGTACTCCAGCGAACTGCCGAGCAGGACCAGGGAGCGCAGATTCCGCTCCCGGAACGCGGCGACGAGGTTATCGGCCATGGCCTGATTGGCCGCTTCGAACAGGCCGGGACTCGCCTGGCCGCCCGGCTGGCTCCCGGCTCCCGCGGCATGGATGACTGCCTGAAAGTCCCCGGCGGCAGCGATTTCATCCACGGCCCGGCGGTTCGTGAGATCGGCGGCCCGGATGTCCACACTCGTTTCGAGTCCGGCGAGCCTGGAGGCCCGCACTGGTGACGATACGGTCGCGGTGACGCGGCAGTTTTCCCGGAGCAGGGCCCGGACGATCGCGGACCCGGCGAAGCCTCCGCCCCCGGTCACAAGGACGTTCATCCCCTCGGGGCTCTGGCGGGATTCTGGTGCGGGCATCTCCCGGCCTGCATATCACACAGGACAGGCGGCGGCAGCCGCAGCTGAAACATCAGATGTCGAACGCGGCGGAGGCGACGCTGCGGACATCGAGGATCTTCCGGTCCCTCAGCGCGGCAAGAATCGCCGCCACGCAGCGTTCCACGGAGAGCTCGAACGTGTTGACCGAAACATCCGGCGCGGCGGGTTCTTCGTAAGGGGCCGTGACGCCCGGCAGGTTCTTGAGGTCTCCGACCTTGGCCTTGGCGTACACGCCCCGCTGGTCGCGCTCGCGGCAGACGTCGATGGGCGTCGAGACGAACACTTCCACGAGCTGTCCGCCCGCGATTTCCCGGGCGCGGCTCCGGACCGCCTTCGTGGCGGCGAGCGCCGGAACGACGGCGATGAGCCCGGCGCGGTTCAGCTCCGCCGCCGACTGCATGGCCTTCAGGAACGCTTCGTCCGGATTCCGGTAGTCCCCGTCCCCGTCCACCACCGAAACGGCGCGGCCCGCGTCGAACAGGGTGCGCTCCAGCGCCGTGGCGATGGCCCGCTTGCCCGAGCCAGCAAAGCCGGTGAGCAGCACCGTCACCGGCTTCTGGCCGAACCGGGCCGTGCGCTCTTCCGCCGTCACGGGGATGAAGCCGCCCCGGCCGCCGCTCGTCGATTCGAGCTTCGAGCCCTTCGAGTAGGGGTCGCCCACCTCGGGGTCCAGGATCATGCCCGCGCCGACGGTCACGTTCGTCAGCCGGTCGATGACGATGAACGCGCCGGTGGCGCGGTTCTTCGAGTAGGGGTCCCAGGCGACGGGATCGCTGAACGTGACGCCGCAGCGGCCGATCTCGTTCAGGTTCAGCACCGGCCCCTGCGCCCGCTCCAGCGTGTTCACGTCCACGCGGTAGTGGAGCGTGTTCACGATGGCGTTCGTGAAGCGCGTCGTGTGTTTGGCGTAATACTGCCGGCCGGGGACCATCGGCTCCTCGGCCATCCAGACGATCATGGCGTCCACGTCGTTGCCGACATGGGGCACGCTGCCGGGTTTCACCAGCATGTCGCCCCGGCTCACGTCGATTTCGGAGGTGAGCGAGATAACGGGCGCCTGCCCTGCGAACGTCTCCGGAAGGTCGCCGTCGTAGGCCGTGATCGCCTTCACGACGGCCGTCTTGCGGGACGGAAGCGCGAGGATCTCGTCGCCGGGTTTCAGCGTGCCCGACTCGACCGTCCCGGCGAAGCCGCGGAAGTTCAGGTCCGGGCGGATCACGTACTGGACCGGGAACCGGAAGTCCCGGTAGTTCTGCTCGCCCGACACGGGAACGGACTCGAGGTACTGCATCAGCACCGGACCCGTGTACCACTGCATGTTCGGGCCCTGCTCGACCACGTTGTCGCCCTTCAGGGCCGAGATCGGGAAGAAGGTGACGTTTTTCAGGCCCAGCTTGCCCGCGAACCCGGCGTAGTCCGAGCGGATTTTCTCGAAGACATCCTTCGAGTAACCCACGGCGTCCATCTTGTTGATGGCCACCGCCGTGTGCCGGATGCCGAGCAGCGCCGTGATGAAGCTGTGGCGCAGCGTCTGGGTGGAGATGCCGTTGCGGGCGTCGATCAGGATGATGGCGAGGTCGCAGGTGGACGCGCCCGTCACCATGTTGCGGGTGTACTGCTCGTGGCCGGGGGTGTCGGCGATGATGAACTTGCGCTTCGAGGTCGAGAAATACCGGTAGGCGACGTCGATCGTGATGCCCTGCTCGCGCTCGGCTTTCAGGCCGTCCACGAGCAGCGAGAGGTCCAGCTCGCCGCCCGCCGAGCCGCCCGTCTTCGACGCCTTCTGGATCGCCTGGAGCTGGTCCTCGTAGATCAGCTTGGAATCGTGCAGGAGCCGTCCGATGAGCGTGCTTTTTCCGTCGTCCACGGAGCCGCAGGTGAGAAAGCGCAGGAGTTCCTTGCGCTCGTGCTCGGCGAGGTACGCCTCGATGTCCTTCTCGATCAGTTCCGACTGATGCGACATCAGAAGTACCCCTCGCGCTTCTTCTGCTCCATCGACCCCTGCTCGTCGTAGTCGATCATGCGCCCCTGCCGCTCGGACTGCTTCGCCAGCAGCATCTCCTGGATGATTTCGGGCAGGGTCGCCGCATTCGATTCGATGGCGCCTGAAAGCGGATAGCAGCCGAGCGTGCGGAAGCGGACTTTTTTCGTGACCGGCTTCTCGCCCGGCAGGAACCGGAACCGCTCGTCGTCCACCATGATCAGGTTGCCGTCGCGCTCCACCACGGGGCGCTCTTTCGCGAAGTAGAGGTCGGGGAGCGGGATGTTCTCGAGGTAGACGTACTGCCACACGTCCAGCTCGGTCCAGTTGGAGAGCGGGAACACCCGGATGCTCTCCCCCTTGTTCACCTTGCCGTTGTAAAGCTTCCACAGTTCCGGCCGCTGGTTCTTGGGGTCCCAGCGGTGGAACTTGTCGCGGAACGAGTAGACCCGTTCCTTGGCGCGGGATTTCTCCTCGTCGCGGCGCGCGCCGCCGAAGGCCGCGTTGTAGCCGCCCTCGGTGAGCGCCTGGAGGAGCCCCTCGGTCTTCATGATCTGGGTGTGTTTCTGGCTGCCGTGGTCGAACGGGTTGATGTTCTCGGCGACGCCGCGGGGATTCACATGCACCCGCAGGTCGAGGCCCAGCTCCTTCGCGATCCAGCTCCGGAACCGGTACATCTCGCGGAACTTCCAGCGGGTGTCCACGTGCAGCAGCGGGAACGGGATGCGCCCCGGGTGGAACGCCTTCTGCGCGAGCCGGAGCATCGTCGCCGAGTCCTTCCCGATGGAATAGAGCATCACCGGGTTGTCGAACTCGGCCGCCACCTCGCGGATGATGTGGATGCTTTCCGCTTCGAGCTGCTTGAGATGGGTGAGACGGTATTTGTCCATGGATTCCAGCGGGTTGAGCCGCCCGGCCGGTGCCGGAAACCGGCCCGGCCCTGACGTCGACCGCAGGGGGTTTAAGGTTCGCGCAAGGGGCCAGTCAAGCGGTGAAACGGATGCCGGCCCTTACGCCGCGGCCTGGGGGAGCGGGTCGATCGGTTCCAGGATCTTCGCCACGCGGTACATGGCGGCGGGCGGGGTCGAGGCCCCGGCGGTGACGCCCACCTTGCGGTACTTGCGCATCTCGGCGAGGTCCAGTTCCGCCTCGTTCTCGATGTGGTAGGTCGGGCGGCCCCGGTCGCGCGACATCTGGGCGAGGCGGCAGGTGTTGGCCGAGTGGTGCGAGCCGATCACGACGATCGCGTCGCAGTGCTCGATGAGGAGCTTGAGATCCGTCTGGCGCGAGGTCGTCGCCTCGCAGATCGTGTTGAACGCCTCGAGCTGCGGGTAGCGGATCTTGAGCGCATCGACGATGGCCCAGAAGTTCTCCGCCTCCTGCGTGGACTGGCTCACGGCGCAGATCGGCTCCGCGGCCGGGAAGGCGACATCCTTCACCTGCGCGGGGTTCTCGACGACCATCCCCTTGCCCTTCGCGGTGTAGCCCATGATGCCGTCCGTCTCGGCGTGGTTGGCGTCGCCCACCACGATGACGTTGTAGCCCTTGTTCACGTGCTTCTTCACGGTGGCGTGGATGATGCCGACGTCCGGGCAGGTGCCGTCGAACACCTTCTTGCCCTTCTCGCGGATGGTCTTGATGCGGGTGCGCTCGTGCGGGGTGATGCCGTGGGCGCGCAGGACGACGGCGTCCACGGGCCAGGTCTCGACCTTGGGGTCGGCTTCCGCCTTCACGGCCGTGACGCCGAGATCGCGCAGGGGCTTCAAGGCCTCGTCGTTGTGGACCAGCGGGCCGTAGGTGCCCACCTTCAGGGAGGGGTTCTCCTCCGCCACCTTGCGGGCCATGTCGATCGCCCGCTCCACGCCCCAGCAGAATCCGCCGCTCTGTGCAACCACCACTTCCACGTTGTCACCGGCCTCCGTGCCGTTTGCTCTGAAGGTCCCGCCCGCTAACGGCGGAAACGCTCAGGGAGTTGAGGTTGCCCCGCCGGGCCCGGTAGTTTCAAGTCCGCGTGAAAGGGGTGCCCCGTCCCGGTAAGTGCCCGGTATAACGGGTCTTTTGCCTTGACGGCCCCGGCGGTTCTACATACCTCCCATCGGGTGAAGCCGGTAGCTGGCGGGCGGGGAACCCTGCGGCTTTCGTTCGGCCTCCCGAAGGGGGAACTCAATCGTGAACCGGTATCGCGTGTGCCTCGCAGCGCTCGTGGCGGTGCTTTTCGTCATGCCCGCCGCTCCGTCGTCCGCCAAGGAATATTACGAGTGGACCGACGAGATGGGCGTCCGCCACATCACCGACGAGTTCTCGAAGGTCCCCGCCGAATACCGGAGCCGCACGACGGTGAAGGGCGCGAAAGTACTCGCCGAGACCGTCGAGCAGATGAACGTGATGGAAGGCCGCGCCTCCGAGGGCAACCGCATGGTGAACCTCGAGGATATCGCCGCGAGCTTCGAGATCCCCGACGCCTACACCACCGACAAGGGAACCTGGAAGGGCGAGGAGTTCCGCGAACTGGGCCACAAGACCGGCGAGCGGGGCGAGCGCGCCTATTCGAACCGCAGCGTGGACATCCAGGTGATCACGCTCCCGGCCATGAAGGCGACGACCCTCGTCTCGGCCGTCATCACGGGCGTCGAGGCGGCGCGGATGTACCTCAAGGAACACCCCGGCGAGGACACGGACCTCATCGCCTTCGTGAAGTCGGCGAGGCTCCTGCCCGTATCGGGCCACGTGGTGTTCTCGTTCGCGCCGTCCGGCGCGGGCGGCAAGGACCCCGTGGAGGTGCAGGTGTTCGTGGGCGCGTACGGCCTCGCCTGGGTCCGCTGGACCGGCCCCGCAGCCGAGCAGCAGAAGGTCCGCGAGCTCGTCCTCTCCACCTGGAAGAACCAGGGCGCACCGGTGGCCCTCGTCCCGTTCAAGCCGGACGACCTGAACCACCCCATCATCCAGGGCGCCGCGGCCGCCGTCATTATCCTGCTGGCCGCGATCACCGGCCTCTTTATCTGGCTCAAGAAGCGCAGGGACTGAGAAAATCCCCCTGTTTCCGGCGGTTTGGCGGGCGTTGCCCCGCCCGCTGAATCCTTCGGCCGGAAATCTCGACAAGCCGGGGAAAAGCGGTTAACCAAGGCGCGCGGTCTCGGGCCGGCTTCCCCGGAAGTCCCCGCCGCAAATCCGGAGAATACTCCCCTTCAAGGAGCGTCCATGTCGAATATCGTCCACGTCGTCGGTACCGGAACCATCGGTGAGCCCCTCATCGGCATCCTCGCCCGCTACAAGAAGGAACTCGGCATCGACGAAGTCACCTTCCACAAGCGCACGCCGCTCACCACCGACCGTTCGAAGGTGAACGAGCTCGTGAAGAAGGGCGCCCGGCTCGCCGCCGACAAGGACAGGCGCGCCGAGTTTGAGAAGCTCGGCATGAAGCCGGAGCTGGAGGCGATCGAGGCGCTGGAGCGCGCCGCCGTCGTCATCGACTGCACGCCCATCGGCAACGAGATGAAGGAAAAGGTCTACTCGAAGCTGAACCAGTCGAAGATCAGGGGGTTCATCGCCCAGGGCTCGGAGTTCGGCTTCGGCAAGATGTACGCCCGCGGGATCAACGACGAGGCGCTGAAAGTCGGCGAGGACCGCTACCTGCAGGTCGTCTCGTGCAACACGCACAACATCTCGGTGCTCGTGAAGACGCTCGGCATGAAGGGCGGCTCGGACCCCTCGAATCTCGTCGAGGGCCGCTTCCTCTGCATCCGCCGCGCGTCCGACATCTCGCAGGACGACGACTTCGTCCCCTCGCCCATGCCCGACAAGCACAAGGACGAGGCGTTCGGCACGCACCACGCGCACGACGCCTTCCACCTGTTCGAGACCCTCGGGCTGAAGCCCAAGCTCTACTCGAGCGCACTGAAGCTCAACAGCCAGTACATGCACACGCTCCACTTCGCCATCAAGACGAAGGAAAAGGTCACGAAAGCCGCCGTCCTCGACCGGCTGAACAGCCACCCGCTGATCGCCCTCACCGACAAGCGCTCCACCAACACGGTGTTCAGCTTCGGGCGCGACCACGGGATCTTCGGCCGCATCCTCTCGCAGACGGTGATCTCCGTGCCGACCCTCGCCGTCAAGGACGAGACCGAGGTCGTGGGCTTCTGCTTCACCCCGCAGGACGGCAACTCGCTCCTTTCGTCGATCTCGGGCGCCCTCTGGCTCATCGACCCGAAGACCTACGAGAAGAAGCTCGAGTGCCTCACGCCCTACTTCTTCCGGGAAGTCTGACTGACCGGCTGACTCCCCCGCCCGGCGGGCACACGGGAGGAATTCATGCAGCGGTTCGGCGGCAAGACCGTTCTCGTCACCGGCGCGGCCTCCGGCATCGGCCGTGCGGCGGCGCTCGGGTTCGCCCGTGAGGGCGCGCGGGTGTTCGTCACCGACCTCGACATGGCCGGGGCCGCCCGCACCGGGGCGGAGATCTCCGCGGCCGGCGGAACGGCGGTGGCCGCCGCCCTCGACGTCACGAGCGAGGAGGGCTGGCAGGAGCAGGTGTCCCAGTGCGAGGGCAAGTGGGGGCGGCTCGACGCGGCCGTGCTGAACGCCGGGGTGTCGTTCGCAGCGCCCCTGACCGGCATGACCCTGGAGGACTGGCGGCGCGTCTTCGCCGTGAACACGGACGGCGTTTTCCTCGGGCTCAAGTACACGATCCCCGCCGCCGCCCGCGCGGGCGGCGGAAGCATCGTCGTCACGGCGTCGGCCTCGGGCCTCAAGGGCACGCCCGGCGCGGCCGCCTACGCCGCCAGCAAGGCGGCCGTCATCCACCTCGTCCGGTGCGCCGCCCTCGAATGCCGCGACTCGGGCAGCGGCGTCCGCATCAACGCCGTCTCCCCCGCCGGTGTCGAAACCCCCATGTGGGAACGGATGCCGTTCTTCGCGGACCTGCAGAGGACCCACGGCTCCCGCGAAAAGGCCTGGGACGCGCTGAAAGCCGGGATGAAGGAACCGTTCTCGGCGCCGGAGGAAATCGCCGCCGCGATCCTCTACCTCGCCTCCCCCGCCGCCCGCTCCGTCACCGGCGAAAACCTCGTCATCGACAACGGGTATACGGTGTAGGGGAATCCCGGCCGGGACGGGCGTGCTACCGCGCCTCCTCCAGCAGCTTCACGATCTCCTCGTGATTCCTGCTCCGGGCGATGTCGAGCGGGGTCCGGTAAAGCAGCGGGTCCGGCTGTCCGCTTCCCTCGCATCCGCAACTGTCCGGGGCGGATACAGAGCACCCGTCCGCTTCCGAAAGATTGTCCTCCGGAACGGAGACCAGCTTCGGCGCGAACGGCAGCAGCGGCGCTCCCGTATAGGCTCCTGCATCCAGCAATAGCCGGACGGCGGCGTCGTCGCCGTCGTCCGCGGCGTCCATGAGCGGCGTGACTTCGCATAGCGGTCCACCGTTCACTCTTGCGCCTCGGGCCAGCAGCAGCGGAATAATTTTGGCGGATTCTTTACGTCCAATGACGAGCTTCAGGGGATCGGGCCAGCAGTTTTCGGCGGGTTTCAGGACGGCCCCGTGGTCGATCAGGGCTTGTACGGTTTCCGCGGTGCCGGACAGAATGGCTTTGGAAAGGGCCGTGCGGTACGGCTTCGTCTCCAGATTCGGATCGGCCCCGCGCCCGGTCAGCAGCTGGATCAGTTCGGCATGGCCCTCGTCCGCCGCTTCCATGAGCGCGGTATTCCCGTATTTGTCCGTACCGTCCGGATCGGCGCCTTTGTCCAGAAGCAGCCTGACGATTTCCAGATGTCCGTAACGTGCCGCTTCCACCAGCGGGGGACCGCTGAATTCGTTCAGGGGTGTATTGATGTTGTCTGGGGTGATGAGTCTTTCGACGCGGCTGTAGCTGTTGTTGCTGATCGCATGCACGAGCTGTATCGATGAAAAGTTCAGTTTTGTCGAGAGATATCCAAGATATCCGAGAACCCCGGCTGTGAGTATGGCGATAAGTAGGTACGTCACTTGAACCATTCTCCGGCCAGGATGTGACGGGGCGATGTCGCCTTGCCGATAAGCCCGGTATTCAAGACCGCAGGAGCGGCAGTAGTTGGGATTTGCAGATGGATTTCGTGCTGCACAGGCGGGACAACGGGCGACGACCCGGTCGATCATCCAGAAGTATGCCGGGATTCCTGAAATGTAAGATATGGAGAGCATCCATCTGAGCCATTCCAGTTCATGTGAAAATTGCATGCCTGCGATAAGGATCAGTAATGAAAGCGGGTATACAAACCATGAACGCTTCCAGAACCGGACGTAGTTCTCATACTGTTCCTGAAAACGTCCGATACCTTCAGTATCGATTGTTCCCCGAAACTGGAGCTTTGCCGCTTTTCTGTTTAACGGAAATGAGCAATGAGTACAAAATGAGATTCCGGCGGTCTGCTGTGAACCGCAGACAGGGCATCTCAGACTCCTAAAAAAGAACCAGATGCATCCAAACACCAGTGGCCATGCCAGTAGAAATAGCCACCAAAACTTGGTGAGGATAAAATCCCTGAGCGAATCGACTTTTAGAATCGCCAGACACCCTAAGACTACAAGTAGTAGGGCAACGAAACAGAGGCGGAACCGCCGCCAGCGTCCTTTTCTCAGCCGCTCGATCTCCCCGTCCGGCAGGTTCCGGACCGTTTCCGACAGGCGGGATTTGTCGAGTGGCGGGTAGTTCATTTTCAGGTTCTCCGAAACTATCACGGAACGCCGAACCACCCAAGTGCCCCCCTCCCAACCCCCCGTCCCGGCTCGCGATTTCCGGGTGTGACACGCCCTGACACACCCCTGTGGCAGGCTGTCCGGGCGTGAGGATCACGCCTGGAATGGAGGGTTCCGATCATGAGCCGCACATCGCGCATGGACCGTCTGCCCGACGAAATCACCGACTGGCTGTACCGGATGCTGGGAAACCGCGAAGGCCCCTCGATGCAGGAGATCACCGAGGAACTGAACGCCCGGCTGGTGAAAATTTTCGGCAACCGGGAGCCGGAGATCATGGAGGAATCGGTACGCCGCTGGTTCCGAACGAAGCAGACCGCCTTCGCCATTCACCGCGAGATGGAACGGATGATCGGGGAGGCGGTCCGGCATCCCGAGAAATTCCGCGACGCCCGGCACGCCTACTTTGGAGCCACGGGGCAGATCGCCTTCCGGGGGCTCGTCGAGCTGGAGCTTTCGGAGCGGATCGACGTGGACACGTTCCTCAAGCTTCAGCGCGCCATGGAGAAAACCGTGAAGGCCGAGAAGACTCTCATGGACATGTCGTTTCGCGAGAGGGAGTGGGCGAAACTGATGGCGGCGAGGGACGCGGCGAAGTCCGCGCGTCCGGCCGACGTCCCGGTAGAGCCGGAGCCGCCGGAAGCGCCCCGTGCGGAAACCGGAGCGGACGGGGATTCCCCTGCGGACGCTCCGGACGGCGGCCGGGATACCGCTCCGGATATCTCCGTGGACACTGCCGGGGAGGGTGCCACCGGAAGTCCCCCCGGCGCGTCCGGGGAAATTCCTCTCCAATCCTCCGAATGGGCCGTAAGTCTGCGGAAACACTGGTTTCCTTCGGCCGGTTTCGAGGAGTTCCCGGACAGGAAACTGGTCCAGCTCGCGGACCAGATGATCCGTTGGGATCTGCTCGACGTCAAGACCAAGGGCGCCCTGATGACAAGCCGCATCCGTCTGAACGCCAAGAGCAGTCCCGAGAACCGGGAGTACCTGCTGGAGGCAATCCGTGCCGCCAAGGCGGCCGTCGATGCCTTGGCCGGCGGCGGCCCGCTGCCGGAACCGGACGGACACGGGATCTGGAGAGGCCCTCGCCCGAGCGCTTACTGAAAGGCCTGACGGGAACCGCCCCGCGCCCGGAGCGTGAGGGGGTTCCTCACCCCGCCATGTCGAGGAGGGCGCTCTCGAAGGGGAGCGTGTAGTCGGGCTTCACGACGATCTCGCCGATGCGGCGCAGGTTCATGGGCGCCTGGCTCTCGCCGCGGCAGGCGAACCAGCATTTGTCGCAGATGTCGTCCTTCGTGATCGTGTGCTCGTTGAACTCGGTGTAGTGCGCCTTGATGGGCAGCTCCGAGCAGGGCTGGATATAGCCCTCGGCGGTCACGTGCACCCAGTCCTTGCCGGCGCGGCAGCCGTCCTTGGCGCCCTTCACGAAGTAGTCGGGGATGTTCAGCAGGTAGTAGTCGGAGTTCCGGATGTGGCCGTACTTGTGCTTGATGTTGACGAGCTCGTTCACGACCCGGTGGACGTCGCCGATCTCTTCCGGCGGGATCATGTACTCGTCCTTGTCGGTCTTGAGCACCGAGTAGCTGGAGAACGACGCGCCGATGCCGAGCTCGTAGGCGAGCCGGGCGATGTTCACCACGTCGTGCAGGTTGTCCCGCATGATGAACGTGTTGAAGTTGATCCGGTCGAACCCGATGTCGCCGATCTCTTTAATGAGGTTCACGATCCGCTGGTAGTTGCCCTTCATGCCCCGGTAGACGTCGTGGCGCTCGTCGGGGAAGTCGAGGGAGAAGTTGATCTGGTTCATCCCGGCGGCGTGCAGCTCTTTCGCCCGTTCGTAGGTGAGGAGGCTGCCGTTGTTCACCATCGAGATGTAGACGAAATCGACGGCGTCCTTCATGCCGCGCACGAGTTCCGGCAGGTCCTGCCGGAGCGTGGGCTCGCCGCCCGAGATCGTGACGATCATCGGGTCGAACTTCTTCACGATGTGGGCGTAGCTGTCCAGGACGGTCTCGTCCTTGGTCTGCCAGTAGAAGCAGAACGTGCAGCGGGCGTTGCACTTCTTCGTGACCTCGAGGTTCACGTGCTTGGGGCGCGGGTTGATCGAGAGGTCCGCCCACTTCATGAGGGCGTTCGCGCGGTCCTTGAGGCTGATCGTTCCTGTGGATCCCATGGTTGTCGTCACCGTTCCTCAGCCGGCCGGCCGGATCGCCCGGCCGTCCATGCGGTTGGCGGGCGTGCGCCCGAGCCATTCGAGTTCCGTCGGCAGGTAGTCCACCGTCCGGCGGGGGCCCGTTTCCAGTTTCCGGTTCACGAGGTAGGGCACCAGCATGTGCTCCTTCGCGAAGCCCCCGTGGCTCGCCTTGTGCTCGGGGAACTCGTACCGGACCCGGAGGTCGTGGCCGTTCGCGGCGCTCACCACCAGGTCCCCCGCCCGGCTGGAGCGGAAGAACTGGAGGAGCTGCACCGGGGCGTCCGGGTAGTCCGAACCGAAGGTCGCCTCAAGGCTCTCCCGTTCGCTGCCCTCCGGAGGATGGCTGGTGTAGCCGAAGGGGTCTGTACCCCTGGTCACGCGGTAGAGGATCTTTCCGTCCTCCGTCTCGCGCACCCAGGCCTCGCCCCGGCGGGTCCTCACGCGGACGCCTTCGGCGTCCGGGCCCGCCACGAGGTCCACTGCGTCCTGCTCCAGCAGCCGGTCCACGACGCCGCCGAACATTCCGTTCGCCAGCTCCTCGAAGATCGGCCGCTGCTCCCAGCCCCCTTTGGGGTGCTTGAAGTAGAGGTTCGCCATGGAGTTGCCCGACACCATCGAGGCCGCCGTCGCCGAGTGCCAGTAGCGGTAGCCGGTCGGGTAGTAGTAGTTCCGGTGGCCGAGCCGCTCGACGAACCGGTCGAGGTCGAAGTGGTGCCGGGTCGGCGTCATGCCGTGGTCGGCGGAGATCGTGAGCGAGGTCGTCTCCCACAGGCCGTACCGGGAGAGGGTCTCGTAGGCCGTCTGGACGGCCAGGTCGATCTTCTCGTACTCCCGGAGCGCCCATTCGCTGAACGGGTCGGAGTTGTGGGCGGCGCCGTCGATGCCGGGGAAGGCGACGAAGAGGAACTCGAAGTCCTCGACGAGCGCCTTCCGGAGGCCGGCCATCACCTGGTCCGTGACGATGTCGTAGTTGCTCGTGATGTGGGCGAGGATCATCGCCGGGAGCGCGCCGGGCGCCCGCTCGCGGTCCATGCCGATGCCGCGCTTGACGTGATTGTAGACGTTGAGCGACTTGGGGACCTGCTCGAAGACCGTCTTCGCGGCGGGGTCGAGGTCGCCGTTCAGCAGCGGCCCTCCGACGCCGACGTAGCTCCGGGTCCGCTGGATGCTGAAGGTCTTGCGGGCGTAGTTCATCCGGTCGAACCACCGGATGCCCGGCAGGTTGCAGGTGCCGGGGTAGCAGCCGGTGACGAACGGCAGGTAGGCGGGCCCCGTCGTCGAGGGGAACACCGTCACCGCCGCACCGGAGGAGCCCTTCTCGTAGAAAAGCTCCCGGATCGCCGGCAGGCGGCCCGCCTTCGCCAGCGCCTCGAAGGCGTCCGGGCGCGCCCCGTCGGCGAGGAAGAAGATCGACCGGCGGGCCGGTTCTCGTTTCGTCGGTTCAGACAATCTGCGTATTCCGTCCCGGCCGGACTCCGGCCAAGGGGCGCAACTATTCACGAAACCTCGGGCAAATTCCACAAGGCTGCCCGACGTGCTTCGTAACCCATTGGAATAACTTGAGATTACGCCTGTCCGGAGCGGTATTCAGGGGGCAGTTCACAGGTGCCGCCGATGGACTTCCGGTTCTCGGCGATCAGGTTGTAGACGCGCCGCGCAAACCACCGCATGCCGGGGGCGGTCATGAGGGCGGGCGTCACCTTCCAGCCGCAGGCCCGGAGGATCACGGCGACGCCCTCGGGGCCGCCCCTGATCCCGCCCTCGGGCGTCACGACGAAGATCTCCCGTTCGCAGGCGGCGATATCCAGCTTCGGGAACCGCTGCGCGAGGTCCGGCGCCTGGTATGGCACGTAGTCGAACACCCCCGCGCGGTCCATCTTCCGGATCCGCTGCACGGACTTCGAGCACATCCCGCAGGTGCCGTCGTAGATGACGGTGTATCTGGAGGGCCGGCCGGTGCCGTGATCGGTCATGGCTTGAGGATGTTCCTTAACTGGAGAATCAGCTGGGGCAGGTCGGCCTTGACCGTTTCCCAGAGATACCGTTCTTCGACGATATCATATCCATGGCTGACCTTGTTCCGCATTCCGACGATGTCCCGCCAGGGTATCTCGGGATGGATCTCTTTCCGTTCGGATGAAATCCGGTTGGCGGCTTCGCCGAGAATTTCGATCAGCCGTTCGGTTGCGAGGACAAGAACCCGGTCCGACCGGAACTCGTCGAAGGATTTTCCCGAGCAGAGGGAAACCGCTTCCTCGGCATGCTCCATCATGTCCCTGAGGGACACGCCGTCATCGCGCTTCGTCATAAACCGGCAGGGCCTCGGCGGCGGTCTCTTGCCGGTAATGACGGCCAAGCGTGCCGGAGGTATTCAGGTCGGCCTTGCGGCCGATCAGGTCGCTCAATTCGTTCTCGTGCCCGGCGAGCCGGATGAGGCCCGGAATATGCGCCGGGTCGTACTCCACCAGCACGTCCACGTCGCTGTCGGGCCGGAAGTCGTCGCGCAGCACGGAGCCGAACAGGGACAGCCGCCGGATGTGGTGGCGGCGGCAGAACTCCGCGATGCGCTCGCGGGGAAGGTCGATTCTGGGGGTCCGGCCGTCCATGGGGTCCAGTGTACCGCCCCGGTCCGGAGATGGCCAGACGGCTGTTCCGCCCGCCGGGGCTTACCGGGCCGCTTCCCGGCGGGCCGGAGCGCCGGCGAGTTCGAGGATCCGCCGGGCCAGCTCGTCGATCCCCTCGCCGGTTTCGCTGCTCGTGGCGATGATCTCTCCGGGATCGACGCCCAGTTCCGCGGCCCGCTCGCGGATGTCATGGCGCTTCCTCGAGGGCTTCAGCGCGTCGGCCTTCGTGAGCACCGGCTGCACGGTGAGCTCGATCTCCTCGCAGAACCGGAGCAGCCCGGTGTCGAGCTCCGATACCTCATGGCGCGAATCGACCAGCGCGACGGCCGCCCGCAGGGGTTCCCGTTCGCCAAGGTAGCCCGAGATCGTGGTGTCCCACTTCCGGCGTTCTTCCTTCGACACCTTCGCGTAGCCGTAGCCCGGCAGGTCCACGAGCCGGAGCACGCCGGGGATCTCGTAGATGTGGATGAGGCGCGTTTTGCCCGGCGTCGCCGACACATGGGCGGCCTTCCGGACGCCGAGCAGACGGTTGATGATGGAGCTCTTGCCCACGTTGCTCCGGCCGCAGACGGCGATCTCCGGCAGAGACGGCGCGGGCAGCCGCCGGACGTCCGGAGACGGCGCCAGGATGACGAGCGCCTTTGGATCCTTGAGCAGCAGCGAGGGCATGGGCGGGAGACTAGCCGGAGTGCGGCGCGCTTACGACGGACGGCCGTAGCTGTGGAGGCCGCCCAGGAACAGGTTCACGCCGAGGTAGGTGAAGATGACGACCACGATCCCGAACACGGCGAACAGGGCCGTGCTCCGGGCGGACCAGCCGCGGGCCTGCCGGGCGTGCACGTAGGCGGCGTAGGTGAGGAGCGTGACGAGGGCCCAGTTCTCCTTGGGGTCCCACGACCAGAACCGGCCCCAGGCGTAGTTCGCCCAGATGGAGCCGGTGATGAGGACGAGCGTCATCAGCACCACGCCGATCAGGATGCTCTTGTAGCTCCAGCGGTCCAGAAGGCCCGCCTCGGGGAGCCGCGCGGGCAGCCGGTTCGAAGCCGCGTGGATCACGAGCAGCACGCCGAAGCCGAACAGGCTCACGACCAGCAGCGACAGCTTGTAGGCATTGAGGCCGATGTTCATCAGCGTCCAGTCGGGCTTCATGGGTACCGGCTTCACCGACAGGCCGAACTGGACGGCGACGCCGAGCGAGACGGCGAGCAGGAGGCAGGTGACGGCGGAGGCCATCACCACGTACCGCGGCGTGGAGAAGAGAGAGGAAAACATCCCCGCGAGCTTCTCGATGGCACGGGCCGCAGTCCGCACCGTCCCGTCGGGACGGTCCCTGGTCAGGAACCGGGGGTCTTCGGCATAGCGCGACCCGAGCGACGCCGCGATCACGGTCAGCGAGAAGAAGCCCGTGGCAACGAGCAGGGGACCGGCCCACGGAACGATCATGGGGTACATCTCGATCCCGCCCTCGGGCGCCATCCGGTAGCTGTCGAAGACGAACTCGCCGTACTTGACGAGGTCGCCGTACTCGAGCGCAAGGATCGTCGCGAACAGGCCGGCGGCCATCCACGGCATCATCCGGACGGCGGCGACGCCGTCCTTCACGAGAAAGAGGAACGCGAAGCCGAAGCCGGTGAAGAACGCCGCATAGGCAAAGCAGGCGAAGGAGACGTGGATGTGCAGCCACCGGCTCTGGAGGGCGGGCATCACCTGGGCGATCTCCTTCTGGCTCGACAGGGCGGCAAGGCCCATCAGCACGAAGGCGATCGGGATGACGAAGGCGCCGGCGAGGCGGTTCTTCGAGCGGTACTCGAACACGGAATAAACGACACCCACGCCCCAGGCGAAGTAGACGAGGGATTCATAGAGGTTGGTCCAGGGCGGCTGATGCCATCCGGCGACGACCCAGCGGGTCGCGAGCGCCGCCGTATGCGCGGCGACGGTGATCCAGAGGACGCCGGTGGCGGTCTTCCCCACGGCGGCGGTGTCCTTCGCGAGGTAGGCGAGGTAGAGCACCGTCGCCGCCAGATAGCCGAACGACGACACTGTGAAGAGGTTGAGCGATACGTTGAACAGGTTCTCGTTCATGCTGTGCTTCCTGTCAGCGGGTCAGTTTACGCGCCCCGCGGCCCCTTCCACGGGGGTTGCCCCGGTCCTTGCCGCGACGTCCTTCACTACCTGGTCGAATCTGGCCGACAGGGCTTCTTCCTGCTTGTTGCTGTAGGCGGCGAACTTCACCGAGCCGCCCGAGATCCGGACCCACACCTGCCGGTGGGGCACGTAGAACGCGACCAGGAGCCCGAGCACCATCAGGGCGCAGCCGGTCCAGACGACATTGATGCCGGGGTCGCTCGTGAGTTGAAGTCCCGTGATGTAACGGGGGACGAACTTCTGGAGGATGAAGACGTGCTCCCCTTTCCGGAGTCCGTCGGCGCCGGGGTAGTTCTCCAGTACGGGGAACTTGTCGATCAGGCTGCCGTCGGGGTTGCGCCGCTCGATGGCGATGGCGGGGCCCAGGTTGCCCTGCTTCTCGGTGACGAATTCGGGGATGTACTGGGTGACAGCGTAGACCGTATCCGACCCGGCGATCCGGAACGGCTGCTCAAGTTCCGCCTCGAAAGCCGTGGGAGTTGCATCGGTCGGCTTGCCCATCAGGAGGTGTGCGACGCCGCCCGCCTTCTCGTAGGAGGCCTGGTAGTAGGTGACACCCCGGTAGGTGACCGGGTGATTGACGAGCACATCGGTCTGCATGACCTCCTTGCCGTCCTCGAAGAAGGTGAGCTTCGAGCGAAACTCCTTGGCCCGGTCGGTGATCCTCCCCGTTTCCGGGTCCCGGTAGAACTCGACGGTGAACTTGTCGTTCCGGACCTCGATGGGCTTGCCGTCGGCGGCCAGTTCCATCCGGTAGATCACGGGCTCCAGCTTCTCGTCGAGCCGGTCCACGAGCAGGAAACGGCCGGTGGAGTAGCCCTCGACGATCCGCATCTGGCCGTAACTGAAACCGGTCTTGCTGCCGTAGTAGGCGCCGAACGAGAGCGTGAGGATCCCGATGTGGACGATCATGAACCCCATGCGGTTGATGGAGCCCCGGTTCACGTAGAGGTAAGCCGCGCCGTCCTTCTCCGTCTCGGTCACGCGGCCGAACCGGCTGGCGAGCGCGCCGCGGATCTCCGCCCGGTGGCGGAGCGCATCCCGGAGCTGAAGCTCGTCCCGCACCGACGAAGTGCGGAACTTCGAGTCCGAGGGCGTGGGCTGCCACTGGCGCATGAGCTTCCACTGCTTGGGAAACCGGTCGATGCTCACGACGATGAGCGCGAGGCACATGAGTCCGAGCGTTCCGTTGAAGTACCAGGCGTTATAGAGGTCGAAGAGGTCCAGCCGGTTATAAAGTTCCGCCCGGTCGCGGCCGATCTTGTCGATGTATCCGGTGACGTCGGAGACGTTTCCGGTGACCTGGGGGATGAAGGTCCCCGCCATGGTCAGCAGGGCCAGCAGGATGAGCAGGCCGACGCCGATGCGGACGTCGGAGAAGATGTTCCAGAGCATCCGGTCGAGGCGGGCGACGGCGGGCACGAGACCCCGGCCTGCGGGTCCGGTCCGCGTCGTGTCGCCCGGGGTGGCGCTGTCGCCGTTCATGGCCAGGTGTGGTCTCTCCGGTTGGCCGGGAGCACACGAGGCGTCCCGTACGGTTCAGGGCGGCGAAAGCCGCAGGGGGCAGTTTCGGCCTATGGTCTATGGGTACCGGCAGTTCCGCCGCCGGCCGGGCGGCATCATGCGGATTGACCCCGGCGGAATCAAGTCGCCCGCCCTCCCGTACATGACCGATTTCCAGCAGAACGGGTCTGATGCCTGTCATGGCCCAGGGATATTCGGCCGGGAGTGCCGCCCGGCCGTCTGTACGGATAACCTGTGCCCCGTGCCGAGAATCGAAATTCATCTGGACGGCCGACGGATCATCGAATGTCCGATGGGGGACCGGGAGGTCGTGCTGGGGCGTTCGCCCGATGCGACCGTGGTGCTGCCGGCGTCCGAGGTCTCCCGGGTTCACGCGCGCATCCGTCCGGCGGCAGGCGGCTACGAGCTCGCCGAATCGGGCGTGAACGGGACGTTCCTGAACGGCCGGGAACTGACGGGGCGCGCGACGCTTTCGGACGGCGACGAGATCCGCATCGGTCCCTACAGCCTCCGGTTCCGGCTCGCACCCGCGGCTCCGGCGTCACCCACTCCGGTGAATGTATCCCGCCCGACGCGGCTTCTCCGCCTCGACGCGGGCGGAGTGACCGTCGCCGAAGCGGACCTTGAAGTGGAGCCCCCCGGCAAGGTGCCGAAATTCAAATTCAGCCTTCCCGAGCGGACGGTCGTGATCGGGAAGGGCGCGGGTTCCGATCTCGTTCTTGCCGACGAGTTTGTTTCACGGGCCCATGCCCGGCTCGTGCCGGTGCCGGACGGATGGCGGATCGAGGATCTGGGCTCCCGTAACGGAACCCGGGTGAATAACCGCGATACCGGAGCCGCGCTGCTCGCGGACGGCGACCGCATCCGGATCGGCGAAACCCGCCTGACCTTCCGGCAGAAGATCCGCCGGGAACCGGAAGTAGCGCTGCTGGAAAGCGCGGAGGACGGCGAGGCCGACGCCGGTGCGTCGGTCTTCCGGGGCAGCCACCCGTCGGTGGTGAAGCTCCGCCGTCTGGCGCGGCGAATCGCGCCGTCCGGAGCGACGGTACTCGTTCTCGGCGAGACGGGCACGGGCAAGGAAGTGTTCGCCCGGCTCCTGCACGAACTCTCGTCGCGGGCGGGACGCCCGTTCGTTGCGGTGAACTGCGGCGCACTCCCGGCGGGGCTCGTGGAGAGCGAGCTGTTCGGACACGAACCGGGGGCGTTCACCGGTGCGACGGCGAGGAAAACGGGCCTGTTCGTGGCGGCGGGGGAGGGCACGCTGTTCCTGGACGAGGCCGGCGAACTGACACCGGAAGCCCAGGTGAAGCTGCTCCGGGCCATCGAGGGCGGCGAAGTCCGCCCCGTCGGGGCCAGGGAAACGCTGCGGGCGAACCCCCGGATCGTCGCCGCCACCTGCGCCGACCTCAAGGCCATGGTTCGCTCGGGCCGCTTCCGCGACGACCTCTACTACCGCCTCAATGTCGTCCCCGTGCATCTCCCGCCTCTCCGTGAGCGGCGGAGCGATATTCCGGAGCTGGCGGCGTCGTTCCTCGGCGAAGGGCGCGCACTTTCCGCCGCCGCCCTGGACCGGCTGAAGAGCCACGACTGGCCGGGCAATATCCGTGAACTCAGGAACACGGTGGAACGTGCCGCCATCCTGTCGCCGGGCGAGGTGATCGGGCCGGAAGCGGTGCTCCCCGGCGCGGCCGCCGTGCTGCCGGACGGCGTCCCCTATCTCGACAGCCGCCCGGAGTTTCTGGGCAAGAATCTCGACGAGATCGAGAAGGAGATCATCCGCCGGGTGCTCGCCGACGCGGGCGGTGTTCCGGCGCGGGCGGCAAAACTGCTGGGACTCACGCGAAGCTCGCTCCGGGGCAAGATGATCCGTTACGGCCTCGCCGCCGGCGAAGTGGATGCCTGAGCGGCGTCATACCCGGCGGCTCGCCGGACGGCTGATATGTAAGGAGGGAGACGGTTCTCCGATGAACGTGAAGCGGAAATTCTGGGCCGGAGTCGACGCCTTCAACCGCGAGGAGTGGGACGATGCGAAGGAGGCGTTCGAGGACCTGGAGGGCGAATCGGACGCCCCTGGCGCCGAGAACCTGTTCGAGGTGATGGCGCTGCTGGCGGCCGCCTATTCGCGGGTGCACGGCGACGACTTCCCGGACCAGACGGCCTACGAGCGGGCGAAGTACGAAGCCGAGCGTGCGCTTGAACTCCTGCAGGACGGGCTTCCGGACGTGGTGCTGGGGGTCCGTACCCACCGGCTCGCCGCGCATCTCGACCGGTTTCTGGAGAGCGTCCAGCTCGGCGCGCAGCCGGAGACGTTCCGGTTCGACATCCCCCGGGACGAACCGTCCCAGTTCGATCCCTCGACAGAAGGCTGAGAGCCGGAATCAGCCCCGCGTGATCGCGTAGACGCACCAGCCGTGGGCGATGGTGTCGCCGCCCGAGTGGGTGACGGTCACTTCGCCGTGGACGACCCGTTTGCCCTTGCGGACAATCCGGGCGTCGGCATAGACGGTGCCGGTGTTCACCGGCTTGAAGTATTTGGTATCGAGGTGGATCGTCACCATCTGGAAGCCGGGCTTGATCGTGGTCACGATCGCCTGCGCCACGGCGGTGTCGATCAGCGAGGCATGGACGCCGCCGTGCAGGATACCCGCCGGCTGCGTGAGGTCCGGCCTGAACTCCACCGACATCCTCACGTAGTCCTTCTTCGCTGCGACCAGCTTCGCGCCGAGGAGCTTCAGGAACGGTACCGAGTTGACGCGCTCGATCTGCTTCGCCTCCCGCTCCGGGGGGAATTCGTCCAGAAAGGGCCAGTCGTCGGGGGAGGGTTTCGCGGGTTCCATCAGGCGGTCTCCGGCAGGGTGGATATCTGCCGGAGCAGCGGGCAGCGCCGGCAGGGTTCCGGCGGATTACCGCGTTCGAAGGCCCGCTGCAACGCCTCGCGCCTGCCGTTCGAGAGAATCGCGGCGAGCGGGGTTCTCGCGAGATTGCCGAGGGAGAGTTCCGCGGGGGCGACGCAGCAGGGGTGCACCTCGCCGCCCGGGTGGATCTTGAGCCATTCGGACGCCTGCCAGCACCGGCCGGGGTGTTCGCGGACGCGGGCGGTAACGGATTCGGGGTCCCACTCGACCGGCTGCGCGCCGGCCGGCCGGCCGTTGAACCGCTGCACCGGCGGATGGGCGAACAGGATGTCACACCGCTCCCGGTGGGCGAGCTCCCGGAGCTGCTCGCGGGCGAGGGCGACCGCTTCCGGCGGGGGCTGGTATCCGTCCAGCCGCGGGTCGAAGCGGTACAGCTCCTGGACGAGGAACGCCTCGACGCCTTCGTTCCGGAAGAAACCCGCCGATTCGGCGATGCTGCCCGCGTTGTCGCGGGTAAGAACGAGGCTCACCACGAGGCGGTGGAGTTCGCCGGTCTCGCGGAGTACCTGTACCGCTTCCCGCAGGTTCGCGAGTACGGCGGGGAATTTCGCTCCGGGCCGGAGCCGCTCGTAGAGCTGCGGCTGGTGGCTGTCGATGGAGATCTGGAGCCGGTAGAGGTGCCCGGCGAGCCGCCGAAGGAGGCCGCCCATGGGGTGCGTGCCGTTCGTGATGAGCAGCATCCGGCGGCCATGCCGGATCACCTTGTCCGCCGCGAGTTCGAGATCGGCGGAGAAGGGCTCGCTGCCGGCCGAAGGGACCAGGACGTCGGCGCGGGGAAGCAGCTCGTCCAGCAGCCTCGCATAGACCTCCCGGTCCAGGCGGGCAGGCTCCGGGTGGCCGAGTCCGTAGCAGTAGACGCACGAGAGGTTGCAGGCGTTGTTCGAAGCGATCTCGACGAACGTGGCGATCCGCTCCGGAAGCGGCTCAGCCGCCGGAGTGAACAGCCGTTTCAGCATCGGGCCGGTCCGCCGCCGTTCAGGCCACCCGGCGCAGGTGTTTCTTCGTCTTGAACATGGCGAATTCCGCCTTGTGGGTGTCGATCAGCGTCTGGGAGAGTTCGCGTCCCCGGGCGTCGCCGAAGTCGCGCTTGAAGCCCCAGTAGGCCTCGACCACGCGATCCAGGAAGCCCGAGTCGAAGAGGGCGATGATGGTCCGGTTCGGCGTGAGCGAGGCGGCTATGCCGCCGGCGAACCCCTGTGCATAGGCCAGTGGATTCGGGAGCAGCGGGAAGCCGGTGAGTTCGCGGAATGCTTTCTCGATCTTCTCGGCGTTCGAGCCCTCGACGGCCGCGGCCTTCCGGATCTTCTTCTTCATCTGCGGGTCGGTTTCGAGGGCCGCCCACACGCGGTTGATGACGCTCCCTGCGGTTTCGGCGTCGTAGTCGGCGATAAGGCCAAGTGCGTAGGTCAGGAACATGTCTGAAACTCCTCCGGATCGGAACGGGTTACTGGTCGGGATCGTTGCCGGGCAGCGGCCCGCCGGGTTTGTAGAACAGCGACGTGTCGCCAACTTCCTCGCGGGGCCTTCTGGCCGTCTCGATGAACTCGTCCGCCGGGGCGCCGCACACGGGACAGGGATCGACGGGTTTCGCCCCGTCGGTTTCGTATCCGCACCAGGAACACCGCCACCGGGGTTGTCCGGAATCGGTCACCTGTAATCCCCCTGCGGCCTCCGGCCTTCCGGACCGCCGCCGGGCGATTGTCCTACGGTCTGCCGGGGAAGGCAATGGCAAACCGTCATGTCCCTGCCCGGCGGGGGATGATGAGTACGTGGTGAGCATGAGGTCCGCCGCCGGTCTACACTCCCCGGCCGATGGGCGTGATACATACAGCCGGTTTTGTCTTCTGCGGAGGCCGGTCGAGCCGAATGGGCCGTGACAAGGCACTGCTTGAGCTGGAGGGCGTGTCTCTTGCCGTCCGCAGCGCCACCCTGCTCAAACCCCTCTGCTCGGAAGTGTTTCTCGTGGCGGGTTCGGCGGACGCCTATCACCGGCTCGGTTTTCCGGTGCTGATCGACGAGTTTCCCGGAGAAGGTCCGCTGGGGGCCCTCATCACCGTGCTCGGATTCGCTTACGCCCCGTGGAATCTCGTTCTCTCCTGCGATCTTGCGATGGCAGAGCCGGGACCGCTGGAAGCGCTCGCCGATCTGGCGCTGGAAAGTGACGGCGGCGCGAGGGCTTTGGTGCCGCAGGCGGATTCGAAGCCTCAGCCGCTGCACGCGGCGTATCACACGGACCTGCTGCCGTCGCTGCGCCCCCTCTGGGCGGCCGGCGAGCGGGGGCTTATCCGGGCGCTTTCGAAAGTCCCCGCCGTAAGGCCCGTCACTGCGTCCGAGATCGGCGCGGGACCGAACCAGTTTGTGAACGTAAACACTCCCGAGGAATGGCTGGCCGTCCGGGGCGGCGAGAAGGTCTAGGCGGCGGGTCCCGGCTTCAGCCGGTAGACGGTCACCTCGCCATCGATCCCCTTCAGTTTCAGGGAAACCGTATCGGTGGGCCCCAGAATGGAAGCGACCGGGTCATAGGTGGAAGCGGACAGCAGGATTTCGTGCGGCCCTGCCTGCGAACAGAGCCGGGCTCCCAGATTCACGTTTGATCCCAGGATCGTGAAGTCCATCCGGTCGCTGGAGCCCATGGCGCCCTCGACAACCTCGCCCGAGTTGAGCCCGATGCCGATGGCGAGACCTTCGGCGCCCGGATCGTCGCGGTTGATCTTGGCCATCTCCCGCTGGATCTCGATGGCGCACTTCACGCTCCGGAGCTCCTTGTCGGGGCCCTTGAAGACGGCCATCACCTCGTCACCCACGAACTTGTCCACGTCGCCGCCGTGGCTGGAGATGATCTCCGCCTGCCGCTGGAGGTAGCGGTTCAGCATGGCGATCACCCGCTCGGGCGTGACCTTTTCGCTGAACGAGGTGAACCCCCGGATGTCCGAGAAGAACACGGTCACGGGCGTTCGCTTTCCGGCCCGGTCCACGCCCGCCGAGGCCGCCTGTTTCACGGCGGAGAGCGTCGCCGAGCTCACGAACTTCTGCATGGTGAACTTCTCGCGCAGGCCGTCCGTCATCGAATTGAAAGCCGCCGCGAGGTCGCCGAGCTCGTCCCGGTTCCCGATGACGATCTTCGTGTCGAAGTCGCCCGCCGCCACACGGGCCGTTCCGTCCGCCAGCTCGTGGATGGGCCGCGTAACATAGCGGCTGGCGAACACGATCAGGATGACGATGCCGGCGGCCACCAGCATCGTGGCAATCAGGACGAGGTAGGCGCCCACCTCCCAGTAGCCGGTCCAGGCCTTGTCGAGGGACTGGAGGATCACGGAACTGCCGATCTGGACCGTGCCTTCCTCGGTCACCGACCGGATGGGGCCCGACCGGTAGAGGTAAGTTCCGTTCGAGAAGATCCGGTAAACGAGCCGGGTGACCGGATGGGTGATGCCGAGCGTCTCGGCTTCGGAGCCCCGCTCGGCGAGGACGAGTTCGCCCTGCTCGTCGAGCCCTTCGGCCTGTTCCGTCAGCCGTCCGGCCGCCTGCGGGTCCAGGCCTCCGCTCGAGGCGATGATCTCGCCGTCCGAAAGGAAGATAACGTCCGAGCCGGTCGTCTTCGCGAGATCGTCGGCGAGCTGGTCGGTGAGGGCGTACCCGAGGAGAAGGGCGCCGATCACCGTCTGGGAGGAACCCCCTTCCTGGGTGTCCGCCGGGGCATGGACCGGAAACGCTACCGCCTGGAAAATCCGTCCGCCCAGCGCGACGTTGTTCTCCGTATAGTCCCGCTCGCCGGTCAGCACGGCCGTCACCATCGACAGCCGCCCGGCCTTCTCGACCGCCATCGAGTCGGCCTCTTCGATCTTCTCGGGGACCTTGCGGCTGAAGGTCTTCCCTTCGGCCGTTACCTGCTCGTAGTGGCTGATCCGGGCATCCAGGATCTCCCCTTCATCGCTCACGACGGCCATGAACTCCGCCTGGATGTTGGGGAAGATCTCGTCGACGGTCTGCCAGACCGTCGGAGCGTCTTTCGTGTTCACGACGGCCTTCAGGTTCACGGTATTCACGAGACCCTGGGCTTCGGCGCGCAGCATCTGGAAACGGTTCCGCTGACCCTGCCGGAACGCCTGGAACGCACCCTCGATCCGCTCCGACAGCTGCTGCCGGATCCGGCCGGACGCGATCCGGCTTCCGGCGGCCCCGAGGGCTACGACGGTGAGGAGGAAGATCGTGACGATGGACAGTGCGACCTTGAAACGGATCGGAACCCGCATCCTGGAATTCCCCTTCCGGCGGACGAGAACCGTCAGTTGCCTTTGGCACCCCAACGGTGTCGCAACTCGTGGGCGAGTTCAACCGCGCCGTCCATACGGAGGGCGAACCGGGCGGGGCTCTCCGTCCGGAGCGGCGTCCGCCGTAGTCCCATCCGCTGCCCGGCGTCCCGGTTGAAGCCGTGCAGGCTGGTGCACAGGTAGCGGTAGCCTGCGGCTGCTACGAGTTCCGTTCCGCAGGCGGCGACATCCGGTTCGCCACCCCGGGGGATGCAGAACCCTTCGACCCGGATGCCGAGACGGTTCTCGAGTGCTTTCCGCGACTCCTCAAGTTCGTTCAGTTTTACGGCGTCATCCAGCAGGCCGAACCATGGGTGATGGACCGAATGGGAGCCGATCTCGATGCCGGCGTCCCGGACTTCGGCGAGCCCGTCCCACGTGAGCGTGAGGCCCGGCTCGTTGATCTCCGCCGGATCGACCCCAAGCCGGTGCGCCCAGTTGGACAGGAGGGGCCGGATCTGTCCGGGCCGGGTGCGGACGATCTCCCGTTCCAGAAAGTCCGCGAGCGCCTGCGGCGTACGGCCCTCGCCCGGCTTGTCCAGCATTTCCCCCATCACTTCGCCCGGCCAGGTCCCGCCGTTCCTCGCGGCGATGCGTTCGGCGAGGAGATGCAGCTTGAGCGGCCACGGCAGTTCGCCGGTTTCCAGCAGTCCGGTGACGGCGAACAGCGTCGCGGGGGCCCCGGTTCTTTTCAGGACCGGGACTGCGTGGGTGAGAAAGTCCCGGTACCCGTCGTCGAAGGTGAGGGCAGCCAGAGGGCGCTTTCCCTTGCGGGGTTCTCCAAGACGCCGGGCAAGCTCCCCGCAGGTGACGAGCTCGAAACGGCGGGCGAGTCCTTCGATGCAGGCGGCGAAAGTCCCCGCGTCGAGATCGCTCCAGCGGTTCAGGAACCGCTGCCCGGGTGTGGAGGCGTCCGGAAGGGTCAGGTTGTGGACGGTGAAGACAGGCGAGTGGTTTCCGGCGGCGAGCCGCACCAGTCCGCCCAGAGACAGGCGGACCGGCGGGAGCGAGACGATCGAATCAAGAAGTCCGCCCACGGTCACGCGCCTCAATACAGGTCGTCGGCGGTCGCCGGATAGGAGGTGCCATCCTTGCGCAGGTGATCCTTGACGCGGGCGTTCGCCTTTTTCACCTGGTTGATGGTGACGCTCACGGTTTCCGGTTTTCCGCCGAGCACGACGGTCCTCTCGATTTCGTCCGATCCTTCGAGCTGAAACCGGATCCGGTATTCGCCGCGCGGAAGCCCCTTGAGACTGAAGGCGCCGTCCTCGTCCGTGACGGCATGAAACGGGGTATCCATTACGTAAAGGAGGGCGAACATCTGCTGGTGGATGTTGCAGAACAGGTCCACCTTGCCGGGCGTATTGAAGGTGACGAGGTCGCGGGAAGGGCCGTCCGGGCCGCCTTTCTTGTGGCCGATGTCGAACCGGTTGGCTCCGCTGACGGAGAAGACGTTGTGGAAGAACCGGTCGTAGTTCACGAAGGCCACCGGTTCGCCGCGCGTGACGCTGATGACCGCCGGATCGAACCGCTTTTTACGCTGGGCGATATCGACGGTTTCCGGTTTGGCGGTGCGCCGGGTTTCCGCGATACGGCGGACCTTCTCCTGGAGAACCGCTCCGGCAGGTTCGGCTGAAACGACCACACCCGAAGCATCGTCTTTGGGACCGGTTCCGAACAGCTTGGATTCGATAATGGTCACCTTCCCGGTCACTTCCGACAGGGGTTCGGACTGGGCGCGGGCGTTCGAAACCGCGAAGACCCAGGCACAGGCGGCAATTTTGAGAACAGAACCGGCGAATTTCATCGAATGCTCCGCAAGAGGCCGGGGTGGACCTGCAGGCTAGCCGATTCCGCTGCCGCCCGGAACGGCCTGTCCTCGGCTTTAGGGCTCTGGCCGGGACGGAATTTTTTCGGCTACCGTGGCCGCGCCTCCTCAGATATCGCGGAGTGTTCAAGAGGTTTCGGGATACATGGGCAAGGTTCTGGTGTTCGGGGCGACAGGTTACACAGGCACGCTGGTGGCACGGGAGCTGGCACGCCGCGACGTGGCGTTCGTGATCGCGGGGCGGAGCGAGGAAAAGCTCGTCCGGCTCAAGGACGATAACGGCTTTGAGGCGGACTACCGCATCGCTTCGCCGGACGACCCGGCTTCCCTCAAGGGCCTTTTTGAAGGGGTCGATGTGGTCATCAATACCGTCGGGCCGTTCGCCGAACTGGGCGAGCCGGTGGTGAAGGCGGCGCTGGAGCAGGGTGTTCACTATCTCGATACGACGGGCGAGCAGGATTTCATGCTGGCAATGATCGAGAAATACGACGCGCTCGCACAGGCCCGCAAAAAGGTCGTCGTGAACGCGCAGGCTTTCGAATATGCGGTCGGCGATTGCGCCGCCGCCATCGCCCTCGGAGCCATCGGTGGCCGGGCGGAATGCCTCGAAGTGTTCAACCAGGTGTCGGCGGCGGGCGCCTCCAAAGGGACGGTGAAGTCGGCCTACCGGATGTTCGGAAAGCCGAGTCTGGTCTGGAACCGGGGCCGCCTCGTCGAGGAACGCCCTGGAGCCGTGGCGAGCGAGATCCACTTCCCCGGCGACCGCGAGCCGCGTGCCGCCATGACGATTCCGGGGGGTGAGCCCCTGCACGTTCACCGGTTCGCCGATGTGGGGTTCGTCCGGACCTGCATTGTCGTTCCGGCGGCGGCGAACACGGTGATGAAATACGCGGGCGTGCTGCTCCAGCTCGCGGATACCGCCCCGGTGAAATCGGTGCTGGACCGTCTCGTGGACCGGTTCAACGAGCCGCCCGCATACGAGGAAAGCAGCCGGGACCGGTTCCGGGTGGCGGCTCGCGCCGTGAATGGCGGTGTCACAAAAACCTGCATCGTGTCGGGACGGGACCCCTATGGCATTACGGCCGCAATCACGGTCGAAGGGGCGAGGATGCTGCTCAAGGGACCGCCCAAACGTTATGGCGTCGTGTCCACGTCGATGGCCTTTGGCGGGGAGGAGTTCCTTGCCGCGCTGAAGCCGGACGGCGTGAGCTGGACCGTCTCCTGATTCCGGGGTTCAGTCGACGGAGATGATTTTCTGGGGATCGACGGCCCCGCGCGATTCGATGAGGCGCGCCCGGCTCGTGGCCTGAAACGTGTATTTCTCGCCCTTCGCGACGAGAATCACCTCGCCCGCCGCGACCGCGAACGGGTTGCCGTGCACCTGCCCGATGAGATTGCCTTCGGTGACATAGACAATCCGGTCTTCACCGGCGGCCCCTTCGATGGCCGTGTCGGGCTCCATGTCGTAGTAGCAGACCATGAGGTGCGCGAGGTGGACCTCGCGGTACTTGACCCCGTCGGTCAGCTTGCGGAACCGGAGCGCGCGGAAATGCGCGGTACTGAGTGGAGTGCGTCCGGACATGGCGGGGCAGGATAGACGGGCGGCGCGAAAAGATTAAGCCGCGGCGGGAACCGGGCTGAATGTTTCGAGCCAGCTTAGCGCCGGGTCCAGTGCGGTGAAGGCCTTGAACGCCTCGAAGCCCTCGGGCGGGAGGATTTCCCGCGCCCAGTGCTTGAGGCGGGCCGTGATCTGCGGCGGTGCGAGGCCGTCTGTCCGCGCCAGGTACGCCCCGGCCAGTTCGATCAGGAACCGGGTTCCGGAATAGGCCGGTTCTGGCGCGAAGAAGAATGGATTGCCGATGGCGCCGCGACCCACCATGACATGACGGCAGCCGGTCGTCTCAAGGCAGCGGGGGATATCGGCTGGCGTGAAGATGTCGCCGTTCGCCACAAGCGGCACCCTGAGCATCTCCCGTACTTTCCGGATGCGCTCCCAGTCGGCATAAGGGCGGTAACCCTGCTCGCGGGTACGCGCGTGGAGCGTGATCCAGGAGGGGCCTGCCGCCTCGAGACGGGGGGCGTTCAGGAACACGTCATCCGGGTCCGAGAAGCCGAGCCGGATCTTCGCCGATACCGGAATGCTGTCCGGCACGGCGTCGCGGACGGCGGCAGTGATTCCGTAGAGCCGGTCCGGATACCGGAGCAGGGCGCTTCCGCCGTCATGGCGGTTGACGCATTTGGCCGGGCAGCCGAAGTTGATGTCGATGGCCGGCGCGCCGAGGGATACCGCCCGGCGGGCCGATTCCGCCATGAGCTGCGGGTCGCCGCCGAGGAGTTGCACTGACACGGGGACTTTCCCCGCCGCCAGCCCGCCGGTTTCGAGTTCCGGGCATTCGCGCAGCAGGACTTTCTCGCTCACGGGATGGCTGGAAACCCGGACGAACTCCGTCGTCAGGTAGCTGACCCCGCCATAGGACGCGATCAGGCCGCGCGCAGGCGCGTCCGTCACACCGTCCATGGGAGCGAGCGCCACGGCTTCGCCGGTCTGGTGGGGAAAGCCCGTCATACCGGCTGAATGAGTAGTGGATGCGGCCGCCGGAGTCATGCGGGGCCTTTTCGGCTCGGCGCTGGACGGTGTTGCCGGGCTCTGCCGGAAGTTGAAGCAGGCCGGCGTCCGTTGCCAGAGCCGTTCTCCCGGCGGTAGAATTGCCCGGTCATAAGTTTTTCGCCGGGTTCGGGGGTCGGGAGTCGCGTGCTGAAGTGGCTGGTCTGGATCGGTGCGGGTCTTGTGGTCGCGGGCGGCCTGCTGCTGTCCATGGCGGTGCTGGCCCGGGTCCTCAGGCGGATCGTCCGGCGGCGTTTCGAGGCGTCGCTGTCCGGCCGGATGGAGCAGTACGCGGCCGGTTGCGTCCGCGGCGGACGGCTGTTCGAGCACCGGCTGGACTATTCGCTCGAATCCCTCGCGCTCATCGACGACGAGATCGAAACCCATTTTCATGACAGTTCCGACGCCGACATCGAGGGATTCGTGCCCGGCTTCGCCGCCTATCTGGGCGTGACGCTGATTCAGGCGCTCGGGGGTGTCTGGCTGCTCGATCCCAAGTACGGTCCGGTCGTCATGGATGCGGGCGCGCAGCCGGGCCTCCGGGTGCGGGTCTTCGATGCGGTGCGCGCCAAGTTCAAGCTGCGGGCGGGGATGAAGCTCTCCGAACTTCCCCGCCAGATTTCCGATGCGCCTGCCGACTGGCCGGGCGAGACGCCGGATTACGGAAGCCCCGAACTGCTCGTGCAGCACCTCGCTACCGCTGACCGGCAGACGCTGCTCGGAGCGGTCCGGATCGAGGCGGAGCGGGCGGCGAGCGCCCTCGGGCTCGATCTCGGCGGACCCGTGAACGTGATCCACGACGCCATCCGTGCGCAGGTGGGCCGCCAGCGGTGGGTGGACCGGATGACCAAGCCGGCGCTTCTCCAGCTTTCCTGCCTGTGGGCGGAGCTGGTCCGGCGCATCTATCCCGGCTCCAGCTACCGGGTGCTGGAGGTCCCGGGTGTCGGCCGCCTGCTGGTTCTCGATCCTGGCAACGGACGCGACGACCGCGCACCTTTTATCGAGCTTCACGCTTACTGGCTTCTGCCCGGAAAGTCGCTGGAACTCTGAATGGCTCACGAACGGGCGCGCGATTCGCTCAACGACCGGCTCATGCCCTGGCGGCGGCTCCGGCCGCGTCCCGATGCCGGCATGTCGGAGGCGGAGGCCCGCGAAGCCGGCATCCTGCCGCCCGAAGGCTGGCGGCCCCCGGTGCATCACTTCCCGGAGCGGGCCCAGTCGGCCTTTGCGTGGGCCCGGCTCGGGGTCTACCTGCGGCGGGAATGGCGCCGCCGGCACGATCCGGGAAGCACCGCCGGTATCGAACGCGCCCGCCGGTTCTGCCGGGGCGCTCTCGAGGCCCTCGACCTCGACCTGCAGGTTTCGGGCGAGGACCGGCTTCCTCCGAAGGATCAGGGCGTCCTGTTCATGTGGAACCAGACGAGCCATCTGGACCACCTCGTTCTTGGTGCGATTATCGACCGGCCTGTACGGAGCCTCTACAACATCGAGCTGGCGAAGGTTCCCGTCTACGGAGACTGGCTGCGGAAGCAGAATCATTACCTCGTGGACCGCTACGACGAGGATCAGTGGCGGCAAAGCATCGAGCAGGCGGCGAAAGATGTCCGCGAGCAGAACGTCTCGATCCTGATTTCCCCGGAAGGAACCCGGAGCTGGGACGGGCGGCTGCTTCCCATGAAACGGGGAGCGTTCATGCTGGCCATCGACTCGGGGGCGCCCATTGTTCCGGTCGTGATCCGCGGGGCTCATGAAGCGCTGCCACGTGGAAGCGGGGTAATCCGTCCCGGCCGGACGATCAGGGTGAAGTTCGCATCGCCGGTGGAAACGCAGGGGTACACACAGGAGACCCGCCGGGATCTCAAAGCGACGGTCGCGGACGTCTGGCAAAAGGCTCTGAACACGGACTGAAACTGGTCCGGCGGACGGGCCCGGATGGGGCCGCAGAACAGTCCGATCTTGTCAATTTAGGGCTTGCTAAAGGAACGGGATCAAAGGCGTTTTCGGGAACCCCCGCCTGTCGACAGTAGACAGTATACGTTTTTTTTGGGTCCCACTTGGCGCGGTTGCCCAATTGTGGCTAGAACACGGCGCGGGCTAGTCCGCCCCGGCTCTGTCTTGGGATGCGGAACTGCCCGGTTTTCGCGGCCTTACGGCACTGTTCGGCGGTGAAATTCCCGGCGCGGAAACCGCCTTGTCAGGGGTATAAAACGGCATGGATGACGCGAGAAAAAAAGAGCTTCTCGAAAAGTTCAATAAGCTGAGAACCGAGGGGCCCAAGCCCAAGGCTGCCGCCGCTCCGAAGCCGGCGCCAAAAGCCGCTGCTGCGGCTGCGCCGACGGGTCCGGTTCCGACCCGCAAGCCCAAGCCGGAAGTGGTCACCGGCCTTCCGCCGGACAAGCTGACCGACAACCACATCTGGGGCCTCGCGCTCACGAAGCGCAACCTGCTGAACCTCATGGGCTGGGGCGCGCTCGTCGGCGTGTTCCACGTCGGTATCGCCGCCGTCCACCGGTTCATGTTCCCCCGCGTGCTGTTCGAGCCCGCGACCTCGTTCAAGGCCGGCTACCCGGAGGAATACCCGAAGGGTACGGTCTCAACGAAGTATCAGGGCGAGCAGAAGGTCTGGATCGCCCACCTCGACGAGGGCATTGTCGCCATCTCCACGATCTGCACGCACCTCGGTTGCACGCCCCGCTGGCTCCCGGCCGAGGACAAGTTCAAGTGCCCCTGCCACGGTTCGGGCTTCACCCGTGAAGGCATCAATTTCGAGGGTCCCGCGCCGCGCCCGCTCGAGCGGTTCCGGATCAGCAAGGCCGAGGACGGCCAGCTGCTGATCGACAAGGCGACGGCCTACCGCTGGGAAAAGGGCGAATGGGGCAAGCCGGGCTCAGTGTTCAGCGCATGAACGCGGTACGGTTCCGGATTAACGGTTTTTTGGGAGAGAACTGACAGTGGCCGAAGAAAAGAACGAACAGGGAAACCAGCCAAAACCGCTCGCGCCCGACACCCGCTCGAAGCTCGCGCAGTCGGCCGACGAGATCTTCAGCTCCCAGGTCTGGAAGAGCGCCTTCCGTCACGGTTATGCCGACACCGGCCGTAACCGGCAGCTGATGATCCTGGGCAACGTGTGGCTTCACCTGCATCCGCCGAAGATGCGACGCCATGCGGTCCGCGTGAAATTCACCTGGTGCATGGGCGGCATCACGTTCCTGCTGTTCCTCGTGCTCGCCATCACCGGCGTCGTCCTCATGTTCTACTACCGGCCCACGGGCGAATACGCCTACATCGACATGAAGTACCTGATGCACGACGTGCCGTTCGGCGCCGTCGTCCGCAACATGCACCGCTGGTCGGCGCATGCCATGGTCATTACGGTCATGCTTCACATGTTTCGGGTGTTCATGACCGGTTCTTACAAGCCGCCGCGCGAGTTCAACTGGATCGTCGGCGTGCTGCTCATCACCTTTACCCTTCTGCTCTCGTTCACGGGTTACCTGCTGCCGTGGGACCAGCTGGCCATCTGGGCCATCACGGTCGCCTCGAACATGGCCCGCGCGACGCCGTTCATCGGCCAGTCGGGCCCGTTCGCCGAACAGCTCGGCATCGGCGGTCGTTACGACGCCCGTACGCTGATGCTGGGCGGCACGATCGTGGCCCCGGCGACGCTGCTCCGGTTTTACATCCTGCACTGCCTCGTGGTCCCGCTCGCGGCGGGCCTCCTGATGATCCTCCACTTCTGGCGAATCCGGAAGGACGGCGGTATCTCGGGGCCGCTCTGATCCGGCGGCGGAACGTCCTGCACAGCTTCTAACGAGACGAGGGAAGAGGAAGATGTCCGAAGAGAACCAGAACAAGCCGGAAGGCGGCGCGGCTCCCAAGGCCGCCGACATGGATCTCGAGGCCGCAAAGGCCGCGGCCCGTGCCCGTGCCATGCGCGCCCGGGCGGCGATCACGGCGAAGCCGGTGACGCCGCTGGCAGCCGAGCCGGGGACCCTGCGGCCCGCCACTTCGCAGACGCCGCGCGCCCAGAACGTCTATGTCGTGGACGACGAGGAACTTTCCCGCCAGATGGCGAAGGACCGCATTTATGTGTGGCCCTATCTCGTCCGGGCGGAGTTCATCGCGACGCTGGCGACGATGATTCTCCTCATGGTCTGGTCGCTGGTGGTGGATGCGCCGCTCGAAGAGCCCGCCAATCCGACCCGTACGCCGAACCCGTCGAAGGCCCCGTGGTACTTCCTGGGCCTCCAGGAAATGCTCGTCTATTTCGATCCGTGGCTCGCCGGCGTGATTTTCCCGGCGTTTATCATCGCCGGCCTCATGATCCTGCCTTACGTCGACGTGAACCCGAAGGGGAACGGCTATTACTGCTATGACGAGCGCAAGTTCGCCATCAATACGTTCCTGTTCGGTTATATCTTCCTGTGGATTCTCCTGATCATCATCGGCGTATTCCTGCGCGGTCCGGGCTGGAACTTCTTCATGCCCTGGGACGAATGGGATCCGCACCTCGTGGTCGCGCTCACGAACGTAAACCTGGTCGATCTCGGGATTATCAAGAGCTTCTCGCACCACCTCCAGTTCATGGGTGTAGATCTCGGTGGTCGCCGTATCATTAAAA
>CAZUMS010000028.1:0-53060 GCA_964621525.1 uncultured bacterium
CACATTAAAAAACGGGTTCTTTACACGTTAAATGATGGGCGTACGATCAGAAAACGGAGGGTTGACGGGACTCCCTGGCCGCCTTGCCCCCGGAGCGCTTTCGGGCGACGATTCACGGCGTGAAGGTGGTTTCCGTCAATATCGCCCGGCCGGCAGAGATCGATTTCCGGGGCCAGAAGGTGAAGACCGGCATCTTCAAGGAACCGGCGGCCGGGAACGTCCGTCTCGGCACGAGGGGTTTCGACGGCGACGTGCAGGTGGACCGGCGCTTTCACGGCGGCCCTCACCAGGCGGCCTATCTCTACAGCGCCGCGCACTACCCGTACTGGCATGAGCGGCTGAACCGGCAGGGTTTCACGCCGGGGTTCTTCGGCGAGAACCTGACGGTGGACGGCATCGACGAGAGCACGATCCACATCGGCGACATCTTCCGGGCGGGGACCGCGCTGATCCAGGCGACCGAGCCCCGCCAGCCCTGCTTCAAGATGGCGGCGAAGATCGGGCTCCAGTCGTTCCCGAAGCTGATGCTGGAGAGCGGAAAGCTCGGCTGCTACTTCAGCGTCATCCGCGAAGGCGAGGCCGGGGCCGGGAGCCCGTTCGAGCTCGACACCCCGGACCCGAACCGCGTGCGGCTCTCCGACATCATCCGGATCCTGTTTGCCGGGGTCGAGGATGGGGACGAAAACGTGCTGGAGAGGCTCGCCGGAGTTGCCTCACTGACGCCCACGCTGCGGGAGATGGTGAAGAAACGGTTCGGATTGGAGTGATGGGCCCGGGAGCGATGCGATCATGAGAATGGTCTGCAGAGAGTGCCGGGCGGTGAGCGAATCTCCGGAGAAGCGTCCGGGGACGCTGGCCGCTGAAATCTGCCTGTGGCTGGCGGGAGTGGTTTCGCTGTTTTCCATTCCCGTCCTGATTGCCGTACCCGTGGGCTATTCCTTCTGGCGGATATTCGGTTCGAGGCCTCAGACCTGCGCGAACTGTTCATCCGAACGGCTCGTACTCTTGAATTCGCCCGAGGCGGCAGGGCTCCTCGGGGGCGGGGCCGTGGGGGAGATTCGCCGGCAGGTTGAACTGGACGAAGCACTGGAGACCGAAAAGGACCGGCGTGTGGGGATGGCAGCGCTGATGGTCCTGCTCGGAGCGATTGTCGCAATCGTCCATTATTGCGGGCCCCGTCACTGACAGGTACCATAGGGTTATCGCCAGCAGCCCCCTGATAAATGCAATAATATCAAATAGTTGCGATCCATTGACACGGCGCGCTTCGATCCGGTAGCCTCTGGCGCAACCAACTGACTAACCAGTTAGTCAGTGAAAACGTCGCCCCGGCCGGACCAGCCTCTTCATTAGAAGAGGTTGAGCAGGGTCACAGGGCGGCGAACTCTTGTCAGGGGATCATCTCCGTACCTTATGAACAGCGAACCCGGTATCAGCCTGCCGCCGGACCCACAGTGGAACTCCCGGCCGGGCGTCTCGAATAAAAGTCTCTGGCAGAAACAGGCCCGCGGGAAGACCCCCCGTCAGGACGTGGAAGAACGTCTGGGCGAGGGCATCCGCGACGCGCAGGAGTTCCTGCTCGGCATCCAGAACCAGAAGGAAGGCTACTGGTGGGCCGAGCTCGAGGCGAACCCCACCATCAACTCCGAATTCATCTACCTCATGCACATGCTCGACCGGCACGATCCGAAGCTCGAGCAGAAGGCCTGCAACGACATCCTGCGGCTCCAGAAGGAAGACGGCGGGTGGCCGATCTACCAGGGCGGCCCGTCGGAGCTCTCGGCGACGGTCGAGTGCTACGTGGCGCTCAAGATGGCCGGGCACGACGTCAGCGCCCCGTACATGGTGAAGGCCCGCGAGAAGGCGCTCTCCATGGGCGGCGTCACGAAGTCCCGCGTCTTCACGAAGATGCACTTCGCACTCATGGGGCTCTACGACTACCGGGGAACGCCGTCCGTGCCGGCGTGGTTCATGCTGTTCCCCACCTGGTTCCCGTTCAACATCTACGAGATGAGCTCCTGGGCGCGCAGCTGCGTCGTCCCGATCATGATGCTCTGGCACCACAAACCGGTGATGAAGCCCAAGCGCGACATCACGATCGACGAGCTGTTCGCCGAGGGCGGCCCGGACAAGGCCGATTACCTCGTCCCCTTCGACACGTCGAAGCTGCTCTCGTGGAAGAACTTCTTCGTCGTCATCGACCGCGTGCTCAAGCTCTTCGAGAAGGTCAACTTCATCCCGTTCCGGGAGAAGGCCCTGAAGGCGTGCGAGCGGTGGATCCTCTCCCGGCAGGACGAGGAAGGCGACTGGGGCGGCATCATTCCCGCCATGGCCTACTCGCTGCTCGCGCTGAAGGCCCACGGCTACGCGAACAACGATCCCGTCACCCGCAGGGGCTGGCGCGCCCTGTGCCGGTTCGGCATCGAGACGGAAAACTCCTACCGGCTCCAGAGCTGCGTCTCCCCCGTGTGGGACACGGCGCTCGCCGCGTGGGCGCTTCGCGAGTCGGGTCTCCGCCAGGATCATCCGCAGCTCCAGAAGTCGGCCGCATGGCTCGTTTCCAAGGAACTGCGCGCCTACGGCGACTGGGCGGTGAAGAACACCGAGGGCCGGCCCGGCGGCTGGTCGTTCGAGTTCGTGAACCGCTACTACCCCGACTGCGACGACACCGCCGCGGTCCTCATGGGCATGCAGCACATCCGGATGCCCAGCGCGCAGGACGACGACGACAAGCAGGGTACCATGGACCGCGCCATCGGCTGGCTGCTCACAATGCAGTGCCGGGACGGCGGCTGGGGCGCCTTCGACATGGACAACAACCGGGACCTCCTGAACGAGATCCCGTTCGCCGACCTCAAGGCGATGCTGGATCCGAACACGCCGGACCTCACGGGCCGCGTGGTCGAAATGCTCGGCTCCTTCGGCCGCGACCTGTCGGACCCGTACGTCCGCCGGGCGGTGAACTATCTCAAGGATTCGCAGGAAGAGGACGGAAGCTGGTTCGGCCGCTGGGGTGTGAACTATCTCTACGGCACCTGGGCCGTGCTCTGCGGCCTCGAATCGGCGGGTTACAACATGAACGCCGCGCCGGTGCGCCGCGCGGTGGAGTTCTTCCGGAAGACCCAGCACCCCTCGGGCGGCTGGGGCGAGGACTGCGCCAGCTATCCGGAGAAGCGCTACATCCCGGGTCCGCCGTCCGCCTCCCAGACCGCCTGGGCGGTCATGGGGCTTATCGCGGCGGGCGAGGGCAGCTCGCCCGAGTGCGAGCGCGGCATCCAGTGGCTTCTGGACCACCAGCGCGAAGACGGCCGGTGGGATGAGGAAGAGTTCACCGGCACGGGATTCCCCGGCCATTTCTACATCCGGTACCACATCTACCGGCAGGTGTTCCCGCTGATGGCACTCGGCCGTTATGCACAGGTGCTCAAGGGCCAGTACGGCCGCGACAAGCGGATCGAACGGCTCTTTGGAGGCCGCGCCGCCGCCTGAGTTTTCAGTTCCCGCCCCTTTATGGGGGTTTTGTCCAGGTCCGCCGGGGCTCCATGAGGGAGCCCCGGTTTTTTGTAGGGGGATGCTTCGGCGCTATAGTCGGGCCGGGCAGGAGGGTGTGATTCCATGAGCCAGAAGAAAAGGGCGTTCGTCGCCGGAGCCACGGGATTCACGGGGCGCGAGGTGGTCCGCCAGCTCGCCCGCGGAGGCATCGAAGCGTACGGACATGTGCGGCCCGATTCGCCGAAGCTCGGCGAGTGGCGGGCGAAGTTCGAGGCGGACGGAGCGAAGGCGGACCCCACGCCCTGGGACCTCGACGCCCTGACGGCGCGTTTCCGGGAGCTCAGGCCGGATCTCGTGTTCGGCTGCCTCGGCACTACCCGCCGCCGCATGAGCGCCGACGCGAAGCGCGGCATCTCGCGCGCGGAAGCGGACTACGACGCCGTGGACTACGGCCTCACGAAACTGCTCATGGACGCCGCCGGGCGCGCGGGCATCCGGCCCCGGTTCGTCTACCTCTCGGCAGTCGGCAGCGGGCCGAACGTCATGGGCGCCTACATGAAGGCCCGCTGGAAGACGGAAGAGGCGCTTCGCACGAGCGGGCTCCCCTACACGATCGTCCGCCCGGCGTTCATCGCCGGCGAGGGCCGCGACGAGACGAGGCTCTTCGAGAAGGTGGGAGGCGCCATGTTCGACGGGCTCCTCGGCGTCGCCGGGGCCGCCGGTGCGAAGAAACTGGCGGGCCGGTACCGGTCGATCACGAATGTCGATCTGGCGGGGGCGATGGTGCGGCTCGCGCTGGACCCGGCGGCCGAAAACACGGTGGCCGAGCGCGAGCGCCTCTAGAGCTCCCCGATCACGTAGTCGCGGTCTTTCATGCGCAGGACGACCTGGTCGTCTTCCTCCGCGTAGTAGCGCGAGAGGCTTTCAGCCGCCTGGCGGGAGAAGCGCCCGAGGGCCGTTCCGTTCTTCACCCGGCAGTAGGGAATGTTGTGGCGGATCTCGATTGTCGAGGGGTCGATAGCCTCTTCCGCACCGTCGTAGGTGACGACGTGGAGCATGGACGGGGGATTTCCGCCGCTGCCCCAGCAGGAGAGCACCTGGTAAGGGGCGTCGGCCAGTTCGACGGGCTTGCGCTCGCGCTCGGAGATGTAGATCTCCCAGTCGCCGGTCCCAGGCACGGGCCGCAGGTGCTGGCGGAGGAACAGCAGCAGGCGGTCGTGGACGATCTCCTCGCCTTCGTTCCAGAAACGGCCGTCCCGGTCGATCTGGACCGGGGTGTTCACCCAGCCGGGGGGCGGCCCGCCCGGACCCGGCGACCCGGCTCCGCTCATCGCGCCCTGACCTTCGCTCCGCGGCCCGTGACGTTCCACTCGCAGCGGCCGTCCGTGCAACGGTAGCCGTCGGCGGGCGGGCAGTCGCAGGTGCCCATCTGGCCCGCTCCGGCGCACTGTTTCGCCTGCATTTCTTCGAAGAGCTTCAGGTAGCGGGAGGTATCGGCATCTTTCCGGACGGCGGGGTTGTGCGTGCAGCCGCAGCTCCCGAAGGCGGGGACGTCGCCGCCGCAGTCGGAGGCGGCCGTGCACCTGCGGATCGTTTCGAGTTCCTCGCCGAGCGCGCGGGAGAGTCCCGCGCAGTCCGAAGGAATCTGCGAGGCGGAGGCCGCGGCGGCGGGCATAGATGGCGGCTCGCCGGCGCAGCCGGACTGGAGCGCCGCCGCGCCCAGTATCAGCGCGAGGAAGAGGGTTCTCGCCGTCACCACTCCACCTCGACCGTGAGGGTTTCCTTGCCCGTGCTGACCGCCAGCCGTCCGGCGCCCGGGGCGTCGTCCACGGCTGCCGTGAACGAGCCTTCTTCCTTGCCGGGCGTCAGTTTGATCGCGGCCCCGTCCGGCGTCTGGAGCGAGACGCTGCGGATTTTCGGGGCGGGGCCCTGCGCCGAGGCGCGGCCCGCCACCCAGAGTTTCAGGACGGGACCTTCGCGGAGCCGTTCCACGATCACGCCCGAGGAGACCCACACACGGCCGCCGCGGGAGGCGAGCCGCTGGGGATCGGGGCTGATCTGCACGAGGGCGGAGGTGACGCCCTCGATCGGGCAGCCGGCGAAGTAGATCCGCCCGCTGGTGCCGCCGGTGGCGGCATCGGGCAGATCGGTAGTCACAAAGTAGCCGTCCTTCGTCCGCCGGAAATCGGCGACTTCGCCGCTCTCGGCGAGATAGGAAAACTTCTGGCAGTCGTCGCCGAGGGTAGCGGGGCTGCCCTGGGTGTCCAGCAGGTAGATGCGCTGGTCCGCCGCCGTCAGCACCAGTTCCACGATGGCCGCGCCAGCCGGGAACAGGAGCCCGCCGTGCGGCGCGACGAGCGAGGGGGCTGCAGCCTCGACGGAAAGGGTTTCCTCGCCGGAAGCGGCAGGAACGCCGCCTTCCATGGTGATCGTGTCGCCGGCGGCGGCGTCTTTCTTTGCGGTGTCGTCTGCTATTTCAGCCTTGTGGCCGCACGCTGCCAGGAGCGCGAGTGCCGCCGGGACCAGTAGTTTCTTCGTCATGTGTATCGATACCCGTTGCATCTATGGGCCCTCACCCGGCTGTCTCCAGATCGTCGTCGCTGTAGGGGCGCGGCGGAAGGGACGAGTCCCGGTCCAGCGGAAGCGCCCAGTCGACGATCCGGCGCGCCAGAGCTGCGATCGCCTCCTCGCCTGCGGGAATCCGCTCCGGACGGAACAGCCTCGCGATGGATTTCGCGCCCATCTCGACGCTCACACAGGAGTTGTGCCGGCGGGCCATCTCCGACGTCCGTTCGAGAGCGAGGGCGTCGACCCGTTCAATGAGCCGGGTCTTGGGATCCGCTGTCATAAGAAACCCGCGTTTCCTGCCGTTCTATTCCGTAGAACGCCGTGAAATAACGATTGCCGATTCGCGTCAACGCGGAGTAACAATAGCATGACGGGTATCCGGCGGGAACCCGGCTGCCTGTACCTGAAGGAGAGCGAGCGGGATGATTCAGGGATATCTTCACCCGGAGTTCTGGCGCGTCGGCGAACTTTTCGAAAAGCTCGTGCACGGTTTTCCGGGCGGCGCTGCGGCGTGCGTCTACCACGATGGCGAGAAAGTCGTGGACATCTGGGGCGGCGTCATGGACGAACAGGGAACGCCCTGGCGCGAGGACACCATGGCGGTGTCGTTCTCCACGACGAAAGGGATTTCCTCCACGGCGCTTCACGTATGCGCCGACCGGGGGCTCATCGACTACGACGCGCCGGTTTCGCGCTACTGGCCTGAATTCGCGCAGAACGGCAAGGAATCCGTCACCGTGAAGCACGTGCTCACCCACCAGGCGGGCCTGCACGGCATTCGCCGGATGATCGAGCACGCCGGGAAGATGCTCGACTGGGATCACATGGTGGACACGCTGGCGCGGGCCAGGCCGCACCATACGCCCGGCACGGGCAGCGCTTATCATGCGCTCACCTACGGCTGGCTCGTGGGTGAACTGGTCCGCCGGGTGTCGGGAAAGCCCCTCGCCGAATTCCTCCAGACCGAAGTGGCGAAACCGCTCGGTCTCGATGGCCTCTACGTCGGCGTGCCGGAGCAGGAACTCCACCGTTCGGCCCGGCTCGTCGATTCCATGCGGGCGATGAAAAAGGTCGTCCGTGACGGAAAGCCCGGCGAGAAGCACCGCAGCGGAACGCCCCGCGCCCACCGGATCATCGGCGCGTTCCGCGCGACGGCGGCGCCGTTCCACGCCCTCGCGGCGAAGGGCGTCACCCATTTCGACTTTTCCGCGCCCGAGGCGGTGAGCGCGCAGATCCCGGCGGCGGGCGGCGTGTTCACGGCCCGCTCGCTGGCGAAGCTCTACGGCACGCTGGCGGCGGGCGGAGAGATGAACGGCGTGCGGCTTCTGTCCCGCCGGACGCTCGATACCGTCACGCAGGTCCACCTCCGGGGCAGGGACCGCGTGATCCCGATCGACATGCGCTGGCGGCTCGGATACCACGCAGGCTTTACGACGAGGGGCATCCACCCCGGCGCGTACGGTCACTACGGCTTCGGCGGCTCCGGCGGACTTGCCTGCCCGGCGGAGAAAACCGGCATCGGTCTTGTCGTGAACGGCGGCGTCGGCTCGAACGTCCTCGGCGACCTCAGGATGCCGCGGCTCGCGGGCGCCGTGGTGGAGAGCCTGCGTCACCGGGGCCGGGTGCGGGCGAAGATCGTCGACATGAACACGTTCCGGAAGTCGGCCTGAAGGCAGCCGCTGGCGGCGCAGGGGGAGAGGCAAATCATGATTCACGGACACATTCACCCGGATTTCTGGCGGGTGGGGCAGGCGCTCGAAAAGCAGCTTCAGGAGTTTCCGGGCGGAGCGGCCGTGTGCGTCTATCACGGGCGCGAGAAGGTTGTGGACATCTGGGGCGGCGTCATGGACGACAAGGGCACTCCCTGGCACGAGGACACGATGGCGGTGTCGTTCTCGACGACGAAGGGCGTCGCCTCCACGGCGCTCCACGTCTGCGCCGACCGCGGGCTCGTCGATTATGACGCCCCCGTCTGCAAATACTGGCCGGAGTTCTCCCAGAAGGGGAAGCACGACATCACGGTCCGCCATGTGATGACCCACCAGGCGGGGCTCTACAGCATCCGCCGCCTCGTGGACGACGCGAGAAACATGCTCGACTGGGAGCACATGGTGGAGAAGCTCGCGGCGGCCGAGCCCCAGATGAAGCCGGGGACAGGCAGTGCGTATCATGCGATCACCTACGGCTGGCTTGTGGGCGAGCTCGTGCGGCGCGTGTCGGGCAAATCGCTGCCGGAGTTCCTGAAATCTGAAATCGCAGTGCCGCTGAAGCTCGACGGACTCTATATCGGCGTGCCGAAGGACGAGCTGCACCGGTGCGCCCGGCTCGTCAGTTCCATGAAGAGCGCCACACCGAAGCCGAAAGGCGCACGGAAGGCGAAGAAGAGGGGGCCGGATCTCCGCCGGGAAATTCTCGGGCGTATTCCGCAGGTGGTCCGCATGGTCCATGCGCTCGCCCCGAAAGGCGTTGGCAAATTCGATTTCTCCGATCCCGAGGTCGCGCAGGCGTCGATCCCCGGCGCGGGCGGCGTGTTCACGGCCCGTTCGCTGGCGAAGCTCTATGCATGCCTCGCCAACGGCGGCGAGTTCGAGGGCGTGCGGATCCTCTCGCAGGGGACGATCGACAAGATCGGCGTCGTCCAGCACAAGGGCATGGACAAGGTGATTCCCATCGATATGCAGTGGCGGCTGGGGTACCACATGGCCGGCACGACGAAGGGGATTCCGAAGGGCGCCTTCGGCCACTACGGCTTCGGCGGATCGGGTGCCTTCGCCCATCCCCGGCGCAACCTCGCCGCCGCCATGGTGCTGAACGGCGGCGTGGGTTCCTCGCTAACCGCCGACTTCCGGATGCCGCGCATCGGCGGGGCCGTGCTGGACAGCGCCCGCCGCCGCGAGGGGAAGTAAGGCTACTTTTCCGGCCGGATCGGCAGGAGGATATTTGCCTTCGAGTCGCCGACGACCAGCGGCGACACCCCGTTCCATTTCTCGACGATCTGCAGGTCGATGACGCGGGGGTTCTGGCGAAGCGCCTCCCCTCGGATGTTAATGGCCTTGGCCTCGCCCTCGGCCCGGATGATCGCCGTTTTGGCCTCGATCTGGACCTGCTGCTGGGCGAACTGGGCCTTGGCCGCTTCCTGCTCCTGAACCATCTTCTGTTCGATCGCCCGGGACAGCTCGTTACTCAGGGCGATGTCCTCGATCACGATGTCTTCCACATGGATGATGCTGCCGATCTTGTCCTGGGCATGACTCAGGGTTTCGGCTTTGACCTGTTCCCTGTTCTTCACGATGGCTTCAGCAGCACGGAGCGCTGTGACTTCCTTGAGTGCCTCCGAAACTCGTGGATAGACGAGAGATTCAAACGGGTCGCCATGATACTGGGTGAAGATAGGTATCACTGCCGCTTCCGGGATCCGGTACAACACCTTGATCGTGACAGCCATGTGCTGGAGATCGGAGCTGAAGGCTTCTGTCTTGAACCCTTCGGTCTGCTGCCGGATGGATATTTTCTTGACCGAGGTGATGAACGGGAATTTCGTGCCGAAGCCTTCGGTGGCCACGACCGGGTTTACCTTCCCGAGGGTGACGATGATCCCCCGCTCTCCGGGTTCGACCACATACCAGCATGCCGAACTGAACAGGATCAGGACGAGAAGCGCCCCTGCAATCTGGATAATCCTGAGTGCCATGTTTCCTCCGTTACCGTCCATAAGTCTTCCCCTTTCCGGTCAGCCGATCAGTCCCTTGTCCTTGAGAATCTGCCGCGCGGCCTTCTGGAGCGCGCCTTTCACCGAGGTCGAATCCGCGATGGAGCGGATCTCGCCGAGCGGGAGCACCTTGAGCAGCCGGATGGCGATGTCCGGGTTGGTCTTGGGGTTGCGGATGATCTTCCCCTTCACCGTGTTGTCGTGCATCCAGTTCGTGTTGCTGGAGATCATCCGGATCGCCTCGAAGGAGGCGGTGGCATCCCCGGCGATGCGGGTCACTTCGTCCATGGAAATGCGCTGGTTCTTGAGCAGGTAGGGCAGGAGCATGTTCGCCTGCGGATCGCGGAACAGGATCGTCCGGGCGTCCTTGTGGCCCACGAGCGCGAGCTTGATCTTCTCGAGGACGGTCATCTCCTTGATCTGCTCCACGAGGGTTTTCCTGCGGTTCTCCGCGGCTGACTCGTCGGCGGACTCGGGCGCTTCGTCGGTGAGCTCGCTGCCAAAGGCGGCGTCCGCCGCCGTGACCTCACTCTGGCGGAACCGGACCGGCGGCGTCTCCCCCCGGAGCACTTCCGTCATGTAGCTCTCGATCCCCTGGCGCACGGCCTCGGAGAGCGGAAGCAGTTCCAGGACCGCCGACGGCGGGGGGCCGGGCTTCACGGCGGCGACTTTCGCCTTCAGCTCCGTCTCGTCGCCGTTCACGGGGAACTCGAGCACGAGGGATGCCGCCGAATCGGTGATTGCCTTTGACGCGCCCATGACCGTGAGGCGGCCCTGCATCAACTCCCCGGTATAGACCGTGAGGAAGTCCGTGGGATCGAGAAAACCGATCCGCACGCGCGAAGGGGATTCCCAGCGGGATTTCATGGTTGTGGAGTGTAGGGGATCGGACGCGGAGCGGCGAGGGGGTCACACCTCCGTCAGCCAGCCTTCGGGGCCGGGAGAGCGCCCGTACTGGATGGCGGTGAGTTCCCGAAAGAGACGCAGGGCGACGGGCCCCGGTGCACCGGGGAACCTGATCGTGCCTTCCTCCGTCACGAGTTCGCCCACCGGGGCGATCGAGGCCGCCGTGCCGGTGCCGAACAGTTCCCGGAGCTTTCCGGCGTCAGAAGCCTCACGGAGTTCGTCCAGGGAAATGGGCCGCTCGGCGGCGTTCAGTTCCATGCGGCGCAGGAGCGCGAGGGCCGAATCCCTCGTGATGCCCGGCAGGATTGTCCCCGTGAGCGGCGGCGTGACGATCCCGCTGTCCAGCACGACGAACAGGTTCATGGTGCCGGCTTCTTCCAGAAACCGGTGCTCGCGGCTGTCCAGCCAGAGCACCTGGTCGCAGCCGGACTTTTTCGCCTCCTGCGCGGCGAGCAGGCTTGCGGCGTAGTTGGCCGCCGTCTTGGCGGCACCGAGACCGCCCGGCGCTGCCCGGGTGTAACGTTCCTCGGCCTTGAGCCTGATGGGCGTCATCCGGCCCCCGCTGAAATACGGGCCCGACGGCGAGGCGACGATGCTGAACAGGCACCGCTCCGCCGGGCGGACGCCGAGGAAGCCTTCCGTGGCGAACAGGTTGGTGCGGATATAGAGGGACGTTCCTTCGAGCGGCGGAACCCACCGGCTGTCGGCGCGGACGAGCGCCTTGACGGCGTCCCGGAACAGGCCGCCGGGGATTTCCGGGAGCGAGAGCCGCCGGGCGCTGTCCGCCATGCGCCGGGCGTGATCGTCGAGACGGAACAGGCGGACTTTCCCGTCCGCACCGCAGAACGCCTTGAAGCCGTCGAACACTTCCTGCGCGTAGTGGAGCACCGAGGCGGCGGGGTCCAGGGCGAGAGGGCCGTAGGGGACGACGCGGGGGTTCTGCCAGCCTCCGGCGGCGGTCCACTCGGACAGGAACATGTGGTCGGTGAAACGGCGTCCGAACGGAAGGCCCTCGAAGTCCGGAAGCGGCGCGGGTGAGGGATTCGGCTGGAACCCGATAGAAGTCACGGGAGTTCTCCTTGGGGATTCTTACGGACAGGCCGGAGCGGCCAGCGGGATTCGGCTTCGGGCTCCCGGGAGTTCCCGGCAGATTCCGATCTGTGCATCTTCGAAGGCGGTGACCACAATCCGGCCCGCACCAGGAACATCTGCCGCTTCGCCCTGAACGACGATGCGGTCGATGAACTCTCCCTCGACCGTAATCCAGAGGGTTCCCCGGACTGCGCGGATACGTACCGGAACGCGGCCGCCAGTTATGGTGAAGGAGGTTCCTCCGCGCAGGGAGTACAGTTCCGGGTTCACGGCTCTCCCGGCGGCCAGCCGCCGCAGATGTCCGCCGGTGAGAAGATTCAGGATGCCGCTCAGGTCTGTCCGCCGCATGGGTTTCCGCCTCCCGTGTTTCCCATTGTGGCGGGGAAGCAGGGCTCCCAGTAGAGGCAGACGCGGGGGTTCATATTCAGTACAGATTGGATTCAACAGGTACAGTTCTCATTGCCATCTGAATTAACCCTGTAAATACCTATAGATAACTGTACTGGTATCGCCGATAATAATCTGTCTGTTGTGCCGGATGGTACCGGGACTCAGGATGGAGAGAGCGGGAGGCGAAAACCCATGCAGCAGGCGGCGCTGGCGGAAAACCTTTACGAACAGGTGGCGGACCGGATCGCGGGGCTCATCGAGCAGCGGACGTTCAGGCCGGGCGACCGGATTCCGTCCGTGCGGCATCTCTCGCGCCAGTTCCGTGTGAGCATCACCACGGTGACGCAGGCCTACCGCTGCCTTGAGGACCGGGGGCTGATCGAGGCGCGCCCCCAGTCGGGCTACTACGTGCGCGTGCGGCCGCTCGAACTCCTAACGCAGCCGGACCTGAAGGAAAAGGACTGCACTCCCTGCGCCGTCACCATCGACCAGGTCGTCATGCAGGTGCTGAAAGACACCCGGAACCCGCGGCTCGTCCAGTTCGGCGCCGGCGTCCCGAATCCGGACTACATCCCGACGGAGAAGCTCACCCGGATCCTCGGCGTCATGGGCCGCCGCCACAAGCGGCTCGCCAACACCTACGACATTCCGCCGGGATGCGAGGCACTCCGTCTCGAAGTGTCGCGGCGGGCGATCACGTCGGGCTGCGTGCTCTCGGCGGACGAGATCGTCACCACCTGCGGCGCGCAGGAGGCGATCACACTGGCGCTCCGGGCCGTGTGCAGGCCGGGCGATACCGTGGCGATCGAGTCGCCCATGTTCTACGGCGTGCTGCAGGCGATCGAGCTGCTGGGGCTGCGGGCGCTGGAAATCCCGACGCACCCGCAGACGGGGTTCGAGCTCGGCGCGCTGCGGAGCGCCCTGGACACTCACCCCGTGAAGGCGGTCCTGTCGTGCCCGAACTTCCAGAACCCGCTCGGCCACCTGATGCCGGACGAGAACAAGCGGGCGATGGTGGAGATGCTCGCCGACCGGAACATCCCGCTCATCGAGGACGATATCTACGGCGATCTCTGCTTCGGCCACGAGCGGCCCCGGGCGGCGAAGTCGTACGACGAGGCGGGCCTCGTGCTCCTCTGCTCGTCGGTGTCGAAGACGCTGGCGCCGGGCTACCGCGTCGGCTGGATCGCGCCGGGCCGGTTCAAGGCGGAGATCGAGCGGCTCAAGATGGCGACCAACATCGCGAGCCCCACGCTGCCCCAACTCGCCGTCGCGGATTTCCTCGCGCACGGCGGCTACGACCACCACCTGCGCCGGATGCGGCGCATGTACGGCGAGTTCGCCCGGGAGATGAGCGACGCCGTGGCCCGGTATTTCCCCGAGGGCACGCGCGCCACGCGGCCTCTGGGCGGCTACTTCCTGTGGGTCGAGCTGCCCGCGAGGCTGGACGGCCTTGAAATGTACCGCGAGGCGGTGCGGAGCGGCGTGTCCATCGCGCCGGGACCGATCTTCTCGCCCACGCAGCGCTACCGGAACTTCATCCGGCTGAACTTCACCGCCTGGATACCGGGTGCCGAAAGCTGGATCGAAAAGCTCGGCGCCATCGCCCGGCGGATGGCGGCGGGCTGAGCGGATTCCGGATTTACGGACGGGTTCGCCGCAGCCGGACCCTCGCCGTTCTTTTTCCGGCGGAGTGGCCTATTCTTCCTGCAAGAGGGGGAGGCCGGTGTCCTACGCCGCAACCATCCGGGGTATCACCTACAGGTTTCCCGGCCTGAAGACGCTGCTGGCGAAGGCTTCGCCGTCCCGGTCCGCCGACACGCTGGCAGGAGTGGCGGCCGCTTCGGAAACCGAGCGTGTCGCCGCCCAGTTCGCCCTTGCGGACGTCCCCCTGAAAAGGTTTCTGGAAGAGCCGCTCGTCGATCCGGATCGGGACGAGGTCTCCCGGCTGATTCTGGACCGCCACTCGCCGGAGGCTTTCGGGCCCGTCGCGCCGCTCACCGTGGGCGAACTGCGGGAATGGCTGCTGGATGCCTCGACGGATACGGACCTGCTCCGCTGCACGGCTCCGGGGATCACGCCGGAGATGGCCGCCGCCGTCTCGAAGCTGATGCGTAACCAGGACCTCGTCGCCGCGGCGAAGAAATGCGAGGTGGTGACGAAGTTCCGCTCCACGGTCGGCCTCAAAGGCCGCCTCTCGACACGAATCCAGCCGAACCATCCGACGGATGATCCGAAAGGCGTCGCCGCCGGTATCCTGGACGGGCTGTTATACGGCGGCGGAGACGCCGTGATCGGCATCAATCCGGCCACCGACAGCCCGGCGAACGTGGACGCGCTGCTCCGTCTGACCGATACGCTCCGGGAGCGTTACGGGATTCCCACCCAGTCGTGCGTGCTCGCACATGTGACGACGACGATGGAGCTGATGAAGAAAAATTCGCCGGTCGATCTGGTGTTCCAGTCGGTTGCGGGTACCGAGGCGGCGAACCGCAGCTTCGGGATCACGCTCTCCCTGCTCCGGGAGGCACGCGCGATGGCGCTCGAGCTGCGGCGCGGGGGCGGGCAGGTCATGTATTTCGAGACCGGGCAGGGGAGCGCGCTCTCGGCGAGCGCCCACGAAGGGCTGGATGCCCAGACCTGCGAAGCAAGGGCCTATGCCGTGGCCCGCGAGTTTTCGCCGTTCCTTGTGAACACGGTCGTGGGGTTCATCGGGCCCGAATACCTCTACGACGGGCGCCAGATCGTCCGCGCGGGACTCGAGGACCACTTCTGCGGCAAGCTGCTCGGCGTACCGATGGGCTGCGACATCTGCTACACGAACCACGCCGAAGCGGACCAGAACGACATGGATACGCTGCTGACGCTGCTCGGAGTGGCTGGCGTGAATTTCATCATGGGCGTTCCGGGGGCGGACGACATCATGCTGAACTACCAGAGCACGTCGTTTCACGACGCCCTCTACGTCCGGAGCGTTCTCGGATTGCGGCCCGCGCCGGAATTCGAGGACTGGTTGGTCCGGCTCGGAATCGCCGGTCCCGGCGGAGAGCTAAGACCCGCGGAAGACCGGGGCCGGCTGCTTCTGGAGCGGGCGGGGGAGCTGGGGGCATGACCGGAGATCCCTGGGGCCACCTCCGGAAGTTCACGCAGGCGCGGATCGCCCTGGGCCGTGCCGGGTGCGCCGTGCCGACAAAGGCCCACCTTGATTTCCAGCTCGCCCATGCCGAGGCACGCGATGCCGTGCATCTTCCGTGGGACCTGCCGGGTTTCGCCCTGAGGCTGCGCGGAGCCGGGATCGAGGCGGTCGCGCTGGAGAGCGCCGTTCCGGACCGTCTTGCCTATCTTCAGAGGCCGGATCTCGGACGGCGGCTTTCGGACCGGTCCCGCCAGGAATTAACGGACCTGAAGCGGATACCCGTCACAGCGGCGCTGATGGTAACCGACGGTCTCTCCTCGACGTCGGTCGAACGTCACGGAGCGGAGCTTGTCACGCGGATTGCGGCCGCCTTCCGCGAACGCTCCATTACGATGAGTCCGGTATTTCTCGTCCGGAACGGGCGGGTGGCCCTCTCCGATGAAATTGGAGAGGCAGTGGGGGCACGGCTGTCGGTGATGGTCGTAGGCGAGCGGCCCGGCCTCTCATCGTGTGACAGTCTCGGCGTTTATCTCACCTGGTCGCCCCGTGCAGGACGCACCGATGCCGAGCGGAACTGTCTCTCCAATATCCGGCCGCCCGAAGGGCTCGATTACGACACGGCAGTCCGTAAGCTGCTGTTCCTGTCGGAAGCGGCGCTTCGTCTCGGGCTGTCGGGTGTTGCACTCAAGGATGGCCCGGTGCTGACCGGTTAAAAGGGATGCAGCCAGGTTTGGCCTCCGGTTTGCTCTAAGGGGGCGGGGACCATTGATCCCGAATGGTCCCCAAACACATCTTGGAGGAATAAAAGTGGAAGCGAAAAAGCACGGCTTCTCCGCGCAGGGGAAGCTATTGTCAATCATTTCAGCAGGTTGTCTGGGGGCATTGATGCTCCCAGGACTCGCCATTGCCCAGGAAACAGCGCCTGCAATCGACACCGGCGATACTGCCTGGGTGCTCATTTCTTCAGCACTAGTGCTCTTTATGACGCCAGGTCTGGCGTTCTTTTATGGTGGCATGGTCCGTAAAAAGAACGTGCTCGGCACGCTGATGCACAGCTTCATTGCCATGGGTATTCTGTCCATCGCCTGGGCGGTGATCGGTTTCAGCCTCGCGTTCGGCACCGGAAATGGCTGGATCGGGGACCTTTCGCTGGTGGGCCTCGCCGGTGTGGGTGCGGCTCCCGGTCCCAACGCAGCCACGATCCCCTACGCGCTGTTCATGGTGTTCCAGGGGATGTTCTTCATTATTACGCCGGCGCTGTTCTCAGGCGCCATCGCCGAACGGGTGAAATTCTCGGCCTATCTGCTGATTCTCGTGCTGTGGGCGCTGATCGTCTACGCCCCGCTCTGTCATATGGTCTGGGCCCCCGAAGGCTGGCTCTTCAAGGACGGCGCACTCGATTTCGCGGGCGGAACCGTAGTCCATGTCAGTGCCGCTACGGCCGCTGGCGTGCTGGTTTTCATGCTCGGCAAACGAAAGGAATTCGCCAAGGGGGAGGCCATAATGCCCCATAACCTGCCGTTATCGGTGCTGGGCACCGGAATCCTGTGGTTCGGCTGGTTCGGCTTCAACGCCGGCAGCGCCCTGGGCGCCAACGGCGTGGCCGTCAATGCCTTCGTGACCACGAACCTGGGTGCCGCCGGCGCCGCCATGGGCTGGACCGTCTATGAATGGTTCCACCGGGGCAAGCCGACCACCCTGGGCTTCATTTCGGGAGCGGTTGCCGGCCTCGTCGTCATCACCCCTGCCTGCGGATTCGTCAGCCCCATGGGGGCCATCGCCATGGGCCTGATCGGCGGCGTGGTCTGCTATAATGCTGTCCAGCTGCGTGCAAGGCTGAAAATCGACGATTCTCTGGATGTTTTGGGCGTTCATGGGGTTGGTGGCGCGCTTGGTGCATTACTGACGGGGGTATTCGCTACCACAGCCGTGAATTCGGCCGGCAAGGACGGCCTTCTGTACGGCGGCGGAGTGGAACCGCTGATCAAGCAGATCGTGGCGGTCGGATTCACGATCGTCATGGTTGCGGTGCTGACCTTTGTGATCGCCAAGGTGGTGGATCTCCTGGTGGGTCTCAGAGTGGACGAGGAAGCCGAACAGGAAGGCCTCGACCTCAGCCAGCACGATGAAGTGGGCTACAACTTCTGAAACGGAGTGATGGAGTCCGCGGTCCCGGTCGGATACATTAATACGCGGCCGCCGCCGGAAAACGGCGGTCCGCAAGGAGCAGAGGAATGAAGAAAATCGAAGCGATCATCAAACCGCACAAGCTGGACGACGTGAAGGACAAGCTCCGTGAGATCGGCGTCCAGGGCATGACGGTGACGGAAGTGAAGGGTTTCGGACGCCAGAAGGGCCACACCGAGATCTACCGCGGCGCGGAATACGTCGTGGAATTCCTTCCGAAGACCAAACTCGAGATCATCGTGGACGACGGCATGGCCGACAAGGTGATCGAGGCGATCCGCGCCGCCGCCAACACCGGCAAGGTGGGCGACGGCAAGATCTTCGTCTCGACGATCGAGTCGGTCCTCCGCATCCGCACCGGCGAAACCGGTTCGGACGCGCTGTAAGCCGTCCTTTAGCAGACGACTCTTTCATACCCCGTCACCGGTTCGAAGGGGGCCGGTGACGGGGTTTCGTTTTGCTATGGAGAGAGGACGGCTGCCGCTGCCGGGCCGGTCAGTCCCGCGCCCGGCGCTGGTAGAAGAGTTCGAGCCGCTGCTCGAGCGCTCCGGGGTCGGTGCCCGTCCAGCGGATGTAGTCGTCGAACCCCTCGTGCAGCGCCAGCAGGTCGTCGTCGCCTCCGGACGTGATGGCGACGAGCGGAATTCTCGCCGTCTCCGGGTGCGAGCGGACTGCGCGGATGAGCCCCGCGGCCGCGACCGGGTCGTTGGCGATCTCCACGACGACGATATCGGGGTCGGTGACCGCCATCCAGACGCCGGGGCCGTCCGGCGAGCGGACTTCGTCCGGGTGGATGGCCAGGGCCGAGTGCCCCCGGGCGCGGAGCAGTTCTTCAATCTCGTTCGCCCGCTCGGCGCTGGCCGAGACGACGGCGGCCCGCGGCAATTCAACCGGAAGCAGCATCCGGACCTTGCATCCGTCCTCAAGATTTTCGATCTCGATGCGTCCGCCGTGCCGCCGCATCCAGTAACTGACGAGGGCGAGGCCCTGCTGGCGTGCCGGAATCATCGGCGGCAGCGGCGCGTCTTCCGGCTGGTCCGCTCCGTAGCGGACGGCGAGATCCGCCGGGAATCCCGGCCCCGTGTGGCGAACCTCGACCTCGTGCCAGAACGGGCCCTCCCCGGCGCCGCCAAGGGGATTTGCCGCCGTACGGGCGGTCACCTGAACCCTGCCGCCCGGCGGCGTGTGCCCCAGCGCGCTGCCCACGATCTGGACGATGGAAGGATATATCCGGTGGCGGTCGTAACGGCCCACGAGCAGTCCGTTCCCGCCGTCGAACTCCATGCGCACCTGCCGGACGCGGGCGACGCCTTCGAAGGCGTTCACGATCTCCCGGGACGTGGCGGTGAGGGAGACGGGGCTCCGGTGGAGCGGGTCGTGGCCGGGTTCGAGGGAGGCGGCATCGGCGAGCCGGTCGATTTCGTCCAGCGACCCGGAGAGGGACCTCTCGGCGAGCTGGAGCGAGGAGTCGGCCCACCGGAAACCTTCCGTGAGCCCGGAGGACGGCGTGAGTGAGCTGCCGGCGGGCGGAGTCATGCCGCGCAGGATGTCCCGCGCCGAGCGCGACAGGTGCCAGGCGGCCGACAGGTGGTCGCGCAGCGTCACCGACGAACTGCGGGCGAGACGGTTCTTCATGGCGACGAGATCCGTGAGCTGGATATTCATGTCGGTGAGCGTCCGGCTCTGGAACTTCAGGGCTTCCACCAGCGAGCCCGTGAGCAGGGTCCCGGCGGCGGTCCAGACGGCGACGATCACGAAGCTCGGCAGGTAGACGGCGGGGTTCCGGTAGGCGTGATCGATCGGCGTGAGCGAGAGCGGGGCGATGGGGAGCCAGCCGTAGACTTCCGCCGCTCCGACACCAAACACGGCAGCGAGCGTGACGGCGCTCCAGAAGGCGGCACGGCGGAGGCCATAGACGGCCGCCGCCAGCGTGCCCATTACCGGGACAGCGGCGATGCCGACGCTGCTCATGAGACCGAGAAGGTGCGCCGTCCAGACCGTCACGAACGCTACCCAGCCCATGAGGAGATGCGGAAGCGCCCGGGTCCAGCCGCCCCGGCCATCGCGGTGCACAAAGGCGAGACCGAACAGGGTGAGGTTCCCGGCAAACGACATGAAGAGAACCTTCTGGATCAGCTGAAGCGCTTCGGGTGAAAAGGCGTTCAGCGCGCCCGGAGCCGACGGCGACAGGAGGCCGACGGCGAGCCACAGCCCGGAAACGACTGCAGCTGCCGCGGAGATGAACAGGTTTTTCTCGGAATCCCTGCGCGTCAGAAAACGGATCAGAAATGGCGGAAAGGCGGAAGCGATGGTATCCATGAGCTTCTCCTCGCCGGCGTCCGGTGCATGTGGATGAACCGGCGCCGCTGCGCTCGAATACTTCCCCAGGGACGATGAGCCATCTGATTGTGTGACGTTCACAGTTTATCACATGAACCGGTTTTCGTACCGTGACGGTACGGATTTTCACAATTCACGTACGTGCCTGAATAACGCGGAGCGCTAGACGCGGCGCGGCTCTGCGGTTCAGGCCGCGTTTCGGAGCCGGTATGCGTTCCGGCGAAGGAATCGCAGGGCTCCGGGTATCAGAACGGCCGAGAAGAAAGGGAAAAGGCCGGTGCCGGTACGTCCCGGCCTCCGCAGGCATAATCGTTTTTTACCGGAAGCCGGCGGCGGAAAAACGGGAGGCGGAAGCCGGGGCCAGCCTCCGGAGGCGAGTATTCCGGCGGCCGCATCCAGTTCGCCGGCTCCCGGGTCGCTGGACGAGCAGGAACTCGTGCTGCTGTCCGTGTCCGTCGACGAGGAATCGCTGTCCGAACAGGAGCTTCCCGAATCCGTGCTGTCAGAGTCCGTGCTGCTTCCGGCGGAGCCGCTGCTTTCCGAGCACGAACCGGAATCGCTGCTGCTGTCGTCGTCGCTGCACGAGCCGCCGGAAGCATCCGCCGTGTCTTCGTCTTCGGAACACGACCCCCCGCTGTCCGCCGAGTCCGGATAGGTTGTTCGCTCGCTGCTGCATGCCGTCTCGACGCATCCGCTGAAAACGTAATATCCCGGGGACCGGTCCCTGTGCGGATCCGAGCCGTCATCGCAGGAGCCGCCGCTGCTGTCCGTGGAGTCTCCTTCGGTATACCGGTCGTCATCCACCCGGATCCGGAAGGATTCTTCCGAGATGCCATACGGGTTCCGGCAGTAGAGCCGGTAGGTCCGGTCCTGGGCGGTTTCGAGATCCATGCTGCCCGCCGGAGGTACGGCGATGGAGGCCAGCCGTCCAGGTTCAATTTCGCACAGGCTCGCACCGGTGGTTTCCCATTCGGCGGTGAATGAAGTGGAACCCACGTAGTAGCTGATGTTCACCGGCCGGAAATACCGGATCACCGGCGGGCCGGAAGGGGCGGGAATCCGGGGCACTGGCATCGTGACGGCGGCGGCATCGGTCCCGTAGGGGCCTCCGCAGCGCAGCACCAGCGTGTCGCCCGCTTCTTCGGGGAGAATCATGACTGGAAGCGCGGGATTCGCCTCCACGTCGAGCGTCACGGCGCCCGCCGTAAGCCGGCAGGAGCTCATGTTTTCGGTTTTCCAGCTTGCGCCAGCCGAAAGGCTGCTTTCAGGGAGGTTCAGGCTGAACTGTTCGATCCGGCTTTGCGGAGGTGCGGCGCCGGTTGCGGCGGAGCCGGGGGCGGCGGCGAGCAGGATCAGGAGGAGACCGAGGCGCTGGTTCATGCCTGCACGATGCCTGAGGGGCTTCGTGCAGTGTGGTGGGCTGGATCACCTCTGCCGTTAAACCTGGCTCACGGCCGGTTCAGACGGCGTTCATGGAGCGTCGGTTTCGCGGCGGTCCTTCGCCACGAGGTACAGCTCCGCCGATTCCTGCCGCGTCGCCTGCGGGCGGGTCATGCGGACGTCGCGGAAGTATTTCTTCGCCTCGCGGATGAGCTCGTGCGGCGTCGCTCCGGGGAACACCTTGGCGCAGAAATGGCCTCCCGGTTTCAGCAGCTTCGCCCCGGCGTGCATGAGCGACAGCGTGAGTTCCTGGCTCCGGGCGTAGTCGGCGTGGTGGATTCCGGTGAGGTTGGGAGCCGCGTCGGAAAAAACGGCATCGGCCGCCCGGGTTCCAAGCAACTGGCGGATCTTGCCGTCGATCTCCTTCGAGGTCGCGTCGCCCTCGAGGACATGGAGGTTGGGAGCGCCGAGGCCGGGAATGGGCTTGAGGTCCACGGCGATGACGAGGCCGTGCTTTCCGACGGTGCGGGCAAGGGTCTCCGACCAGCCCCCCGGAAACGCGCCGTAGTCGATGACGGCGTCGCCGGGGCGGGCAAGCTTGAAGCGCGCGAGAAGCTCGTCGAGCTTGAAGGCAGCCCTCGAGCGGCGGCCTTCGGTCTTGGCCCGCCGGTAGAAATGATCTTTTCGCTGATACGCCATCTGGTTCCGACGGACTGTATAGCATGAGTCCGGCAGGGCCGGACCCTGCCAAGGGCAGGCGATGTTTCCCATATAGGGATCAAATCCCTCTAGATTCCCAATAGTTACGATGCCCATCCGAAATGCAGATTTAAATAAGTATCCGGACCGGGAGTGCAAACAGTTAAAATCCAGTAATTTTAGCGGGTTGTCTAGGATTTAGACCGGATGGCCACCTTGACTGTGTAGGGGCAGTCATTATCCTTATTCACGGACTGGAGAAGTCCGGTATCCATATTCAGGAGGTCCTTGACCATGTCCACCCCGACCGCCACCCCCAGCCTGAATGCCGGACCCCAGGCCCGGACCCCCTCCATCACATCCGTCGACCGCCGGGTGCTGCCCATCGACGGGCAGGTGCGCAACCTGCTCGGGCTCTACCTGTCGGCGTTCAAGAATTACGACGAGGCGGCCCGCACGATCCAGATTTCCAAGGACACGGTGGCCAAATATTTCGAGGGCAACCCGAATATCGCCCTCTACGTGTTCGACCGCATGTATTCCGTGCTGAAGGACAAGGTGGAGCCGGCGAAGCTCAAGGACGCGCTGGACGGCGCGAGTTACGAGGAAATCGTCTCCCGTGCCCGCGAGCGCAACGGCCAGCAGATCGACGTGGTCATGTACAAGATGACCCCGCGGCTGAGGGAAGTGCTGACGCTTTATACGAACTCGTTCCCGAGCCGCGCCCGTGCCGCCGCGAAAATCGGCATCAACCCCCGGACCTTCAAGGCCTACGTGAAGGGCGATATCGCCAGCTTCCCTAAGGGCAAGTTCGAGCAGGTGGTGAAGATTCTCCGCGAGAAAGGCCATTCCGAGAAAGAGCTGCTCGAGCTGTCGGGCGTGTCGGACTGGTCGGAGCTCGTGGCGCCCAAGGTGCGCGCCGAGAGCGCAAGCATGTCCGCAGTTGACGTTATCAAGGAGATTCTCGCCCGTTTCGAGGCGGGGACGCTGAACAGCCGCGCCCTCGACAAGAACCTCCAGGCCGCGGCCGCCAAGCTGTTCGGCGATTTTGGAAGTGCCGTCCGGGCTGCCATGCAGCAGCTCGACGAGCGGCTGAACCGGCAGATCGAGAACGACATCTCCAAGGGCAACTACATCGACGCCTTCAAGGGGATCCGCAAGCTCGAGCAGTTCATCGGCACGTACGCCATGCGCGAGCGCACGGCGGTCCGCACCGGCGGTTACGGCAAGAAGAAGGAATGGTTCGACGACCTCAAGGCGATGCGCGAGCGCAAAAACCGCCTGAAGCTCCAGGCCTTCCGCGCGCTGCGGATTCACGACTTCCCGGCCGACCGGCCGGAGCTCGTGGAAAGCATCCGCACGCCCGACATCGAGCACGAGGTGAGCGACTACGATCCGGTCCGGCGCTACCAGCCGGGCGACATGCTCAAGCACCCGGAGTTCGGCGTCGGCCGCGTTCTCAAGCTGGTCGAACCGCGCATGATCCAGGTGACGTTCGGCCCCAGGACAGGCGAGAAGACGCTGGTGATGAACAGTCACGGAGAGCGTCCCGAACCCCGCGCCGGCTGAACTGTCCCCAGAGGCCGTGAGCCGGGCCGTGGCATCCTGCCCCCGGCTCGCGGTATAAACGATCCGATGACGGACGTCCGTTCCAGCCGCCTGCTCGACATGGTGAGTTCGGGTTCCGCCCGCGAAATCGCCGCGGACGAACAGGTGCCGTTCGAGTGCCGGGGCTGCGGAGGCTGCTGCTGGAACGTCGAGGTTCCGCTCACCGGCCATGACCTTCGTACGCTGGCCGCCGGGACGGGCCTCGATCCCAAAACCTTCATGGACCGTTACGGCCAGTTCACGCTGGGTTCCGGTTTTCTGCCGGTGGCCCGGCTGAAGCTCACGGCCGCCGGGCACTGCCCGTTTCTCCAGTCCGACGGACGGTGCGGCGTGCATCCTGCCCGCCCGCTGGCCTGCCGGCTGTTTCCCTTCGCCCGGATCGTCGAGGCGGACGGAACGGTCCGCTGGTTCAAGTTCGGCGAGGACCGCCACTCGGGCTGCGCGTCCGGTCCCGGCACGAAGCGGCGTACAGTCGGGGAATATCTGGACGGCGAAGGAGCCGCCGGGGCCCTTGAAGGCGAGTGTGAGTTCATGGATCGCAGCCGCGACCTGATCGCCCAGGGCCGTTCGTTCGATCTGCTCGAATCCCTGTTCGCCTACCGGAGCCGGATCCGGGCGCTTTATGGAGATTCGTTCTGAAAAAAACGGGCTGGAAACTCGCGGGGGTCATTCTGGGGGCACTGGCAGTGCTGCTGCTCCTTTCGGAGGGGATCACCCGGGTTCTCGACTGGAGCAGCCTGCCGGTTTTCGAGCGCAATCCCGAATGGTACGAGACCGACGCCATGGGGTTCCGGCAGCCGTCGTCACCGCTCGGGGCACTGCCGGACGGCATCGTCCGGCTGACGGTCCTCGGGGGCGACGAAACCTGGGGTCCGGGAGTCCCGGCGTCCGAGCTGTGGACCGTCAGGCTGGAGAAAGAATTTTCTGGCCGCCTTCAGGTCCTTAACCGCGCCCTGCTCGGCGCCAACGTGGCCGGTTCGGCGGCGGCCGCTTCCGTCGCCTCGGGAGAGAATCCCCGCGCCGTTTTGTGGGCTATTTCGCCCGCGATGCTGCTCGACGTGCCGGATACGCTCGGCGAGGATGAAGGCGTCGTTCCGCGCTGGTGGCGGTTCGGCCGGTTCTTCGAACGGATGCTGGTGCGGGGCCGGTATGCCGCCGCCCAGTCCCGCTCGCGGGACAGCATTCTGCTCGAGCGGGGCGGCACTCCGCAGGCGCCGGGGATATCGCTACTCGCGGGTTCTCTCGATCTGATGGCCGCCTCCCTCAGGCTTCCGGAAACCCGGCTGATGGCGTTCATCGTTCCGGACTTCGGCCAGGACCGGGACTACCGGCTGATGCCGGTTCACGAGGAGATGCGCCGGGTGTTCGAGAAGAAGGGGATACCGGTCTTCGACCCCGTACGGGAATACCGGGCGGGAGAGACCCGGCTGCTGCGGCTGGACGACCGGCATTTCGTCCCGAACGACCGGGGCCACGGTTTTCTGGCCGGCGAGGCGGCGAAGGCGCTCCGGGAATCCGGACTGCTCTACTGACCTCCACGCCGGAGAAACGGGCACCGCCCCTTGTGCGGACCGGCGGGACCGTTATGCTGGCGCCCGCCATGGCCGGATCCGTGCCGGCCATGCGCCACGGAGCGTGACGAGCGATGGCCGATCTCATTCAGATCACCAACCCCTACAAGATCCGGAGCTGCCAGGGCATGGGGAACTATGCCCTCGAGATTTACTGGGACGACGCCCATCACTCCATTTTCACATTCGACCAGCTCCGCATCCTTCAGCCGCCTCCCGTGGACCAGCCGGGCCGGACCTCGCCCCTCGCCGGCGCGGGAAACGTGAAGCCGCACCCTGCGAAGGTGAAGATCGCCGACGGGCGCATGCTGATCTCCTGGTCCGACGGATACGACGCGATCTACACGCTGGACGCGCTCCGCGCGGACTGCCAGTGCGCCGAGTGCCGTCCGCACCCGCACTGAGGGCTCAGCCCCGGGTCTCGACTTTCAGATGCCGGAGCAGGTCGTTCCGGGAGAGCGCGCAGAGGGTTCCGTCCTGGCGGCGCACGGGCAGTGCATTGAGTCCGTTGTGAAGCATGACGGAGAGGGCGCTCGACAGGGCGTCGTCTTCCGACAGCGGCTGAATATCCCTGCGGGCGAGATCCAGGGCGGGCATGAGGTGCACATCCACGTCCCGCTGGCGGTGGTTCTCGATGTCGTTGGCGAACAGGAAGGCCGCTTCGCCGTTGTCCTGCCCGTTTCCCGTCGCCACCGCCCCGATGTCAACGCCCAGCAGCAACAGTCGGGTAGCGGGTTCTTCGGCCCTGAGATGCGGTATTTCAGGGGCAGATGGCTCAAGCAGCGCCGAGACCGGGATGTCCTCTCCGGACGGCCGTCTCCACAGGTCGTCGGCGGGATCGGGGCGTTCGCGCTGGGCATCATAGAGCGTCAGACTGCCGATGGACCGGAAGGCGATCAGCGTGCTCCAGAGGGCGGGGATCATCAGCGTATAGCGGCCCGTGATCTCGGAGACGAGCAGCACGCCCGCCAGCGGAGCGCGGGACATGCTTCCGTAGAAAGCCGCCATCCCGACGACTGCCGAGGCCGCGACGGGCGGAGCGAACGGCGGGTACACTGTGTGTACGATGTGGGAGACGAGGGCGCCCGTGAGTCCTCCGAGCGTAACGCTGGGGGCGAAATCCCCGATACCGGTTGCCGTCCCGATGCCCGCCGAGGAAAACACGATCCGGAGCCCGATGGCCGCCGCCAGCAGCAGAATGGCATCGCCAAGCTGAGGGTCGAGGGCGCCCGCGCGGAACAGGGTGTAGCCGTCACCGAGTAGGGCCAGGGCCTGTTCGGGCCGGGTGCCGGTGTACAGCAGGACGGAGACGGTTCCTCCGACCAGCAGGCCGCCAGTCAGGGATGCCGCGACCCGGCGGAGTCCGTCACCCGCGAGCCGGTGAACGGCATGAATGGCTTCGTAGAAGATCCGGCCAGCCAGGGCGCAGGCGAGGCCGATGAGCCCGTACCCCACGAGTTCCGACGGGTGGTTGAACGGCTGCGCCGTCACCGGCAGGACGGCTTCGTAACCGTAGAAGCTTCCGTAAACGCAGAAGGCGGCAACGCAGGCCGGGACCGAGACGAACAGGACACGGGCTTCGATGCCCAGGGAGCCGTAAATGACCTCCGCCGCGAAGATGGCTCCGGCCATGGGAGCCTTGAACAGCGATGCGATACCGGCGCCCATGCCTGCCGCGATCAGGGCCCGGCTGGACTGGGGCGGAAGATTCATCAGCTTCTGGACAATACTCCCCGCCGCGCCGCCCATGTAGCCGATGGGCCCCTCGCCGCCTCCGGCGCTTCCGGAACCCAGCGCCACCGATGCCTGCACCAGTTTGTACCAGAGCTTGCCCGAGGGAATCGGCTTGCCGTCGTGATAGCGGGCGATGGAGACGTTCATGCCCCCCGCGGCTGCCTCGCCAAGCAGTCTGAGGCCGATCATCGTTGCCAGTACACATCCGAAGGCGAGCAACAGGGTGAAGGCGATCAGGGAGCCGGCTTCGATTTTTCCGCCTTCCAGATCGATGAGGGACATGAATGCCGACCGGACGGCATGGACACCTTCCGTGAAAATAATCGCTATGAGTCCGACAAAGACCCCGACGAGCAGGGCTCCCATTTCGGGCGATTCGAGCAGATGTCTGGGAGAGACCCTTACTCCTGCTGGAGCGGCTTGAGTCCGGGATAATTCCGGTTTTGGGGCCGTGCTCATGCTGTGTTACCGGAGCCGGAACTTCACCGGCAGCGTCGCCCGTACGGCAACCGCGTCCTCTCCCCGCCTGGCGGGGCTGAACTTTGCCCGCCGGATGGCATTCATCGCGGCCTCCAGAAAAACGGCTTCCGTCTGTTCTCCGGCCGCAGGCCGGACTCCGGCGACGGTGCCGTCGCTGGCGATATCCACCTCGAGTCTTACGACCGCTTCCCGGCCCGATCTCCAGGCGTTTCCGGGATAAACGGGGGCGTCGAACTCCCTGAGCACCGGCAGGTCGGTCACTTCGCCGAGCGGCACGAACTCCGGCGGAGCGGACACGGGACGGGTCCCGCCCGCATAGGCACCGGCCGCCGAAGGATCGGCGTCCGCACCTGTTTCCGGCGGTGCGGCGAGCGTGTTTCCCACGGGGGCTTCGGTGCTTCCGTTCGTGGCCGGATCCTGCGGAGCCATTCCGAATTTGAGCGGAACCGGCTCCGAAAGAGGTTCGGCCGGAGCCGGTGTCGAAGCGGGGGGTAGTGTGTCCGGCGTATCTGCGCGAACGGCCCGGACCGGTTCGAAATACGGTGCAACAGGCGGCGCCTGCCGGACGACCAGCACATTCAGGGATTCAGGGCCCTTCGCAGCGGGCGGCCTCTGAAGAACCAGGAAGGCGATCGTCAGGACGGCCGCCGCATGAACCAGAAGGGACACCGTCAGGGCGCTCTTCATCGGCAAGCGGGCGGCGGCTGAAGGGTTCACGGGTGCCGCTCCGCCGGGGTTGCCGAGGGATCCAGATTGATGGCGAACTTCGTGACGCCCTCGGTTTTCAGGGCGCCCATGAGTTCCGTGACCCGTCCGTGACTGGCGCGGCGGTCTCCCTGGATGAGGACGGTCGCCTGCGAAGGGCCGCCGGGCAGATCGCGGAGCCGTGCGGAGATTTCCCCGATCGTGACGGCAACGCCGTTCAGGTAGAGCCGGTCTTCCGCGTCGACCGTCACGGAGAAGGATCCCGGCACGGGACCATCGCTCGCCGCCGTGCGGGGCAGGTTCACGCGCAGGGCCGGCTGGTCCATGAAGTTCGCCGTCAGCAGGAAGATGATGAGGAGTACGAGGACGATATCCACCAGCGGAACGATGTTGATCTCCTCGATCAGTCCGTCGTCGTTCGCAGGGCTGCCAGCCATGGGTGGATTTCCTACCGCTCCCCGCCTGCCGCCGAATCCGGGGCCATGGCGACGATGGCGTGGGCGATGCCGTCCACCTGCCGCTCGATGGCGGCGATCTTCCGGCGGCAGAGGTTGTTGAAGATCACCGCCGGGATGGCGACGGCGAGTCCGGCGGCGGTGGCCCACAGGGCCGTCGAGATTCCCGCCATGACGGCTCCGGGCTGGGCCGAGCCTCCGGCGATGGCGGCCGCGAGATCGCGGAACGCCCGGATGATGCCGAGGACCGTGCCGAGCAGGCCCAAGAACGGGGCGTTGGCTCCGATCGTGCCGAGGAGCGCCACCCTCGATTCCAGGTTCGAGCGGAGGAAGGCCCGGGCGGAGTCGATCTTCTCCCGGACTCCGGCCTTGCCCAGCCTGAGATTATCGAGGCCGGCCCGCACGACGGTTCCGGCGGGACCGAGCGCTTCGGCGACGGCGGCTCCGCGTCCGGCACCGATTTCCGCCACGGCCGCCTCGCCGTCGATGCGGATGCCGCGGAGCAGGCTGAACCTTTCGATGAATACGGCGAGCGAGGCGCAACTCGCCGCTCCCAGCACGAACAGTACCGCCAGTTCACCGATGGAAAGAATCTCTTCCAAGCCGCTGTGCTCCGGTCAGGTGTAATGGCCGGATGAGGGCGGTCTGGCAAGATGTGTGTCCTATTGAAGCGCCCGCTCGTTTTCGCCGGGCGATGTGATATAGGGTGTAGATTGACACGTAAGGGAAGGGGTGCCTGGCGCGGATGGATTCGCCGGTTCCAGCCGTTATCGGGAGACTGATCGAATACGGTGCCCTGTTCGGGGGGCTTGCCGGTGTACCCCTGCTGATCCTTTTTCTCGCAAAATCCAGAAAACCCATGGGCTGGGTGGCGGGGATCGCGCTGCTCGTCACGGCGGCCTTTGCGGTCTGGCGCGAGAACAACCTGCCGCCCCCTCCGCCGCCTCCGGAACCTCCGAAGGAAGAACCGGCCCCGCCGCCTCCGCCACTCACTATCCGGAAAATGGGTCCGGTGGAGGTGCCGGCGCCCCCGCCTCCTCCTCCGCTGCCGGAACCGGTTCCGGTCACGGTACCGGCCGAACCGGCAAAGCCCGTGACGAAAAAGTGCCAGAACGAGGTAAGCGTCTCGCGGCTCGATCCGTACACGAAACGGCTCGAACTGAAGGTCTGTGCCGCCGACGCGAAATCCGCCCGGGAAACCCTCGTGGGCGAGGCGTTCGCCAATGCCCAGCGCGGGGCGAAGAAGGAGGATTTCCTCCGGTTCAAGGCCCGCTGGAAAGAGACCATCGCCGAGGCGGTGTCAGACGCCGTGAAGGCGGGGACGCCGGAAACGACCGCCCGGGGCGCGGTGCTTGAAGGCTACGTGGCGGTCGACGACTTCGCCGTCCAGCTCCGGGCGCTCGGTTTCTCCGACCGGGACGTACGGCCGGGTTTCAAGTTCGAAAACGAACTCAGCATCATCACCACTGCCGAACTCGAGCAGGTGATTCTCGACCGGCTCCGCAAGCAGTCGAACTACTCCCTGTCGGGAGGGATTTTCGCCGATCCGAAGCTTCTGAAGGACGAGATCCGCAATTTAGACGTGATCCACAAGCAGGTCCGTTACATTCTGGACGTTACCGACATGCTGGACGTCGGCTCCGGCGGCACCTCGGAAGATTATCTCTACGTGATCCGGGTGAAGCTCGGGGCGAGCGACTGACTGTCAGCTCCGGTCGGCCGGAATCCGGACCGTGAACGATGCACCGCCCAGCGGGCCCCGGCCCGCCTGGACCTCGCCGCCGTGGCGCTGGACGATATTCCGCACGATGTAGAGCCCGAGCCCCGACCCGCCCGATTTGCGGCGGGAGGTGAAGAACGGTTCGAAGATCTTCGGCACGAGGCTTTCGGGGATTCCCGGCCCGCTGTCGGCGACCTCGATCAGCACGGATGAATCCTGAACCGACGTGGAGGCCCGGATCTTGCGCGGGGTTTCCTGGCCCCGCATGGCCTGCCGGGCGTTCTGGAGCAGGTTGAGAAACACCTGCTGGAGTTCGCCGGGGGAGGCCTTCACTTTCGGAAGCCGTGACGCGAGCTGCGTCTCGATCCGGATGCCGTCGCGGGAAAGCTCGTATTCGCTGAACGAGAGCGCCGCCTCGATCGCCTGGTTCACGTCGATGCGCTCGAAGTCGCTGTCGTCGGAAGGGCGGGCGAAGTTCATCAGGTTCCGGGCAAGGGTCTGGATCCGGTCCACCGATTCGCGGACGAATTTCGCGGGCCGGGCCGTGACCTCGCCGGCGCCCACATTGTCCACGAACCGGATCAGCATGTCGCTGGCCCCGGACAGCACGGACAGCGGGTTGTTCAGCTCGTGAACGATCCCGGCGGCCATTTCGCCGAGCGTGACGAGCTTTTCGGACTGGATCATCCGGCGCTCCAGATTGAGCCTGTCGGTCACGTCGATGGCCACGAGAACAATGTCCTGCTCGCCTTCCGTCTCGGACGGGATCGCCGCCCCGCTGATCAGGCACCGGCGGATCTCGCCCGACTTGGTCAGGAGATCGACTTCTTCGGAGGTGAACGGCTTGCCGGCGAGAGCGGCCCCGAACAGGTCCGCCCACCGGGCGTAGCGGGCATCCACGACGACGATGTCGAAGGCGTCGGTGGAGACGACCTCCGAGGTCCGGTAGCCGGTGAGTTTTTCCGCCACCGGATTCATCATCTTCACCTTCCGGCGGCTGTCGATGATGACGATGGCAGCGGTCGTGTTCTCGATGATGCTTTTCAGACGGGCGGAAAGCCGGTCCCGCTCGGCACCGAGATCCACGAGGCGCTTGAGGGCGAGATACTGGGTGAGCACCAGCCCGAGGAGTTCGAGGATCGGCTTCGACCGGTACCGGCGGCTCGTGAACTCCGCCCACACCTGGGCGGTCTCACGGGCGTGCGTGAGGGCCGGTATCGCCGCGACGGCCTTGACTCCCGGCGACAGGGGCCTGAAGGGCTCGAGATCCTTCCAGTCTTCATAGACCCTGGGCCCGGCGGTGCGCGGCGACTTCCCGAACTTGCCCGTGATCCGGGAAAGCTTGAAAATTCCTCCCTGGATTTTCCGCAGGTTGCCGTTTCCGAAGACGGCGTGCGCCTCACCGGTCTCGGGATCCGGCAGGAGCACCAGAAGGTGGACGTCGGGGAAATGATCCTGAAGGATTTTCCGGAACCGGCGGTCCAGCGTATTGCGTTCGGGTTTTCCGGAGATCTCCTCGTTGGCCGAACTCAGGTCCCGGACCAGCCGGATCGCGTCGGCGGCTTCCAGCCTGGCGGCTTCACCCATTATCCGGCTCCCCGTCGCCGGTACCGGACCGGCTCAGGTCCACGATCCGGGTCCCGTTCAGGTACTTTTTCGTCTCGAACCGCGCCGACCGGGCGATCTGCTTCACGGTCTTCGCCATCCGGTCCGTCTCGGCGGCCATCTTCTCGACGATCTGGCGGGTCTGGGGGTCCAGCCCCGGACGTTCCAGGAGCAGGTGGGCGAAGCCTCCGATGGCCGTCAGCGGCTGGTTCAGCTCGTGGGCGGCAGCTCCCGCGAGTTCCAGCATCGCCTGCTCGCGCTCGCTTTCCATCAGCCTTTCGCGGGCAAGCGTCAGCTCCTGCTCGATCCGGATCCGGTCCCGCAGGTCCTGGAAAATGCCCACCGAGCCGATGGCCTGGCCGCTGGAATCCTGGAGCAATGAGGCGGAGAGGTTTACCGGAATCTCCTCACCCTGGCTGCCGATAATGAAATAGGACGAAGTTTCCAGCTTGCCGGAGCCGCCGAACTCCGCCGAGCGGAGCTTCTGCATCACGTCCCGCTCGCCGCCATCGGAGTACAGCTTGCTGATGTGCATGCGTCCGATGACATCCTCGGCCCGGTAGCCGCTGATTTTCTCGGCTCCCTCGTTGAAGACGACAATGGTGCCCTTGCGGTTCACGGCAATGATGCCGTCCACCGAACTCCGGATGATCGATTCCAGAAAGTCCCGGGTTTTATACAGCTCGGTTTCGAGATAACGCCGGTGGGTCCGGTCGGTGGCCGAGAGCAGCAGGCGGTTGTTCTCGAACGCGATCGACTGGATCTGGATTTCGCAGCTTCGCATGCCCGCGGCCGGAGAAACGAAGCAGATCTCGGGGAGGATGACCGGCGCCCGGCTTTCAGGTGCGAGGGACAGTGCCTCCAGAAGTCCCTTGCGATGACTCTCCTCCACGGTTTCCGTCATCGCTTTTCCGGGGAGGTCTTCCGGAGCGAGACCGAGCATTTCCGCTGCTGCATGGTTGGCGGAGTCGATCCGGCCGTCGGACCGGACGATGAACAGCGGTCCCGGAAACGATTCGAAGAAATCCCGGTAGAAGCGGCGGAACTCCAGCGACCGTCCCTGGGCGCGGAGCCGGGCCCGGAGTTCGCTGAGGTCGATCGGCTTGCGGACGAAATCGTCTGCCCCGTTGTCGAGGCACCGCACCAGGGTCTCCCGGTCGCCGTGGGCCGTCATCATCACGATGGGGATCTGCCGGATGTTCCGCCCCGAGCGGACCCGGGTGCAGACCTCGTAACCCGAGATGTCGGGCAGCATGATGTCGAGCAGCAGGAGGTCGGGCTGTGGATCGCCCTGGATTTTCTCGATCGCCTCGAGACCCGACACGGCCGTGAGCGGAAGATAGCCGGACCGCTTGAGATACTGTTCCAGCAGGGCGAGGACCGACGGGTCGTCGTCGACGATCAGGACCCTGAGCTGGGAAGGCGGGGAGTTCACGCGGCGACGCCCCGGACGGTGTGCTCGACGAGCCGGGCGGGGTCGAGAACGAAGACTGGTCTTCCGTCGCCCAGGATCGTGACCCCGGCCAGCGACGGGATCCGGTCCAGCGGTTTTCCGAGCGGACGGATGAACACTTCCTGCTGGCCCAGGAACCGGTCGACGGCGATGGCCACCGAACTGCGGCCGTCGGGCTGGATGATGACGGCGTGCTGCCCGAGACCAGCCGACTTCTCGAGTCCCACCAGCGCCGGGAGCGAGAGCAGCGCCTCCAGCTCGAAGAGCGGAATCGTCTGGTCCCTGAAGACGCAGAACCGCTTGCCCCGGTTCGAGAGCATCTCCCGGTTCTCGAGGATGATGGTCGAATGGACCCGGCTCACAGGGATGCTGAACGTACGGCCCGCCGCCTGGATGAGCAGTACATTGGCGATGGCGACGGAGCGGGGCAGGGAGAGGGTGAACGTCGTGCCCCGGCCCGGTTCGGAACTGATCGTGAGGGAGCCGCCGACCTGCTCGACGCCCGTCTTCACCGCGGCCATGCCGACGCCGCGGCCCGAGGTCTCCGTCAGGGCCTCCGCCGTCGAGACGCCCGGCAGGCAGACGAGCAGGCAGGCTTCCTCGCGGGTCAGGTGCTGGGCCCGCTCGGCGCTCAGGGCCCCGGCCTTGATGGCCTTTGCCTTGACCTTTTCCACGTCGATGCCGCGGCCGTCGTCGCTGATCTGGATGACGGCCGTGTCCCGGTCACGGAAGGCCAGCATCCGGATCTGCCCGCGGGCGGGTTTCCCGGACCTCGCCCGGTCGGTGGCAGACTCGAGCCCGTGGTCCACGCAGTTCCGCAGAATATGGATGACCGGATCCACGACCGCTTCGATCACGGCCCGGTCGGTTTCGAGATCCCGGCCCGAGATCTCGAAATCGACCTCGATCCCGCGCTTTCTGGCGGCTTCGCGGACGGCACGGGGGAAAAGGTCGGCTACTGAATCCAGCGGCATGAGGCGAACGCGCATGACCTGGTCGGAGAGATCCCGGACCAGTGCGCCAAGGCGGCTGACGGCGGTTTTGAGTTCGTCGTCCTCGTGGTAGGCGGCGGTCGCCTTCTCGATCCGGGCGCGGGCCAGAATGAACTCGCCGAGCATGTTCACGAGCTGGTCGAGGGTTTCCGTTTTCACGCGGACGGTCGTGCCGAGGGCCTTTCGCGGTGCCTGGGTCTTGGCGGCCGGAGCCGCGGCCACGGCGTCCTGCTGGGCTGCAGGCTGTGCCTCGGCCTTCGAGATTTCCACCCCCGCGACATCGGCGACGGCCTTGAGCTGCTTTTCGAGCCGGCCGGAGTCGGCGGCGGCGACCTGCGCCTCGATGACGTTGTCGAATTTTCCGGCCTTGATTTCGTCCAGCGACGGCGTGAGTGACAGGATGCGGCCTGCTTCCTGGATCTTCTTGTGGACGAGAAATCCCCGGACCCCGAGTGTCGAGCATTTGTCGCTGATCCGGACCCTGACGTTGTAGACCGGAAGGGCGGGGGGAGCTGCGGACGGCGGGGGCTCCGGTTGGGGTCCCGCGGGAGCCGGGGCCGCCGGGGCGGCGGCCTGATGAACGGACGGAACCGGGGCGGCGCCCGCCGGAGCCGACGCCTTGTGGCGGAGCCTTTCGACGAGCGGGTCGGCCGCCGGGTGCGGCTTGTCGTGTTCGCGGCCCGACACCATGGCCTTCAGCTGGTCGATGGCTTCCAGCACGAGATCGACCGATTCGGCCTCGGGACGGGTGCGTTCCCGGTCGTAGCGGCTGAACATGTCCTCAAGAGCGTGCGAAAGCGACGCGATCTCGGAGAAATCCATGGAGGCGGCCATCCCCTTGATGGAATGGGAGAGCCGGAACAGCGACTGGACGGTTTCGGCGAATTCGCCGCCCTCGCGCTCCAGGGCGACGGTGAGGGCGGACATCTGGGAGAGCTGGTCGGCCGCCTCGTTCACGAACAGGGCGCGGTATTTGCCCATGTCCATGCAGCCAACCTCGCTACCGCCGGGAGGATCGCCCGGCGTTTCCGACCGCGTCGCGCCTAGAGCGCGGCGACCTTACGGACGACTTCGAGCACCTTTTCGGGGGTGAACGGCTTGACGATGAAATCGCTCGCACCGGCCTCGATGGCTTCCATGACAAGGGATTCCTGGCCGAGCGCCGAACACATGACGATCTTCGCGGCGCTGTCCAGGGCGCAGATTTCCTTGACCGCCTCGATGCCGCTCTTCATGGGCATGACGATGTCCATCGTCACGATCTCGGGCTTGAGCTCGTTGTACTTCTGGACGGCTTCGACGCCATTAGCGGCTTCGCCCACGACATCGAACTCGTCGCTCGAGAAAATGTCGCGAATCATGTTCCGCATGAACACAGCGTCGTCCGCAATGAGGATGCGTATCGCCATCGTTAACCCCTAACTTCCGCGAGCACTAAGACCCTTGCCGTAAACCTAAAACAGAGAATCTATCCTCTGCAATAGCCCATGTGGATCAATCCGGTTGACTACGCCGGTCCCGCTCCGCCACAGGGCGTCAACCAGGCCGTCCTTGGCCTCCTCGGGGGCGTTCCAGCCGTCGCCGATCTCCTGAATCGTTTCGACGGCATCGACCCTGAGGGCCACGGAGTAGTCCTCCGACCGGATCACCAGCCACACCGGGAACCCCCGGGCGTCGCCAGCGGCCTCGTCCGGCTCACCAGTATCGCCGCCCAGGATCGGGCGCCCTTCGAAGACGGCGATCAGGCGTCCGTAATAGGATACCACACCGAGGCATTGCAACGGGGCCCCGGGAACCGGGGCCAGTTCCTGTTCCTCGATCACCTGAAGCACCCGGGCCAGTTCAATGGCATAGCGGGCAGTCCCGCACCGGAAGACCAGATACTGGATGGTGGCAGTCATTGCCGTCAGCCGATCAGGACTTCCTCGTCCTGGTGCAGGCCGCTCGGGGGCATGTTTCCGTCGCTGCCCACCTGGAACCGGTTGGCGAGCATCTTGAGCGTTTCCGCCATGCGGGAGAGATCCTGTGCGGACTTGGCCATCTGCTGCATCGAGGAGGTCTGCTCCTGCGTCGAGGCGGAGATTTCCATGGTCGCCGCGGCGACGTTCTCGGCGACCTTCTGGATGTCCTCGATCGCCTTGAGCATCTGCTTGGACTGGGACGTCTGGCCGGTGGCGAAGTCGGAAATCTGCTTGGCCAGACTCTCGGACTCGGCGACCGACGCCACGATCGCCTCCAGCGAGTTGCCCACCGTGGTGATGTCCACGCGGCCCTTTTCGATCATGGTCACGGAGGTCTGCATCGATTCGAACACGCGGCGGCTTTCGGCGTCGATGCCCTCGATAAGGTCCGAGATGGCTTCCGCCGAGGTGGTGGTGGACTCGGCCAGCTTACGGATTTCGTCGGCGACGACGGCGAAGCCGCGGCCGTACTCGCCCGCGCGGGCGGCCTCGATCGTGGCATTCAGGGAGAGCAGGGTGGTCTTCTGCGCGATGCCGCTGATCACGTCCACGATCTTGTTGACCTGCTTGGTCTTGTTCGAGAACTCGACGACGAGCTTGGCCGAAGCCTCGACGCGGGCGAACACGTCCGCCATCTTGTCGACCGCCTGGCGGGCGAGTTCCGAGGATTCGCGGGCGGTGCGGGCGGCGAGCGTCGCCGAGGCCTCGCCGTCCCGGGCACTCTGGTCGGTCATCTTGAGGGCGTCGACCATCTCGCGCATGCCGCGGGTCGTGGTCTCGACGAGGGCCGACTGGCTCTCCGTGCCCCGCGAGATATCCGCCATGGTCGAGGCGATTTCGCCGGTCGAGGAACTCATCTGCTCGGCCGTGGCCGAAAGGTTGTGCGTCGAGGTGGACAGGCTGCGCGCCGTGCCCTGGATCTGGTTCACGAGGGCCTTGATGTTTTCCCGGAGACGGTCGATGGATTCGGCCACTTCGGTGATCTCGTCGCGGCTCCGGCCCTCGCGGAGCTGGACCGCCTGGTCGAGCTTGCCGGCCGTGACGCGCTTGGACGCCTCGATCAGCTCGTCGAGGTCGTTCGTGAGCGGGCGGACAACGAGGTTGTACACCAGCAGGGTGGGGATACCGGCGGCGGCAAAGGCCACGGCGACGATGACGAACCATTCGAGGCCCGGGAAGAACCACATGTACAGCGAAACGACGATCGAGGCGAAGATCGCGCCGAGCAACGAGGCAGACAAGAGTCTCGTTCCCAGTGGTACGCGCTGCTGGTTCATGGTGATATCGGAACTCTTTCCCGTGGGACCCGGACTTACTGTGGCCGGTTTCCCTGAAAACCTCAAGTATTTCAGGCGGCTGGCACATTCCTGAACGGCCGGTTTTCGGGTAACCTTGCCCCGCACAGGTGGAAGCCAGTTTCGAGAGGCCCCCGGGCGCGGATTCGGCCATGCGACCCGAGTTTGTGGCGCGGACGTTCCGTGCCTATCTGGTCATTTCGGGCCTCACGTTTCTCATCACGTTGGCGCTGGCGGCGCCGAAGTTCATCGAGGCCGTTCCCGCCGGCGGCTGGGTGCTGGCCGCCGTCACGCTCATCTATGTTCCTTATCAGGGGTGGGTTCATATCCGGTGCGGGGACTGGCACCGTACGCCGGGCGGCGAGCAGAGGCTCCGGTCGATTGTTTTCCGGATCCTGCTCCGGGATTCGGCGTTCCTGTGCCTCCTGTGCTGGTCGGCCGGGACGTACAAGTCGATCGTCTCCATGTTCATCCTGATCCCGCTGCTGATCGGGATCCTGCTGCTGGACCGCGTCCGGATCCGGTGGATCGCCGTCCTGACATCGCTGCTGTTTACCGCGATCGTGCTGCTCGAGACGGCCGGTGTCATTCCGCACGTCGAGTGGTCCCTCGAGTACGTGAACATTCATGCGAGCCCCTGGAACGCCGTGCCGCTCATCGCCATCGTCGTGTGCAGCATCTTCGTCGTGTATTCAGTGGCCCTCGCGGTCCTGGACGAACTGACCGAAAAACGCATGGAGCTCGAGGCCATGGCGAGCCGCGACACGCTGACTGGGCTCTATAACCGGCGCGTGTTCGACCTTTCCGCCGCGCGGGAACTGGAGCGCTCGGTCCGGACCGGCCAGCCGCTCACGTTCGTGCTCGTGGACGTGGACTACTTCAAGAAAGTGAACGACACCTACGGCCATGGCGCGGGGGATGCCGTGCTGCGCAAGGTCGCCGCTGTCTTTGAAACCTCGCTCCGGCGCGGTGCGGACTGGGCCTTCCGGTTCGGCGGCGACGAGTTCGTGCTGCTGCTTACGGAGACCGGAGCCGACGGGGCCGCGACCATACTGGGGCGTATCCTCGAGCGGATCCGGGAAGAGGAGTTCACGGCGGAGAAAGGCCGGTTCGGGGTGACGCTCAGCCTCGGCGGCTACTCCATGCGGGCCAGCGAGACGCTGGCGGACCTCGATTACTGCCTCGAACGCGCGGATCAGTCTCTCTACCGGGCGAAGCAGAAGGGCCGCAACTGCGTGATGATTGATGAGGATGCCGTTCAGGCGGCCGCCGTCGAATCCTGAGCCATTTTCTCGATGAATTCGACAAAGCGGTGCATGTCGAGGGGTTTGGGCATGAACGACGTGCCCGGCTCGGCCAGCACCTGCTGGACGTGGCCGTCTTCGGCATAGCCCGAGATGAACAGGACCGGGAGCCGGATACCGGCGGCCCGGAGTTCCCGGAAGGTATCGATTCCCGATTTTTCCGGCATCACCATGTCGAGAACAATGATGTCCACGGGCCGGCCGGACCGATCCAGCCAGCGGATTGCATCGGGGCCGCTGGAAAACGACATGACCGTGTGTCCCCGTCGCTCGAGCAAGCGGGACATGAGCAGCAGGTTCGACTCTTCGTCGTCCACCACCACGATCCGGCACGATTTGACGGGGGCCGTCACGGCTTCGCCCGGGGCGGGTGCCGGGGCTGCCGTGACGGCTTCTTCGGACACGGGGAGCGTCAGGGTCATGGCCGCGCCGCCGAGAGCCGAACTCTCGGCTTCCAGGGTGCCGCCATGCTCGCTAACGATCTTGCGCGCCATGGCGAGCCCGAGTCCGGTGCCCGCGCCCCTCGGCTTGGTCGTATAGAACGGGAGGAAAATCTTCTCTTTCAGTTCGGGCGGAATGCCGGTACCGGAATCCTCGACCCGGATCGTCACGTACGTACCCCCTGCCGCGTCCGCCGAACTGAGCCGGATGACGCCTTCCTTCGTGCCGATGGCGTCACGGGCGTTCAGGCAGAGGTTGAGCAGGACGGTGGACAGGAGGTTTTCGTCACCATGGATTTTCGCCGCCCCCCGGCTGTCGGTCTCGATCCGGATCTGGCTTCCCAGGCTTGCCCGTGCGATCTGCCGGGTGTTTTCGAGAAGCGCCGCCGGATCGATGGCGGTTTTCCTGAAGATCTGCGGGCGGCTCAGGTTGAGGAGGTTGCTCGTCAGGGCCGTGCCCCGGCGTGTGGCCTTGACGATGGCGTCGAGGTTCTCGGCCGATTCGCTCCCGGCCTGTGCGTTCATCCGTTCGAGCTGGGCGAAGCCGTTGATGGCGTTGAACAGGTTGTTGAAATCGTGGGCGATGCCGCTCGCGAGCGCCGCCACGGCCTCGTAGCGTTGCGCCCGGGTCAGTTTCTCCTCGGCGATCCGCGAACTGGTGATGTCCCGCGCGGTGCCCCGGTAGCCGCAGACAGCCCCTCCCGGATCGTGGACCGGCGCCATAGTGATGGAGATCCAGTGGAGCGTCAGGTCCCTGGCGATGACCGAGTAGTCGATGGTTCCGCCGTTACCCGGGTTCCCGGCGGCGATCCAGGCATCGAGCTGCGGGAGATCGTCCGCGGTGCAGAGTGACCGGATGTTGCGGCCGAGGAGTGCCTCCGGTTCGTAACCCAGTACTTGCCGAACGCCGCCGCTCACGAACGTGTAGTTCAGGCCGGCGTCCGTTTCCCAGATCAGGTCGGAGATGCCATTGATGAGGTCGTCATACTTCCGGGTGAGCTTGAGGCTGTCCTCGATGGTTTTTTCCAGGGAGGCGTATGTCACCCAGCCGATGAAGGTGCCCACGAGCAGCGCGCCCGTCACCGAACCGATAGCGCCGAAGTTCACCACGGCGACGTCCACGTACTTTTCGAAGACCGGCGGATCGTGAATCGGCGCATAGGGGATGATCCGGGCGCTCTCCAGAAGGACGATACCGCTGTAGGCGACGGCCAGCGCGGCCGAGAGGCCCGTTCCGAACCGGGGTCCGGCCGTGGTCATGTAGTAAACGGAAAGCACCAGCAGCAGCACAACCCAGCTCGTCGTCTGGGAGCCGGTCACGTAAACGGTAATGAGAACGAGCACGGAATCGACCGCCGCCTGCCCGTATTCGAGGCGGTTGTCCGTCGCGGCCGAGAGCGGCTTCGGTCCCTTCCAGCGGATCAGAAGGCACATCAGGTAGTACACGGAACCGGCGGTGGCGATGGCTGCCGCGAAGACGACCGGGTGATAGTTCAGCCCTCTGGCGGGCTGCATCCAGGTGACGATCGAACCGGCAACCATGGCGCACAGGAACAGCAGCCGGACCATAGGGCCGTAGATGCCGATCCGCGTGGTTTCGCGCACGGTCTGGGAGCTGATCGAAGGTGTGATGGCCGGCAGCATCATGATTCCGGAAACTGTTATCCTGCTGAACGAAGTTGATCTGGCGGTACAAGTCTGACACGAACCGGAAGGTCAAGGCCAAGTGGAGCGCCGGTTTCCGGAGCGGCCGGGAGGATCAGGGTTTCATGAGAGCGGTCGTTCAGAGGGTTGCTTCGGCATCCGTCATCGCGGATGGCGTGCTCACGGGCGAGGCCGGCGAGGGCCTGTGCGTGCTGGCCGGCGTGCAGGAGGAGGATACCGAAGCCGACGTTTTGTGGATGGCGGACAAGCTCGCGAACCTGCGGATTCTGGACGACCCGCAGGGCCGCCCCAACCTGAGTCTCGCGGAGAAGGGCGGCTCCCTGCTGCTCGTTTCCCAGTTCACTCTGCTTGCCGATGCGCGCACGGGGCGGAGACCGTCCTACACTGCGGCGGCACGGCCGGAGACTGCGGAACCCCTGTTCAATCTTTTAGTGGAAAAATGCCGGTCTGCGGGCCTGAAGTGCGCCACCGGAAAGTTCGGTGCGCACATGTCGGTCAGTCTGGTGAACGACGGACCGTTCACGATCCTGCTGGATTCGCGCAAGACGTTCTGAACGGACCGCCGGCGGTCAGCGGGCGGCTACGACCGCCTGCCGGAGCACGGACAGGCCGTCGCCGCTGCCGCCGCTCCCGTTCAGCAGGCGTTCCAGGGAGGCAGGGTCGTGCTTCCGCCCGTCGTAGACGGCGACGATCGACTCGTCGCCCGGCTCGAGGAAGTGCGTTTCCCCGAACGGCGTGTATTTCGTCGCGCCCACCGAAACGATGGCATGCGAAGGGTGCGAGGCGATGCGGAGAAGCCCCGAGAGGTGTTCCAGCGGGCCGTCGTCCTGCTGCGTGTTCAGTTTCTCGCGCATCCAGTCGAGCAGGATCCCGTAGAAATAGCTGTAGCCGAGGACGGGGCTGTCGATGCCGTAGGTGTGGAGCGTGCCGTTCCGGCGCAGATAACAGGCGATCCGGTAGCCGTCCATGACGCCGCCGCGGGCAAACGTATCGATGGCGATCCAGCCGTTTCCGACGCCCTTCGTCGAGGGGCCCCAGTTCTTCTTCTCGCTGATCTTCCTGGCGCCGGGACGGCGGATCGAACAGTCGTTGTAGGCCGTGAAGAAACGGGGCGTAACGGACACGACCTGCCCGCCGGAATATCCGAGCTCGCAGAGGATGGCGACCTCCGGCTCGATCTGCACGTTGCCGCCGTCCGGAGGCAGCACGAGCTGCCCGGATGACACCGGGAACGTCCCGAGTGCGTGGTCCGGTGTGTTCGGCAGGTAGAACGGGAACATGCCCTTGGGGGCGTTTTCGCCGGCAGTGCGCACGTTGACGAAATCGGCCGCTTCGCCGGCCTGGGCCAGATGTCCGGCGAAGTTTCCGGCCACGCCGAAGCCGATGCAGTTTTTCAGGTCGACTGGAATCAAGACTGCTCTCCGTCGGGGGTCAGTACCCGGGGGTTTCGCCCCGGGCGGGGGCCTTCGTCAGGGTGTCGACGGTTTCGTCCGTTTTCCAGACGAGCCGGTAGGCGATCAGGACCGCCACTACGGTCAGGGCGATCCAGTGGAATACCGGAGCGCCGGAGGGTCCCGCGCCGGTGAGGTAGCGGGCGAGCGAGCCGCCGGCAACGCCCAGTGCGGTTTCCCAGGACAGGTATTTGAGCCCGATGGCTTTTGCGCGGTTTTCCTTCAGCGGCCGCAGGAGCTCCGGTTTGCGTCCTTCGGTAACGAGCCAGGCCATGCGAACGGCCACGTAAAGGACCAGGCCGGGGAGTGCGGACCGCAGCAGGATCAGCGAAACGAGCAGGGCCCCGTTCACGAGCAATTTGCCGGCAGTGGAAGCGGCCGGCTGCTCGCCGGTCCGGGCGAGCTCCCGGCTTCCGGCAAGGTAAAGGGCGAACCCCCACGAGACGGCGAAGAAGAGCAGGGCCGAGATGGCACTGCGCAGGGCGGCTGGCATGTCCTCCAGCATCCCGCTGAAGACGAGGGGGATCAGCACGATCAGCGAGAGCAGGGCCGGTTGCTTTGCGTCCTTCATCCGGAGGTCCTTTCTTCGCCGAGCAGTCCCGAGCGGTCGAGCAGGGCGTCAGGGTCCGGGTCCCGTCCCATGAAGCGGCGGTAGAGTTCCAGCGGATCGTCCGAGTTCCCCCGGGACAGGATATGGCGCCGGAAGTCACCGCCGGTCTTCCCGTTGAAGATGCCTTCCCGGCGGAACCGGCTGAAGGCGTCTGCATCGAGCGTCTCCGCCCATTTATACGAGTAATATCCTGCGGCATAGGCGACGGGGCTCGAGAACAGGTGGGTGAAGGCGGCGATCATCGCGTAGCCTTCGGGCAGCGGCGCGGCAGCGAACGGCTCCATGACTCTCCGGGCGTATTCGACGGGGTCGCCGTCCCTCGCCGTGTCGTACCGGATATGCAGGGCGAGATCGACCGTGGCGAAGCCGAGCTGGCGCATCATGGCGGCGGCACTGCGGAAGTTCCGCGCCCGGACCATCTTCCGGTAGAGCCCGGCGGGGATCGTCTCGCCGGTCCGCCAGTGGCGGGCAAACAGGTCGAGCGCTTCCCGTTCCCAGCACCAGTTTTCCATGATCTGCGAGGGAAGCTCGACGAAATCCCAGGCGACGTGGGTGCCCGACAGTGTCCGCACCGGAACGCGGCTCAGAAGATGATGGAGCAGGTGGCCGAATTCGTGGAAGATCGTCTGCACTTCCATGTGCGTGAGCAGCGCCGGCTCTCCGCCCACGGGCGGCGTCAGGTTACCGCAGATGAGGCCCAGATGCGGGGTGAATCCGGCGGGCCCGGGCTCTCCGGTGAGCAGTGCGTCCATCCAGGCTCCGCCGCGCTTTGTCTCGCGGGGGAAGAAATCCGTATAGAAAGAGCCGAGATGGGTGCCGTCCCGGTCGTGAAGGGTGAAGGCCCTCACCGAGGGATGCCACACGGGCAGCGTGTCGGTCGGCGTGATCGTCACGCCGTAAAGCCGGCGGGCGATCTCGAACATCCCGTCGAGCACCTGCGGGAACGGAAAGTAGGGGCGCAGTTCCTCTTCGTCGAAATCGTAAAGCGCCCGCCGCTGTTTTTCGGCCCAGTAGGCCACTTCCCATGGTTTCAGCGCACCCTCGTCCCGTCCGAGCGTCTCTACCTTGAATTTCCGGAGGTCCTCGTTTTCGGCGGCGAACCGCGCTTCGGTACGCCGGCGAAGTTCTTCGATAAAGTTCCAGGCGGTCTCGCCGTTTTTCGCCATCCGGTCCTCGAGCACGAAGTCGGCGAAATTCCGGAAGCCGAGGAGCCGGGCCTGCTCGGCGCGGAGTTCGAGGATTCTCGAGATCACCGGCCGGTTGTCGAGCTCGCCCGACGCGGCCCGGGTGTTCGAGGCCCAGTAGAACTTCTCGCGAATGCTGCCGCTGTCCAGATAGGTGAGCACGGCCATGAGGCTCGGCGCCTGAAGCGTGAACCGCCAGCCGGGGCGGCCCTTTTGCTCCGCGCCTGCCCGCGCGGCCCGGATGGCGCTATCAGGGAGTCCGGCAAGGTCCCGTTCGTCCTCGATGTAGTATTCGAAGGCGTTGGTCGCATCGAGGACGTTCTGGCCGAATTTGGTCGTGATGCGCGCCAGTTCGGAATTGATCTCCGTCAGCCGCTTTTTCTGCTCCGGCCCCAGTTCCGCACCGTGGCGGCGGAAGTCGTCGGAGGTTTTTTTCAGGAAACGGGCCCGGACGGGATCGAGGTTCCGGGCTTCCTCCGTCGATGAGAACTCGCGAATCGCCTTCCAGAGCCCTTCCGACATGACGATGCTCGAGTAGAACTCGCTGACCGGTTCCTGCACGTTGTTGTAGGCGGTGCGGAGCTCCGGATTCGTGGCGACGGATTCCAGGTGGCCGGCGACGCCCATGGCAAAGTCGAGCTCGCGGGAGAGGTTCTCGAGGGCTTTCAGGGTATTGCCGTAGGTTCTGGAGCCGGACGGCCCGGCAAGGGACTCGAGACGGCGGCGGGACAGATCGAGCAGTTCCGCCACGGCGGGTTCCACCTGGGCGCCTTCGATCCGGTCAAACGGGATCTTGAACTGGATTTCCAGAAGCGGGTTTTTCATGCCGTCTCATTCTCCGGGTGCAGTCCTGTGTAACTGCAATGACCAGAGGGGGACTATAGCACGGGACGGGGGGAAGACCCCGGCAGCGGTGTCTCTTCAGGCTGGAACCGGTCCGGTAAAACGGGCGGAAGCACTGAAAATAACGGAGTTTGCGGGGCTTCCGCGTTTGATTGGATTCTGCCCATTCGCCATAATCGCCCCGCCTGATGAAGGGAAAACCGGCCATCCTGGGGGGTCTGGTGCCGTTGCTGTCAATGGCTGCGGCGTTGCTCGTCCTTTCGGTCCCGCCAGCCCGTGCCGACGACGAACTGCTCTCCCCCCAGCGGCTCTCGTTACTTCTCCTCAAAGCGATTTCCTACGATACGAAGCTGAAAGAGCGTGCGGGCGCTTCGGTGAACATCGGGGTCATTGCCAGAAAAGGCGACTCTGCCGATACGGCCTGCCCGGAAATCTCCGCCGCGCTCTCCGAGCAGGCGAAAACCACGACGGTTGCGGGGCTCCCGGTCAGGATTCTGGATTTTGTATACAGCGACGAGGCCGCACTCGAGGCGCGTTTCCGGGAACTCCGTCCGGCCGCCGTTCTCCTGTGTCCCGGTGCGGCCGCCAGCATCGGCGAAATCAGCGCCGTTACACGCAAGCTCTCGGTAGTTTCGGTCGCGACGGGCCGCGAAACCGTCGAAAAGGGAGCGGCGCTGGGGCTCACGTCCAAAGGATCCAAACCCGTCATACTGGTGAACGTCACAGCCGCCCGGAGCGAAGGGGCGGAATTCGGAGTCGAGCTGCTCCGCCTCGCCGAAGTCGTGAAGTAAGCCGCGCTTCTCTTCCTCTTGTGGCTTCCCGGGACCGGACCTAGAGTCCTGCAAAGGCCTCAGGGAACCGATCATTCATGCCGACGCTTGCCACACCGGACGCCACGCGGACCTTCTTCAGAAGGCATCCGCAGGTCCACCCCTTGAACATCCGCGACCTCACGGGGCTTTCGGTCTCTTCGATAGGCATAGGGACGTACCTCGGCGAATCCGACGCGGCGTGTGATGCCCGATACCTGGACGCCATCGTTCGGGCCGTGGAAAGCGGCGTCAATCTGGTGGACACGGCCATCAACTACCGCTGCCAGCGGAGCGAGCGTACGGTGGGGGCGGCGCTCCGGAGGCTGATGGAATCCGGAAAGGTCCGCCGGGAGGAAATCGCCGTCTGCACGAAGGGCGGGTACGTCCCTTTCGACGGCGAGGCGCCCCGCTCGCGCGAGCAGCTCACGCAGTATCTGGAGCGGGTGTTCTTCGCGCCGGGGGTCGTCAGGCCCGAAGAAATCCTGGACGGCCAGCATTGCCTCTCGCCCTCGTACCTGCGCCACCAGTTCGCGGCGTCGCTCGGGAATCTCGGGCTCGACGCCATCGACGTCTACTACCTGCACAATCCCGAGACGCAGCTGAACCATGTCCGCCCGGAGAATTTCATGGAGCGGATTCGGGCGGCGTTCGTGGAGCTCGAGGGCAAGGTCCGCAAGGGGGAGCTTCGCTGCTACGGACTCGCGACCTGGAGCGGTTTCCGGGTGCCGCCGGACCGGCGCAACCACCTGTCGCTGGAAGCGCTCGTGAACCTTGCAGAGGAGTGCGCCGGCGAGAACCACCGGTTCCGGGTGGTGCAGCTTCCGTGTTCGCTGGCCATGAACGAGGCATGGACGGTGCCGACCCAGGATCTGGACGGCGAACGGGTAACGTTCGTCGAGGCCGCCGCCCGGCTCGGTATCCGGACCGTATTTTCCGGCACAATGTCGCAGGGGAAGCTGGCCTACGGCCTGCCGCCCCGGCTAACGGACATTCTGGGCGGCGAGTCCGACCCCCAGCGGGCGCTCCGGTTCGCCGCCAGCGTGCCGGGAGTTTCCTGCGCACTGTCGGGCATGTCCCGGACGGCGCATGTGGGCGAAAACCTGAAGGTGCTCGAGCAGCCTCCGGCGGAAGTCGGGCCGCTCAAGGGTACAATCTGAAACGGACCGGGGCGGGTCCGGGGAGCGGGTCGCAGATGTTCGAGGCGAAGGACGAGGAAATCCATCCGGCTGGTGAAGGCGAGTTCTGGCAGGAGAGCTGGTACTTCAACTGGGCCGACCCCGGCAGCCGCTCGCTCGGGCTTTCGCGCATCGGGCTCCGGTTCCGGCAGAAGCAGATCGACGGCCTCGTGCTGACACTCCGGGACGGAAAGCCGGAGTTCATCTACCCGGCGGTGAACCTCCGGTTCGACGGCAACACGCTCGCGCAGCGGGCGTCGGACGGTATCCGCGCCGCCGGGCTCACCTACCGGATGATCGAGCCGTTCCGGCTCTGGAAGCTGGAACTCGGCGGCCGGGATTCCATGGACCTTTCGTGGGAGGCGTTCACTCCGGCATTCGACTACCACGCCGACGGCGCCGACCTGCCGCCGAACGTCGCCGGCCACCATTTCGAGCAGGCGGGCCGCGTGACCGGCTGGACCCGGTTCAAGGGCAGGGAGCGCGAGATCCGCGGGCGCGGCGAACGCGACAAGTCGTGGGGCGTGCGCGACTGGTCCAAGGTGGAAGGCTGGAACTGGATCAGCGCCCAGTTCGGCGACGATCTCACCTTCAACGTCTGGGAAGGCTTCTACGAAAAACGGCCGTACGCGAACGGCTTTGTCTACCGGGACGGGGCGAACTCCGGCGTCGTGAAACTCCGGATCGACTGGATCTGGGGCGCGCGCAGGCATATCCCGAAGGAAACCCGCCTCACGTTCGAGACGCGGGATGGTTCCAGTTACGTGGCCGTCGCGAAAACGCTCGCCCGGTTCCCGCTCGTCAAGAACGGACTGTGGCTGGAAGAAGTCCATGCGGCGTTCACGCTGTCCCGTAACGGCGGTCCCGAGCGGATGGGGATCGGGATCATCGAGCACGCCTGGCATGCGGGAATGCTCACCTCCCTGCGCCATTCGGGCGAACTTGTGAAAGCGGCGGTGCAGACGATTTTCCCATGATTATCCGGCTGAGCGGAGATACCCCGGAGGACCTCCGGACGATCGGCGGCAAGGCCTGCGGCCTCGTCCGCCTGATGCGTGCCGGATTTCCGGTTCCGGATGCCTGGTGCATCACCGCGGACACGGCTCCGGGCGGCGTCTGCCCGCCCGGACTCGAAGCGGAACTCGCCGCCCTCTGGGTACAGGTTTCGTCCGGAAGACCCGGTCCCCGCGTTGCCGTACGCAGTTCGGCGACCGCCGAAGATCTTGACGACGCCTCGTTCGCCGGCATCTACCAGACACGCCTCGATATCGACTCGGCGGCCGGACTGCTGGAAGCGGTGAAGGAGTGTCTCTGGGCCGTTCACGCGGACCGGGCACGTGAATACCGCACCCGCCAGCAGCTCGGGCACGATCTCCGGATTGCGCTGGTCATTCAGCGGATGGTGAACTCCGATGTTTCCGGCGTGATGCTCACGGTGAATCCCCGTCGTCCGTTCGCCAACGAAATCGTCATCGATGCCGCGTACGGGCTTGGCGAAGCCGTCGTTTCGGGTGTGACCCATCCGGACCACATCGTCGTGGAGCGTACGACCGGCCGTATCCGGGAAACGGCCGTCGGTCCCAAGGAGATCGAATGCCGGTTCGAGCCCGGCCGGGGGCATGTGGAGCGGGAAGTGGAGCCCGGGCGGCGGGAGCGACTGTCGCTTTCCGAGGCCGGAATCCGACAGCTCTGGGAACTGGCTTCCGGGGTCACCGCGAAGATCGGACCCCGGCAGGATATCGAATGGGCGATCGAAGGTGACCGGCTGTTCGTGCTTCAGCAGCGGTCCATTACGGGGCTTCCACCGGAGCGTCCGGAAGTCGTCTGGACCCGCAAGTTCGGCGACGAATATCTGGCCGATTACATGACCCCGCTCGGGCATACGGTGCTCACCCGCTGGATTTCGGAGGACTACCTCCGGGACATGGCGGTACTTTCCGGGAACCGCGAACTGGCGGCCATGGATCCGATCCGGCGGTATCACGGCTACGCCTACATGAACGGTGCCTATATCGGCCGGATGATGCGCGGGCTGCCGAAGCGGCTGCGTACCGGCAACACGCTCGGCTGGTTCACGCCGCTCTGGGAAGAGCGGATGCGAAAGGAGCCGTTCGAGCCGCTCCAGCTGCTGAAAACCGTCCGGGGGCCGATGCGGGACCATCGTTCCTCGATCTCCCGTAATCCGGAGATCCTCGAAACCCACTGCCGGAACATCGAGCGCACGGTCGGTCCCCTGCTGTTCCAGGATTACCGGAGCCTGAGTGGGGCTGAGTGGCACCGGCAGTTTGACGAGGCCTACGCCCTGGGCAGCGAGCATTTCCGGGTGATCCGCTGGGGAATGGGTTTCTTCAATCCGCTGCTTCATGCCGTTCTTCAAACGACGCTGGGAAGATTTGCCGGGGACTCGGACGGCGAACTCTACCGGGCGCTGATCAGCGGTCTACCCGGAACGAAAACCGTCGAGATCAACCGCGACATCTGGCGGCTCGGCATTCTCGCCCGCGAAACCCCCCCGTTTCTCGAGGCGCTCCGGGGCGGCCTTCCCTATGCGCTCGCGCGTGAACAGTTTCCGGAGGCGGTGTTCTGGCCGGCCTTCGACGGGTTCATGCGCCAGCACGGACACCGGGCCGCGACCCGCGAGATATCCCAGCCCCGCTGGCGCGAGACCCCGGACGTCGTTCTGGGCTTTATCCGGGCCCAGCTCCACGGCAGCGAGCCGCCCGATCCGTCGGGCGCCGAGGCGGAGGCGATCCGCCGCCGCGAGAAGGCGGAGGCCGTCGCGCTGAAACGGGCGGGGAGCGGGCTCCGGGGGGTTCTCGGACGCCGCTGGATGGAAAGCCTGTTCCGCCAGACACAGGTCTACACAAGGTACCGCGAAAACCAGCGGTACTTCCTGGATTATCTCCTGTGTCACATCCGCAACCTGATTCTCGAGATGGGCCGCCGCCTCAAGGAACAGGGCGTTCTCTCCGACGTGTTCGAGGTATTTTTCCTGGAGCGCGAGGAGTTGTGGGCGCTCATCGAGAAGCCGGCATTCACCGGCGAGCTGGAAAAAAAGATCGAGGACCGCGTGCAGGACTACCTGCTCTGGAAGGACCGCCTTCCGGCCTCTTACCTGTTCGACGACGTGGAGACCGAAGGCGAGATCGTGGAGGGGGATCCCGGAGAGGCGGCTGGCCTTGGGCTTGGTCAGGGACTCGGCGCCTCGCGCGGGGTGTCCCGCGGCCGCGCCCGGGTGGTCCGCGAACTGGCCCACGTTCAGGGCGTCGAGCCGGGCGAGATCCTGGTGGCGAGCAATACCGATCCCGGCTGGACGAGCGTATTCCCGCTGCTCGCGGGCCTTGTGACCGAGACGGGCGGGCTTCTTTCCCACGGCGCGCTGCTCGCGCGGGAATACGGCATCCCGGCCGTGACCGGCGTAAAAGGAGCCACCTCCACGTTCACGACCGGCGAGTGGATCGAGATCGACGGCGGGCAGGGTACCGTCCGCCGGGTCGCCGAGGGCGGCGGAGATTTCACCGGCTGAGATCCCCGGCTACATCGGGCGGGCGGCGCTGGTTCTGGGATAGGGCCCGGACAGGTCGAGCACGATCTGGCCGTGGGTCCGGGTGTCGAGGGCCGTGCGGCCCGTGGATTTCCCCGCCGCAGCGTTGACGACAACCGCCGACGATTGCGTCACTTCCCTCGGTGGCCGGCAGCCGCTCTTCAGGCAGACCCAGGCGGCCACGGGTCCCAGCACTCTGGCCGAGCCGCTTTTCCATCTGGCGCCCGCCGGATCGATAACGACGGCCCCGGCCGGTGTCTCCCATGCGCTTGCCTCGTTTTCTCCCGACCGGAGCCTTAGTGCGCCTGTGTCCTCTGGCCCTGCCGGATGGAAACTTCTGCCCCGGTGGGTGAACGCCGCGAGGGGCTCCGTGAGCAGCGGAGCATGGACTTCGACCGGTCCAAAGCGCCCCCGGTGAGCGAGCGTTTCATCCACAAGGCGGATCGACGACTTGAACGGCGGCGCCGATCCTCCATACATCCACAGGGGTTCATGGCCCGGCCTCAGCCAGATGACATTCGCCCGGTAGCCGGAGTCCAGTACGATCAGGCGTTCGCCGGCATCCGGAATCCGACCGGTTCCGACGAGCAGCAGCAGGGCGGCAGCGGCGGTCAGTAGGGGCGCGCGAAACCTGCCGCTCCGGAACGAGGCTGCCGCCAGTCCCATCAGCGCAAAATAGACGATGCACATGGCGGCGGACGGCGCACCGGTCTTTACGGGCCCCGGCAGCCATTCACCTGCGGCGAGCAGCAGGCCGTCAAGCGACTGCATCAGCGGGTCCCACATTCCGGCGAAGATCCGGTCGAGCCGGGTGCTGCCGGCAGCGACGGCCAGCGCACCCAGGAGGCCCGCCGGAAGGAAGAAACCCTCGATCAGCGGGAGAAGCAGCGAGTTGGCGAGAAGCCCGGCGAGCGCCACTTCATGAAAGAGGCCGGCGGTGACCGGCGCTGTGACAAGGGTAGCGGCGAGTGAGATGGCCGCCGATCCGGCGACGACGGCCGGCAGGCTGCGCGGCGTGACGGGGAGGTCGAGCTGGCCGGGGATGCAGGCAATGCCGAGCATCGAAAGGCAGGAGAGCTGGAAAGAAATGTCTCCGGCAAGGGAGGGGTCGTGCAGCAGCATGGCTGCGCCGGCCAGCAGGAGGCCGTCTATCATCACGGATCTCCTGCCGGTGGCGAGGGCGAGCGCGGCGATCACGAACATGATGAGGGCGCGGACGGTTCCGATCTGGGTACCAGTCATTATTGTGTACAGGGCAAGAACAGGGATGGCGGCAACGACGGAAATCCGCCGGAGCGGATACCGGAGAACGAGCGCCGGGAATCTCCCGGCCACGGTCTCGATCAAAACAATCAGCCAGAGGGCAAACAGCGTGAAGTGGACGCCGCTGATGGAGAGGAGGTGGGCGAGGCCGATCCGGTTCATCGTCTGGGTGATCTCGGAGTCGACGCTGTCCCGGAGACCCAGCACGAGCGCGGACATGAGCCGTCCGCCCCGGCCGGGGCCGGAGAGGATCTCTCCCGCATCCAGCCGGAACCGGTCCAGCCTTGAAACCAGTTCCGGGCCCGGCGTGTAGCCGGACAGTTCCGTGGCATCGAACCGGGCGGAGAATCCTTCGTTCAGCAGATATTCGTCCCGGTCGAAGGTTCCCGGATTCAGCCGGGGGCGGAGCGGCTGAACCTTTCCGGTAAATTCCATGCGGTCGCCTCGTACCCAATGCCGGGGCGGCGCGTGTGCAGTTCCCGCCCAGGGCTCCCGGTAGTCGATCCGGACGCGGCTGCCCGGCAACAGGGGGCGGGCGGAGTTTTCAGCGTAGTGAATTTCCAGAACGGTCGCTTCGATCCACCAGACATCGGAGAAACGCCGGGGCAGGGCATCGGCACGGACGAGGAGCCGGGCATCCGCGGCCTCGATGACTGGAGGATCCTTGCGGGCATGCTCCGTCCGGACTGCCCCCAGAACCAGCGCCGCCATAAACAGGTAACGCACCAGCGGGCGGCAGCTCCGGTTCCACCAGAAAAATATCAGGGTGAGGAGGACCGCCGGGAGGAAGCTCCGGTACCAGGCGCAGGCGGTTCCGCAGGCCAGACCGGCGAGTACGGTGTTGCGCGGGGTAAACGGCTCAAGGTCGAGTTCGCCGAACTCCCGGAAGAAAAAGGCGCGGAGTCCCCCGGCCCATACCTGCAGGCGTTCCGGCACCCGGAATGTCTCCGTACCAGTGCTCATCCTCACCTGTCCGGATGCGTTCCGTGGGGTTGCGGGACGGGGAATCCGGACTCCCGGCATTCAAGGAAGCAGGATCGGTTCCAGAGGCGCTTCCAGCTAACTATCTGTAATCAAAGGCATTCAGCCCGGTTCCCGGAGGGGAGAAATTGCGCTGTACGGAATCCGAACGCCGGTTATTGCGCGGTTGCGCCCGGGGCGGCCGCCGGCTGGCCGGTGATCTGCTGATAGAGGGCGGTGGCTGACTCTTCGAGCTGGCGCACGAGCTGTTCCGCCCGCACGAGGTCGTTCAGCACGATGGAGCCCCGTGCCCGGAGCAGTTTTTCCTCGA
>CAZUMS010000029.1:0-49090 GCA_964621525.1 uncultured bacterium
GGAGGGCTGAGGGGTGGAAGTCCGGAGGCGCAGAGGCGGCGGAACGCCGCGACGGTTGTTTGAAAACTGAATAGTCGATGATGGGGCGGGAGAGGCTCACCCGCCCCCACGGGAACGGCTACAGTCCCCGCCCATGCACTGGACTGCCCGTACGGCCGTGGTGTTCGCGGCGACGTTCCTTCTGGCCGAACTGGCCCTGCGGGTGATCGTTGCCAACGGCTGGCTGCCGCCGCTCCTCTATGGCCCGTCGAATCCCTATGTGGCGGCGGAGGGCACCCGGTTCCTCCCGGACTTCGAGGGTTTCCGGAATTTCAGGGGCGGGAAGATTCCGTTCCGTACCAACGAAACGGGATTCCGCGCGTCGTTCCCCTACCGGACCGGTTCGCCGGAGCATCCGGTGGTGGCGGTGATCGGGGATTCCTACGTCCTGGCGTCGGAGATCCCCGAGCCCGATACGTTCACGGCGCTTCTCGGCGCATCGTTCGCGAAAGCGGCCCCGCCGGCCGAGGTCCAGAACTACGGCATGGGCGGCACGGGGATCCCGCACTACGTCACCCGCTGGGAAACCTCCGTGAGCCCGCACCGGCCGCGCCTCACGATCGTCTGCCTCTTCGGCGGCAACGACATCGCCGACTCGGTGCCCGAGCTCTCGCGGTATCCGTTCCTTGTGCCCCGTTACCGCCGGGACGCCTCGGGCCGGATCGTCTCCCTGGGTCCCTACGCCCCGCCGCCCCTGCCCCCGTGGGCGAACCGCCTCGCGAGCTCGCTTCTCCTTCACCCGCTGCTTTTCCGGCCGAATCCGGAGTCCTCCGGCCTCGCCTACACGCTCGGGACCTATTTCGGGGACGGCGACCCGCGCTACGAACGGGCGTGGAGCGACATCGGGGATCTCTTCGCCCTGCTCCGCCGGGAGACCCATGCCCGGGGGAGCGCCCTGCTCGCCATCTGGATCTCGCATCCGCTGGAACTGGACGACAGTACCTGGGCACGGACCGCCGAGAGTTACCGGGACCGCCGCCCGGACCGGGACCGGCCCCGCCGCCGCATGGCCGCACTGCTCGCCCGTGCGGACGTTCCGTTCCTCGACTCGACGCCCGTGCTCCGGGAGGCGCTGGCTGCCGGAGTCCCGGTCTTCCTTGAAGGGGACGGCCATTTCAGCGCCGAAGGGCACCGGCTCTTTGCCCACTGGCTGTTCCCGGAGGCCGCGGCCGCCCTCGGGGGGCCGCTGACGGAGCCGCCGGTTGCCCGGCCCGCCCGGCTGAAATAAAAGGATGGCCGTGAATACGCGCAACCTCTGGATCGGACTCGGTATCATCCTGTTTATCGCCCTCGCGGGCTCGTTTCTCATGCTCATGTCCGGGGACGACGAGGAGCCGGGTGGCGGCAAAAAGTCCGCCGCCGCGAAGACGGACCCCGCCGGGGCCGGCGGCGACAGCAGCCCCTACAAGCGGGAAGGTGCGCAGGGCTGGAGTTCCGGCGGTTTCAGCCGGGGGCCCGGCGGATCGTTCTCGGCCGCGGGGGGTTCCGAAACCGACGCCCGGACCGAGTTCGAGCAGTCCATCGAGGCCTGCCGCACGGCGGTCCGGCAGGAGCGGGATGCCTTCATCCCCGACTGCAACCTGAAGACGGCGATCCGGCCCCGGGGCGAGATCGAGGTGGCGTCGGGTTCGATCCGGCGCGCCCTCGAACTGGTGCCGGACAACCCGGACGCCCGGCGGTGCCTGGGGGACCTGCAGCGGGTCCAGGGCAACTTCGCCGAAGCCGAGACTTCGCTGAAGGAAGCGCTGCGCCTGAACCCCCGCGATCCCGAAACGCTGATGAGCCTCGGCGACGTGCTCCAGAAGCAGGGACGTAACGAGGAGGCGATGCGGATGTATGACGACGCGGCCCGGGCCGACTCCCGGAGCGCGTCGCCGGAACTCGCCCGTGCGCGGCTCCTTCTCCAGACGCGCAAAAACCCGGAGGCCCTCGAGGCCTTCCAGAAGGTCGCCGAGATCGATCCGTCGTCCGCCGAGGCCCTGAACGGGCTCGGGATCGCCGCCATGCAGCAGGGCAAGCCCACGCAGGCGCTCGACTATTTCTTCAAGGCGATCGAGGCGAATCCGGACAACCCCGAGGCGTTCACGAACATCCGCAAGCAGGGGCTCTACGCCCCGGCGAAGCGGCGGCTCGAGGGGCTCGCCGAGAAATACCGGGCCGAGGCGGCCCAGAATCCCGAGGACCCGGACATGCAGCTCCGGCTGGGCCGTGTGCTGTTCGCCCAGGACAAGCGCGAGGATGCCGAGAAGGCGCTCCGGCGGGCCGTGGAGCTCTCGCCCGGTTTCGCCTGCGCCTATGTGACGCTCGGCGCGACGCTCGCCGCCCTCGGCAAGTCGCAGGACGCCCTGGAGTTCTACCGGAAGGCGTCGGAGATGGACCCGAACCTCGTGGACCGGTACCCGGACCTGAAGCGCCTCCTCAACTACCAGGACACCCGCGAGAACAAGCTCGACCAGGCCAGGCGCTCCGCCGAGGCGAATCCGCAGGACTCCAAAGCCCAGACCGAATACGCGGACGCCCTCAAGGCCGCCGGCAAGTACGAGGAGGCCCTCGCCGCCCTCCAGAAGGCCGTTGAACTGGACCCCCGCAACGCGGGCGCCCGCAACAGCCTCGGGAACCTGCTCCTCTCCCGGGGCAAGTTCGAGGACGCCGAGGCGGCTTTCCGGGCCGCGGCCGCCGCCGACCCCAGGAGCGCCGAGGCGCTCACGAACCTCGGCAAGACGCTGAACATCGTGGGCAAGCGGGGCGAGGCCGAGCAGGCGTTCCAGCAGGCGCTCCAGAACGACCCGAAGAACTTCGCCGCCCTCACGGGCCTCGCCGACGCCCAGCGGGTGACGGGCAAGCTCGACGCGGCCATCGGCAACTACCGGACCGCCATCGAGACGAACCCGAACGACATCAGCGCACGGTTCAATCTGGGCAACACCCTCGAGCAGGGGGGCAAGACGCAGGACGCCGCGCGCGAGTGGCAGTCGCTCGTCGAGAAGTTCCCGAACTTCGCCGAGGGCTATACCTCCCTGGGCCAGAACTACGACAAGCAGGGCAACTACCGGGATGCCGTCAACGCGTACCAGAAGGCCGTGGAGTTGCGCCCGTCGAATCCCTATAACTACCGGAGCCTCGGCGCCGCCCTCGCCCGTTCGGGCAACTCCCGCGACGCGCAGGAGGCGTTCGACAAGTACATCAAGTTCGCACCCGATCCGAAGACCGAGGAAGACCGGCGCAGGGAAGTGGAGAAACTGATGGCGGGCGGCAACCCCTGACCGTCACTCTTCGCCGAAAGCGATCGGGAAGACCACCTTCGCATCGCCCTTCTCGATCGCAATGAATTTCGCCTTCTGGGCCTTCTCGAGGATCTCCTTCTCGAAGGCGGGGTGTTTCGAGAAATCCGAGGCAATGGTCTTCGCGCCCGTGACCGAACCGTCCGGCTTGATCGTGAACTCGATGATCATCGCCCCGGTCGCCTTGGGGTCCGCCTGGAGCAGTTTCTTGTGGGCGCTCTTGAAGAGCGGGGCATAACGCCGCATGACGGCGTTGACGGTTCCGAACGTGCGGTTCTCGTCGCCCGCGGCCTCGCCCGTCACTCCGGGCTTTTTCCCCGGCTTGGCGGGCTTGGCCGCCTTTTCCGGGGTTTTTTCAGGGGCTTTGGGCTTCTCGGCCGCAGGGGCGTCTTCGGCGCGAACCGGGGCAGCAAGCAAAGCAGCGGAGGCGAGAAGCGAGAGAACGGCAGCGGAGGTTTTCATCTCCCGACGCTAGCGCGAAACCGCCGCGAGGGACAGGCGGCGTTCACTCGCCGATGCCGAGATTCACCTTGCGGCGCAGGTCCGTCGCGAGGCCGAGGCGGCCGGCCTTCGAGGCGGCCAGAGCCGCCCTGATGTAGCGGCCCGTGTGGCTGCGTTCCACCTTCGCCACCTCTTCGGGCGTTCCCGCGGCGACGATCTCCCCGCCCCTCGCACCGCCCTCGGGGCCGAGGTCGACGATGTGATCGGCGGTCTTGATGACGTCGAGGTTGTGCTCGATGACGATGACCGTGTTCCCCTCGTTCACGAGCCGGTGGAGGACATCCAGCAGCTTGTGCACGTCGGCAAAGTGAAGCCCCGTGGTGGGCTCGTCGAGGATGTAAAGGGTCTTTCCGGTGGAGCGGCGGGCCAGTTCCCGGGAGAGCTTCACCCGCTGGGCCTCGCCGCCCGAGAGCGTCGTCGCCGCCTGCCCGAGCCGGATGTAGCCCAGCCCCACGTCCAGCAGGGTCTGGAGGACCGAGACGATTCTCGGGTAGGCGGAGAGGAACTCGATGGCCCGCTCGACGGGCATGTCGAGCACGTCGGCGATGCTCTGACCCTTGTATTTCACTTCCAGGGTATCGCGGTTGTAGCGGCGGCCGTTGCAGACGTCGCACTTCACGTAGATGTCGGGAAGGAAGTGCATCTCGATCTTCACGTAGCCGTCGCCGCCGCAGGTCTCGCACCGGCCGCCCTTCACGTTGAAGCTGAAGCGGCCCGGCTTGTAGCCCCGGAGCTTCGCCTCGGGAAGCTGGGTGAACATGTCGCGGATGAGCGAGAAGACGCCCGTGTAGGTCGCCGGGTTCGACCGGGGTGTCCGGCCGATGGGGCTCTGGTCGATGTCGATGACCTTGTCGAACTGGTCGAGCCCCTTGATCGCCTTGAATTCGCCCCGGGGTTTCTCGTCCCGGACAATGGCATCCATGGCGGCGGGGAACAGGGTGTCGATGACGAGCGTGCTCTTGCCCGAACCCGATACTCCGGTCACGACCGTAAAGCAGCCCACAGGGACCTTCGCGTTCACGTCCTTGAGATTGTTGCCTTTGGCGCCCTGGATCTCGATCCAGCCCCTCGGCTTGCGGCGCTCTTCCGGCACCGGAATATGCAGGTCGCCCCTGAGATAGGCCCCGGTGAGGCTCTTCTTGTCGGCGACGATCTCCCCGGGGCCGCCGGCAACGACGACCTCTCCGCCGTGTTCTCCGGCGCCGATACCCATGTCGATGACGAAATCTGCCTCGCGGATCGTTTCCTCGTCGTGCTCAACGACGACGACCGAGTTTCCAAGATCCCGGAGCCGCTTCAACGTCGCCAGAAGGCGCGAGTTGTCCCGCTGATGGAGCCCGATGCTCGGTTCGTCGAGTACGTACAGTACGCCCACGAGGGACGAGCCGATCTGGGTTGCCAGCCGGATGCGCTGCCCTTCCCCGCCGGACAGGGAGCCCGCGTTCCGGTCGAGGGACAGATACTCGAGCCCGACGGCGTCCAGGAACGTGAGGCGGTCCCGGATTTCCTTCAGGATACGGTCGGCGATCTTGCGGTCCCGGTCCGAGAGCTTCATCTCCCGGAAGAACGGAAGGAGATCGGTGACGGTCTTCCGCTCCACGTCGGGGAGCGTCGTCCCGGCGACCCTGACCGAACGGGCTTCGACCCTGAGCCGCGCCCCATGGCAGCCCGGGCAGTCCTGGAAGCTCATGTATTCTTCCAGTTCCTCCCGGACGCTCTCGGACTCCGTCTCCTTGTACCGCTTGTCGAGCCAGGGAATGACGCCGAGGAACGCCTCGGTGAATTCGTAGGAGCGTGACTCCTTGGTCTTCAGCTTGAACGTGACGCTCTTCGTACCCGACCCATGAAACAGGAGTTTCCTGATCCGTTCCGGAAGTTTCCTGAACGGCGTGTCGAGGTCGAACTTGAAATGGGATGCAAGCGACTCGAGCATCTGCCCGTAGTAGCCCTGGATGTTCGACCAGGGCTGGATCGCGCCGTCGGCCACCGACAGCGTGGGGTCGGAGACGATGCGATCGGGGTCGAAAAACATCTTGTGCCCGAGGCCCGAACAGTCCGGGCAGGCTCCCTGCGGCGAGTTGAACGAGAACAGCCGGGGCTCCAGTTCCGGGTAGCTGATACCGCACCACGCGCAGGCCATGTGCTCGCTGTATATCTGGGGCTCGGCGCCCTCGGGTTCGACAATGACAATGCCGCCCGCGAACTTGAGGGCGGTCTCGATGGAGTCGGTGAGCCGGCGCTCCATCCGGCCCGCCTGGACCTTCACCTTGTCCACGTGAAGCTCGATGTCGTGCTTCTTCTGCTTGTCGATGGACGGGAGCCGTTCGAGTTCGTGCAGAACCCCGTCGATCCGGACCCGGGCGAACCCCTGCCGCTGGAGCTTCTGGAGATCCTTCGTGTATTCGCCCTTGCGCGCCCGGACGATGGGGGCGAAGACCGAGACGACGGTGCCTTCCTTCATCTCCATGACGCGGTCCACGATCTGCTGGGGCGTCTGGGACTTCATGGGCCGGCCGCAGGAGTGGCAGAACACCTCGCCGATCCGGGCGTAGAGAAGCCGCAGGTAGTCGTGGATCTCCGTCACGGTCCCGACCGTGGACCGGGGGTTCCGGGACGTGGACTTCTGCTCGATGGAAATGGCCGGCGAGAGCCCTTCGATGGACTCCACGTCAGGCTTCGACATCTGGTCGAGGAACTGCCGGGCGTAGGCGGAGAGGCTCTCCACATACCGCCGCTGGCCTTCGGCGTAGAGGGTATCGAATGCCAGCGAGCTTTTGCCCGAACCCGAGACGCCCGTGATGACCACCAGACGGTCCCGGGGGATATCCACCGAGATGTTCTTGAGGTTGTGTTCCTTGGCGCCTCTGATGGAGATGGTCGAACTCACGGAGGGTTGGGATAGCTGAAAGCCACGGGCCTCTCAAACCAGCCGGGTCCTCCCCGCCCTGAAAAAGGGACAGGCCCCGGAGCGGCCTGTCCTTAGAACGGCTTTTGAGGCCGGATCAGAGTTCGACGTTCCGGAGGTCCAGATCCTGGAGTGCCTTCACGCGATCCTCGGTGGCCGGGTGCGTGGAAAAGAGTTTCGCGAGACTCTTACCGGAGAGCGGGTTGATGATGAACATGTGGGCAGTAGCTTCCCCCGCATGCTGCATGGGCATACCGCGGGCATAGTTGTCGATCTTCATCAGCGCGCTCTGGAGCCCCTGGGTGTCCTGCGCGATCCCGGCACCGGTAGCGTCGGCCATGTATTCGCGGGTCCGGCTGATCATCATCTGGATAATCATCGCCGCAATGGGCGCAAGGATCATGATCAGGATGCCCACAATGGGGTTCGGGGCTTCACGGTCGTCGCCCCGTCGGCCGCCGCCGAAGAACATGGCAAACTGGGCCATGAACTGGAGCGCCGCCGCGACCACGGCCGCTATCGTCTGGACAAGGATATCGCGGTTCTTGATGTGGCCCATCTCGTGGGCGATGACCCCGGCGAGTTCCCGCTCGTTCAGCATGGCCATCAGCCCTTCGGTCAGGGCCACGACCCCGTGTTCGGGGTTACGGCCCGTGGCAAAGGCGTTCGGAGTCCGCTCCGGAATGATGTAGATGCGGGGCATCGGGATTTTGGCATTCTTCGCCAGCTTTTCGCACAAGGCATAAAGCCGCGGTGCTTCTTCCGGAGTAACCGGACGCGCCTTGTACATCCTGAGGACGATCTTGTCCGAGAACCAGTAGCTACCGAGGTTCATCACCAGGGCGAAGGCGAACGCAGCAATCAGGCCCGTCTGTCCGCCAAGCGCCCCACCCGCGTAGATCAGGATGGCCGACAGGCCGGCGAGCAGCAGAAAGGTTTTCAAACGGTTGGCGATCATCGTTTCGTGTCACTCCTTGCGGTGGGCGCCCGAGGCACCACGTCGCGTGCGTTAATATTCGCATGCACGACCGGGAGAACAAGCAAAATTGGCGTTAAAAGCGTTTAACTCTTCCGGTTACAGGGCAACCGTCAGAAGCTCTTGAAAAATTCGGCGAGCTCCTGGGACATCTGCTTCATCGTCTTGCCACTCATCGTACCAATGAGGTTCTGCACGGAGCCGATCTTTTCTTTCGAGAGCAGCCGGGCAAGATCGCCGATAATCCGCGGCGCGGCACGGGGATCCAGATAGTTGATGGTGCCGAGTTGTACGGCCGAGGCGCCCGCCACGAGGAACTCGCAGATATCTTCCGCATCCGAAATCCCGCCCGCACCCACAATCGGAATCTTGAGGTCGGAGCGCTTCAGTTCATCGACCATCCGGAGCGCCACCGGCTTGATCGCCGGCCCCGACAGCCCCCCGGTACGGTTTGCGAGAACCGGCTTGTGCTTGCGCCAGTCGACCGCCATCCCCTGCAGCGTATTGATCGCCGTAACGGCGTCGGCACCCGCGCCCTCGACCGCCTTGGCAATCTCCACAATGCTGGTCACGTTCGGGGAAAGTTTCGCCCAGACCGGCTTGGTGGTCGCCCGGCGGACTGCCGAGATCACCAGCGCCGCCTGATCCGGCTGGGTGCCGAACACGATGCCGCCCTTTTCGACGTTCGGGCAGGACAGGTTCACCTCGATGCCGTTGATCCGGTCCACATGATCCAGAATTTTTGCAAGTTCCACATACCCATCCACGGTTTCCTCGAAAACCGAGGCGATAACGACCGTGCGGGCGTCCTTGAGGACCGGCAGCTTGTTGTCCAGGAAATCGTGGATCCCGCCGCTCTGGATACCGATGGCATTGAGCATGCCCGAAGCCGTCTCCACGGTGCGGGGAGTGTCGTTCCCCAGCCGGGGCTTGAGGGAAAGACTCTTCACGACAATGCCGCCCAGCAGACTGGCGTCAAAATACTCCGCCAGTTCGGGGCCGTAACCTCCGCAACCGGAAGCCAGCAGGACCGGATTTTTGAATACCAGCGTTCCGACGCGGGTCGAAAGATCGACGTCCGTGGGAATAGGCTCAGGCTTCGCCATCTGGCGGACCTGAACAGCCGGACGTTTCGGAGCAGGCGCTTTTTTGGCAGGGGCCTTCTTCGCGGGCTTCCGTACTACGGTCTTCCGTGCGGCACTCTTTTTCACAGGTTTTGCCTTCTTCCTTGCAGGGCTCACCAGGCGACCTCCTCGGCGTTGAACACAGGCCCCTCGACGCAGGCCCGGGCCCGCCGGTAGTTTCCATCGGGCGTGCGGATCGGGCAAACACAGCTGATACAGATGCCCGTGCCGCAGGCCATGCGTTCTTCAAGCGATACATCACACCGGATGTTGCGGGTTGTGCAGATTTTCGAGACGGCGGCCATCATCGGATGGGGGCCGCAGCAGATCACCCGGTCGGGCTTCCGGCTATTGCCAAGCAGTTTTTCCAGAAGTCCCGCCGCCGTACCCCGAAAGCCTTCCGAGCCGTCATCCGTAGAGACAAAGACTCCTGCACTGCCGAAGGTATCGGTCCAGTTAAGGTCGCTGGCCGACCTCGCACCGATGAGCGCCGTGTACTGGGCCGGTGACGTCGAAGCCAGATGTACGAGCGGAGGTACGCCGACGCCACCGCCCACAAGCCAGATCCGTTCCTGGGGTGTCACCGGCGAGTCGAAGCCGTTTCCGTAGGGGCCAGACACTGACCAGGGCTCTCCGGAGAGCGCCTTCGCCATGCGGCGGGTACCTTCACCGTGAACCCGGATACCAAAGACTATTTCCTTCGAAGAAACAGCCAGGGGCGATAGCGGGCGGCCCAGCAGCGGCTGGGAACCCTCCGATGGACGGACCATGAAGAACTGCCCCGGCCGCACGGGTTTGGGCGTAATCACCCAGCGAAACCGGATCTCGTACATGGCCCCGTCGAGCGGCCCCGGCGGAGAAAGCCGCACAGCCCCTGAGAATTCTGCCGTTACCGGTGTCGTCACGCCCATGAAATCAGTTCTGTCCCTTCGTCCCGCCGGGCAGCCCGAACGGAGCCTCGCGCACCATGACGAGCGCATCCTCGCCCGTGTCGGAGTAATACCTGGGCCGGATACCGACCGTCCGGAAACCGAATGACTCGTACATCCTCCGGGCCGGGCCATTCGCGGGCCGGACATCCAGCACGATGAGCGCTGCGTCTGCCCGTGTCGCGTGGCCGAAAACCAGCTCCATCAGCCTGTGGCCGATCCCCCGGCGGCGCCAGTCCGGATCGACCGCGATGTTGAGGATATGCAGTTCGTCAACGACGGTCCAGAACGTCACATAACCGACCAGCGGCTGTTCGGGAAGGTCGGCCAGCCGGGCGACAAAGGTCTTGGACTGGTGCTGGCCCAGTTCATCAAGGAACATGCGTCTTGTCCAGGGCGTTTTAAAGGACAGGCGTTCAACCCGCATGATCTCGTCCAGATCAAACTCCTTCATCTCGGAGAAGGAGATACGGGCATCTGGACCGCCGGTCTGCACAGGCCGGAGTATTCCCCGCCCGGAGCCCCCAAAGCAAAAACGCCGGGTTCCCCCGGCGTTTCCGCACGATCCTGAACCCGAGGCTCAGGCGTCCCGGCCGACGATCTTCGCCACGGCCCGGATCTTCTCCATGAGCTTGGTGAACTTCTTGGGCTTCAGAGCCTGATCGCCGTCGCAGAGTGCCTTCTCCGGCTGGTGGTGGATTTCGACGATGAGGCCATCGGCCCCGGCCGCGACCGCGGCCAGTGCCAGCGGCTCTACCAGATCCCAGCGGCCGCCCGCGTGAGACGGATCCGCGATTACCGGTAGGTGGGTCTTTTCCTTGAGCACCGGGATGGCGCTCACATCGAACGTATTGCGGGTGTCGGGCTCGAAGGTGCGGATTCCGCGCTCACACAGGATGATATTCAGGTTGCCCCCGGCAGCGATGTATTCGGCCGCCATGAGCAGTTCCTTCATCGTGTTGGCGAGGCCGCGCTTCAGGAGCACCGGCGTCTTCAGCTGGCCCACTTCCTTGAGGAGCCGGAAGTTCTGCATGTTGCGGGCACCGATCTGGATCACGTCGGCGCGCCCCTCGAACAGCGGAATGTCGCGGGGGTCCATGAGCTCGGTGACAATGCGCAGGCCCGTTTTCTTCTTCGCCTCCATGAGGATGTCGAGGCCTTCGCTCTCGAGACCCTGGAAAGCGTATGGCGAGGTCCGGGGCTTGTAGGCACCACCGCGGAGGAAGCCGAGGCCTTCGGTCTTCACCACGTCGGACAGGTGCATCATCTGCTCGACGTTCTCCACCGAGCACGGCCCGGCGATCACCTGCATTTTATCCTTGGCGCCGATCTTCTCACCACGTACGTCGATGGAAGAATCGTGCTTCTGGAAGTCACGGCTCACGAGTTTGTAGGGTGCGAGAATCGGGATCACCTGCTCAACGCCCGCCCAGCTCTGCCAGTTGGCGCTCTGGAGCTTCCGGTCATCGCCGACGGCTCCCATGATCTGCCGCTCGGTTCCCTTGTTGAAATGAACACGGAGACCCATGCTGGTGACGAGTTCCGCCACCTGATTTACCTGGTCCTGGGTCGCATCCGGCTTGAACACAACGATCATTGAAAAGTTACCATCCCTGCTGAATCACAGCGTTTTCTGCTACCAGACCATCTGACGGGTCCGGACATGCAGCCCATGGCCGAGGTCGATCAGTTTTCCCGACACCACCACCGGGGGCGGCAAGATAGCCGATGGGCGCACCGGGTCAAAATAGGAAAAATGCGTGCCCCTGCGGATTTACGGCGCTCAGGCTGCGGGATCCGAGGGCTCTGGCAGGTCTTCCGGCCTGCGCCTTGGCAGGCAGAAAGCCGCCACCCCCATCCCCGCAAGAGTCAAAGCTGACAGCACCGCTCCCGTGACGAGACCGGGCGTCCGGTACCGGAAAGTAATCCGGTGGTGTCCGGCACCGGGGAACACCGCCTGATGGATGTGATTGGCGGGATAAACCTGCAATGGACGGCCATTCTCAAGAGAAGCAGTCCATCCAGCCGAATGCAGCTCCCGGAGTACCACCGGCCCGTCATCCAGCTGGTTCACCTCCAGATCGTATTCTTCCTCCGACCAGCGGGTTACCCCGCAAACGGTTGCAGGAGTCTGACGTTCTCCGCCAGTCCTGCCCTCGACTACCGCTGAAGCTTCGGGATCGAAGCTCGCCCCGCGATCCGGCCCGGCCATTACTCCTAACGCTTCGGTGTCCGTATTCACTCCTGTCCAGCGAACCGGGCAGAGGACCCTACCCCCGGCCTTTGCGAGCGGGAACAGCCGGAAACCGTCGACCTCGACCGGCTCGCCGTAGGTTCGTCCCGGCATTTCGGCGGTTCCGGAAACCACCTTGACGACCGAACCCTGCACGGCCTCGTACCGGTCATCGTCCAGAACCCTGCGGAGTTCTTCGATGCGGGCAGAAACCATCGTATTCCCGGTTTTGGAGGCTGAATGCCCCCAGAGAATCTGCGAATCGAGCGCCAGTCCCCGGACGCGGTACTCGCCCGTTAACACTGCATCGGGAATGCCTTCGATACTCCGGGGAATCATGAGCTGATCGGGGGCACTATAGTGGACCGGGGGAGATGCCGGCCCATCCCGGAAACGGTCGAGATACACGGCGACCTGGGGCCGGTCTCGGAAAAGCCGGGCGTTGTCCTGAAAATTGACAAGATGGCTGGCGTTCCAGCTCAGATCGGCAACGAGCAGCGGAACCGCAGCGATCAACGCCCATCGCGAGTTTGCAAGAACTGCCGTCAGTATTACCAAGACAAGTCCCGCAGAGTACGTCTTGAAGTGAACCGCCGTAAACTCGATCCACTCTTTGGCCCAGCCCCGGTAGGGGCCCGGCCCGCCAGCCAGCAGATCCGACCAGGGGATCAGGAATGCCAGAAGGGCCACACACATCGCAATCCCCAGAAGTATTTTCGCCGTCCAGTCCCGGAACGTCTCCGCCTGCCAGAACCGGTCGAAGCCGATTGAAGCCAGCACCGTGAGACCGAGCACGAAAAACGGAAGCAGCCGCTCCGGAAACCGGAACCGGTTCCAGGTGGGAAGCCAGTGAAACAGGACCGAATAGAAGTCCAACGGGCTGTAATGCCCCAGTGCAATGACTCCCGACAGTAGCGCAACCAGCAGCGCCCACTTCGCAAGCGGCTGAATCCGGTTCCAGCCAAAGGCAAAGGCGGTGAACACGACAGGAACAGCCCCTATATAGATCGACGACAGATAAAACGTCGGGTTTAAATCGCTGCACGCGAGTGCCGGATCCCAGACCGTATACCTCGCGACATCATCTCCAAACACACGGGGAATCACCAGTTCCAGGAAACGGATGGGAGCGAATGAACATGCCTCCGCCAACGGCAGCGGAAGCCCTTCGGTCGCCCGAATCGATTCACCTGCCAGATATGCAGCCGGTAGCCACTGAATTAGGGAACAGCCGATGGCGAGGGAACCATAAAGCACGCTGGCAGAAACGGCCTGGGCCATTCGCGCAGCCGGCCCTCTGCTATCCCCGGCCGGACCCGGAACGCAAAGCCAGAAAACGAATAGAATGCCCAAGCTAATGATGAATGTCTGCGGTTCGGCCGCGAGCAGAATCAGCGATCCGAAAATGCTGATCATCATGCCGGAACGAAAGCGCCTGTCCTTAGCAAAAGCATTGGCCGCTTCCAGCATCCACGGCAGCCAGGTTTGTGCGTAAAGGAACTGAATCAGGATGGTGCTGTTAGCAGTCACTCCCCCAAGCAGCGCGGTCAGGCTTCCCAGAAGGGCCGCCGGCTCTCCGGTTCCGAAGGACCGCAACATCCGGTACATGCCTATTGCCAGCAGAAAAAAGTGAACCCCGACCAGCAGGTTGAAGCCGGCGACGGGGTCTGAAGACAGAAGCATCAGCGCCTTCAGGGGATAAAAGGTGCCTTGAACCGGATCGGCAGCGAATGGCATCCCTCCACCGGAATACGGATTCCAGTGAGGCAGTTCGCCCTGAAATACCCGTTCATGCCAGTACGCATGATTGGGCAGGAAATTGGCGCCCACATCCCGGTACCAGAGGGACTTACCGTCGGCCAGAGCGGGCAAGAACAGCCAGACTGTCACAGCTGCCAGTAAAAAAGCCGCTCGCACGCTCAGGTCTGCTCCAGCTTCATCCGTACTTCATAAATTCCGGCGTCGACCCGGACATCCAGCGGCAGTCCGCTTTTCCTGAACAGGCTCATCATCGAGGAGTTTTCGGTCAGCACAAAAGCCAGCAACCCGGCGAACCCCTGGTTGCGGGTGATCGCGATGAGCCGGTCCAGCAGCAGCGTGCCCACACCAAACCCCTGCCGGTCATCACGGACCAGGAAGGCAACTTCGGCGTACCGGTCAGAAGGGTTCAGGGCGTAACTGCCGAGCCCGATCAGTACTTCATCGCCATTTTCTTCTTCATACACACCGAGACCCATTCGCGAATGGTAGTCGATATCAAAGAACAACCGGATCCGGTCCCGCGGCAGGGCCCGGACAGCACCGTGGAAACGCCTGTAGATGGAGGTCTCGGACTCCGAATAAAAGAGAGCCCGGAGCCGGTCCTCGTCCGATTTACGGATGGGACGAATCCGGACCTTCCGGCCATCACGCAAGACCGCCTGCGTCTCATATTCCGCAGGATATCGCCGCTCGGACCCATATCTCAGCCGGTCGTCCAGATGGATCAGGCGCCGTTCCTTGGCCCGGTTCAGCAGTTCGCACCGGAAATCAGGGTGCGCAAGCTCGGACAGGATCAGGGCCCGGTCCCGCACGCTCTTTCCGAACAGATTAGCCGCGCCCCATTCGGTGATGACCCAATGGATGTCTGCCCGGCTGGCGGCAACTCCGGCACCGGGCGAAAGCACCGGAACGATGCGCGACTGCCGGCCCCCGATCGCCGTCGACCGGAGCACAACAACGGGCGTGCCGCTTTTCGCCATCGCCGCCCCACGCTGAAAGTCAGAGAACCCGCCGGGGCCCGAATAGAAAAAGCCGCCCAGCGAATCGGCCGACACCTGTCCGGTCAGATCGATCTCAAGGGCCGCGTTAATGCTGGTCATCCGCGGCTTGCGGGCGATCTCGAACGGCGAGCATATCTGGTCGGCCGGAAGAAATTCCGGAGCACGCTCTGTTTCGAGAAACTCATACAGACTCCGCCGGCCCATGGCGAAACTGGCGACCGCACCTGCCGGCTCTGCGGCCCCGTGCTCGATAAGACTCTGGAGACCGTCCGAAAACAGTTCCGTATGAATCCTGAAATTCCGGCGGGATTTCAGGCTGCCCAGCGAGTGGTTGATCCAACTGCCGATTCCGCACTGGAGAACTGCTCCATCCGGTACGATTTCGGCCAGATAACCGCCGATGCGCTCCGCTTCTCTAACTATTCCCGGATCCGTGCGCTGGGGAAGCTCAGGCACTGGCTCGTCATGTTCGACAAACCAGTGGATACGGTCGGCCGGCAGCAACGAGGCGCCACGGGTCCTCGGCAGCCTGCGGTTAATCTGCGCAATGACGAGCCGGGCCCGTTCAACAGCTGCCAGAGCGACATCGACGCTGGGACCCATCGATACCAGGCCGTTTGCGTCAGGAGGCGTGACCGACAGCAGTGCGACATCGATTCTCTGGGCTCCTGAACGGATGAGTCCCGGCAATTCGGAAAGATGGGCCGGAGCGTACTCCGTATCCAGTTCGTTAACCGCCACCCGCGAATTGGCCGACACGAAAAACACGGAAGACCGGGCCGACGGCCGTGCCAGATAATCTGCCGGCCCCAGTGTGAGCAGCTGGACCGTTTCGATATCCGGCGCAAGATTCCCGCCGTCCGCAAGCACCCGGACAAGCGCCTGCGGAACGGCGGCGCCTGTCGCCAGAAAGACACGCTCACCCGGACGAATCCTGCCGATCGCAGCCTCGGCAGAAATGAGCCGTTTCTGGTACCACTCCGGAGTCATTGGCGTTCTTCGAACCGGATTTCCGCTGCCCCCGTGTGACATCCGCCGCTTGCCAGACACCATACGGATCCGGCCTTGCCATCCAGCGCCTCATCGCGGTCATAAACCTCGATCCGGTACCACCAGCTTCCCCGGATCCGGAAGCTGCACTTGTAAGAGTCCTCGCACGCATGGTCTCGGTAGCTCTTCCCATCGACAATGACATACGGATCTGGAGCTCCGCCCAGGAGGTCCCACTTGCTGCCATCCTCCATGACCGGATTCAGCCGTACTGAAACGATGCGCTCCGCCGGGGAAGAACAGGCGGAAAGAAGAGCGGTTGCAAGCAAAACACTAACGCCTGCCGAGAGGTTCAATTTCATACTCGATCTTTTCCAGGAATTTTTCCTGCTCTACCCGCCGCATATTCCTCGCTGGCAGCACGATCCGAAACAGCCAGTACCAGGCCATCAGCGGTGGAGGAGTGATAACGATAGCGGCAGCCAGATAGTTCGATGCCAACTCGGAAAAACAGGGCCTGAAGAGGCCTGCCACCATTCGATGCCAAGAATCGAACCTGCCAAGACTGCCTGAGGCATGAAGTTCAATCATGCTGGAGCTTCCTGCCTTTCCGGATGATTCTGGCCGAAGTACCGGGAACCCGGCCCTTTGCCTTCCGCCGCTTCAGCTTCACAGGTGTAATCTCTACCAGACCGACAGAAATGCCAGCCCACTCGACGAACCGGGCCGAATCCTCGAGCACATCCACCGGTACCTGATAGTAATTCTTCAGGGCGACTTTCCCGCCGGGCGAGAACGGCTCCATTCCCTCATCCAGATAGGGTTGCCGGGTCGTTTCGGCGGTTTTCAGATAAACGGCACCGCCCCAGAGCAGTCCGAAGAACCGTTCACGAAGGTACAGTCCGTATCCGCCGAACATGGGCCTGGCATCGACGGGGCCCAGCCCGCCCAGCTGATCCAGGATAAAATCCCGGAAGGATGGAGAAACCGCCATGTCCCGAGTGTATCACTTCGGGGTCTTTTTGGCGTCCTCGAGGAACTGGGCAAGCCCGGCGTCGGTGAGGGGGTGTTTTGCGAGCTGCTTGATCACCTTGAGCGGGCAGGTGGCGACATCCGCCCCAGCCAACGCCGAATCGAGCACATGCAGCGGGTGGCGGATCGAGGCCGCCAGAATCTGCGTTTCGAACCCGTAGTTGTCGTAGATCTCCCGGATCTGCCGGATGAGAGCCATCCCTTCGTGGGACACATCGTCCAGGCGGCCGACGAACGGGCTGATGTAGGTCGCGCCCACCTTAGCGGCGAGCAGTGCCTGGGTCGGTGAGAAGCACAGGGTGACGTTCGTCTTGATCCCTTCGGCTGTAAAGATTTTCGTCGCCTTGATTCCCTCTTCGATCAGCGGAACCTTGACCACGATGTTCTTGTGGACCTTTGCCAGCTCCCGGCCTTCCCTCAGGATGCCGTCCTTGTCGACGGCCGTCACCTCGGCTGAAATGGGGCCGTTCACGATCTTGACGATATCTTCGAGCACGTCACGGAACCGGCGGCCCGTCTTGGCAACCAGCGACGGATTGGTGGTCACGCCATCCAGCACACCCAGATCGTTCGCTTCCTGGATTTCCTTGATATCGGCAGTATCGACGAAAAATTTCACGGCATCTCCCCCTGCGGCCCTGTGTGTGACGCGCGATGCTACGAACTGGCCCGGCGACTCGCAAGAGTCCGCCGACTTTTTTACTGCGGGTTATCCACAGACGGATGGACTGCGTTCGGCCGCGACCGCTGGAAGGTGGACGATAGCGGCACGATGCTCCTGATCGCCAGGAACTTCGCTCCTTCGACCGAAAGCAGCCGGGAACCCGGCTGATAGTAGCCGGCGGAATCTTCCGCGAGCTGCCGCCCCGCATCCTGGCGAACGCACCCGGCAGCTGAAGTCAGCAGATCTGCTGCCCGGACCGGAGCACCTGACTCTGGAACAATCGCTACCACACAGGAAGCAGAGCCTCTGCGGGGCGCCATCGCCTCACCCAGACGGGCAGCCAGCACGCCCACATCCTTAGCGGACATCTGCGGAGACGACTTCGTCCAGGAATCCCACAACCGGCTCAGCCGGAGCAAGGAACCTGAAGAGAGCGGCAGTTCCCACGGAGTAACCGAATCCGCTCCCCCGAGATCGTTTGGCGATATAAACAGGAACCAGTCGAACGGCGGACGCTTCGAATTCAAAGCGGAGATCAGCCGCTCGACAGATTCCCTCAGGCTGTATCCGGGAACCGCGGCATTACGAACCTTCAATTCCTCCCGGTACACTTCCCGGTACTTGGCTTCGAAACGCGCCGGGTACGTCTCCCCCGCTTCCAGTCCTTCCCCGAAAACAAACTCATCGCCAAACACGAGAGTCTCATATGGCGCCCCGACCTCGACGTCGTTCGGTCCGATCCGAAATCCCTCTCCGTCGGTAAGGAGCCTGACGGGACGTGTCCTGGCCGAATAACCCTCGAACTCCATGTCCAGGTAGGGACGAAGACGGAAACGGCTGGAGTCATCCGAGGATTCCAGAATGGTCACCGGCGGGGGAAGTCCAAGACCGCAAAGCCAGTCCAGGGCAGTAACGGCAACAGCGGCGATGAGCAGAATTGCGGCGATCGGTTTCACTGATGGCCGCCGTTACCCAAGCGCCCCCTGCTGATACAGATGCACCATCAGGACATTGATCGAGGCCGGCGTCACACCCGAGATCCGGCCTGCCTGTCCCAGCGAACGGGGGCGAATACGCTCCAGCTTCTGCCGGACCTCCGTTGAAAGCCCGCGGACGGCGCCATAGTCGATCGATTCGGGGATCACCGCTTCTTCGTATCTGCGGGTCTTTTCGACCTGGTCTTCCTGAAGCCGGACATAGCCGCAGTAGGTCGCTTCCACTTCCAGCCCGATCTCAACCCAGCGACGGTCCCGGCGAGACAGATGAACGAGGGTATCCTCGAAGTCGGGAACCAGCCCGACCGTTCGCTGGTAATCGAACTCGTCCCGCCGGAGAATATCCCAGAGGGACTGGGGCTTGCGGATCTCGGCCGCACCGAACTCGGCGAACCTCTGCCGCATCTGCTCACTGGGAGTCACGGTGACGGACTTGAGACGGGCCGCCTCCCGTTCAAGCGCCGCTCGCTTGGCGAGAAACCGCGAGTAATGAACGTCACCAACGGTACCGGCACGCCGGCCGAGCTCGGTCAGACGGAGTTCGGCGTTATCTTCTCGGAGCATCAGGCGGTATTCGGCACGGGAGGTAAACATCCGGTATGGCTCGTCCACACCCCGGGTAACGAGATCGTCCGCCATGACTCCCAGATACGCCTGATCCCGGCGAAGGACCAGCGGTTCCTCGCCTTTCACGTACAGACCCGCATTGATGCCTGCGACGATACCCTGCCCGGCCGCCTCTTCGTATCCGGACGTGCCGTTGATTTGCCCGGCATGGAATAGCCCGGGGATCTTCTTCACCTCGTAGGTCGCCTTCAGTTCCGTGGGCGGGACGTAATCGTATTCGACGGCATAGCCCCACCGGACGACTTCCACCTGTTCGAGGCCTGGAATGGTCCTCAGGAACCGGATCTGGGTATCCGCCGGCAGCGAGGTCGAAAGGCCGTTCGGATAAACTTCGATGGTATCGAGTCCGTCCGGTTCCAGGAATATCTGGTGACGGTCCTTGTCGCGGAACCGGACGACTTTATCCTCGATGGACGGGCAGTAACGGGGCCCCACGCCTTTGATGACCCCGGTAAAGAGCGGAGACTCGTCGAGCCCGGACAGAATGACGTCGTGGGTGTCGCGGTTCGTATACGTCACATGGCACGGAAGCTGGTCCCGTTCGATCCGGTCGGTCAGTGCCGAGAACGGCTGGGGCGGATTGTCGCCGTCCTGCCGCTCAAGCCTGGAGTAATCGATGGAACGGGTGTCGAGACGCGGGCAGGTTCCGGTCTTGAGACGCCCCACAGGAAGCCCGAGGTCGCGGAACGAATCTGACAGTGTCCGGCAGGCCTCGTCTCCGACCCGGCCGCCATCCGTCTGGCGGCGGCCCGTGTGCATGAGACCGTTCAGGAAGGTTCCGGTCGTGACGATGACCGCGCGGGCATCAAACCGGTCGCCCGCTTCGGTCTCTATTCCTGACGCCCGGCCCGAAGCCGTAAGGATGCGGCTGACCATGCCTTCATGCACCGTCACCCGGGGTTCGGCGGTAAGCCTCGCGGTCATCTCGGAATTGTAGAGCTTTCGGCAGCACTGGGCCCTGGATCCCCAGACGGCCGGGCCTTTGGACAGGTTCAACGTCCTGAACTGAATGCCTGCGGCATCGGTGGCCTTCGCCATTTCCCCGCCAAGCGCGTCGATTTCCTTGACCAGATGGCCCTTACCGAGCCCGCCGATGGCCGGATTGCAGCTCATAAGGCCGATCCGGTCCTTCCGGGAAGTGACCACCAGAACCGACAACCCCATACGGGCCGGAGCCAGCGCGGCTTCGATCCCCGCGTGCCCTGCTCCAATCACGATAACGTCGTACGGTTTCATGGTTCTTCACCAAACCCCGGACCGGCCAGAATTCGCCGCAATCACCGGAGCTTACGTCCTTACCACTTCCCCACCACACCCCCGGCCGTCAAGCCCCGGAAACGGTCTTGACATCCGGGGGTCCGAAACCTTATGCAAGGCCCCGCAAGCCGGGGTTTTTCAAGAGAAAATTCCACCCCCGGACGGTCGGCAATACCCTGCGGGTTGACCCCGGCCTAGTAGAGCGAGGCTGCCATTTCCGCCCAACTGATCCAGAACCTCCTCAACCTGGCCCGTTTCGACGACGAGATCGTCGGGCTTGAACGCACCCTCAAGGACAGCCCGAAGAAGCTCGAAGATTTCGAAACCCAGATCCGCACCCATGGACAGGGGGCCGATACCCTTCGCCGCCGTAAGGACATGCTCCAGAAGAGCCGCGATCAGAAGGTGATGTTCCTGAAGCAGGAGCAGGACAACCTGAAGAAGATCGAAGCGAAGCAGCTCCAGATCAAGACCGAACGCGAGCAGCTGGCGGTCATGAAGGAGCTCGAAAACTCCAAACGCATGATCGAAACCGTCACGGACGAGATCAAGAAACTCGACGTGGATATCGGCATCCAGACTTCGGACCTCGAGAAGCTGGAAATAGCCATGAACGCGGCCCGCGAACAGCTCCAGCCGCAGATCGACGGAGTGAATCAGGCTGCCGCGCAGGCGAAGACTGAACTGGACTCCAAGGTTGCCGAACGCACCAAGCTTGTCGAGAAGGTGGAACCGCGCTGGTACAAGATCTACGAGCGCACCCGCACCGTGAAAGGCCGGGGTATCGTCCCGATCGATTATGCCCCCGGTTCGAAGAAAGCCCCCCGCTGCACCGGCTGCAACATGACTGTTCAGATGCAGCGGGTGAATCTGGTCATCAAGAATCACGAACTTCAGACCTGCGACTACTGCGGGCGCATCCTCTACTGGAGCGCTCCGCCGGATGAAGACGCCCAGAAAGCCGGCTGAGTCCTGTTCCCGTGCCATCTGAAACCCCGAAAGCCGGGCTGATCGTCAACATGAACGCCCGGGGCAACCGCAAACGCCCCGGATTCGACTCCCGCGCCTCGAAGATCCTTAAGGACCTGGTACTCGTCCGCACTACCCGCTCGGTGGATGAAATTGACGGCGTAATCCGCGAATTCGCCGATGCCGGCATCCGGCAGGTTGCGGTCTCCGGCGGCGATGGCACCATTCATTACTTTTATCACCGCTGGTTCCGGGTGGCGGGCCGGGATTCACCGCCGCCTCCGCTGCTTGTCCTTGGCGACGGCGGCATGAACATGCTGTTCAACGATGCCGGCATGACCGGCACTCCTGAGGAGATCCTCGGCCGCTGGGTTCACTATCTGCGGCTCGACCAGACTCCGGACTGCGTGCAGCGATCCCTGATTGAAGTGACGCTGGGCGACCGGGATCCGGTCTGGTGTTTCACGTTTACGGATGGCTTTATCGCCAAGTTCGTCAAGAAATACCTCGAGACCGACGGCGGACCCGTCGAAACCGTTACCATGATCAGCCGTTTCGTGGCCGATGCCGTCACCAATCCGGCGGGTTCCTACCGGAAATGGTACTGGCCGCTCGAGGCGGTCTACCATGTGGATGGCGAGACACTCTCGGGACAGACCTTCTGCGTTGCCTCGACGATCCAGAGGCTCATCCTCGGCTTCCAGCTGTTCGGTTTCCCTCCGGCTACCGGCCAGCATATGGGGTTCATGACCTACTGGACGAAGGACCTGTATAAAACGGCCGGTTCTCTGCCGCTGGTCATGTGGGGGCGGGGCCGGTTCCATTCATGGGACCGCGACGTGAAGCTTCGCCAGTTCGGCCCCCGGGAAGTGACCATTGAGAAATGCGGCCTGACTGTAATCGACGGAGAGCCCTACGAGCAGGCAGAGCCGGTTACCTGCCATCTCAAGATCGGCCCGGCTGTCGACGTCGTGGTTCTCTGAATTTCCTGTACCCCAAGTATATATGACACTTGTGGGACCGGTACGTTAGGTCTGAGCGGGAATGCCCCCGCCGACCAGAACCAGCCGCATCGCGGTCTTCCTGTTCTCCCTAATCGCCTGCCTCCCCTTCCTTGTGACCGTCTGGAATCTCGACCGGGAACAACTGAACCGGGCGATCCTTGAAGGCCCGAATGCATCCCTGACAGGCAAAATCACGCTTTCCGCCCAGCGGGAGATCGATGGCGAGCGGGCAACCTTTGTCGAATATGAGTGGGATGACGGGAAACGTGCCTCGGCCCGTATCGTGACCCCACACGGTCCCCGTCCGGAACCGGGTGCACCGGTCGAATTGCTTATGCTGCCTGCTGACCGGTCCTATGCGATTCCTGCTTCCATCCATCTGGAGAAGGGTCGCCCGCTGAAGCTAAAAGCCCTTGCCGTGATTTTCGCCCTGCCACCGCTCGGCCTGTGGATGCTGCTTGCCTGGGCGATCCTCTCCGAGCGTTCGAGAAAATCGGCCTGACCCCATTGCCGCCGCCGGTCTTTAGCTACTAAACCATCTTCGGATTGACTCGCGAGTCAATCTTCCCGGAGGATCCCCGCATGCGCTCATGGCTGCAGCTTCAGAAGGGCCGGACCCCGAAACAGGCGCACGTCAACCTGCCCGAAGGACTCAAGGACGACGAACTGGGCCGCCAGGGTTTTTTCGGCAAGGTTGCCCAGCTTTACCGGCGCAACGACCCGACGGCATGGACCCGTATCGATGGTCCGCTCCGGCTATGGGACATCAATGCGAACAAGATCGCCCCGAAGGATCAGGCAGATGCCGCAGGGCAACCCACGCTCTGCTTTTACAACGACGACGTGAGGGTCAGCGTCAGCCGCCGTTCTGCACCAATGCCCTGGTGCTTCCGGAACGCTGACGGCGACGAGCTGCACTTCATCCACAGGGGTTCGGGTGTTTTTGAAACCGAATTCGGCCCCATCGAATACGGTCCGGCCGACTATGTGCTGATCCCCAAGGCCGTCACCTACCGGATGGTCCCGGCGACGACGGACAATTTCTCGCTGATCCTCGAAACAACGGCCGAAATGGACTTCCCCGATTTCGGATCGCTCGGCCGCCATGCGCCTTTCGATCCGACGGTCATCCGGATCCCCGAACCCAGGGTTTACCCTTCCGAGGGTCAGAAGGAATGGGAAGTCCGGATCAAGCAGAGCGGGACTTATACGTCGGTCTATTACCCGTATCACCCGTTCGACGTCGAAGGCTGGAAAGGCGATCTTTTCCCCTTTGCCATGCACCTGCATGACTTCCGGACTGTGATGAGCGACCGCCTGCACCTGCCCCCCACAATGCACTGCAATTTCCAGGCGAAAGGCGTTTACGTGATCAATTTCCTGCCCCGTCCTCTGGAGCGCGAGCCGGGTGTAGAACGTCTGCCCTGGTACCACCGGAACGCCGATTACGACGAAATCGTCTTCAATCACGGCGGAGATGTTTTCGGCGCTCCGATCCCCAAAGGCCGGATGACTTTCTCGCCCCAGGGGATCCACCACGGCATCAGCGAAGCCTTCAGGGAGATGACCCGTAAAGCGTGGAAACCGGACCAGCGGATCGGCTGGGAACTCGTGGCCATCGACTGCGAACGGCCGCTCAGGATCACTCCGGAAGCAGCTGAATTCCAGAAAAAGGGAATGTGATGAAATACGTCCTGATCGAAAAGCCCAAGCCTCATGTGGCCGTGCTGACACTGAACCGGCCTGAACGGTACAACGCGCTTTCCTTCGAGGTTCTCCAGGAAATCCATGCAGCTCTCGACGAGATCGGCAGGGATCTCAAGACCCGGGTCCTGATCATTACCGGAGCAGGCAAGGGGTTCTGCGCTGGGGCCGACCTCAAGGAAGGGCTCGGCAACGGACAGAAGTGGTCCAGCGAGCTGGGCCCGGTCCAGGACCGCTACCAGATGCAGATGGCCTTCGGCAGCCTGCCGGTGAAGATCCGGCAGATTCCGCAGCCCGTCATCTGTGCGGTCAATGGCCCGGCGGCAGGCGGAGGTTTCGCCATCGCGCTGGCCTCCGATATCCGGATATGCACGACCACGGCCAAGTTCAACGCCGCCTTTATCCGCATCGGGATCGGCGCCGCCGACATGGCGGTGAGCTACTTCCTCCCGAAAGCCGTCGGACCGGCGCTTGCCTCCGAGCTTATGTATACGGGCCGGTTTGTGGAATCCGACGAAGCGCTCCGGTGCGGTCTCGTCAGCCGGGTGCTTTCACCGGAAAAGCTCATGGATACCGCCTTCGAACTGGCCGGAGACATGGTGAAGCATGCCAGCCCGTTCGGTCTCCGGATCACTAAAGAAGCGATCAATCTGGTGCAGGGCGGCCTTTCGCTGGATGAAGCCGTCCACCTCGAGAACCGCAACCAGGTGATTGCGCTCCAGACGCAGGATTTCATGCAGGCGACCGCCGCCTGGCTCCAGAAAAAGACGCCCGAGTTCAAAGACCGCTGAAAGGGAAAAGCCATGTCCGAAAAGTTCTATCTGCCGTCCGACTACCGTGAGATTGATGCCGACATCCGCCAGGAGGCCCTCCGTTACCATTCAATGGATGGCTACCCGCTCACCGGCATCCTGTACCTGCCCCCGAAGAAGTCCCCGGACGTCGCCGTACTGGCGATGCACCCCCGCGGCGATTTCGCCCGTCACTATCTGGCGGCGGGGCTTCCGAAGAATGGCTACGCGTTCTTCGGCGCCAATACCCGCAATATTCACAACGATGCCGATGCGATTCACGAACGGCTCATGCTGGACGTCGGCGCAGCGGTGAAACTGCTCAGGGACCGGGGTTTCAAGAAGATCATTCTCGCCGGAAACTCCGGTGGCGGCTCCCTCATGGCGCTCTATATTCATCAGTCGTCAAAGAAGCCGGCGGACCGCTATGACTCCGCGCCCTCCGGCGACAAGATCCCGTTACGTGAAACTGAACTTCCGGTTGCAGACGGTTTCATCATCATCGCCGCCCATCCGGGCGAAGGCCGGTTCCTTCTCGAGCGGCTGGACCCCTCCGTCGTGGATGAAAGCAATCCGACAGCCGTAAATCCCCGCCTCGACATGTACGACCCCCGGAACGGCTACCGGCCCATGTCCCAGGGGCCTTCCAAATACTCAAAGGACTTCCTCGCAGAGTTCCGGGCCGCCCAGCGGGCCCGGTGCGAGCGGATCGACCGCCAATGCCTCGAGTGGTCCGAGGAATCTTTCTATTACCGCGCCAAGATGAAGGACCCCAATGCCTCTCCGGCGGAAAAGCTCCGTGCCTCGCGGCACGGGCTCCAGCGGCGTTATATCGTCATTTACCGGACTCTCGCAGATCCGAGGTACCTCGATCCCGCTCTGGATCCCTCGCGCCGCCCACTCGGCAGTATCTTCGCCTACGGCGGGCGCGACCCGGTTGCCGCGAACTACGGCGAGGGGCTTGCCCGCTCGATGAGCGCCCGTGGCTGGCTCTCAACCTGGTCGGGACTCTCGTCACGGGCCGAACTCGAGAAGACCGCTCCAGGAGTCTCGGTCCCTGCGCTGATGATCTACGCCGATGCCGATACGGAAATCTACGAACCCGAATCGCGGGAGATATTCAGGCAGCTCGGCTCGAAGGACAAGACCTTCGTCACCCTGGACTGGGCTGATCATTATCTATTCCCGGTCGGAGATGGACTCAAGATGAAACACCCGCGTGAGCGGCTGTTCGACGAGATGATCATCCCATGGCTGAAGCAGCGGTGGGCGGTATAGTCCTCACTCGCTGATAATCTTCGAAGGTCCGGCTTCCACCTGTTCCGGTGTCAGCAGCTTGACCGGCTTGAACTCGTCGAGCTGCTCCATGAGTTCTTTCGGGTCGCTCGTGGGTTTGCGGCAGGAGTTTCCCTGGCAGACATACGCCGTCGGCCTTCCGCCCTCTCCAGCCTTGCCCTGAGCGAGCCGGAGCTGGCTTGAGGCCGGGTCCGAGACCACGACCTTGTTCGGCGCATAAATGCCGTGGAGGACCTCCAGCAGCAGGGTCTTGTCAGGCGAATCAGAAGGCCCGGCTATCACCACTTCCTTGGCTTCGTCCGAGTAGAAATCATAAGCCGACACAAGGCTCGCGAAGTAAGCGGGATATTTCATCGCCAGCGGGCCAAACAGCTCGAACATCCGCTCCGCCTGACGCTTGCGGTTTTCGTCCAGTGTCAGGTGATGGATCTTGAGCAGGTTCAGGGCACTGATGCCGTTCGGGTTTGGAACGGCCTCGTCTTCCGCCTGCTTTGTCCTGACCAGCACCGTCGGATCGGACCCGTCCGTATAAAAATAGCCCGCTTTCGTCGAATCCCAGAACCGTTCGTCCTGCTGGGCCTGAAGGTCCAGCGCCTGCGGATAGACAGAGCCGTCGCTTTCACCGAGCTGGAGGAGTCCCTCGATCAGATAGGCATAGTCATCGAGAGTCCCGGCTATACCGGCCTCGCCGTCGCACCAGCGACGCATCAGCCGGTCAGGCTTCTGGAGGTGCTTCCGGATGAACGCCGCCGCCTTTCTGGCAGCATCCAGGTATTTCTGCTCACCCAGCACCTGATAGCCCCGGGCCATCGCCCCGATCATGAGGCCGTTCCATGAGGTGAGAATTTTCTCGTCCCGGAGCGGGCGGATCCTCCGGGAACGGACTTCGTGCAGCTTCTTCAGTGCTGCCGCCAGATGACCCTGTCCCCGGGCCAGAAAGTCATTCGGGTCCTGGAGCATGAGGTGGTTCTTGCCTTCGAAATTACCCCGGCGGCTGACGTCGAAATACTCACGTACGTCTTCGTATTCGTCTCCAGTCAGAATGCTACGAAGTTCCTCGTCATCCCAGACATAGAACTTGCCTTCATGCCCTTCGGAATCGGCATCCTCCGCCGAATAAAAGCCGCCCTCGGGGTGGGTCATGTCACGGAGCACGTAATCCAGCGTCTCCCGGGCCACCTGGGCGAAGATCGGATTCCGGGTGTACTGAAAAAGCTCGAGATAGAGCGAGACCAGGCCGGCATTGTCGTAAAGCATCTTTTCGAAATGGGGGATTTCCCACTTCTCGTCTACCGAGTAGCGGGCAAAGCCGCCTCCCACATGGTCGTAGAGACCTCCTGCCGCCATTCGGAGGCCGGTATGGCCGACCATGGCGAGCACCCGGTCGTCACCAGTTCGGCGGGCGATTCGAAGCAGCAGACGGAGTTGAGACGGCCGCGGGAATTTCGGAGCGCCGCCGAAGCCGCCCCATTCGGGGTCGAATGTCTGGGCGCTCTGGGCGACGGCCGCAGTGAATACCGTGTCGTCGATCTCTCCGGTCTGCCGCTGTCCCTCGCTCATCTGGGCCAGCATCCCGTAGATCTGTTTTGCGTTCTCCTCGATCTTTTCCCGCTCGAACTTCCAGACCCGGCTGATCTGGGAAAGGATGTTCAGAAACGATTCTCTCGGAAAATAGGTCCCGCCCCAGAACGGCTTGAGGTCCGGCGAGAGAAACACCGACATGGGCCATCCACCCCGTCCGGTCATCGCCTGCACTGCGGACATGTAGATCTGGTCGAGATCCGGCCGCTCCTCCCGGTCGACCTTGATGGCGATAAAATCGTTGCGGAGAACCTCGGCTACCTGCTCGTTTTCAAACGACTCGTGCTCCATGACATGGCACCAGTGGCAGGTCGCGTAACCGATGCTGAGGAATATCGGCTTATTCTCGATGGACGCCCGGCTGATGGCTTCCTGCCCCCAGGGGTACCAGTCCACCGGATTGTGGGCATGCTGGCGGAGGTAAGGGCTCTTTTCGGCGGCGAGCCGGTTCGTGAATCTATGTTCGCTCACGGAACATCCTTCTTTCGGTCCTCTCGGACGGAGATGGCACTGTTAGGCGTCTTTGGATAAAAGGTCACGGCCGGTCGTGCCTGCTGCCCTTGTGCGGGGTACAGATGCCGTCAGCGCAGAATCGTGATCGGCCCGGCGCTCGAATAAATGAGCTGCACGAGGTCGATGGCATTCGGCGGATCAAGGTCGAGTGCATGCTGAACCGCGACCCGATACAGCAGGATCGACGGCAGCAGGACAAAATCACGGCGTCGGGACAGCTCGATCAGGTCCTGCTCCAGCGGAGCGCGCTGGAGAGCATTCTTCTCGCGCTCCTGGTTAACCACGAGCACGCCCTTGGTCTGGATGTCTGCATCAGCCAGCGCATGCAGCAACAGGCGTCCCACATCGGCCTTGGCGAGCCCTTCCTTGGTCACGGGCAGAACAAGGAACTTGCCGATGCCGGCGTCCGCCACAATGAGCCCCTGACCGGTGATTTCGGTGGAAGTACTCAGGATATTGCCGAAGAAGTTCCGCACTGCCCGGTGGAATGTTTCAGGCTCGCCCGTCACGAGCGGCGTCCATCCGTCCACTTTCCCGCGTTTTGCCTGAAGAGCCGCATGTTCATCTTCGAGCTTCTGGATCTCACCCCGGATATCGCGCTGCCGGTCGATGATGTCCGAAAGCCCGGGCAGGGATGAATGAAGCTCGTCAATCCAGTCGGGCCGCACGGCAGCAGCCGCAGCTGGAGCATCAGGAGTGGAAACTGGTGCCGCCGGTGTCTCTGCTGCCACCGGAGCAGCGACGGAAGGAGGCTGCGGTTCCGGTACGGGCTCGGGTGCGGGCTCGGCAGCCTTCGGTTCTCCTCCGCCCGCAGAAGAGTCCAGGCCCGGCCAATCGGAAGTTTCCAGACCGCCGAACGGATCCGGACTATCCAGATTGAACGCCTTGTCGAACTCGGAAGACTCGCCTGCCGTGGATTCAGCCGGAGCCGATGCGGGAGCCATTTCAGGGACCAGCGCAGGGGCGGCAGCCACAGCTTCCGTACGGGGCATGAAGACCGTCTGATCCGGTGCCGCCTGTTTTTCCGGTACGGGAGCCTTTGATAGGCTGGCCGGGTCGAAGCTAAGGCGCTTGCTGAAGGGATCGTCCTCCGCCGGTGCCTCGTCAGGCGGAGAGCCTGAATGGCTGGTACTGTCTGCCGGCGCATCGAACGAAAGCGTTGAAGCAGAAACCGCTTCCTCTGGTTTCTCCGGTTCCGCCGTAGCAGCGGAAGCTGCCAGAGCGCCGAGATCCATTACCGCATCGCCATCTCCCGGGGTTTCTTCGGCCGAAGCCGCAGATGCATCGCTCTCAAGCTGAAGATCGTCCGCCGAGGCGACAGATAGATCCGCGGCTGAGGCCACCCCGGTATCCCCGGACGAGGCGGCCGGTTCCGCTGCAGCCCCGAGATCCATGACTTCGTCGGCATCCACGCCGGACGAGGCGGCCTCGGCCGGGGGCTGTACCGGAGGAGTTGCAGGAGCGGGGGCTGCTGCTGCTTCGCCCCGGCCTGCACTCCAGGAGACCACCGCAGTCAGGAGTCCCTTCTTGTCCTCGGACTGGGGGAGCAACATGACAAAACCAGAGCCCGTGCCCCGGAAAATCCCCACCGGAGTCTTGTCCTCGGAGACAAGAAAGGCGTTCGCCCCATCCAAAGAACTGCCTTCGAATGCACAAGTAGCAAACAGGCTGCCGATAATTTGCGGCGGCAGGTCCGGGCCCTGCTGTCCGGGTTCCTGAACAACCTTCGTGACAAGGTCGTCCGTCACTTTCAGGGTCGTCCCGATGCCGGGGACCCAGGCGTAAACATTCTTCGTCCCCGACGACGTCCGGATCGTCGGTCGCGTCGTCAGGCAGATAAGACCGGCACCCCGGGAAATTGCCGCCTGAAGATCGTCCTGGATGTCGAGGAGAAACTTGAACGAGTCTTCGCGAAGCAGGTTCATGTCGCAGACAAGGATGTCCGCTTCCTTGAGCGCAGAAACGACCACATCCCGGTCCGAACTGGAAAGACCGTACTTGGCGATCTCCACATCGGGCCGGTCAAGCGCCAGATCGGTCTGTAAAAGCGCAATACGCTTCACTAAAGACCCCTTCAGCCTTTCCCCAATATTTCTAAGAACTTAGCTAAATTAAGACCGGTCCATGACGGTCGGGTCAAGAGCACGGAGATGACAGGTCCGCTATCGATTCAGAATGAATCATCATTCAGGGGCCAGATGGCCCGGTAAATCGGCGACAGAATCGATAATGGCGTCCGGGCGGGCATTCTCCAGTTCCGAAGCCGGCGACCCGCCGCTGCGCACGGCAACCGCCCAGAAGCAGCCGGCAGTACGGGCGCTGGAAATGTCGTGCGAAAGATCCCCTACCATGGCCATCTGCCCCGCTGTCACACCGAAATGGTCCGCTGCATGGTGGATCATCGTTGATTTGCACCACGACGTGTTCTTGCGGCCATTCTTGAAATGGAACGACCCCTGCGAGAGTACCAGATCGAAATGGTGCCGGATGCCGAGGGCTTCCAGTTCTGCTTCCACCTGATGATTTTCGGCCGACCGGTTGGTGATGATGGAAGTCTTTACGCCGAATGCCCGGATCCGGGCCAGCGCATCAGAAACTCCGGGGAACGGATCTCCCAGATGGTCTCCCGGCTGGAAGCAGAAGCGGTCCAGGAAATCCCTCCAGAATTCTTCTGTCCGTTCCGGGCCCACATCGCCCGACAGGCCGCCGGTCTTGTACCGCCGGTGAAACTCTTCATGCGGGAGTTCGTGAAGCCCCAGTCCCGAGCGTGCGCCGTTGAATGCACGGTGAAACCGGCGCTCCACATTCACGATCGTACCGTCAAGATCGAAATTAATGACTTTCGGCAGAGGAACACGGGTCTTCAATTGGGCAATCCGCCTTTCTCGCGGGGTCCGCCCGTATAGCCGGACATTTCCTCCGGCGAAAAGGCGTACTCGCCGTTGCACCAGTGGCAGTGGGCCACCGCCGAACCGTCCGGCTCAAGCAGGGAAACGAGATCGTCATGGGCCATCTGGCGGAAAATATTCGAGACGCGCTCCCGGGAACAGTTGCACTGGAAGCGGACCGGAGCGATGTCGAGAACGGTCGGCCGGAATTCCGTCAGGACAGTCTCGACGAGCTTTTCCGGATTATCGACAAGATCCGCCGGCCAGCCCTGCCGTTCGTACCGGTCCAGCTGCTCGCGAAGCGGCACAAACAGGTCCAGTGACGTGCCGGGAAGCGCCTGCACTGACAGGCCGCCGGCCCGATGGAGCGAACGCCCCCAGGCATTCATGATCCGGACCTCGGTCTCGACCTGATCCGATGTCGACACATGCAGGGCGATATCGGCGCCGATTGCGCCGAGCCGGAATTCCGTCACGCCCTGATAAACGACACGCCCCGGCGTCGAACGGGTGATCTGTACGATGCCCGGAGGCGACATGAGCGTGGATGCCGTCACACCGGCGGGCCATTCGGACTCCGGAGCCGTCCGGATATAGCCGCGCAGATTACCACGGTGGTCGATATCCGTGTTGATGGACCGCATGAGCCCCCGTCCATGAATCGAGAGGGCATATTTTTCTTCCATTTTGATCGGCGATGCGAGGAGCGCCGTGCTCACGAGCGCCTCGGAAAGCACTTCGGCAGAAGGCCCCTCCAGATTGTGAACCAGACAGGCACGGCCGACCGAGTCGGTGAGACGCCCGGCGACGAAACGGAATGCTCCGTCGTCGAGGACACCTCTGACAAGGCGGTCACCGGTGTGCAGCGATCTGTCAAGCGAAGGAAGCATTCAGGTCCAATCCGGCTGGAAACGGAATTCCAGCGACTCCCTACTATAATCATGGATGCCGGAAGGAGAAGACGGGCAGTCTGAAGCCTCAACCGCCAATGGCGGACATGTACCGGGCTGAAGGGGCCTCCTGATACTGGCCGATCAGGTGGGCTTCCGGCTTTTCCCGCGTGATCCGCTGGAATATCCGGACGATATCGGCATCCGACTTTGCCGGATCCCTCACAATGGACCTGAGATCGCACTCGGCATTGTCGAACAGGCACCAGCGGAGCTGACCGTCGGCCGTGAGCCGGAGGCGGTCACAGTGCTCGCAGAAGCTGTGACTGACCGCCGAGATGAACTCCACACGGCCGGGGGCTCCCCGGACCTGGTACAAAAGGTTATTCCCCTTGGAACCCGCCTCAGGCGTGTGTTCGAACGGGAACTCAAGGCCGATCCGGCGAATCAGCTCGGCCGAAGGAATGGTCGAGCCGAGTGTTTCCACGTTTTCGTACTGCCCTGAAAGCGGCATGTTCTCGATAAACCTGACAATCACAGGCGCCCGGGTCGTCCATTCGACGAAATCCAGCACTTCATCGTCGTTCACGCCGGGCAGCACGACACAGTTCAGTTTGATCGGCGAAAAACCGGCCTTCTCCGCTGCACGTATGCCTTCCATAACCCGGTGGTGGTCGTTCCGCTTGCTGATCCTGAGAAAGGTATCCGGCCGGAACGTATCGAGGCTGATATTGATCCGCCGGACCCCAGCCGCCCGGATTTCATCGGCCATGCCCGCCAGCAGAATACCGTTCGTCGTGAGCGTGACGTCTTTCAGGCCTTCGATCCCGCAGAGCATCCGCAGGAAATCAACAATCCCGTTGCGAACCAGCGGCTCGCCGCCTGTCACCCGGATTTTTTCGATACCGAGCGGAACCGTTGCCCGAACAACACGCACCCATTCCTCGTAGCTGAGCAGTTCATGCCGCTCTTTCCACTCGAGGCCTTCCTCCGGCATGCAGTAGGTACACCGGAGGTTGCATCTGTCCGTCACCGAGATCCGCAGATACCGGATCCGGCGATGAAAGGAATCTGTAAGTGCTTCCGCCATTCCGCTTTCAATTTAACCCAATGGATTCACGGCAGAGAAACAGCGCCGCACCAGGTTGCCCTTGGAAATGACGTGTGCGTCAGTCCTTGGGGATGTCATTCTCATTGACGGGCGAACCTTCCGGAGCGACCGGTTCTTCGACAGCACCCAGTTCAAGTTCCTCGTAAAGAGAGCCCGACCCTTCAGTTGCACCAGAAGTGGCACCCTCTTCCGGCTCCGGAGGTTCGGTACCGGCAACAAACGGGACGATAATATCGTCGGAGGTGAATTTTTTCTGGTGGCGGATCTCCGCGGGAGGAAAGCCCTTTCCGCCCTGGGCAATCCAGTCGGCCAGCACGGGGTCGGCCAGCCGCTCACCCGTCCGGCGGTTCACCCGGCAGAAAACGATGCTGTCCGGTACCGGGAACTGGTCCACTTCGCCCTCGACAGCCACCGACTGCATGAAATCCAGCCAGGTCGGTGCCGCCAGGAGGCCGCCCGAAGCGTGCCGCCCCAAGGTTCGGTTGTCGTCGAAGCCAAACCAGACGGCAGTCACCAGCTTGGGGTTGAACCCGATAAACCACGTATCGCGGCTGTCACTGGACGTTCCGGTCTTGCCGCCTGCCGGCCGGCCGTATGAAGCCGCTCGCGTGCCGGTGCCTTCGGTAATGACCGCGCCGAGCATGGAGGTCATAACGTAGGCGGCTCCCGGACTGATGATCTGGTCTTCGGGGGGCTCGCCATCGGGCCCAGTCCTGCCGATATAACGGCCGGGAATCTTAAATACAGGCTCACTGCCGGGAACAGCGGCTTCCACCAGCAAGCGGTCCATGACCCGGTGGCCTCCGTTCGGAAAAATGGAAAAGGCCCTGGCCATCTCCAGCAGAGTCACCGGGGCGGAACCCAGAGCAAGTGTAAAATCCTTGGGCATCTCCGACTGGAGCCCGAGCCGCCGGATGAACTCACGGGCATTCGCCACGCCGACCTTCTCGTCCAGCACCATGCGTACCGCGATCGTGTTCACGGAAAGCGCCAGCGCTTTCCGGAGCGTAATTTCCCCGAGGAACGCGTCGTCGTGATTCTTGGGCATCCAGTGCTCTTCCTGACGCGCTCCCGGAAGAACCACTGCGGTATCCAGAACCCTGGTCATCGATGTGTAACCGTTCTCGATTGCCAGTGCGTAAATCAGCGGCTTGAACGAGCTGCCCGGCTGACGGAGCGCCTGCGTGACGCGGTTGAAACTGCTCTTCTCGAAACTGTAGCCGCCCTGCATCGCGCGGATGTCGCCCGTAAATGGATCCAGGGCAACAAGCCCACCCTGGATTTCCGGTTCCTGCTCCAGAGCGAGTTGAACCACTGGAGCCGGGATCCCTTCCGGGAGCTTCAGAAACTCCAGTCCGGTCACTTCCGCCTCGACTCTGGAAACCCAAACGAGATCGCCTTTCTTGAGCGCCTGCGCCGGATCCTTGATCTTGCCTCCCGACGGTCCGACTTCCAGCACATGCTTGAAAGCCCAGTCCATCGCCGACAGGGGAAGCACACCCGTCACCGAAGGTGAAAGACCCAGCAGAACAGCCTTCTCCGGAACGGCGCCTTTGGCGGCTGTCCGCTTCAGACTCCCCAGCTCCAGTATGACGGCCTTGTACCAGCGGCCAGGTTCAGGCAGCGGGCTTTCTTCCGTAAACGAATTCCACTCTCCGGCTTCCCGGATCCCGTCAGCGGCATTCGGGATGCTCCTGAGCGGTCCTCTCCATCCGGACAGCTTGTCCGCACGCTCGATTCCCCGGCGGAGGGCATCGTATGCGGCCTTCTGAATGGTTTCGTCGATGGTCGTCTTCACACGCACGCCCGACGTAAACAGGTTTTCCTCTCCGCCCATCCGCTGGATCAGGTTGAGCCGGACTTCCTCCATCGCATACGAGAGATGCGGGCGGTCGGAATGGAACCGGGGCGCGGGAAAGACCCGGACCGTTTCCTCAAGCGCTGCGCGGTACTCATCTTTCGTGATCATCCGGTTATCCAGCATCTGCTGGAGCACATACCGCTGGCGCTCGGTCGCACCGGAAAAATTGATCACGGGATTCAGGCTTGTGGGAGCCTTCGGCAGCCCGGCCAGCATGGCCGCTTCGGCGATGCTGAGCTCATCCATTTCCTTGTGGAAGTAGGTTTCGGCAGCAGCCCGGATGCCGTAGGCATTGTTCCCCAGGAAGATCTGGTTCAGGTAGAGATACATGATCTCTTCCTTGGAGAAATTCTTTTCGATCCGGTAGGCGAGAATCGCTTCCTTCACTTTCCGCTGAAGACTCCGCTCGTTGGTCAGTAGGAACGTCTTGGCCACCTGCTGGGTGATGGTGGAAGCCCCCTGCTTTACTCCGCCGGCAAGGAAATTCTTCACTGCCGCACGAAAGATGGCCCACAGATCGATGCCACCGTGCTCGAAAAAGGATGAATCCTCCGCAGCCTGGAATGCATTCACGACCCGCTTGGGTATCTTTTCATAAGGAACCAGTTTGCGGCGCTCTTTCCAGAACTCCCAGACGACCACCCCGTTCCGGTCTTCGACCTCCACCGACTGGTAAGGCCGGTAGGACGACAGCCTGTCCAGCTTCGGAAGGTCACGGGACATCTGAAGATAGAGAAAAACCGACGCACCGGTCCCTGCCATCAGAAGAAGGATGCAGAATGCCAAAGCATATCGAAGCAGGTTCCTCCGCCTGAGCACTTCGGGGGCTGGCGGCGGCTCTCCTGCCGGCGCCGGTGAAAATTCATCGTCGGGAGGAGATGGAGCCTCTTCGGGCCGGTCAGAGGTCGCTACCGGATCCGCCATCCAGTCGGGATTCCCCGCCGGAAGCGAAAGGTCGAGCTTGTCCTGCAGGCGCTGGCCGCCGGGAACGGTTGCCTTGTCGTCGCCAGCCTCCGGGGCCGGTCCTGTCCCGGATGCCGAAGCTCCGTCCGGAGCTACCGGCGGTGGATCAGTTTTGGTTTCGTCCGAACTCAACCAGACTCCCCTATCGGAAATCCCGGCTGCCTGCCAGGGGGAGGACGAGTCTACAACTTTCGGCCCCCGTCAGGTAAATGGCTGAAACAATAGATGAAAACGCCCTCATTTCCTTCCGATCTCCTTCAGCCCGCCGGACTGCTCCTCGGGGCTTTCGCGCTACGTGCACTCGGGCTGGACATGATCGGCTCCCTCGCCGGTTATGCGGTCATGCTTTACACGCCGCTCTGGGCGGAAAGCCGCGGCAAGCTGACACTGGCGGAGCTGGGACTCGGCCCCCGATGGGAGAAACCGGCATTTACCGGAGCCGTGGCTGCCCTGATCCTGTGCAGCCTGCTCGCGGCCGTCTGGCATTTCATGGGCGGCTGGTTCCCCTGGATCGGCAGGCTTGCCGATCCCGATTTCTCGCGCCTTCTGTCATCGGGGGCGATCGGGATGATTTTTCTGTATCCAGCCGCCGAAGAACTGTTTTTCCGCGGCTATGTCCAGAAACGGCTGACCGATGCCGGCAACGATCCGGTGTCGGTGGTTGCCCTGCAGGCGGGACTTTTCGCTGTCACGCACCTCGTGTCACATCTGAACCCCGCCGCCCTGCTCACATTTTTTCCGGGTCTCGTCATGGGAGTGCTCCGACGCCGGGAGCGGCACCTTGGCGCTCCCTTCGTCTTCCACGCACTCGCCAACGCTTTTGTGATTGTCTGGTAAGCGTTATCCGTGGACCGGATCGCCTGCCGGGCCCTGCGCCGCTTTCACCGACATGCGCCGGATCTGGAGCAGCATCATCCCGATCACCAGATAGTGAACCCACTGGAAGAAAAAGAGCCACACAAGACGGAACAGCGGGTCCTCAATGGAACAGTCCGCCGTGAACTCCAGCTCCGTTGCATTGTCATCGTCCGGATCGGGCCGGAGCGTCCAGGTCAGTTTCCCGCGGAGGGGGCCATCCGTGTATTTCAGCCGGATACGGCGGCCTTCCTCGGCCTTCGTCACTTCCAATCCGATCAGCAGGCCGTCAAAGAGCGGGTTGAGTTCCACACGGTCGCCCTTCTGCATGAACTCATGGGCGGGGAACCGGAACCGGTATCCCATCAGGGATCCTTCGACTGGACTCCCGTCCGGAGATTCTGGCTGGACTTGCAGAATCCGGCGGAGCGCACCGTAGCCTCCAATGACCTCGTAAACGGTATCGACCGGTGCGCCGATGCGAACCACATATCGCTCGAGTTCGAGTTCCCCGGTCAGCGGCCCGACAATGAACTGTTCGACGGGATTGAGCATGGCTTCTGTCCTCCCGTCACTCCATCCGGTCAGCCGAACCAGATGCTCTGACGCTTGGCGAGATCCTCGTTCACCATCTCCTGGACGGTGTCCTGGATCTCTTTCGCGAGCTTCTGCATCAGGTCCGGATCCTCGACTGCGTGTTCGGGATATTCGCGGTAAAGCTCGATGGGCTCGCCATACCGGATCTTGTATTTGGTCGGCAACGGCAGCAGCCAGAGCGCCGGCGGCAGCAGGAACTGCTGGGGCATGACCGGGAAATACGGGACGCCGAGCAGCTTCGCGAGCGGCTTGATGTTGGCCAGCATCGGGTACTGCTCCTCGCCACCGATAACCGATGTGGGAATGATGGGCGTCCGGTTCCTGATCGCCAGCTCCACAAATCCGACGTTAAATTTAACGAGCTTGTACCGGTCGCTGAATGGCTTGCCCGGACCCTTGGCCCCTTCGGGAAATACCGTAACCAGTTCTTCCGCCTGCAGGAGCTGTTCGAAGTTGTACTTGGTCCCGGTTACCTGTCCGCACCGCTGCATGAACGTACCGAGATATGGCAGGTCGGAAAAGACCTTTTCGATAATTCCCCGCATCAGCCGGGGATGCGGCGCCCGCTCCATGATGTCGGCATAGATCATCAGCCCGTCGACCGGCAGAACGCCGGAGTGATTCGGCACGATCATCGCCCGGCCGGTCGCGGGCAGGTTTTCGTGCCCCGTGCTTTCAACCCTGAACCAGTTCTCGTAAAAAACCCGGGAGAACAGATAGGCGGCGAGAATCGATTCCCGTTCCATGCCGAACTGGTCGTAACCGAACCCCAGATCGTTGAACGGGGCATTCATGATGAGATCGACCCGCTCGTCGCCGAGAATCCGGCGTGCGAAATCGACCACCTGCTGGCGTGTGGACTGTTCCATGTGTGGATTGCCCGGCCGGATGGTCTCCGGCCGGTTCGGTGCTCCTCCGCGCTCCAGACCCTAACGGAGCGGCGGCGTTTCTCAGGCCTATATCTAGCACGCGCCGGACGGCGGACAACTGGCCATTCCGGTAATCTGGTTTCAGCCCTCGAACTGGCGGCGGATTTCCAGGAGAATATGCTCCCGCGTGAACGGCTTGCGGAGATAGCCGTCCATGCCGGCCTCCAGCGCCTCTTCCTCGGCTGCCCCGGAGGTGTGTGCCGATATGGCCACGACCGGCAATTCATCACCGTAAGACCGCTGACGGATTTCCCGTGTGGCTTCGATGCCGTCCATTCGGGGCATGGCGAGATCCATTAGAACCAGATCGAATTTCTGCTTTTCGAGAATATTCAGAGCCTCAACGCCGTCTTCAGCCGTCTCGACGCCAAAGCCCTGCCCTTCGAGCATCTCCCGGATCATGTTCCGGGTCTCAAGGTCGTCATCGACGACCAGTATCAGCTTGGTTCCCAACGACCATTCCCCTTGCCAGGTGGCGGTATCCGCATCAGAACTGGAGATGCGGATACTCAACCGGCCAGATACAGGCCCTTGCGGACATACCTGCACCCATTGAAACATATTATGCCATGCCCCCCGGCAAATATATGCCCGCCGCGTCAACAGTTAGTAAAAAGGCCCGGCCCGGCGGTCAACTGCCAAACCCTAGATGAGCGAAATTTAACGGGAAACTGGAATTATTCCGGCCTCAAACCGGATAAACCCCGTGTTTTCGCCAAGGCCGGAGCACCCGCTTTGTCTCGGAATAGAAAAGAGCCTGGACAATCCGCTGCCGGGTTTCTCGTGGATCGATAATGTCGTCGATCATGCCCCATCCGGCCGCGACGTATGGGTCGATGGTCTCCCGGATCTTGTCTGCCATCTGCCGGGCGGTCTCGGCCCGCTTGTCCTCCGGAAGTGCCTCCAGGGTCTTGCGGGCGAAAATGGCGACCATGCCTTCAGGACCCATGACCGAGATCTCGGCCAGTGGCCAGGCGAGAATCTGATCCGGCTCGTAGGCCGCACCGTTCATCACGAAGTAACCTGCTCCGTAGCATTTGCGAAGCAGAATCGTGACCTTCGGTACCGTTGCCGTCGAGACCGCATGCAGCATCTTCGCGCCGTGACGGATGATTCCCGCCTGCTCCACCTTCGAACCCACCACGAACCCTGGGGTGTCCTGCATGAACACCAGCGGGATCGAAAACGCATCGCAGAGCCACACAAAACGAGCAGCCTTGTCGGCGGCATTCATGTCCAGCGCGCCGCCAAGGAACATCGGATTGTTTGCCACGATCCCGGCGGGGCGGCCGCCGAAACGGGCGAACCCTGTGACGAGGTTCCGGGCCCACCTGGGCTTGATCTCGAAGAACGAGCCTTCGTCCGACACCAGACTGATGATCTTGTGGACATCGTACGCCCGCTTGGGGTTGTCGGGAATAACGTCGAGAATGCGGTCGTCGAGTGGGCCCACAGCTCCACTGAACGGCAGCACCGGGGGCTTTTCCTCGCAATTCGAAGGGAAATACGACAGGTACTGCTTGATCTTTTCGATGCATTCCTGATCGCTCCCAACTTCCAGATCGGCGTTACCGGACTGTTCCGTGTGGATGTGCGAACCGCCAAGATCCTGCTCTGAAATATCCTCGCCCACGGCCGCCTTCACAAGGTAAGGACCGGCCAGCGCCATGCTCGAAGTACCCTTCACCATCGGCACGAAATCGGCGAGCCCCGGAATATAGGCGGTGCCCGCGGCACCGGGGCCGACCATCGCGCAGACCTGGGGGACGACTCCCGAAAGCACTGCCTGTTCGCGGAACAGGTACCCCGACCCCGCAAAACGGGACGCCTCGGTGTTATGCCCGCCGCCAGCGCCAATCCGTGCTCCTGCGGAGTCGATGAGCCAGACGATCGGTATCCGCCACCGGAGGACCATCTCCCGGAGCCGTGCCATCTTCTCTTCGGAGACCTCACCCATGGAACCGCCATAGACAGTGAAGTCATAAGCCGCGATTCCAATTTTGCGGCCGTTCACGAGGCCATAGCCCGTGACGCAGCCATCGGCCGGGGAACGCTGTTTATCGTCCCCGTGATGGAAACCGAGGCGGCCGAATTCCATGAACGATCCGGGATCGACGAGCAGGCCGATCCGCTCGCGGCAGGTGAGCTTGCCCCGTTCGTGCTGCTTTTTGACCTTGTCCTCGCCGCCCAGCAGCAGCGTGTCCTTGCGCTTGTCTTCGAGTTTCTGGACGCGTTCGCGAAGCGTGGCCATGGGGAACCTCTCCGTTGCCGAATGAATGATCATTCAGCGCGCGGAGAGTTAACCGGCAGCCGCGAAAGAGGTCAACTGGCTGTCAGAGCTTGCTGGCACCGCCGACCTTGGCGTCGCCGTCGGGGTTATCCCGGCGGTTCTTGAGCCGCCTGATCAGTTCGCCGAACCCGTTGTCCTTGATGATCTTGGTGAAACTCACCCGGTAGGTATCGACGAGCGAGGCATCGTCGACGGAGTAATCGACGATCCGCCAGCCCTTGTCGCCCTTCTCGAAGAAATAGTCGAGCCGGATTTCCTCGCCCTTGTAGGTGATCTTCGACGACACCACGACCCGGCGGCCGACGGCTTCGGGATTCCTGTACTGCATGCGGCCGCCGGAATAGTACTCAAGCCCCTTGTCCGACACCGAATTGTTCACCGTCACCTCGCGGAACAGCTTGAGGAACTCCGTAAGTTCCGGCTTCGTCGCGGCCTTCTGGTTCCGGGCGCCGAGCGCATCGAGCGCGATCCGCTCGTAGTCGAACATGTCGTTCAGCATCACCTTCAGTGGATCCTTCTGCTGGGCGGTGAGCGGAAGCTTCTTGTCCGAAAGATAGGCCCGGATCTCCTTGTCCCGGTTCTGGATCAGCGTGAGCGGCTCCTGCTCCGCGGAGGCGAAGGACGACGCGGGAATCAGAACGAGGAGAGCGCAAAGGATACGAAACGGTTTCATCAGTCGAGGTCCTCCAGACCGGCGGCCTGCACCAGCTCAGCCCAGGCCTTGTTGTTCTCGAACAGGGCATTGATATAAGCGCCCCGCGTCTGCAGGTAGTTCTGGTAGGCGATCAGAAGATTGTCGGTGGTCTCGACCCCGATGCTGTAGTTGAGCGTCGAGGAGCGGAACCATTTGCGGCTCGAAATATTGGCATCGACGAGAGCATCCACGGTCTTCTGGGCGCGGACCATTTCGTAGAATGCCTGCCGTGCCTGGATACGCAGTCCCATGACAGCGGCTTCCTGACCGATCCGGGCCTGCTCGTACTGGGCGAGTACTTCGTCCCGCTTGGCGTTCTGCATCCAGGCATTGAACTCGAAGTTAAGCCCCAGCACGATGCCGCCCCCCAGCGACCGGAAGTAGTCATCCGAGAAGAGGGATTCGACCTGCCGCCGGGGTGCATATGCCGCGAAGCCCTGCCCGGCGACAAACAGGTCGGGCTTGTACCAGAGCTTGAGCGTATCGAGCTGGGCCGACCGGGCCTCAACGCCGATACCCACCCGCTTCGCGTTGAAATGGTTGATGGATGCAGAATCCTCGTAAAACGTCACCGGATCAAGCTGTATATCCACGGCAGCCAGATCCTCCTCGGACAGCCGGAACTCTTCTTCCGGGTCGAGGCCGAGGAAAATCGCCATCGTGGTACGGGCCAGATCGCGCTGAGAGTATATTTTTTCCAGCTGCATCCGGAGCTGACCGAGGAAAATCTCGACCCGGTAGAGATCCGTCAACGTCACATCGTCGTCGCCGGCATCGATTTTCTGCCGGATCTTGTCCCGGTTTTCAGCGAGCTGGTTCTCGACGTCGGCAATCAGGTCGATGCCGTCTTCGGCCGCCAGAATTCCCCAGTAGATTTCCCGGATCCGCTTGCGGACCTCGATCCGCTTCTCTGCCATTTCGAGACGCGAGTTCCGGACCCCGCTTTCGGCCAGCGTGCGGGCCGCCGACAGCTTGCCCCAGGTATATATCGGCTGAACGAAGTTGAGCTCGAAACGGACGAACGGGCCGAGTTTTTCCAGGGGCTTGGACTTCTCGACCCTGACGGTCGGACAGCTGGTAGCCGCGTTGTTGTCCGTACACCCCGAGGCGGTGGCGTCCGGAACGTCGATCACATCCTGCCCGGGAGCCGGACCGACCAGAAACCGGCCGCCAAACTCGGGCAGAAAGGCCGCCGCTTTCGCCTGCGCTACCAGCGCCTCGCTTTCGGCAATCTTGAGCCGCTGCATCATCACTTCAGGCGAAATCTGGTCGGCGATCCTGAGGCAGGCATCGAGGTTGTAGACCTTGGTGTCCACGTCCGGAAGCGGCGGCCCCGGATAACGCTCCTTCGATGAGACAGGGCGAGCGTCCGGGACGGCTGGCGGAGCTTCCGTATCGGCGGCGAATACCGGTATGGCGAAACCGAAAACGGCCAGAATCATTCCTGTTCCGCGCCTCATGAACCGCTTTCCTCCGCATGTCTTGCATCGGAAAGGGCCTGCGACTCTGCCGCAGGCGCCAGCGCCTGGTACACCGTCAGGGCGGCATACCCCATCCCTGAGAAAACGAGCGTACGGCCCCGGCGTAACACCCCTGACGAAAGTCCGTCCGCCCAGGAAAGTCCTATTGCCTTGAACAGCAACGCGTGTCCGCCCTCGTTGGCGCCGACCTGCTGGGGAATAAAGGAAAAACTCGTATTCACGATGACCGTAGCGGCCGCGATGGCGTAGGCGGCCCAGGGAGATATCGGGACTCCGAATGCCATGCCGATGAGTGTGAGATCGAACATCCTGCTTGCGCGGCCTGCAAAGTGCGCGGCGATGGCGGCCCAGAATCGCCCGCGATGACGGCCGTGAAAGGCCGCCAGCTCGGTATCGATATCGGCGGCCTTGTCCCGGACCTTTCCCGAGATCCGGAACCCCAGCCGTTCGACCCAGCCGAGGGCCGACGTTAGCGCTTTTCCTCCTCGAATCAACGTGACCAGCATCACTACGCCGGCCACAAGCAGCAGGGTTAAAAGAATTTCAATCCACTGCACCGCTTCGGGCAGATCGAAAAGAAAAAGGCCGATCACAACGCCCGTCACCATATGAAGGACGCTGGCAGCGGAAAACAGGGTCTTGTCGACGATGACCGAAGCCGCCGCTTCGTGATCTTTCAGATGGCGGTGCATCATCACCATCTTTACCGGCTCGCCGCCGAGGTTCATGAGCGGTGTGATGGTGTTGATGCTCTCTCCGATCCAGCGGACCAGGAACAGCTTCCAGAAACCGACCGGTTTCGGATCGCCCTCGATGATGAACCACCAGGCGAGGGTCGAGCAGAAGTTCCAGAAGAACGAGAGAAGCAGCATGAGGCCGAAGTAAAACGGTCCGATACTGACGATGCGGTCCAGGACGTCGCCGAACCCCTGCCAGGCGAACAGCGCGACGAGCGCCCCGAGCCCGGCAACGAGCAGGAATACCTTGAGGAGCTTTTTTTTCTGACGGTCCACGCCGGATCAACCGCCCAGACTCTTGCGCGCCACCGAGAAATAGACGTTCATCAGGATAATGGTCCCGACCGTCGCAAAGAAGACAAGGTGATAGAAAAACGGCGCATCCAGCAGGTACCCGAGCCACGCCGCGACACCGATGGCGAGCGACCAGGAATCCCGCTTGCCGAGAATCTTGATCCGGTCCAGCAGACGGTAAGCGATGCCGGCCTTCCTGCCGTCCACCCGGGCCTCGAAATCCTTGTAGACCGCCACGAGGGTTCCGCTCTTCTTGTTCCGGTAGAGATAGAGATACATGCCGCCGAGCAGGAATACGGTCAACGCCAGCGAGCCGAAGCCCAGGTAATGGACATACGGGGCCCAGAAGTGGCCTCCGGCTGCGGAGAACTTCGCATACCCAAGTGTCAGTGCGGAGAGATAGGCGATGTAGGTAATGTTGTCGCCGAACGTATCGACCCACGCTCCCGAGGGAGAGTCCATGAACTTGCTCCGGGCGATCTCGCCGTCGCACCGGTCGAAGGCCGCGCAGAGCTGGAAGATCGTCCCGCCCCAGAAAAAACCCCACAGGTCGCCGCGGACGAACATCCAGGCACTGACGAACCCGAGCAGGGTCGTCGCCACCGTGATCATGTTCGGTGTGACGCCGGTCTCCGACAGCACCCAGCTCACTGGGATCGACAGCTTCGAGTTGAAGTGAACGCTCACGGGGCCCGAAGTAGGCTTGAAGACGCTCCGGAAGATCGCCGACTTGGCCCGCCGGATGTCCGGCCTTTCCCGGACCGGAACGACGAAGTGCGTGCGGGAGGGCGTCTCTCCGGTCCAGAGCGGAACCGGCTGCGTCCCGGCACCGTCGTTCTTGAAGAACCGCGGAGCACCGGGGACAGTAACCGGGCCGTCCGCCGCGTCCAGGTCTTTCCAGACGGAATTCCCCACGACTACATCGGCGTCCACTTCAACCTGTACGAAATCCACCTTTGGTGCGGGATGCGGGCCCCAGGAGATATCGGCACCCGCCAGCCGCCGGTCGGAACCCACGGTACGGCGCGCAGCCTCGACGTCCGAACCCGTCACTTCGATCTGCTCCGCACCGTTGCGGACGGCGCCGATCAGCAGCCGGAGCAGCACCGGCACGCCGGCCACACCGGCAAGCGCGGGCTGAAAACCATTAACGGGGCCGGGGATGCGGATCGCCAGACGGAAGGACAAACGGAAAAACCTCTCTGACTGTAACAGGCCCGGGCAGGCCGTGCAGGAAGCGGTTCCTGCCCGGTCCGGCGCGAAAACCCAAATCTAAAGATCGGCCGAGTAGAGCGGCAGGTTCTTGCGGACCTTTTCGAGGTCTTCCGGGAAGTCGATCTCGGCCCACTGAAGGTCGCCGATCTCGCAGATCCCGACCGGATAGCCACGCCGGGCGATACGCTCCACGGCCCGGGTGTACCAGTCGGTCGCCGCCGTCTGCCCGCGGACCATGTCCTCGAGCATCGACTTGAGCCGCTCGCGCCCCTCACCCGTGAACTTCATGATGCCGATCGATTCGCCGTCCGCCTGGTCGAGCGGAATTCCCTTGTTGATCGCGGTGATCCGGTCGCCGTCCAGCAGCACCTTCATATCATCGTCGTCATAGGCGTCCTTGTGGGCCGTCGTGACGGTGATCGGGTACTTGCCCGTCTCCCGGAGCCGCTGAAGGATCCGCCAGTCGAACACGTTGTCGCCGTTGATGGTAATGAAATCCTCGTCCATGAACCGCTGGGCGGACCACAGGGAGATCAGGTTGTTCGTCGTGTTGAAAAACGGGTTGTAGGCGGTCTCGATCCGGACCCGGGCGAGGCCGTTCTGGCGCCAGCGCGAGACGTACGCCTCGACAAGCTGCCACTGGAATCCGGTCACGATGACCGTCTCGGTGATCCCGGCGCGGCGGCAGGCCTTCAGCTGGAGTTCGAGCACCGTGGCGCCGTTCAGGTCGAGCAGGCACTTGGGCGTGCGTTCCGTGTGAGGAAGCAGCCTGGTTCCCTGACCCGCAGCTAAAATGATCGCTCTCAACGAACCGCTCGTACCCGCAGGAACGGCGACGCCCAGTGTCCCGTTCCAGAATTAATCCGCGAAACCGTTTACCGCTTCGCCCCCGGCGAGTCTAGGCCCGCCCCGCCCGGACAGCCGGCAATTGTGCCGGTCGGAGCGGACAAAATCAAATAGTTTCAACCAGTTAGCCGGTTATTCACAGGCCGCCCACAGGGTGGGGAGAAGCCTCACCCGAGGGCCGTTCCGCTCGCCTGGATGATCACAAACGACTTGCCGATGGCGTCCCCCTGGAAACTGGTCAGGGTGAGCCGGAAATCGCACACCGCCGTCGCCCCCAGTTCGAGCGCCTTGAACTGGAGCCGCGAGAGCGCCTGGTCCTTCGCCTGCTCAAGGACCGTGTGGTCGGTGCCCTTCATCGCCTTGGTCAGCGAGTCGAAGAGCTGGTGCTCGTCGCACATGGTCTCGGCCGTGACGACGCCGATGACGCGGAGCTGGGAGAGGTCGCCGAGCAGCACCGGATCCGTGACGACCCGGACCTTCGAACGCTGCTCCTCGACGGACCGCCGGGCCGCCTGGTTCTGCTTGTCGCGGCAGTCGCGGCAGACGGGAGATTCCTTGAGACAGACGGCACAGAGGGGACGGGCGCACTCGGAGCAGTGGCCCGCCTTGAGATCGTTCGCGTGGTAACTGCACAGCATGAGCGGCGCCGGGGCCGACTCGAACTTCGACTGCGAATCGGCGAGCAGCTTCGAGAGCGCGCCGTTCAGTTCGGCGGGAATCTTCTTCAGGACGTAGGGAGGCGTCTCGAACTGCTTCTTGTGCTGCTCGTAGGTCAGCCGGCCGACGCCGCGCTCCATGAGGAGCTTCGCCGCCAGATGCTTCGGCTTGTCCCCGGCCCACTCGCGCACCACGAGGACGTATTCGTTCGATTCGGGCGGCTTCCACCGGACGCCCGACACCGGCGGCAGCGGAGCGGCGGCCGGAGCCGCCGGCTTCGGCTTCGGCGGCGGCGCGGCCGGGGCAGGTGCAGCAGGAACCGGCGCAGGGGGCGGTGGAGCCGACGGCGCGGGAACCGGATCGACAGGAGCGGACGGTGCGGGAGCCTCTGGAATCTCGGCGATGGGCTCCGAAACCGGCTCCGGCGCGGACGCAGGCGCGGGCTCGGCCGGCGGCGGAGCGTCCTCCCGCTTCCAGACGAACATGTGCTCGCACGCGGTGCATTTCAGCAAAACCTTCGCCTGGTTTCTCTGGGCCTCGGGGAGCACCACCGGAGCGGCGCACTTGGGACATGCGAGTTCCATCTGAACGGACTTCCTTCCACGGGGAGGGGGACTCGAATTGAAGTGAAGCGTAGTATATGACCGCTGGCCATGGGCGCACAACGGATACCTGCCGGAGTTTATGGAATTGTCTCCCCCGCCCACACGGACGACCCGATTCGGACCGTACGGGAATGGACCGGTGCGGGCGTCCGCACGATCCAGCTCCGGTGGAAGGACGCCACCCCCCGCGACTACGCCGCCCTTGCCCGGAAACTCCAGGCGGTCTGCCGGAGGAGCGGCGCCCTGTTCGTCGTGAACGACCGGGTGGACGTGGCGAAACTGCTCGGCGCGGCCTGCCATGTGGGCCCCGAAGACCTCCCCCTGGAAGACGTCCGGCGGATTCTCGGGGCCAAAGCCATCGTCGGCGTCTCCACCAACTCGGCCGCCGAAGCCCGGCGGGCAGAGCGGGGCGGCGCGAGCTACGTGGGATTCGGGCCGCTCTACCCCACCTCGAACAAGGACCGGCTCCGGCCCCGGAGATCCCTGGACGACCTCCGGCAGGTCAGCCGCGCCGTGAAGATCCCCGTCATCGGCATCGGCGGGATCACCGCCGCCACGATCGGGGAAGTCCTCAGGAGCGGCGCCAGGGCCGCCGCCGTCATCGGCGCGCTGCATGGGAAGCACCCCGGCGCGCTGGCCCGCGAGCTGGTCCGGGCAGCCGAAGGGTCATAACCCGGCCTTCCGCGCGAATTCCGGCTATACTGGGAAGAGAACCCGTCCGATGAACAAACGCGGCCACAGCTACCTCCTCCCCCTCGCCCTCGTGCTGCTCGTGAACGCGGGCTGCGCGTGGTTTTCGGGAGACTCCCGCGAGCGGCCGTCGTCCGCGACGCCGAAGGCCGCCCGGCTCGTCGAGGAAGGCCGCTACTACGAGGCGATCCGGCTCTGGCAGGAAGCCCCGCCGGGCAGCGACACCGACCAGAAGGTGAAGGAAACGGAGAAACTGCTGGCCGCCGACATCGACGGGCGAGTGAAGCAGATGAACTCCCTCTACAAGCGCGGGCGGCTCGCCGAAGCGGCGAAGACGCTGCTCGCCCTGCTCGAAGTGGATCCGCGCCGCCGGGACGAACTCTCCCAGAAATACCAGGGGATCCGCGCCGACTACGAGGGACGAAAGGCCGAGTACCGCAAGCTGATCGACTCGGAGAAGGCGACCGGGGACCTTGCGGGCGCCCACGAGATGCTCGTGAAGCTCACCTACATCGACCCCTATGACCCGGCCGCGCAGGAAGAGCTCGCCCAGGTGGAGCGGAGCTGGCGCGCCGACCTCGACGCCGCCATGGCCGAGGCCGCCCGCCACTGGAACGCGGGCAGCTTCGAGGAAGCCCGCGACGCCTACGACAAGATCGCGCGCCGCTGGCCCGGCTACCCGGTGGCGAAGAACTACCTCGACCAGCTCCGGCTGAACGACGCCCCCGCCCTCGCCCGCACGGAAAAGGCCGAGCAGACGAAGCTCGCCGCCGCCGTGCAGGGACTCCTCACGCAGGCGGAGAAGTGCCAGACCGGGGGCGACTACCGGTGCGCGATCGAGAAGCTGAACGCCGCCCTCGCCGAAGACCCCGCCTCGCAGACCGCGCTCGAGAAGAAGGACGCGCTCCTTCGCGAACTCACCCCCACCGTGGAAGACCTCTACAAGAAGGGGCTCGAATACTACCGCGGAGAAGAGATCGCCCGCGCCGCCGACCAGTGGCGGCTCGTGCTGCTCATCGACCCCGCCCACGAAAAGGCGAGACGCGACCTCCAGCGGGCGGAATCGGTCCTCCAGAAACTGAAGAAAGTCCAGCCCAGGACCGGCACCCGCTCCGACCCCGCGGACGGCGACGCCGGCGACAGCACCCGCAAAGCCGGGAGCTGAAGCCAGGGGCGGGTGAGCCACCGCCCGCCCCGTCATCGACTATTCAGTTTTCAAACATCAGTCGCGGCGTTCCGCCGCCTCTGCGCCTCCGGAGTTCCACCCCTCAGCCCTCCGGGCAGCTCCCCTCAAGATGAGGGGAGCCGTCTGGA
>CAZUMS010000030.1:0-48751 GCA_964621525.1 uncultured bacterium
TTGGTGCGCCATGTGGGACAGGATCAAAACCCAAGGGGGACTTTAACGCCCGAATAGACCTATATCAGCGAAGCGGACTTATACGGCAATAATCATACCCTGGATCAGGTTGCGGGTTTCTTCCATCAATTTTAACGCCGGAGTAGAAGGGTAGATCGGCGGGAGCACGGTTAAGGTCACTTTCCCGGGGTCATGTCCGAAGCCGCGCCCCAATGCGCCTTCTTTTGTTGACGGATGTTGTTCCACAACAGCGACTGGAATGATCGGGACATTGCACGCAAGTGCCAGTTCGAATGCCCCTCGATGAAAACTGCCGAGCATTTTGCCTCTGGGCCGTTTCCCTTCCGGGTACATCAATATAGAAGTTCCCCGCGCCAGTACCGGCCTGCATTGTTCGATTAAACCGGCCGTGGACGCTCTCGGCGGCAGGAAAATCTGACCTGTCTTCACCGACATCGCTCCACCCAAAGGAAACCGTTTCAGATCAGCCCGAATGACAGCCCGCCAGTCGAGCCTGACAAAATGGGTAAAGAGATACCAGTCCCATTCGCTTCCGTGATTGGAGACAAATATGCAGGGTTTTCCGGGAAGAAGATGCTGGAGACCACGTGCCTCGGCCTTGATGCCACAGCCTCGCAGGATGCCGCCAGACCAGTACAGGCTTAAATGCTCATACCCCCATTCGGGCGTTTTTCCAGCGGCGAAGCACGCGCTCGCCACGCCACCGACAGCACCAGTCACTCCTGCTATGACCGAGAGTCTGTAAAGTGTCCGCAGGATTTCAACCGGTGAATTCACGGCAGCATCTCCAGCGTCGCAGTCCAGCGTGACGGCGAACTGTCCAGTGATTTTGCCAAAGAAGCCGAAAAATCCGCCGACTGCATTAATTCATACCAGTCTCTTCCACCGAGTACTGCAACCCGCTGTCCGAGCAAAACCGTTTCCTGATGGCCGGCCGCCTCATTCCAGTTTTTGTCGATGTCATCAACCCGGTAACCGATAACCGTACCGGTCCTTCCGGACTGAATATGCAATCGCGGGTTCAGCCTGACCGCGCTTCCACGTAACTCAAGCCAATGAAGAAAAGCCCCGGATGGGTTTGCTAAAACAATCCACTCATATGCCGCACCAGGTGTGATGCTTGCTAAAGGCTGAACTCCTGCGGCTCCTGGAAGGAGAGCTAGCGTACCGTCTGGAACCTCAAAACCATTATGCAGAGCAATCCTGGAACCCAGATTCATGACGATACCCGGAATGGCAAGCTCAATATCTTGAAGCAGAAGATTATCGCAGATCAGCAGGCTCTGTTCCCGGGGTTCGATATACCTGACAAGCGCACGTACTGATGCTTCCGACCGGCGAAGAGAGCAGGAATTTCCGTTCTCCAGCGATCTGGTAGTCCACCGGAAATCCTTTTCGGTTCGGCCGGTTTGCATGATACTGAGAATCAACGCATCGAACCGGAGCCGGAGTGCGTTGACCAGGTTTATTTCTGCTCCGGGTAGCCTTAAATTCCTGAAAAATCCGGAGCCGCCGGGGAACTCTGCCTCCAGGTATGGCCCGCGGAATGAACCGGAAGTCATCCGGGTATCCTTGACGGACAAAGCTTCCTTCTTCACAAGAAATCCTTCGCGACGCTCCAGCCCGTCGCCGGTTCGCACGGTAAGCCGGCTCTTGGCGTCCTTGGGAATATCTGCACCGGCCGGGCCCATCCGACCTGCACGAAAATGGAGATCAAAGCGGTTTGAAGCAATGCCCATGAACGTATCGGTCTCCAGGTCGATCCAACCCGCACCTTTTCGAGTTCGAAGAACCCACGGACCTGGATCGGCAATCTCAATTGAAACGTGATCAAATATCCGGGTCCGGGTAAGCTCAGCGGGACTGGCAGTCATGTGCGGTCCATTCATGGCAGCGGCGAAGAGGCAGGCACAAATCAGAAAGCCCACGGAACCCTCCGCCGCCGGAATTCGGGCTCAATAACCAAATAATGCACCGTCACCCCCACTATCGTTCCGGCAATACCGTCCACCAGATAGTGGCGCTTCAGAAGCAGGGTGCTTGCAAACACTGAAGCCCAGATGCAGAACGAGAGAACTGAAATTTTTGATGAAACCTTGAAAAGTGACAGACAGGCAAGCGTTGTCATAGCGACATGGAGGGAAGGGAACGCATTCCATCCCTTGTCGTCCAGCCACGGGAGGCGGGGTAACAGGAACGAATCGACCGCACCCGTGACTGGTGGAGGGATGCACCTGACTGGTATCAGCAGGAACAAGGCGAAGGATACTGCCATGGTCAGTAGATATGCCGCTGCACCACGCCTCATGTAATAGGACTGCGGGAACGGGAATATCGGGGCGAAGACGATCACATATCCAAGGCAATAGGGAATTGCGGTCCAGCCGATATAGGGGATCTTGGTTTCTATGCCGATCGATAAATCATAGCCCGGTTGCTCGCCCAGAATTCTTGGAATGCCGAGATAACCCGCCCCAAAAACGGTCCCGACCAGAACGCTCCAGAAGAGGAACTCGGGGAAATTCCAGCCTTGCCCAGTGTCCGGCAGTCCAGATGCAATGGTGCTCGGTTTCGCATTCATTTCATCCCGGCGTCCCGATCCGTGGCGCCGGAACTTGGTATGGTAGGTGACAGACGATCGAAGCTGGCCGGATGGCATACCACTTCGCCGCCACCGACATCCCCCGCCAGCGGAAACATCCGCATCAAGCGGCGAACGCCATGCAGCACCTGCACGCATACCTCGTTATTCTCCTGTCGCACGTAACTCCCATTCCATGACGGCACAGTAGAGACATGGAGTTACGAACATGGTGATGAGATGGACGGCCATGCCGCCGACGCTGGGGATCGCCATCGGCTGCATGACGTCGGACCCGCGTCCGCTTGAAAGAAATACCGGAAGCAGGCCGATCACCGTCGTGGCCATGGTCATGAGCGCCGGGCGGACTCTTTTCAGACCCGCTTCTATGACCAGCTCCCTGACCTGTTCTGGCGTCTGCGGCGCGTGGTCTCCACGCCTGCCAGCAAAGACCTGCTCGAGATAAGTCAGCATCACGACGCTGTCGTCATCGGCCACTCCGAACAGCACGATGAAGCCGACCCAGACCGCGACGCTCAGATTCGATCCCCACAAGTAGAGCATGATGAATCCGCCGGCGGCTGAAACGACGATGGAGAAGAAAACCAGGAATGCCAGCCACCATTTCCCGAATCCCAGATAGAGCATGACGAACATCCCCAGCAGGACTATCGGAACCAGGACGGAAAGGCGTTTCGTCGCCCGCTGCTGATTCTCAAACTGGCCTCCCCATTGCCAGTGATAACCTGAGGGAACGGCAAGAGTGGCTTCGGCATGCCGGCCTTCGGCTATTAACCGGTCGCTTTTCTCCTTTTCGGAGCGCAGCAGCCGCTCCGCATCCTCAACGACACTGACTTCGTCCCGGTCTCTCGTGTTCATCGTCACATAGCCGACGAGCAGCCCGTTCTCGCTCTTGATTTCCTGCGGGCCGAAGACCCGCCGGATGCGGGCGACCTGTCCGATCGGAATCTGTGCGCCGGTCGATGCCGGAACCAGCACCCTTTCGAGGTCTTCGGGATCGTCGCGAAGTTCTTTCGGATAGCGCACCCGGATCGGATACCGTTCGCGTCCTTCAACCGAAACCGTCAGATTCTCGCCTCCGACGCCGACCTCGATGACATCCTGCACATCCCGGATCCTGATCCCGTACCGGGCAATCGCCTCGCGATCGATCTCGTACTCGATGTAAGGTTTCCCAATGATCCGGTCTGCCACGACATCGGATGCACCCGGAACGTTTTTCAGGATGCGTTCCATCTGGAGGCCGATTCGCTCGATCTCCTTGAGATCGGAACCGAAGATCTTGATCCCCATCATCGCCCGGAACCCTGTCTGGAGCATGATGATCCGGGTCTGTATGGGCTGAAGCCATGTCGGCAGAACGCCCGGCAGGTCCGTCGCGGCCTGCAGCTCGGCCAGAATATCCTCTTTGGTTCGTTCCCTCTGCTCCGGCCAGATATCTTTGAGCACGGACCGGAGCCAGTCAGGCCGCCGGATATCGCTGTGCCAGCGGTCTGCATGAACGGGCCGCCACTCATTTTCCGGCCGCAGCACGATGATGGTTTCCACCATGCTGACCGGCGCCGGATCGAGTGCGGACTCGGTGCGGCCCAGTTTCCCCACCACGCTTTTAACCTCTGGAACGCTCTCGATGCCCTTGTCCTGGGTCGCCACTGCTTTCTGGACTTCAGTCAGGGATGCCGACGGCAGAAGCGACGGCATAAACAGCACCGAACCCTCGTCCAGGGGAGGCATGAACTCCCTGCCTGTGGCCGAAAATATCCACAAGCCGGCAGCCACGACTGCAACTGGCAGCGACATGAAGGCTGCCTTGTGGCCGAGCACCCATCGCAGGACAGGACGGTAAGTCCCGTACACGGCCCGGGACACGATGTTTCCGTCCATGGAGACGAGTTTTTCCCGGCCCACGCGATACACCAGGGCGAAGACGATAAGTCCGATGCCGGTGGCCGTGGGCCAGCCGGCTGCGGCTCCCGTAGCGGAGATGCCCAGCGGCCCCATGGCATACCGTGCGGCCAGCGCCGCAACGGCGCCCGCCAGAGCGGCCCATACGGCCGACTGGCGCCTGCTCCAGCGGGACGGCTTCAGCAGATAGTAGGCAAGTACCGGCACCAGTGTCACCGAGAGCACGACCGAGGCACCGATGGCGAACGTTTTGGTGTAAGCCAGCGGCTTGAACAGTTTTCCCTCCTGACCGGTCAGGAAAAATACCGGGATGAAGGAGATCAGTGTGTTTGAAACTGCCGTCACAATGGCTCCGGCAACTTCCGTAGCCGCCTCGTGAACCACTTCTGAATACGGCCTGTCCGGCTCTTCGATCACCCGGCGATAGATGTTCTCGGTCATGATGATGCCGGTATCCGCGATATCGCCGATCGCGATCGCAAGCCCGGCAAGCGACATGATGTTGCCGTCGATGCCAAGCAGATACATCGCCAGAAAGCTCAGGGCGAGCGACAGGGGCAGCGCCGGCAGGATTGCCAGCGAACTGCGCAAATGAAGCAGAAAAAGCAGCACAACTGCACCCGCCACGAGGGTTTCCTCGATCAGGGCTTCCGACAGAGTGCTGATTGTTTCCTTGACGATATCGGTCCGGTCATAGAACGGGACAATGCGTACCGGCACTTCCATTCCGCCGGCGAGGGGGATTTTCAGCCCCGGCTCGATCTCCGCGATCCGCAATTTCAGGCGCTCGATGACGGCGAGGGGGTTCTCGCCGTACCGCATGAGAACGACCCCACCGACAGCTTCCTGCCCATGCTTGTCCAGCGCTCCGCGCCGGAAGTCGGGACCGAGCTGGACGGTGGCCACGTTCCTGACGAGAATCGGCGTTCCCGCTTCCTGCCGGATGACGATGTTTTCGAGATCGGCGGCGCCTTTTACAAATCCGACGCCGCGTATGAAGAATTCCATACCGGCCTTTTCGACGGTTTTCGCCCCGACGTCGATATTGCTGCGGGCCACCGCTTCGTAGACTTCCGGCAGCGTCACCCGGTGTGCGCGGAGCTTGTCGGGGTGAACGTCTATCTGATACTGCTTGACGTGTCCGCCGATGCTCGCGACCTCCGATACGCCTTCGACCGAGTTCAGCTGGTACCTGACATACCAGTCCTGAACGGAGCGCAACTGGGCAAGATCGGCCCCGTCGGCCTCAAGGGTGTACCAGTAGATCTGGCCGAGGGCCGTGGCATCGGGACCGAGTGCCGGCGTTACGCCCGGGGGAACCCGGCTTTGTGCGACGCTGAGCCTTTCGATCACCCGCGACCGGGCCCAGTAGTAATCGGTGTCATCCTTGAAGATGACGAACACCATCGAGAACCCGAAGCCGGACATGGAGCGAATGGTCTTGACGCCCGGGGTTCCCTGCATGCTGACGGTCAGCGGGTAGGTAACCTGGTCCTCGACATCCTGGGGCGAGCGCCCTGGCCAGTCTGCAAAGACGATCACCTGTTTTTCGCCGATATCCGGGATCGCATCGACCGGAGTATGCTGGAACCCGGACAGTCCGGCGGCGAAGAGGGCAGCCGAAAGGATCAGGACGAGCAGCCTGTTTCCGAGACACCAGCGGATAACTGCATTCATGGCTGAACCCTCAGTGCCCGCCTTGATGGCCGCCGTGGAGCAGCGCTCCTGATTGTCCATCGGGGAACAACAAGCTCGGTTTTCCTTCGATCTGCCTCTGGCTGTCGATCAGGAACGCGCCGCGAACGGCGATCTCATCCCCTTCCGAAAGACCCGATATGACCGGATAGAAACGGCCGCCCGCACTCTTCCCGGGACCGGCGATGGCAAGGGGCCCAAGACTGACCTCTACAGGCTCGAATTCGGTGCCCGCACCGCGGCGGTACACAAGTTTTCGTTCGCCGGTATCCAGAACCGCACCGGCGTGAATTGCCAGAATCCCCTCGCTTGGGCCGGCGGCGGGCGGACTACCCGTGTCCACGACGAGCTTCATCCCGCAGATGGGGCATCTGCCGGGCCCGTCCCGGACAATCTCCGGATGCATCGGACATGAATAGGTGCCGGATCTCCCCGTACCCGCCGCTTTTCCTTCGCCGCTGAGCTTTACCCGGATGAACGCGGACGCGTACATGTTTGGCTTCAGCCGTCCATCCGGATTCTTCAGGTTGACGCGAGCGGTGATTGTGCGTGTCGTATCGTCGAGATAGGGAGAGACGAACGTGACGGTTCCTTCAAATACCTCGCCGGGATAGGCCTCGACAGCAACTCTGACCGGCTGCCCCGCCTGCACCCAGGTCATGTCGTACTCGTAGATATCGATGTTGAGCCATATGGGATCGAGCCTCGCCACCTGGTACAGGATGTCGCCCTCCTTGACATACTGGCCTTCCCGTACGTTCTTCTCGATGACTGTCCCCCCTTCCGGCGCATAGATCGTGACATGCGTCCGCGGCTGGCCGGACTGCTCGATTTCCCTGATCTGGCCGGGCAACAGGCCCCACAGAAGCAGCTTGGACCGGACGGCTTCGTGGAGCCCGCCCGGAACACCGCCTGCATCCGATGCAAGCAGGAGTTCCCGCTGGGCGACGAGAAGTTCGGGACTGTAGATATCGACAAGATGCTGCCCCCGCCTTACCGTCGAACCGGTAAAGTCCACATAAAGCCGGTCGACGCGGCCTGCAACACGCGCGGCAATCGAGGCCAGACCGCTTTCGTCAAAAGACAGCTTTCCGACGGCCCTGATCTCTTTGAACAGGATCCGGCGGGCAACCCTCTCCGTCTCCACGGCGGCCCGGTTTGCATCTGTCTCACGTACGGGCGTGAGATCCATGCCGCAGATCGGGCAATGGCCCGGCCGGGTGTGCCGGATTTGGGGATGCATGGAACACGTCCAGATTTCCGGCTGCTGCGCCGCCGGAGCCGTTTCCGCCTTGTGGCGGGAGTGGTCCCCGGCCTGACTTCCGTCTTCCCCGGGATGGACTGCATCGGGATGCTTACTGGGGGTTTCCGGCGAAAGCAGCTGGTAGACTGCAAATCCCGCCACGACCAGAGCGGCGGCCCCCAGCAATTCCCGGTATTTCGCGAGAAGGGTTTTCATTGCGGCGCTCCATCGTTTCCGCAGGCAGGCGGAGTTCCGCCGCAGGGCAGATTGCCGGGCATCAGGCTGACGCCCAGTGCGCGTTCCATCATTGCAAGCGATTGCCAGTACATCCGGACTGCCTCCGCCTCTTCCAAAAGAACTCCGATATAAGAACGTTCGCTGTCGAGCAGTGATGTAAAGCCGATCCGGGCGCTGACATAAGCCTGTCTGGCCGAACGAAGTTCCAGATCGGCCGCCGGCAGGATTTCCTTCCGGTACAGGTCGCGGACCCTGACCGCTTCCGTCAGGCGCTCACTGGTTTCGATGACCTCGAATACGATCCGGTTTCTTACACTGTCCCGGCTGTATTCCGCAGCTCGAACGCCGGCTTCGGATTGCGCGATGGCGGCCCTGCGCCGGTTCAACTGGAGAGGAATATCGATTCCCGCCCTGATGGCAAGGTCATCCATCCCATCTTCGGGGAAACCCGGATTGGTCCCGCCTTTGGTCGGTGCGTACATCAGCCCCAAAGACAAATCCGGCCAGTATCCCTTGTAGGCAATCTCAGTCCTGTTTTTGGCGGCAAATACCTGCGCGTCGGCCCCCGTCAGCTCGGGCCGATGCCCGAGAGCGATGGCCCGGGCAGCCTCCGGGTCCGGCGAGACGACCGGAACGTCAGGCAGGACCGGCCGCCCCCGAACAGGCTCTCCGGAGGTTCCGATAAGACTCCGGATACGGGCCACGGCGACTTTTTGCATGCGGACCAAGGCCGCTTCCGCCGCTCCGGTCCTCGCCAGTTCGACGGCAGCCTTGAGAGGATCGCTCTGCGGTGCCTGTCCGGACCGGTAGAGATCCTCGGCGGCCTTTCTGAATGCGCTCAGCAGGTCGCGGTTGATCCGGTTGATCTCAAGCGCCCGCTCTATATACCACCATTCGAAGAATACATTTTTGGTTTCAAGGGCAAGGTCGAATTCGGCTGACGATGCATCCGAACGGGACATTTCCGCCTGCTGGGTTGCGGCCGACTCTCTCAGACCGCGAACGCCCCAGAACGGAAACTCCTGTTCGATCTCGAACCGGTAGCGCTGCGGCCCAGCCCGGGTCTCGCCTGGAAGGATCATGTACTGAAACATGAAACGCGGATCAGCTAACGACCCTTCCTGAGGGGCTTCAGCCAATGCCTCCAGATAGCGGGCCTTTGCTGCCTGCAGGCCGGGGTTGGCGTGCCGGACCTCAGAGAGCAGGGATTCCAGCGTTACTTCCGGAATACTATCTTCACCGGCTCTCGACGGCGCGGGACTAAACCCGTACCCGAGTGCCGTTCCAATGAGGGCATACCTGACAAGGGAGAGTATCGGTATGATTCTCTTTTCCATTCGTATCGATCCAGCCAGCCGAATTCAGGCCATGCATAAGTACAGCAATGCTGCGGGTTATAAACGTGGTACAGGCAAGCACATGCGGCAGGCGCCGACGCGCCCGCCCCGGAGCAGCTGTCGATGGATCAAAACGTCAGGACAACCGTGGCGGTGAAACAAAGCGACGGCGGATCCGTCTGGTGATCCGCGGAAGCAGGCACAATAATGCGCTGATCTGTTGGCGCACTTAGTTGCAGTATTGGGGATGCAAACTCTACGGCCGGGCCGTCAGCCAGCACATGACCGGAATCGTATTTGCGTACATCGTCAATCGTGAACGCGTTAGAGCAAAGTTCACGCTGGCAATCTCCAAAACGTGCGGTCTTCTTGTTGTGACTTTGAGCGTTGCCCTGTCCGTGACACGGAGAACCGGCATTCGGATCGGTTGTATAATCTGCTGATACGGCGGCGGAACTTTCCGGAATTTTGAGGCAATCCGTACGGCAGGCAGCCGCAAATGCCGAGACGGCATTAAGTAGAATCAGGACCAGCGCAGCAACTATTCGCCTCATAGGCAACGATTACGATACCAGAAGTTCCCAGAAATGGATAGCTAGTATTATCGTCATAGACGCACAGAGAAATTTTGATATTTTTGAACCACTTAGAAACTGAAGATTGTGTCTTCCCCAATTAATGAACAAAGCAGCAGATGGACCGTCCTAGCTGCGGAATTCGTCGTACTATGTCGAAGTTAGGCTTCACGCCACCCCGCACCCTCATCTTCGGGAACGCCGATTTTTGGAAGCCGGGTGTAGCGGAAGCGCCGCGTTTGGGAGGCCCGTAGGCTCTAGCTCGAAACGCCTTGGGAATCGGCCCTGCCGCTCGAAAAGGCGAAACTCGCCAGATCCGTGTGCTTGAACCTGACCGTCTCAAGCGGAAGTGTCGGATATTCCTTGGCTTTTCCGTTCAATATGTTGGCTGAAAACGGGGGAGAAGAAACTTGGTGCGCCATGTTGGGACAGGATCAAAACCCAGGAAGGGCTTTAACGGCCCTTCTTCCAATTAATGCCGAATACAATCGCTATTCCCTGTCATCAGCCGTCCGTTTCAGTTCAAAGACAGGTTAGTTAGCCTCTGCATTTTGCTGCGGCCGTGTTCCGGCGATTACGCAAAGCACTGGCAGCACTACGAGAGTCAACAAGGTTGAGCTGGCAATCCCGCCAATCACGACGGTAGCCAACGGCCGCTGCACTTCAGATCCGGCTCCAGTCGATATAGCCATCGGAATGAATCCTAGCGAGGCGACGAGCGCCGTCATGAGTACGGGCCGCAGTCTCGATACTGATCCTTCCCGGACTGCGACTTCGAGAGATTTTCCGGAGTCTTCAAGGGACCGGATAAAGGTTACCAGCACCAGTCCGTTCAGCACGGCGACGCCCGAAAGGGCGATAAAGCCAACTCCCGCAGAGATCGAGAAAGGGATACCCCGCAGCAGGAGCGAAAATACGCCCCCCGTCAGCGCCAGCGGCACTCCGGTGAAAACAATGACCGCGTCCCGGACCTGGCCAAAGCTGAGATAAAGCAGCAGGAAAATCAGGCCCAGGGCTAGCGGGACCACCAGCTTGAGGCGCGTTGTCGCCGAGATCAGATGTTCGAACTGTCCTCCCCAACTGATCCAGTAGCCGGAAGGAAGCGATACCGATTCACCGACTGCTTTCTGTGCCTCTTCAACAAAACCTCCCAGGTCGCGGCCGCGCACATTCGCGGTGACAACAATCAGCCGTTTGCCGCTCTCACGCCGGATCTGATTCGGACCTTCGGAAGTCTCTATTGATGCGACAGACGAAAGGGGAATAAACCGCTCTGTCAGCCGTTCCGCAAAACGGCCGGGTATCCTGTCTGCGGCCGCCGGAGCGAGAAGAGGCAGACGGGCGATCTGTTCGGGACTGGCCCGGACCGACTCGGGCAGGCGAACAATCAGCGGGAAACGCCGGTCTCCCTCGATTATGGTCCCGGCCTGCACTCCTCCGATCGCCACCTGCGCAAGTTCCTGAACATCGGCACCGTTCAGGCCGAAACGGGATAACCGTTCACGGTCCGGTGTGATTGTAAGGAAAGGAAGGCCGGTGATCTGCTCGGCTTTGACGTCCATGGCGCCGGATATCCGCTCCAGCGTTTTGGCGGCGGTCTCTCCCAGCCGTTTCAGAAGATCCAGATCGTCTCCGTAAATCTTGACCGCCACGTCGCTCCGGACGCCGGAAATAAGCTCGTTAAAACGCATCTGGATCGGCTGGGTGAATTCGTAGTTGTTACCCGGAAGATCACCGACCGCCCTTTCAATGTCGCGAACGACTTCGGCTTTGGGTTTCCGTGGATCGGGCCAGAGCGAGCGGTCCTTCAGGATCACGAAGCAGTCGGCAACGCTCGGCGGCATCGGGTCGGTGGCGATTTCCGCCGTGCCTATCTTGGCGAAGACCCGCTCGACTTCCGGAACTTCGCTGACCTTCCTTTCAAGAAGGTGCTGCATTTCGACGGCCTGTTCCAGACCCGTGCCAGGAATCCGGAGGGCATGGAGGGCTATATCCCCTTCGTCCAGCGATGGAACGAACTCGGTTCCAAGCCGTGCCGCCGACAGCACGCTCAAGAATACCAGTCCGGCGGCACCCGAAAGAACGAGATTCCTCCGCCGCAATGCGAAATCGAGTACCGGTTCATAGGAATTTCGCACGGCCGCGAGCAGCCGGTTTTCGGTCTCGGAAACTCTGCCGGACAGGAATACGGCCACGGCAGCCGGCACGAAGGTCACCGAGAGAAGCATAGCCCCCGCCAGTGCGATCACGACGGTCAGGGCCATCGGGGTGAACATCTTCCCTTCGATGCCCGAGAGCGTCAGCACCGGAAGATAAACGATCATGATGATCAGTTCTCCGAACATGGTGGCCTGACGGACTTCACGGGAAGCATCGAATGCGCTCTTGAGACGTTCTTCGAGAGTCAGAGCCCTGCCCAGATGCCTCTGCTCTTCGGAAATCCTGCGGATACAGTTTTCGACAATAATGACGGCGCCGTCCACTACCAGGCCGAAATCAAGGGCGCCCAGACTCATCAGGTTGGCGCTGATTCCCGCTTTCAGCATCCCCGTTGCCGTTATCAGCATTGTGAGGGGAATAACCAGAGCGGTTATCAGTGCCGCGCGCAGATTTCCGAGGAAAAGGAACAGCACGGCGATCACTAGAAGGGCCCCTTCAGCGAGATTCCGCTGTACCGTCGCTATCGTCCGGTCTACGAGACGGGTCCGGTCGTAGACCGCCACGGCCCTGACGCCTTCCGGAAGGGACCCGGCAATGGCATCCAGCTTTTCAGAAAGTGCATGCGACACTTCCCGGCTGTTTTCTCCGATCAGCATAAAAGCCGTGCCAAGGACTACTTCCCGGCCGTTTTCGGTCGCCGCACCTGTCCTGAGCTCGCGTCCGAATTCGATCTGGGCGATATCCCGAACCCTGACGGGCACGCCGCGACGGCTGGTGACAACTACATCGCCGATCTCTTCGAGCGTCTGGAGGCGGCCGGGCAGACGTACCAGATGCTGTTCCCCGTTACGCTCCAGATAGCCCGCGCCTGTGTTCGTGTTGTTCCGTTCCAGGGCGCCCAGAAGGTCTCCAGCCGAAAGTCCGAAAGCCGCCAGACGGGAAGGATCGGGGGTTACATGGTACTGCCGTTCGAAACCGCCGATGGTGTTCACTTCATTGACGCCGGGAACGTTTCGAAGTTGCGGCTTGACGATCCAGTCCTGGACAGTCCGGAGATCGGACAGGCTGTAGGGGTTTCCGTCAGGCTTTCGTGCCTCTTCCCCGGCCTCGACCGTCCACATAAAGATCTCGCCAAGCCCCGTCGCTATAGGTCCCAGTTCCGGCGTGATCCCGGCCGGAAGGAGCGACGCAACGGACTGAAGCCGTTCGGCTATGAGCTGACGGGCGAAGTACACGCTGGTACCGTCTTCGAAAACGACGGTGACCTGCGACAACCCGTATCGAGAGACCGACCACGTGCGCTCCAGCCGTGGCAAGCCCGCCATGGCAGTCTCCACTATCGTCGTGATCTGCTGCTCGGACTCTTCGGGGGTATAGCCTGCCGCCTCGGTATTGATCTGGACCTGTACGTTCGTGATGTCCGGAACCGCGTCGATCGGCAGATGTGCAAGCGAGTACAGCCCCAGGGCGCCTGCGGCCGCAGTAGCCAGCAGCACCAGCCACCGGTGACGGATCGAGCCTGAAAGGAGTTTTTCCAGCATGGATGATCCCCTTTCAGTGATCGTGCGAGGCCTGCGACTTGAGAATGTCGGCCTTGATTACAAATGAACCTTCGGAGGCATATTCGGTATTCGCTTCCAGGCCGCCGGTGACTTCAGTCCACTCGCCGTCCGTGGCGCCGGTTTCGACCGGTACGATTTCATATTCATCGCCCCACTTCTGGAAGACGACAATCCAGTCCCGGAAGGTCTGTATCGCCGTGGACCTGACGGCGAGGTTCACTTTGCGGGTGTCGGTAGTGACAAGCGCATCGACATATAGACCAGGCCTCCAGACCGATCCGGAGTTTGGCATGACCGCTCTTGCCACGGACGACTGGGTATCTTCGTCTACTATCGGAGCTACGAATGAGATTCTTGCCGTAACGGTTCCGGTATTCGGCGCCCGGACCTGAACGGACTGTCCGGACCTGACCCGGGACAAATCCTGTCTCGGCACGGACAACTCAACCCAGACATCCCTGAGATCGGAAACGGTAAACATCCGGTCGTCCGGCGAGATAAACTCGCCGATGACCGCATGGGTATCCAGTACGATACCGTTAATACCTGTCCTGATCTCGTAGTTCGACAGGCTTTCGTTGCTCTCGACTACGGCGAGAACATCGCCGGCAGTCACCCGGTCACCGGCGCTCTTGTTCATCCGCCGCACGATGCCGGCGTATCGCGGATGAATATGAGCGGTCCGTTCACGGTTGGGCACGATCTGACCGCGCAAGGGGAGCCATTCGTGCAGTTCGGCTGGTCCTGCCCTCAGGGTCTTGATGCCGGCCTGTTCGGCGATGGCTGCGGGCACAGAAGTCCGGCCTTCGAGCTGTTCGTATGAGAAGCGGTAAGTCTTTCCGCCGGATTTCAGTTCCCAGTCCGCCTTGAACGAATGGGGCTCGTAAACTGTACTGGTGCCACGGAGATACCCGTTTAAGGCTTCGAAGCCGATCTCCTGCTTCTTTTCGCCAAAACGCCCAAGAACGGCTTTCAGTTCGACACTGGAAGGGTCCAGAGGCCTGTCATTTTCATACGCCCAGACGCGAAACTCCGGAGGGATTCCCGTCTCAAATATCCGGACCTCGATGGCTGCGGGCCCGTCCTCCAGCATGCGCCCGCCGTTCGGACCTTTCCGTACCGGAGCGTGATCATCCCCGTGATGTGCGTCCTTGTGTTCGTGAGCATTTCCGTCCGCATGCCGGTTGCAGCCAGACACTGCAAGGATGCTCATTGCGACTAAAAGGCTGGTCAGCTTCATGATTTCTGTTCTCCGAGGTCAACAAACGTAATCGAACCGGGATAAAGCGGTTCTGCGGTCAGGCTTTCAACCGTGGCGGCTGCATGATGAAAACTGACAAGAGCGTCGTGATAGCGCTCCAGCAGTTCGTACAAACGGCGTTCGGCATCCGTAACGTCGATAACTCCGAAGCGCCCCTTACGGTATCCTTCCATCAACAGGTCCAGGGCTTCCCGGGAAGCCGGAAGAAGTTCGTCCCTGAGTATGAGCGTCTCCTCGTGATGAAACCTGAGACGGTAATATGCATCCGTGAGCGTTCTGGCGAGCTGTTTCTTCATTAAATCCCGAAACGGTTCGATCCGGGCGAGATCTTCGGATACCTCGCTAATACGGCCCTGATTCCGGTTCGCTACCGGGATTGGGACCGACAGTCCTGCGATCAGCGCGTGATCGTGGGTGGCATTGAGGTGCCGGTATCCTGCTTCTATACGGAGATCCGGAATGCCCCGGCTCTGTTCCAACCGGAGAACCTGTTCGCGCACGGACCGCTCCTTCGTCCAGTATGGATTGAGGGAGGCTTCTTCAACCTGCGACAGGAGAGTGTCGATGCCCGGAAGAGAGGCAGGCAGCTGGGACAGCCCGGCCGCCGAGACTTTCAGATCCGGAGAGTTGGCGCCCCAATGACTGGATAACCGTATCCGGCTTGCTTCGTATTCCAGCTCCCCGCGCCTCAATTGCAGCCGGGAATCCCTAAGAATGGATTCCGCTCGTAGCATTTCGGACCGGGGGGCTGCGCCGGCCCTGGTACGCTCGGCAGCAGCTTCGGCAAACTTTTGAACCAGCACGACAGCCTGTCCGGTATGCTCGACGTGCTCCCGATGCCCGAGAACCTCGATAAATGCGGAGACCAACTCCGCGGCAAGTTCCCTTTTCCGGAATACGATCTTCCCCCTTAACGCATCGATCTCGGCATCGCTCAGATCCCGTTCTCTCCCGCGTTTCCCTGACAACGGAACCGGCTGGGACACGGACACCGTAAATTCGGCGGCATCCACACCCCGGTAAGCACCTGTACCTGCTGCGTTTTCAACCAGGATCGAAAGCTCGGGATTCTGCCAGAGTCCGGCTTGCTTCCGGCGCGCGGAGAGAATTTGCAGCTCCGATTCAATGGCTTTCAACTCCGGACCGGAGGCGGCCGTCCGGTTCCAGGCTTCCGCGAGTGTCACTCCGTCGCGTTCTGCATCTTCGGCAAGAGCAGGTAATACCGGGAACAGGACAATCAACCAGAAAACAAGTTTGTTCACGAGAACACCTCTTCAGTGCGGCACAGTGCCGCCGCGAAACGGAAAAGAACGCTGCTCCGTCCAGACCGGACGGCGGCTACATGAACAGAATATGAATCAGGTCAGGAGAATGACCGTGCGAAGGCGTGTCAGAGGAACCGGGCTGCGTGCCCGAGGATATATTTCATGAAATAGAGACGAACTGCGGGCAGGCTCCGTGTCCGCATTTACGGCATGCAGCCAGAGGGGCAGAAATTGCGGCGCAGGGATACCGATCCGGTCATCACCGTGCCGCTGCGAAACGACGCTACCGTCGACGCAGTCATGACCATGAGCCAGATCTGCCACCATTCTGTCGATTCCATGGCCTGCATGGTCATGGGAATGGTCCGTGGCTTGATCAAAACACTTCCCCGCAACACCAGGCTCAAAAGTTACTTCGCCAGTTTCCGACCAGCAGACGACCATCCCGGATGTCGAAAGCACGACAGTGCCGATCACAAGCAGCGCGACGATCTGGCGCAAGCGTCCCATCGCACCAGTTTATGCCCGAACCTCCGGCTTCATGGCAAGGGATTGCCCCCGGACCGTACCGGCCAACCAGAGCGATCCGGCCAGCAATACGATATCGATCCAGACACCAAGCCGGATCAGACCAAATGCCCCATAAAACAGGCTGGCGACGACCAAGGCTGCCGACCATCTTCTGCTTCCAAACCCGTTGAAAACGATTGCGGTGCCTGTCACCAGCGCAAGCGACGGGCAGGGGATCAGGCCAAGCGGAGACTTGTACAGGAATGAAAAAAGCGAACCTGCATCTACGAAATGGGGGTAAATCCATCCGAAACCTATCACCGACAATCCGAGGACCCGGTTGACTCCGGAGGCGATCTTCACCTGCCCCGTCCCGAGACGCACGCCGGCGACCAGCAGAACCATGGCGGTCATCAGCAGGATAGTCCCGTTAAATGGATCGCCGCTGATCCATGCAAGAATCGAAACCGAGAACAACGGCAGCGAAAGTCCGGCTGCGCACAACCTGCGGTCTGGCCGTTTCCCAAGGGCAAACAGAACCAGAATTGCACCGGTCATGATGTGCCAGAACACGGCCAGAGGGCCATATCTCCGGGAGATATCCGTCAGTCCGCCCAATATTTCATCAGGTGATGGCATCAGCAGCTCTCGTAAAAAATTATATCAGTTTCAGGATTGGGCAAATGATTGCGATCAGACAATGGCCGGAGACTGGCAAACCCTTGTCCGGCCCCCCGTAAAAGTACGGGATTCAATGCCGTTGATACAGCTTCTGGCTTTTCTGCGAGAAAAGCGCAGTCATCTCGCGCTGGTATACGGACCGGACAACCGCCTCGAAGGAATTGTCACGCTCGAAGACATCATCGAGGAAATCGTCGGCGAAATTTATGACGAACTCGACGATCAGTATCTCATGAAGATGCTGGCTACCGACCCGAAAGTCCGCGCGTTGTCCAGCGGAGCATCGAAACAGCTCTGAAGGCCGCCTAGTTTCCTGTCCCTTCAGTGTCCATGGCGGTGATGCAGGTCGCTCCCATGCTCATGGGAGTGAAGCATTGGCTCATGACTGTGGGGATGCGTGTGGCGCGTCGACGGCGGCAGCCCTTCGTGCGAATGGTGGTGGTGGCCATCGTCATGGCGGTGGCTGTGGGTATGTGTCATGGCTTCATGAATGTGCTCGTGTTCGTGTCTCGCCGTCAGCATCAGGAATAACCCAGCGCTCATCAGGACCATGGACCCGATCTGTCCCGAAGTGACCGGTTCTCCAACGGCGGTCCAGGAAAGTACAACACCGGCGAACGGTGCGACGGCGAACAGCATCTGCGAGCGGGTGGCCCCAAGCTGCTGCGCTCCTGTCACATACAGCATCAGTGAGGCTCCATAGCTGAACATGCCGACGGCAATGGCAGAGATTGTCTCCACTGGATTAAATCCATACCTCTCCAGAATGATGCCGAGGCCCAGATTGACCGAACCCGCGACAATCCCTTTGGCGAGAGTGGACTGAGCCGGGGTGTAGCCGTCGATGAGAGAAGTGAAGTTGTTGTCGAGCGCCCAGCAGAAACAGGCAGCCGTCACCAGCAGCGCCGCATCCAGTGACCCCGCCGACTGGGGCAATGCGAGCCAGATTCCGGCTGCCACCACCAGCAGCGCCGCGGTCCAGACTCGCGGCCCCAGGTATTCCCGGAACCAGAACCCCGCGACGAAGGCCGTAAGGACCGCCTCCAGATTCAGCCAGAGCGAGACGTCGGCCGCCGCAGCCCGGGTCAGCCCGGACATCAGGAAAACCGGCCCTGCGATACCCCCGAAAAAGATCGCGCCCGCCAGATTCCTGAGATTCCCGCGCTCACGCCGGAGTTCCGGCGCACCGCCGTGAAAGGCGAACGGAAGCACTCCGATGGCGGCTCCCAGATAAAGCAGGCCGGCCAGGACGAACGGGCTCCCATGCCCGAGAAGCAGCTTGGAGGCTGGAGCTGCTGCGCCGAATAGCAGCGCGGCAAACAGGCATTCCAGAATTGACCGGGTTTTATTGTTCATGGCTGAGAACCGAACGCCTACTATATCCTTATTCATGAATAGTTCATCAAAATGCCTGATATTGTCTGGCTAGGAGATATTCCTGAATGTCCGGTTTCAATTCCAGGTCTCCCCGCACCCTCATTTTCGGTAACGCCGACTACTGGAAGCCGGACGTGGCGGAGGCGCCGCTCTGGGAGGCCCGGAGGCTTTACTTCGAGGCAGTACTCGAAGCCGAGCCGGAGGTCTTGGGCGAACTCCGCGACCATGTGCTTCCGCTGTATCTGAAATGGAACGGCAAACCGGCGATCAGCCGGGTCCGGCTCGGGCCGAAGCCCTATTTCGAAACGCCCAAGCTCATCAGGAACCCCGAGTTTGCGCACTGGTTCGTGTCGTGGATGCGCTGCTACCGGCTGGAAGCGGACTGGGCGCGGGAAACGGCTCTCTGTACGCTGGCCCAGTGGAAAGCGGGGCTGCCGAAAGACCGCTGGCACTATCCGCCGGTACCGGTACCCGTCCGGAGCAGCGTACCCGCGAAGTTCGATTTCAGACATCCCGGTATTCCGTTAACCGGAACGACCCGCAAACAGGCAGCAGAGGCGATCCGGGGCCAGTTCGAGAGGGAACTGGCGGCCTATCTGGACCGGCTGGAAGCGAACTACGAGAAGGCCGGTTACCGGAAGACCCCGAGAAAGAACGCCCGAACAGCCAACGAACATTTCCGGTGGCTGGCTGAATACCAGGTCAGGAACCTGAGCGCACAGATGATCCAGCGCCAGTGGGACAAGACCGCAACCACCCAGATGGTCGAACGGGCAATTCGGAAGACGGCCCGGTTTATTGGCATGCCGCTCCGGGGCCGGACGTCGTGGGACGAAGAGTCCCTCCGGGTGACGTTCCCGCCGTGCCGGGACCGGCTCGAAGAGTGGTACTCGGGAGCTACACCGGCCAAGCGCCGCCGGGCCATTAAGAAAATCTAAAGAAGCCGTCCCGGCTGCTGCCTACGCGGAGTGAAGGGGTAGGGAAATATTTTTCCCGGACTTCCCTTGGCGTCGGCCAGAAGTTCGTAGATGACACTATATTTCACCCTCATGCTGCTCCTGAGATCTGAAGGAGCGCAGCATGAACCTGTTCAGACAAACCCCAATACCGGCATTTCTCTGGCCACCTCGCGGGTACAAGCGAGGCGGCCTCGTCCGTGAAACTCGGGCCACCTCAACGGTAAATCTGTGGCCGCCTGCCAGGGATAATCCCACGTACGTCATGGCGTACCTCACGAGGCGGAACTGTGGCCGCCTCGCCGGTGAATTTGAGGCCACCTCGCAGGCCGCCATCCGGTTACCTCACCGGTGCGGATCACTTTCCCGGGCATGTTCGAACAGTTTGTTCAGACAAATCCGGCCCTTTCCCGACAGCAAAACCGTGCCCATAACAGTGGGGGCGTGACGGATGATGCTCGCCAGGAGTCTCAAACATCTCCGGATCATGCTGGGCCTTCCGCAAAAGGCCGTGGCGACGGACGCTAACCTGCGCCGTCCATTGCTCTCCCAGATCGAGACGGGCCGCGTCATGCCGTCCCCGGACGAAGTCAGGCGGATCGCAATAGCCATGAATGTCTCTGAAACCCAGATCCTCGAAACCCTCACCCGCCAGGGCTCGCACCTCTGGCAGAAAGCCAAGCCATGAACGACGACAGCTATTTCGACCCGGAACCGGCGGCAGAGCCGCCTATGGAACAACCCCGTGCGGTAAGCGCCCCGCCCGTACACAACTCCCGCTCAGGCGCGCCCATTACTCCAAAACCAGAGAAGCCGAAGCTTTCCGTACAGGAGCCGTCCGGCAACGCCCGGCCGCTTCCGGCGGAAGAGCAGCAGGAAATCGCGCAGCTTCTGGAGTCGCTCGGCGGTCCCACGGCCGGGCGCGTGAAGCTATCGCTCCGGCGTCACGAGAAGGGCCGGGGCTGGAGGTCGCTGCCGCCACTGGAGATTGAACCGTGGCAGTTCACCGACGGCGGTTTCGACCTGGAAGAAACGGTCGGCCAGCAGTACGGTGACGGGCGGTTCGCCTGGATACTCCGTTACCGGGGCCGGTTCCTCCGGCGCGGCGATCTGAACGTCGTCGGATACGGCGAGGTCGATCTGGATGAGATCGAAACAACTGATGCTCCCGCCCCGGTCGATCTGTCGGACGTCGTGAGCCGGCTCAAGACGGAAATCCTCGGCGAACTAAAGCCGCTCGTCCAGAACCGTGAAGGCGACAACACCCGGATGCTGCACGAAACGATGCTCCGGCTTATCGAAACGAAGCTGAACCGGGAACCCGTCCAGGCTCCGAGACCGCAGGGGCCGGACCCGATTGTCGCCTCGCTCATTACCGCCATGAGCGCGCAGACGACCAGTTTCATGCAACTCATGGCCCAGCAGGGCAGTGCCAAGACCGACGCGGGTTCACTGCTACGGGACAGCATGGGGGCCATGCGGGAACTGATTGAGACTACCCGTTCGATGGTGGTCCCTGTCCAACAGCCGAATCCGGTCTATGAATACGAGCTGGAGGATGAGGAGGAACCGGAAACGGAGTCGCCGGTCACCCCGGCTGCACCGCAGGCGTCGCTTACTGAATCCCTGATCTCCGACTTCGGGGAGATGTTCAGGGGCACGGCGAAGCGGATGATGGGAACCGCACTGGCGGCGAGCGAGGAGAAAGTCACCTCGAAGATCGCAGACTCTCCGACGGTCGGGAATCCGGCAGAGCCAGCCATAGCTCCCCCGCAACCGGCCACTCCCGTGCCTCCGGCCGCCTCGCCGTCCCAGGGGGCGACCATCATCGCCATTATCGACGCCGTGGACCAGTGCATCGCGCGGAAACTCCCGGCAGAACGCCTGGCGGCCGGTCTGATCGAAGACCTTCCCCGGCCGCTTATTGAGAACTTCGCCACGATCACACCGGTGGTCCTGTCGGAAATGGTGAAACAGATGGGCCACCCGGAGGCCGCACTCCGGTTTCAGCGGCCGGAATACTCGACATTCCTGACGGAAGTGATCGCTCTGCTCCGGCAGAAGATCGGCCTTCCGCCGGCGCCCTCACCATCCACTCCGGCTGTTGCTCAATCCTGATGTTTAACCGGAACCTGCGTTCCCCCAGCCGTCACAAGGAGAAATCCCCATGAAAGTACGCTGCCACATAGACATCCCGCACCCGGCCCTTGAACCGCAGTTCACGAAGCTCATGCACGCCTTCGACCTCGAACGGGCCGGCCACCGGAATCCGGAACGGCCTAACCGGTTCTTCTATCAGGGAACCGTCGCGGCGGACCCAGGCGATCTGCATATCAAGCTCGGAAACACCCTGAACGCATTCGGCTACGGAGAGATCCACTCGACCATGTACCGCTGGGACTCCGACGACGACCCCTGGGAACCCACCATCCGCGACATCTGTGACAAGATTACGCTGATGAGCATGGAGGATGAGCCGGGGACGGGATCGGTTCACTGAGAGGAACGCGACTGTACGAGGCCCGGCCCCGTAAGGGGCCGGGGTTGCTAAGATCACTTTGATCCAAAAATATTTCTTTTAACTGTGCCGCTACCTGTCACACCCACCCGGTACAATGAACCAGTGATGGGTCAGCCCCGCTATCAGGCGGATCAGGAAATCAGAAAGCAATCAGATTCCCTAATCATTCCAAGGGGTTTCTGGGGCCGAAAATTATGATTGACATAAATAATGATATGCAGTCTGATAGTTTTAGGAGTTACTTAACGTGTCAGATAGCCCCAACTACGCCGAAATCATCTCAGACCTGCGCCGCCGGTCCAAGTGGACGCAGGCCGATCTCGCCAATCAGCTCGGCGTTTCCCTCCCTTCGGTTAACCGTTGGGAGAAGGGGAAAGCCGTACCGGAGAAACTGGCGCGTCAGGCGCTTACCGACATCATCCGGCGTCAGGGTGACAAGTATGCCGACCTGCTTGACGCATTGGAAGGCGAAGGAGGCGATTTCTTGAGCGCGGGCGAAAACCCAAAAGTCCGGGGCCGTGGCCGTCCCCGGAAGGTCGAGGAACCGGCCGCCCCCGCCTACGGCGAAACCGGCAAGGTGATGGAGACCCGGGCCATGGAGCAGATGCTCTGGCAGGCCGCGTGTTCGATCCGTGGCGAGAAGGACGCGCCGAAGTTCAAGGACTACATCCTGCCGCTCGTCTTCCTGAAGCGAATCTCCGACGTGTTCGACGATGAGTTTCAGCGCCTGGTAAAGAAGTTCGGCGACGAAGAAACCGCCGCCGAACTGCTCAAGGATGATCCGTCGCTCGTCCGGTTCTTTGTACCGGAGGAAGCCCGCTGGAACGTCGTCAATGGCCGGCAATCGTTCAAGTGGAAGCCGGGCAAGGAGCCCAAGACTGTCGGCGAACGGGTGACGCAGGCGCTCCGGGCAGTGGCCCGCGTGAACGATACGCTCCAGGGCGTCGTCGATACAGTCGACTTCAACGAGACCCGCAACGGCGAGCGGGAGATCAGCGACGAGGCGTTAAAGCGCGTGATCGAACTTCTGAGCGATCCGCGTTACCGGCTTGGTATGAAAGAGGTCGAGCCGGATTTTCTGGGCCGCTGCTACGAATACCTGCTCCGCAAGTTCGCCGAAGGACAGGGAACCAGCGCGGGCGAGTTCTATACGCCGAAGGAGGTGGGCTGGCTCATGGCTCTGATCCTGAAAGCGGAGGAAGGGCAGAGAGTTTACGACCCGTGCTGCGGATCGGCGGGGCTGCTCATCAAGTGCGAGCTGGCGCTAAAGGAACGACTTGGCGGAAAGGTGAACGAACCGCTCACGCTGTACGGGCAGGAGTTCACCGGCTCGTCGTTCGCCATCGCCCGGATGAACATGGTCCTGCACGACATGCAGGGGGAGATCGTCCGGGGCGACTCCATGCGAAACCCCAAGTTTCTTGAGAACGGAAAGCTGGACCGGTTCGACCTCGTCATCTCCAACCCCATGTGGAATCAGAAGGCGTTCGACCCGGAAGCCGACTACGAAAACGACCGATTCGGGCGTTTTGAGCCCACCGGCGGGTACGCCCCGACGTCCAGCGCAGATTGGGCATGGCTCCAACATATCACTATGTCGCTCAAAGACGACGGGCGTGCCGCCGTCGTACTCGATACCGGAGCCGTGAGCCGGGGAAGCGGCAACGAAGGTGATAACAAGGAAAAGCTAATCCGCCAGTGGTTCGTGGACCACGACCTGATCGAGGCGGTGGTCCTGCTGCCCGACAACCTGTTCTACAACACGACCGCCGCCGGTATCGTCATTGTCCTCAACAAGGCGAAGCCAAAGGCCCGCCGGAACAAGATTATCCTCGTCAACGCCAGCGAGCAGTTCGAGAAGGGCCGCCCGAAGAACTTCCTGCCTGATGCCGCCATCCGGAAGATCGCCGATGCCTTCCACGCCGGAAAGGACGCAGAGCGGTTCGTGAAGGTCGTAGGAACCGAGGAGATCGCCAAGAAGGACTACAACCTCTCGCCGTCCGCATACGTCACCACCGCCGCACCGACCGAACACCGGGAGATCCAGCCGATTCTCGATGAACTCAACGAAATAATCCAAAAAGCGCAAAACGTGGACCGCGAGTTAGGCGAGGTGTTCTCAAGTCTCGGTTACAAATGGAGTCATGTATCGTGATCGACGGTATTCCTCCAGAATGGTTACGCAAGCCGTTCGGCGAATTGTGTTCGCAACGACGGGAAATGCTGCATAACTTATCGGGAAATCAGGATCGGTATGTCGGACTTGAGCACTTGGATTCCGGTATTGCGCGAGTGCGTCGATGGGGCCAGGCCGATGACCTGCGTAGCTCGAAGTTTCGCTTTCAGCGTGGCGACGTCTTGTACGGCAAATTGCGACCATATCTGGACAAGTCGGCATTGGCGGAGTGGGATGGAATCTGTTCGACAGAAATTGTCCCATTCACCCCGAAAGTTGGAATCGCCGAACCTGCCTTTCTAAGTTATCTGGTGCACTGCAGCGAATTCGTATCATACGCAGTCGCACACACTACCGGCGTAAATCACCCTAGGGCCTCACTCACGGACGTTGAACGATACGAAGTCGCCGTGCCTCCGCTCCCCGAACAACGCGCCATCGCTGCCGTCCTGACAAAGCTCCAGCAGGCGGTTGAGCTTCAAGAAAAGACCGTCACTACGCTGAAGGAGTTGAAAGCCGCGACGATGGCGAAACTGTTCCGGGAGGGGCTGCGCGGCGAGCGCCTCAAGCAGACCGAGATCGGGGAAGTGCCGGAAAGCTGGGAAGTAGTGAAGATCCGGGAGGTGTTCGATGTGCAGCTCGGGAAGATGCTTTCCCCGAAAGCACGCACAGGCGAGTCACCGCTCCCGTATCTACGAAACAAGAACGTCCAATGGGGACGGCTTGATCTCGAAGACGTTTTCGTCATGGACTTCTCGGCACGGGAATACGAGAAATATCTCCTGCGCAAGGACGATCTGCTCGTATGCGAAGGTGGTGAACCGGGACGGACAGCCCTTTGGAACGAAGAAATTCCTGGGTGCCTATACCAGAAAGCCCTCTTGCGGTTACGCCCCAAAGACAAACGACGAATTCTGCCCAAATACTATCTGTATTGGGCGGAAACCGCGTTTACGGTGTTCAAAAGTCATGCCCCGACCGGGACCAAGACAACCATCGCACATCTACCACAAGAGAAACTCGAAGTGATGACGATGGCGCTTCCGGTACAACTCGACGAACAAACCGACATCGTAAAAACGATCGACGTCGTAATGGATCGCCTCCAAAATGCAGAGCGTAAACTTCAAGGCTATCAAGCATTATTCAATTCAACGCTCCACCAGCTCATGACTGGTCAGGTCCGGGTCACGGGGATCATGGATGCGGACGGAATTCTGAAGGTGGGAGGTGGGGGATGACTTCACTATGGACATGGGGCGGGAAGTATTTTGGCTACAAGGATGGGGACGATCTTTGGACATACAATGGTAAGCATGTGGGGCGTTTCCATGATGAAGAAGTTTATGGCCCCGATGGGAGGTATTTGGGAGAGCTACGGAATGAAACTCGCCTGATAGTCAATTCAAGTAAGACGTTGCGGCGGAAATCCTCGTTCACGCCTCGCATGGGGAGAGTCGGACGGGTGCCGTCCGTCAATTACGTCGGGTACGTTATGTACGTCGGTTACCAAGACTTTCCCGGTCCAGAGGAGTTCTAATTCGTCCAGTGGATATCGACCTTTTAACATTTGACGCCGCTATCAGTGGTGCTCCTAACGGAAAGAAGCACCTGTTGCTCGGCAACGGTTTCAGTATCGGTGCCCACCAGCTGTTTTCATACGGGACCCTGTATCAACAGGCAAAAATGAAAGCGCTCCCAAATCGCGTACAGAAGGTCTTTGACCGGTATGGAACCGCCAATTTCGAAGCCGTGCTGAAACATCTGGACGAAGCCGAGTGGATTGCACGACACTACGGACTCATTCCTGCGGCAGATACCGATTCCCAAATGCGGCAGGACTATGAAATGGTCAAAGCGGCACTCGTGGAGTCTATATCGAACGTTCATCCGGCGATTCCGTCCGACATAGGCGACCCGAAACTCCGTTCCTGCCTTCAGTTCCTGGACCAGTTCAATGATCTCTATACGTTGAATTACGACCTACTTCTCTATTGGGCGTCACTCGTCGATGGCCAGGAAAGATTTGAAGACCGCTTCGGGAGGGAACCAGATACCCCAAAACATTACTGTATATTTCTTCCGACTGGAACGAGCGGAAAAGCTGTCTTTTATCTCCACGGAGCCCTGCACCTGTATACCTCTGGCGGAACAGTCCGGAAGCGGGTTTGGAATACCACGGGCGTGCCGCTCATCGATCAGGTTCAAGACGCTTTAAATCAGCGGGAATATCCACTGGTAGTCTCGGAAGGAACATGCGACCAGAAACGTCAGCGTATCGTTGACAACGCCTATCTCGGCGACTGCTGGAAGAAATTCGACAACATTCAGGGTTCTCTATTCGTCTTTGGACATTCGTTAGGGAAACAGGACCAGCATCTGGCTGACGCCATTTCGTTCAACACCACACTTCAGAGTCTTTACGTCGGCATCTTCGGTGAACCGGCGGCTCCGGAGAATAAGGCTCTAATTGCCCACGCGCAGGAGATCGTTCGGCGGCGAAGCGCCGCATTGACCTCAACTCAGACCGGTCGAAAGTTCAAAAGGGCCACGTTGGACCTTAAGTTTTATCGTAGTGAAACGGCACATATCTGGGACCGTGAAGTGTTACTCCCTCCGATTAAGGAGGCAGTCAATTGAACATTTCAATGACAGAGATACAGGCGGTTTCCGAACTGGCGAAACATCTTTTCGACTATCTTCCGGGTTCGTCGGCTTGGAAGGGGACATATACTTTTGCCCACGCCGCCAGAGAAAGCGGAGTCGGCCAATACTGGCAAGGCGGCAGCAAGTTACCATCGCTGACGAAATTGCTAGAACTCACATTAGAGCATAAACGAAGTTCGTTTTGCCCGCTTGTAGTTCGAATAGTTCGCAATGGGATTAGCTACCGGACGAAAAAGGATACACCACTTACGCGTACCGATATCGATACCCTGAACAGGCTCATAAGCAAGGTGGGGTTCAAAATCCCCGAACTTTGGGACCTCGCATTTCTCGATTCCTTACCCGCTTCGGCACCGAGGGCTGAGAACCAGACTCCGCAGACGAATGCATCAATTGACAGTGCTGCCTCGGTGGAACGCCGCCGAGTCGGGGAGAGGCTGGGCGCCCTTAAAACCCGGTTCTTTGCGCTTTCCCAGCAACCGGACCGAAATGTCGCCGGCCTCGAGCTAGAAACGCTGTTAAATGAGCTTTTCGATCTACACGATCTGGAACCGAATGAGGCTTTCCGGGTGACCGGAGAACAGATTGACGGCTCTTTCCTTCTCGACAGCGAGGTCTACCTGCTTGAAGCGAAATGGGAGAGACCGCATGTGAACGAGGCCGACTTGCTCGTTTTCAGGGGGAAGGTCGAAGGTAAGTCCTCGTTTACACGGGGGCTCTTTATTTCGGTGAACGGTTTTTCTCAACCGGCGATCTCGGCGATCACAAAGGGAAAGCAGTCAACTTTTACCATGATGGATGGTGCTGATCTGTTTCGGGTGCTGGATGGGAACATCCGACTTGACGATCTACTCCGCCGTAAGGTCCGGTACCTTGCTGAACGAGGGGAACCATTCGTTTCCGTTTCGGAGATATTCGGGACGCGAAAGGCTGACACATGACCACCCCCGGCACTGAGCGCGGAACCGTCCAAAACCCGCTGATCCGCTACGCAGTGGAAATCGGCTGGACGGAATTGCCGGCAGATGAGGCTCTGTCACAACGGGGCGGCGAGACCGGCATGCTGCTCCGCCCGGTGCTCCGGGAAAAACTCGTCGCGCTGAATCCGGGAGTCGTGGACCTCGAAAACGTCGACCGGCTGATCAACCAGATCGAAAGTGTCCGTTACAACATCGAAGGCAACGTCGAGATGCTGCGCTGGCTCCGGGGCCAGAACACCTTCAAGGTCGAGAAGGACAGGCTTACCCGGAACGTCACCCTGATCGACTTCGCACGTCCGTCGGCGAACACGTTCCACGTCACCGCCGAATGGCGCTACACGAACGGGCGGAAGCCGAACCGCGCCGACGTCATGTTCCTGATCAACGGGATTCCGGTCGCCATAGTCGAGGCCAAACGGACCGGTATGAGGGACGCTCTTTCCAAGGGGCTGACGCAGATACGCCGTTATCACGAGGAGACGCCTGAACTCGCCACGCCGCCTCAGGTGTTTGGCATCCCCACGGTCAAAGATTTCCTCTATGGCGTCACCTGGAATCTGGACAGCAAGTCGGTCTTCAACTGGAAGGACGAACTGGACGGCGATTTCGAGCGCCGGGTGAAGGCGTTTTTCGCCCGCGAACGGTTCCTGCGGGTTCTCCGGGACTGGATCGTCGTCAGCAAGCGGGACGAGGAGCTACAGAAGTTCATCCTCCGCCAGCACCAGATCCGGGCGGTGGAGAAGGTCGTCGAGCGGTGCCTGGACCCGTCCAAGCACTGGGGCCTGATCTGGCACACGCAGGGCTCCGGCAAGACGTTCACAATGATCAAGTCGGCGGAACTGATCCTGCGCGATCCGGCCTTCAAGAGCCCGACCGTGCTCCTGCTGATCGACCGCAATGAACTGGAAACCCAGCTCACCGGCAATTTTATTGCACTCGGTATCGAACCCAAGGTGGCAGATTCGATCCGCGACCTGCGCGACATACTGTCATCCGACTACCGGGGGCTGATCGTCTCGATGATCCACAAGTTCGAAGGGGCGGACGCCGATCTCTGCACCCGCGAGAACGTGTTCGTCCTGATCGACGAATCGCACCGGACCACCGGCGGAACCCTGGGGAACTATCTGACCGGCGCGCTCCCCAAGGCGACGTTTATCGGGTTCACCGGGACGCCCATCGACAAGACGGCATACGGCCAGGGGACATTCAAGGTGTTCGGCAAGGAGGACGAGCGGGGATACCTGGACAAGTATTCCACCGCCGACTCGATCCGCGACAAGACGACCGTTCCGCTCAACTACGCACTGGCCCCGAACATCATGCGGGTGCCGGAGGAGTTGCTCGACAAGGAGTTCCTGGCACTCAAGGAGCTGGAAGGCGTCTCCGACATCGAGGAGTTGAACCGGGTCCTGGACCGGGCGGTTCACCTGAAGTCGTTCCTGAAGAGCGCCGAGCGCGTCGAACAGGTGGCGAAGTTCGTGATCGAACATTTCCGGACCAATGTCGAACCGCTTGGGTACAAGGCGTTTCTGGTCGCCGTCGACCGCGAGGCGTGCGCTTTGTACAAGCAAGCCCTCGACAAGCTGATGCCGTCCGATGAAACGGCGGTCGTCTATACGCAGGGGCCCAAGGACACGCCCCTGATGCGCCAGCACTACGTTTCCAGCGATCAGGAGAAGATGATCCGCCGGGAGTTCCGCAAGCCCGGAAACAAGCCCAAAATCCTGATCGTCACGGAAAAACTGCTCACGGGATACGATGCCCCGGTTCTCTATTCTATGTACCTCGATAAGCCCATGCGCGATCACACTTTGCTGCAGGCGATCTCCCGTGTGAACCGCCCGTATGAAGACGACCGGGGCCGCGAGAAACGTGCCGGCCTGGTAGTGGACTTTGTCGGTATCTTCGGGCGGCTGGAGAAGGCGCTGGCCTTCGACTCCGAATTCGTCCCGAGCGTTATCGACAACATTGAGCTTCTGCAAAAGCGTTTTGCCGAGATGATGGCCGGAGCGTCCGACCTGATCGCGCTCGCCGCCCAGATGACGTCCGACAAGGGCGTTGAGAAGGCCGCCGCCGAGTTCCGGGACAAGGAAAAGCGGGAGAAGTTTTTCGAGACCTTCCAGCAACTCCAGGTGCTTTACGACATCGTCTCCCCCGATCCGTTCCTGCGCCCGTTCCTGGCGGACTTCGAGAACCTCGTCCGCCTCTACCGTGAAATTCTGGAATGGTACCGTCCCGAAACCGTCACCGACGGCGAGCTGTCCGAGAAGACGGAGCAGCTCGTCCGTAACGAGGTGAAGACCTACGGCCTCACGGGGACGACAAAGTTTGCCACTCTGGACGAGAACGCCCTGGAATATCTCCGCCGGAAGCACGAACCGGACGAGGTGAAGGTCCTGAACTTGACCCGCCTGATCCGCGACAAGGTGAAGAATGATGGGGCTCACCAGCCCTATCTGATCCCCATCGCCGAAAGGGTCGAAAATATCCGGGAGCTGTTCGAGGACCGCCAGATCAGCACGCAGGATGCGATCAAAGACCTGGAGATCGCCGCTCAGCGGATAATCGAGGCCGAAAAGGAACGGAACGAACTCGGATTCGACAAGATCGCCTACGACGTCTTCGTGATGCTCCGGGAGCAGAAGTTTGAAGGGGCGAAGGAACTCGCACCGAAGATTCGGGATGCCTTCGGCAAGTTCGGCTACTACCGGACCAATGACGCCGTGAAACGCGACCTGAAAGCCGAACTGTATCAGGTTCTGATGGGGACCTGCTCGGGTGAGAAACGGAAGCGCCTTGTCGATCTCCTCCTGACCAAGAAATGGCCGGAGGGGGCGCTATGAAACCTTCCGCTCCCAAAGCCCCGCGAGGCCCCGCTCGTGACACAATGTCGCTCAAACTTCTTGTCAGTCACTGGTCCGAACAAACCGGCATCCGGCCCAAGACCGTCCAAGTCCGCCCGATGACTAAAAAACTCGCGTCCTGCTCAACCGCCGGACGGATCACCCTGAACCGGACGCTGATCAAAGAACCCAGGAGGGTCCAGGACTACGTCATCGTTCACGAACTCGTACACCTGAAGATTCCGAACCATGGGAAGCTGTTTAAGGCGCTAGTGGCAGCGCATCTGGAATAAAAGTTTATGTTGTTCAGACAAATTCCCTCCTTCCCTGATCCCTGCATAAGCCTCAAAATATCCTGATGAGTTTTCGCGGATCTACAGTCTTTGGCCTCCTTGCAGACGCGCTCCGGTGTTCCCATCAGCGCGAGATCACTAACGACGAGCTGGCTGAAGCCAGAAGGCGGCTCGACCAGATCCTGGACGTGCTCAGCGCGATAGATGAGCGCCGCCGCATATCGAATCCGCTGGACACGGACGCACCTCAATCCGATAATGATCGGTTAGCCGAAGAGACGTACCACTGAGGCAGAGGAGCCGCCGACCATGAGTGAGAAGCCCAAGGCATTCGGATTCGCCCGTGTCAGTTCCGACGAACAGGCGAAAGGCGGCATATCGCTCGGCCTTCAGGCAGAGGCGATCCGCACCTACTGCGAGCAGAAGGGCTATGAGGTGGTGCGCGTTGTCGAAGTGGCCGAGACGGCGAGCTTCTCGGACGAACGGGTCGAGTTTCAGGCGCTGCTCGCCGAATATGCCGCCCGTGACGACGTCCAGCACCTCGTTTTCTACAAGGTGGACCGCTCCAACCGGAATATCTGGGATCACGCCAAGCTGGCCGATCTCGTCATCCGGCGGCGCAAGAGCCTTCACGCTGCGCTGGATCACTTCCATTTGTACCCGGACGCTCCGCCGTCCGAGTGGGACCGGTTCGATTTGATGGCGTTATTTGCTCGCAGCGAGACCCGGCACCTTTCCAGCCGGGTGCGGTCCTGCCTGAAGCAACAGGTAAGCATGGGGCTTTATTCCCACAAGGCCCCTCCGGGATACCGGAAGGTGTCTCGCGGCGGGATCGCGATCGATCCGGTTCAGGGTCCGTTAGTGCGGCAGTGGCTGGAACTCGCCGCCTCCGGCGGCTGGTCAATCGACATGCTGACGGAGAAGGCCAGAGAACTTGGCATCACCTATCAGAGCAAACCAATAATCCGGTCCAGTGTCCACCGCTGGCTCGGTAATCCCGTGTTTGCCGGCCCGTTCTATTTCAACGGCCAGCTCGTCACGAACTATCAGCATACGCCGCTGATTAGCTGGGATACTCACAAGAAGATTGCCGAACGGATAACCCGCTACGACCGGACCAAGAAGAAGGTCCGCACGAAGGAATATCCGCTCGCTGGAGTCTTCAAGTGCGGTTACTGCGAACGGTCCGTCACCTTTTTCACCGCCAAGAAGCGGTACACCTACGGAGTTTGTACCGGCTGTCGCCGTCAGGGATTCAGTCCGAAGAACGTCACCGAAGAGGAACTGTTCGGACAGCTCAAGGGAATCGTCACCAAGACGGCCCTGACGCCGGAAGCCACGAAATGGCTGAAGGCTCGCATCGAAGAACTCCGCGCCGATGAGGAAGGCCTGAGAAAGGCCAGGATCGAAGCGCTTGAGGAACGGCTCCGGCATCTCAAGCAACGGCTTTCCCGTGCGTTTGAGGCGCTTTCGGACGGTTCGGTGGACGACGAGACCTACAAGGACCAGACGGCCCAGTGGCGGACCGGGAAAGAAAATCTGGAAGTTCAGATCAGGGAACTACAGCGGAGCGGTAATCGGGCGAAGCTGGATCGCCTCAAGGAATCGCTTGAACTTGCCGAGATACTTGAAACCGCTTGGGAATCGGCCTTGCCGCTCGAAAAGGCCAAGCTCGCCAGATCCGTCTGCTTGAACCTGACCGTCTCAAGCGGAACCGTCGGATATTCCTTGGCGTTTCCGTTCAACGTGCTGGCTGATAACGGGGGAGAAGAAAGTTGGTGCGGATAGACGGACTTGAACCGTCACGGGTTGCCCCATAGGCTTCTGAGACCTACGTGTCTGCCAATTCCACCATATCCGCAAGGAGCGGGCCTTTTGCCCGCGGTGGGGCCACTACATTAGCTACGAACGGCCCCGAGTCAATACCGACTGCCTTATCCTGAAAGCCGTTCCAGCGATCTGATTCCGCGGGAAAGCGCGAAGACCCCGGAGGCAGCCAGAATGGCGGCGGCGATCACGCCCGCCCCGGCGACGGCGGCCCACTCGCCGGACGTGAGGACGCGCCCCCGGGTTTCAAGCCGGAATAGCAGAAAGGCCGGACCCGACAGCAGAGTCATCACGACTGCCGTAAGACCGATTCCCGTCAGCATGAACACTACGCCTCCGTACGAGAGCGACACCTGCGTCACGTTCTCGGCCCGGAAATTCGGGTATCGGGCGCCGAGACCTACTGCAAGGCCGGTCAGCGAAAAGGCGAACAGGCCTGCCAGCGGAGGGCCCATCCACCAGAGGTAATCCGGGACCCGTAACAGCAAATTCGAGGCGGCGACGAGCACCTGCGAAAGGACGAGGAGCGGCGGGAAATAGGTCCAGAATTTGGCCCGGACGACCGCGCGCATCGGCATCGCAGCGGTCTGGAGGATCCAGAACGCCTCGCCCTCGATGGAAACGGCCGGAAAGGCGAAGCGCAGGGCGATGCTGGTCAGGACGAATGCGACCATCCCCAGATTAAGGAACGAGATTGTACCCCGGACGGACGGAAGGTCGACCCCTTTCTGAAGATTGAGCGCCCAGATGTTCAGGAGGTACACCCCTACAACTGCGCCGATCACGACCAGCTGCGGCCACTGAGCCGTATCCCGGAAGAAAACGAGCAGGTCTTTCTCCAGGAGCGGGCGGGCCTTGCGAGGGGCGAACACCGATAGCGCCCGCGACACGAGGACGATAACGCCGTCCAGCCGCCGCCGGAACGAATCCGGAATGAGGCGCAGGAACTCGGCGCGGCGGACAAGCGCCTCCACCTGAGGACCATGAAACTGGCCTTCGGGATCGACCCGCTTGCTCTCCTGTGTGAGCGACCAGCCCTGAAAATAAACCCTCCCCGCAAGCCCTTCGGCGAGCACATAGAGGGCCGCCGGAACCAGCAGGAGGGCAAGTGCATAGAGGCCAAGCCAGCCTGACTCCGCAGCAGGAAGTCCGGCTCCGAAAGCGAGCAGCTCCGACGCCCAGGTAGACGGAAGGAGCGGCGAACCGGGCACTTCCAGAGCGCGGATGTATTCCTGTACCGAGGCCCGTTCGGAGGGGCTCGTGAGCCGCTCGGGCCTCAGATACCGGATAAAATAGACAAAGGCGGCGGCGATCACGAGAAAGAGCAGCATCAGCACATCCCTGAGCCTGCGCGCCGGAAACACATTCACGAGAATGAACACAAGCATGACGCCTAGAGAGACGGGGATCGAGCAGAAAGCGAGCCAGACGGCGAGCGCCATCGGATAGTACCAGAGCGGTGCTCCGAGCCGGACTCCGTAGCAGACGAACACTGGCGTCACGAACACGAACACCATCCATGAACTTCCAGCGAAGGCTTCAAGGAATTTTGCCCGGAAGACGGACAGCACCGGAACGGGGAGCGGGAAGAGTAGATCCAGGTCTCTCGACAGGAAGAATGTAGAGAGCGCCGAAATCACCGCTGAATAGGCCACGAGTGAGAGCAGCATGAGAACGAGGATGACGAGCAGGTTTTTGGCGACCAGAGGACCGATGAGCGGAGCCGCTTCGAGATAGCCGAGCACCCGCCAGGTCCCCCGAAAGATCAGCCCCCAGGAAAAGAGTCCGAGCCCGAGAACAAACAGGATCCGGTAACGTTCCCCCTTCTGCTGGCGGAACGCGTTGCGGGTACCCTCAAGACGGGGAACCAGCAGGGAAAGAGTTCCGGCCTGAGCCATTCCGGCAGCCTACTTCTGGTCCTTCTGCGCGTCGTCCCTGGCGTTTTCGATCATCTGGCGGATCAGGAACCGGCTCCAGGCGCTCCGGTTTGCGCCGCCGAGCAGCGCACGAACGTCCTCATACAGGGCCGGGTCCTGGAGCAGCGCGCCCATGGTCCCCTTCCCTTCCTTCATGCCGCTCATGAGCGTGCGCAGATCGCCGCTCGAAGCACTGAGATTCTTCGCCGTTTTGCCCAATTCGTCGATGATATTGTGACCGTCTTCCTCGTAGATAAGGTCATGCAGTACCCCCTTGCCTGTCTGTATCTCCCCGATAACGGAGGCGAGCGTCGCCGCAAACCTGGAAAGATTATCCATCGTCTCGTTGAACTGCTTGCCGTAGATCAGTGTATGGAGAGTGCCGGGCCCCTGCTTCACGTCGCCGATGATCGTGCTGAGGCGGCTGGAACTTTCCCGAAGTGATTTGGCTGTCGCTCCGGCGTCTTCCAGCAGCTTTGCCGGGCCCTGCTCGTAGATAACGGAATGGGCCATGCCCGGCCCCTTGCGCACCTGCCGGGCGATGTCCTCGATATGGGCGACCGAGTCATTGAAATTACGGGCGGTTTCGGGATTGATATAGAGGTCGATTGCCTTGGCCGCCTTGCCGGTGACTTCCTCGACGTTCTCGACGATCTGCTGGCCCTTCGCCACGATCGCCCCGAAGTCGAGCGGGTCCTCGCCGACGAGCGTCTCCCCACCCTCCAGAGTCCCCTGACCCAGGTCCCCCTGCTGGATCTCCACATACTTGTCGCCGAGGAGCCCCAGCGTGCGTACGGTCGGCTTCGCATTCTTTGCCAGACGCTGACCCGTCGTCCGGTCGACCACCATGTCCACAAATACGCGGGGATCGGCCGGGTCCTGCGGCAGATAGATCCGCTTGACCGACCCGATATCGAGGCCGCGATAGCGTACGGATGCGGACTCGATGAGCCCCGAAACATCCCTGAAGGTCGCCGTCACAATCATCGTCGGGGCGAGCGGATTGTTGCGCCCGCCGAGCACGATGATCGTGGCCATCAGTCCCACGATCGAGAGGAGGACGAACAGGCCCACCATGACATTCAGTTTCGCCTTCTGCATAGCCGGTTCTCCTCAGGTTTCGCTGAGCGGGAGCGTTCCCTCGATAAAGCCGCGGACGAACGGGTCCGGGTGATTGCGGATCTCGTCTGGAGTGCCGACGGCGGCGATCTCTCCCCGCCGGATCAGCGCGATCCGGTCGGCGACCTCGAACACCGTCACCATGTCGTGGGTCACGACTACGCTGGTCACCCGAATCCGGTCCTGGAGCTTGCGGATCAGTTCATTGATGCGCCGGGTGTTCGTAGGGTCGAGGCCTGTCGAAGGTTCGTCGTAAAGGATCACTTCCGGGTCCGTCGCGATCGCACGGGCGAGGCCCACGCGCTTCTTCATGCCGCCGGAGAGATTCGCCGGGAACAGATCTTCGATGCCGGGAAGGCCGACCATTTCCAGTTTCTCGGCGACACGTACGCGGATCTCGTCCTCGGAACAGAGCTCCTGTTCCCGGAGCGGAAAGGCGATGTTGTCGTAGACGGACAGGGAGTCGAACAGCGCCGCCCCCTGGAACAGCATGCTGATCCGCCGGCGCACGGGCAGCAGGGCTTCCTCGTCGAGCCCCGATACCTCCTGCCCTTCGAAGAAAATTCTCCCGCTGTCCAGCGGGAGAAAACCCAGCAGCAGCTTGAGCAGGACGCTCTTGCCCGTCCCCGATCCGCCAAGCAGGCAGATCGTCTCCCCCGGCATGATGCCGAGGTTGATGTCCTGGTGGACGGGCCGGGAGCCGAAGCTCTTGGCTACATGTTCGAACCGGATGAGAGGTAATTGCTCCGCCACGTCGCCCGCCCCTTAAAACATCATCATCAGGATCTTCGTCAGGATGAAATCGGAGATGAGGATCACCACCAGTGTGACCATCACCGTGACCTTCGTGGATTGCCCGAGCCCTTCGGTGCCGCCCGTCGTCGCAAGTCCCTGACGGCAGGCGATGAGCGCCACGAACAGACCGAAAAAGACTGTCTTCGAAACGCCCTGCAGGATGTCCTCCGCTCGGAGTGACCGGGTGGCAGTCTCGAAGAAATAGCCCGAACTGATGCCGAGCTCCGAGTAGCTGATGAGCATACCGCCCGCGATCCCGAGAATGTTCGAGAACACCGTAAGAAGCGGGAACGAGATGGCACAGGCAAGCACCCGGGGTAGCACCAGCAGACGCACGGGGTCGGCCCCGAGCCCTCGCATGGCGTCCACCTGTTCGGTCACGGTCATCGAGCCAATCTCGGCGGTGATGCCGGCACCGACACGCCCGCCCACGAGCAGGGAGGTCAGAACTGGACCCAGCTCGCGGACGAAGGCGAAGGAGACGATCGTTCCCACATAGGTCTTGGCGCCGAACCGGGCGAGCCCCTCGGCAAGCTGGAGCGCCAGCACCATACCGGTAAAGACCGATGCAATGAGGGCGATGCCGATACTCTTGATGCCAATCTCGAACATCTGGTCCATGAACTGGCGGACCGGCCAGCGCCGGGCCGCGAGCCGTTCACAGACGGACCAGAACAGTCGCGTGACGTCGCCCACGGCGGCGAACAGGTCCAGCGACAGGTCGCCGATTCCGCCCAAGGTTTTCTGGCTGGTCTGTGCAGCCAGTACTACCGGGCGTTCGATGCCCTTTTCGAACCCCTTTTCGAGGCCCTTCCCGATACCGCCGATCACGTCCTTGCCGCTCGGAAGTTCCATCAGCGCAGATCCTCGAACCCCTGAATAAATCGCTCGCAGGCAGGACGAATACCCTCGAACTCGCTGGGCCTCGACGTGCAGGAGAAGTCGAAAATGCACTCATTCCGCTTCAGGACGCGCACATAGAGCTGCACCGGCACGCCATCCAGCTTCCCGGTGAGTTCGATTTCGTAAGCCTCGCGTCCGGCAAAAGAGACAAGCCCCTCCCTGCTCTTCGCCTGTTCGCTGATTCCCCAGAGCAAATTCTCGGCGAGCCGCCGGATCGGGGAATCCTCGTACCGGTTGCAGGTCGAATTTACCGAGAAATAGACGGTTTGCTGCGCATTCCGGAAAATAAGATCGCCGTATTCGGAAGGCCGTTCGGCAACAAAGCCGGGTCCCGGATCGCCGATCCGATAACGCACCGGCGACCTGGTCACGACCCCGTTCTCATAGGTAGCTCTCGGTCCTCCACAGGAGACGAGCAGCAACACAGCCGCAAGGACCAGAATTCCGGTTTTCAGGAGGTTTTCCCGCACGTTTCAACTGTAACCCGCCCTGCGGCGGAGGGGTAGTCACCGGCCCTCACGGGCGAGCGGTTCGCGCCAGCGCAGGCGGGCAAAATAATCGAGCGGACGGACGAGATCGATTCGCTGCGATTTCAGCTCCGGAAGGTGACGCTTCAGTACGGCGACCGTGCCGGGCTTGGGATGACCGATCGCGATCGCATAACCCTGCTTGCGGGCCAGCTTTACCAGTTCCTGATACTGACGCTCGATGATCGCCTCATCCGGATCATCGTCCAGGAACACATGCCGTCCAAGCGCAGGGATTCCCATCTCTACAGCCGCCTCATAGGCCTTCGAGGAACCGATGGTCCGGGAATCCAGGAAGAACAGCCCTGTTCCGACGAGGGGTTTCAATGCCGCCCGGATCTTCACCGGATCGCTGGTCAATGCCGAACCCATGTGGTTGTTCATGCCGACCGGCCGCACGCGGATGAGCGCCTCCTTCACCCGGCGGGAGATTTCCTCGTCGGTCATCGTTCTGAGGATACAGTCCTCACAGGGGTCCGGCTTCGGCCAGCCCTTGTACTCCATGGGCATGTGCAGCATATACTGACGCCCGTCCGCCTGAAGCAGCGAAATCGCTTCTTCGGTGCCCGGCGCATGAGGCAGAACCGAATAGGTCAGGTCAGGATGCAGACCCAGGAGTTCCTTGAACTCGGGCATGTAGAAACCCACGTCGTCGATCACAATGAGCATAAACGGCCGGGATGAGACAGGAAGCGGTCCCGCCTTTGCCTGAGGAGCCGGGGGCTCCTCAATGACTGACGGAGCGGCGTCCGGTTTCACCGGACGGTACTCCGGTGTCCGCCCGAGCAGCCGGTTCAGGCCCCGGCCGATGCGTTCGCCCGCAATGCCCACCGTCCGATGTACGGGGCCCGATACGCCGATGGCGAGCCCAAGCACAAAAGCGCCGACTGCCACCCAGACCAGGCCCGGGAGTTCCGGCAAAGATCGGCGTTTCCTGTGCTTGCCCTGACGGGCTGAGGATGACGGCCTGCGTGGGTGGCCGTGTCCGCCCCCGGATTCAGTCATGAACAAGGCTCCCGGCTATGCCCTCGGGAGCCCTAATTACACACCGGCCACCGGGGAATGTCCACCGGAAGCCCTGTAGAGACGTCCCGGTCAGCCTCTCAGGGATATCAGCTTCTCGACGGCCTTCAGGACTTTCTTGCGGTCGGAAGTCGTGCGCTTCGAGAGCTGGCGGTACAGCTTGGCCCAGCGCTTTTCGTCTTCAGTCGGCCTGGAATTGTGCGAATTATGACCAAATTTAACAATGTCAATTACATCAACCTTAAGTCCGGCAGCGAGCGCTTCGAGAGTATTGAAAGTCGGGACAATATGCTCGTTTTCAATCCGGGAAATATACTCTTTCTTGAGTCCGGACCCGCCCGCCACGTCCGACTGGGAAAGGCCCTTCGCTTCACGGACACCACGAAGCCTGAGCCCGATCGACATCTGCTTAGCCATGCGACGACTACGCTCCCCTCAGCCTCCGTAGCGCACGAAACAGCCCCTGATAGCGGCGTCCCCACACCGATAGCATCCGGGCCACCGCCATACCGAATTCCATTCGGAATACGGCAGTTCAGACCGGACCAAAGCTATACTGCATCCGTGCAGGGACAAGAATTACATATTAAACAGGCGATTCAACGGGGAAAGACTTTAAATGTATTTAAATTCGGGTCCCCACAAATCCCGGTGACGGTTGTCACTTATCCTCTTTAAGTTCGAGGGCGAGATACCCGAGAATCACTTCATCAAGACTTTTGTTCGAAATCAGATCGGCGCCGAATGGAGAGTCGACTTCACTATTATCCAGATCGAACGTCGGGACGCTGGCTGCCGGGACATGCTCCTCTACTGGAACTGCGACGGGTGCCGGGGCCGCAGGGGCGGGACGCGCAGCACCTGCGGCGGCTGGCTGCTTTCCGGAAAAAACGCCGCTTTTCAGATCGCGCAGCATCGCCTTGTGCTGCTCCTGCATCAGGCTGCGGACTACGTCCTCGACATTGGGATTTTCCAGGATATCCGCGTAGCTGACCTTCTTGCGGGCAACGATGTTTCCGCCCCTGTAGAGCAGTGTGATGATATGCGGGTTACTGCGTCCGGAATCCTCGGTCTGGATATGCCAGATATCGTCCTCGAAGCGGACGTTGTGGTTGTAGCCGGGAATCATCCCGCGGACGGGTTTGGGCGGGGGAATACCCATGAAACGGTTACCTGACCTCTCCTCATCGAAAGAAACGTGGCTGCTGACTAGGTTATAACAGGTTACTTCGGGCTGGCAAAGCCGGTTCCGGCGATGGGATAGCCCTTCACCCGGAGCCACAGGTCGCAAACAACTGCGGCTGCAATGGCTTCAACAATAGGTACCGCCCGGGGGCAGAGGCAGGGGTCGTGGCGGCCCTCAACGAGCACCCCATCGTTCTGTCCGGACCGGTTCACCGTGTCCTGCTGCTGAGCGATAGACGCCGTCGGTTTGATGGCAATCCGGGCGACAATATCCTGTCCGGTAGAGATTCCCGCGAGAATACCTCCCGCATGGTTGCTCCGGAACGATACATGGCCGCCCCGCATCTCCATCTCGTCGTTGTGTTCCTTGCCGGTCATCAGGGTACCCGAAAAGCCCGAGCCGATCTCGACCCCCTTCACGGCATTGAGTGTCATGAGCCCGTAGGCCAGCAGCGCATCGAGCTTGTCGTAGATCGGTTCGCCGATTCCAGCCGGAACTCCCTGGATCACCAGTTCGACAACCCCCCCGAGCGAGTCCGTATTCTTGCGGGCTGCATCGATTGCCTCGGCCATCCTCACGGCAGCTGCCGGATCCGGGCACCGGGCCGGGTTTTGCTCAATCGTATCCCACTTGCGTTCCTTGGCGACAATATCCTTCACCGAAACGACTCCGGCACGAAAGACGATCCCATGCGGAGCCAGAATCTTTTTGGCGATGGCTCCGGCAGCGACCCGGCCCACGGTCTCACGGGCGCTTGAGCGCCCCCCGCCCCGGTGGTCCCGATGCCCATACTTGTAGTCATAAACGTAGTCCGCATGCCCCGGACGGTAGAGATGCTCGATCTCGTCGTATTTTACCGACTGGGCGTCCTGGTTGCGGACGATAATGGAAACGGGTGCACCGGTCGTCTTCCCCCGGAAGACACCAGACAGGATCTCGCAGCGGTCCGGCTCCTGCCGCTGGGTGACAAGCTTCGACTGTCCGGGACGACGCCGGTCCAGATCTTTCTGGATATCCGCCTCAGTGAGCTCGACGAGCGAGGGCACGCCATCCACAACGACGCCCACGGCCGGACCGTGGCTTTCGCCCCAAGTGGTGTATCTGAACAGGGTTCCGAATGAGTTCGACGCCAATTGGTTTCCGTTTCCGGGCCGGCTCAGCCGCCACCCACGAAATGAACGATCTCGACCTGCTGCCCGTCCCTTAGCACAGTCTCGCCGTAAACGGAGCGGGAAATGATCTTCCGGTCGACCTCGACCGCCACCCTCGCCGGCTTGAGGCCATACCGGTCCAGAAGCTCCGCCACGGTCAGGGTAGAACCGGTCTCGACCGTTTCACCGTTTACTGTCAGCCGGCAGCCCATAGCTCTTCAGGAAGTCTCCCGCCCCGTGCGGTCCGCTTGACGGCCACTCGCGCCGGGATTATTGAATGAGCGTTCATTCAGCCGGGGCATTCCCCCGGCTTAAGGCCATCCTAATCCCGCTCCGGCGGGCCCATCAATGGCCGCGGCAGGTCCCCGGAAAGACGGACCGGAAAGAAGCCCAGACTCCCCGCCATGACAAACCGGTCTCTGGACAAGAAAGAACGGATCCTCGAAGCCGCCACCCGGACCTTCGCCGAGAAGGGCTTCTTCAACGCCAAGATTTCCGAGATCGCCCGGCAGGCCGAGGTCGCCGACGGTACGATTTACCTGTATTTCAAGAACAAGGATGACATCCTCATCCAGATCTTCGAATACATGGTCGAGCGGCACCTGGAAAATATCCGGCAGGCGGTTTCCCGGGGCGGCTCCCCCGAAGAAAAGATCCGGATGTTCATCCGGCACCACTTCACGACCGTGGAGAAGTTTCCCAAGCTGGTGGAAGTCATCACCATTGAGCTGCGCCAGTCCAGCAAGTTCATGAAGGAATATGTGCCGAAGAAGTTCTTCAATTACCTCGGGATCGTGTCCGACCTGATTGTCGAGGGGCAGGCTTCAGGCGTGTTCCGCAAGGACGCTGACCCCGAAATCACCAAGCAGGCGCTCTGGGGCTCCCTGAGCGAGGTCACCGTGCTCTGGCTCAAGACCCGCAAGAAACGGTTCGACCTCCAGACCTGCGGCGGCCAAATCGCCGAGTTGTACATCCGCGGCCTCAGCGCCTGAAACCTCAGCTGTCCCACACCCGCCGGAGCGGGGGACTTTCCCCCGCAGGATTCACCGGCTATCAACCGTGGCGCCATGGCAGAACTATTCGATCCTTTCGATTCGCCAGTCCTCAAGATCAAGAACCGCGTCATCGTGGCGCCCATGACCCGCATGCGCTGCGGCGATTCCGGAGTGCCCGGCGACGATGTGATCGCCTATTACCACCGTTTCGCCGAGGGCGGCGCGGGGCTCATCGTCACGGAAGGTGTCTACACGGACCTCTTCGCCTCGAAGGGATATTTCGGCGAGCCGGGCCTTGTGACGCCGGAACAAGTCGAAGGCTGGCGGAAGGTTACTGAAGCCGTCCACGCCGCGGGCAGCAAGATCGGCGCCCAGCTCTTCCATACCGGGCGTGCCTCCCACTCGAAGATCATCAAGCGCCAGCCCATCGCCCCGTCGGCCATTGCCGGCAAGGGGATGCACGCCTCCGCCGGAGGACCGATGGAAGTCCCCGAAGCCATGACAGAGGAAATGATTGAGGCGGCGATCCAAGGCTATGCCGACACTGCCCGCCGGGCGAAAGAAATCGGCATGGACTGCGTGGAGATCCACGGGGCCCACGGCTACCTGATTCACCAGTTCTATTACCCGGTATCGAACGAGCGGATCGACCGCTGGGGCGGCAGCATCGATAACCGCATCCGCTTCGGCGTCGAGGTCGCGGCACGGGTGCGCAAGGCAGTGGGCGACGGGTTCCCGGTCATCTACCGGTTCAGCGAGTTCCGCGTGGACGATCTGAAGTACCAGAGCCCCGAGTCGCTGGATATATTCCGCAAGCTCGTGCCGGCGCTCGAAGCCGCAGGGGTGGACATCTTCCATCCGTCCACGCACGACGGCCTCAAGAACTTCCACGATACGGACAAGCCGCTCGCGGCTCATGTGCGGGAAATGACGAAGAAGCCGGTGATCGCCGTCGGCAAGCTTGGAGAGGACCCCTCTCTGGCCAAGTCGGTCATATCGGGCGGTCTCGCGGATTTCGCCGCCATCGGCAAGCCGATGATCGCAGACGCCGACTGGGCGAATCGGGTGCTCAAGGGGCAACCGCTCACACCGTTCCAGCCGACGATGATGGGCCGGCTCTGAGATCCGGTCAGCCGGCCTGTTCGCGGTCTGCGCGGATAAAGCCGATGAAATACTTGATGCCGCTGTAGAGGCTGAAGGCCAGCGAGATATAGAGGAAGACAAGTCCCATGGCGTGCATGCTGGGACCAGGCACGCTTTCGGGCCAGATCCGGCCGAAAACCTGATTCATCGGGTAATGACAGATGAGCAGGAATACGGCGGTAAACTGGTAGACCGTCTTTGTACGGCCGCTGGTCGTCGAGTTCACCCGGAGCCCCTGCTCGGAAGCAATAGCCCTGAGTCCCGTAACGCCGAACTCCCGGAACATCATCAGCGAGACCACCCAGCCGGGAGCCCAGCCGTGCGGGACAAGCGCCACCAGCGGGCACAGGATGATAATCTTGTCCGCTAGCGGGTCCAGAAACTCCCCGAGCGGCGTGACAAGGTTGTATTTGCGCGCGTAATAGCCGTCCATCCAGTCGGTGAGGAACGCGATCGTGAACAGGATTGCTGCCGAATCGACCTCATAGAGCGTCGGCGTCCGGAGATTCACAGGGTTCAGCTTCGCCACGATGACCGGGACGAGCAGCATCCGCAGGACTGTCAGGGTATTCGGTACGTTGAGATTCTTGTGCGCCATGGGGCCTGCCGGAGCGGGAGCCTAGACGCCCCGGTCAGGCAGCGCCAACAAAAAGATTGCCTTCGCCCTGCATGTGAAGGACTGGTGTTCCGGCTGCAAAGGCGGCGCTCTCGGGGGCGACTTCCATGCGGGGGGCAATGCGGCCCCGCCAGCCAAGCAGCCTGTCGGCCCGGACCTTGAGCGGCGTGTCACCCGTCACTTCGATGATCGTCATCGGCCCCTCGGTACGGAGGATTACTTCGCCCTTGCCGGTGAAGTTCACGAGGTGAACGCCCTCGAGATCACCGGACGTAATCCGGCCGTTTTCCCAGGCGAGCGACGACGTAAAGGCGAACAGCACCCGTTCATTCAGGAAAATCTTGTCCCCATCCAGCACAAGCCGGTGAAAAAAGTCGCGCCCGGAGTTCCAGACCACTTCGCCCGATCCGTCCAGCTTATGGATGGGCTTCGAGACCTCGCCGAACAGCACGTTGGTCTTGCGGCCCTTAAACTTTTTGTACAGCGGCTCGGCCGTCGCGAGATCCCCCCGCACGATGGCAATACCGTGAACCTTGGCGCAGATTTTAGAATCGAGCCGGGCCCTGAGAAGTCCCGGCCCCGCCAAACTGAAGGTATCGCCGTTTTCGGCCGGCATCCGGAGCCGGGGTGCGTCGGTTCTCAGGTTCGGCAGTGCGAGCGCCTCGCTGAGCGGTTGCGCGGCCGCATTCCGCTGGCCGAGCTTCATCAGAGTACGCCGGCGTTCGGCGTCGGGATCCGGCTCGGCGGCCGACGGAGCCGCTGCCGGCTCCGGAGGAGGCGGCGGCTCGGCAAGGAGGGCCTCGGCGGCCACGGGCGGCATCGAGGACGACGGGGCAGGAGCAGCCTGGGCCTCAATGACCTCCCGGTTCACCATGATCTCGACGTCGCGCTCGGCCTGCTCGCCCTGCGCCGAATTCCGGTGCCGGTCCAGCAACGTCTCCATCTGCTTCGCCATCTTGGCGGAACCCGAGCGGCGGAAGGCATCGAGCGCCCGGGCGTATTCGCCCCGTTTCGAATAGATGAGGCCGAGGTAGTTCTGGATCTTCGGCGTATCGCCGCCCAGTTCGCTGGCACGCTCAAAGCTCGCTTCGGCTGCCTCAAGCTGTCCCTGCTTGAGCTGGACAATTCCGAGATTCACATGAAGCGTCGCCTGTTGCGGCGTGAGTTCGATCAGCTTGACGTAGGCTTCGGAGGCCGGGCGGAAATCCTCCAGCTTGAAGGACGAGAGCGCCAGCCCGGCGAGCGCTTCCGGGTGGTCCGGCATGAGCGCCAGGGCATCCTCGAACAGCTCCCGGGCCTCGGTATTCGCCCCGGTCTCGAGCAGCTCCTGTCCCCGGTACAGGTAGTGGTAAAACCCGCCGCCCGAGGCGGCATGGGATTCCCCGTTGGTCTTCGCGGGCTCCAAAAGGGGTCCTCAGGGCTCCAGCGGTGCGGCGCTGGTCAGCGCGTTTCCGGCGGCATCCGGCTTCGAGGCCCAGAGCCGCTGCTGGCGGTAGGTTTCGAACAGGAGCATCACCCGTTTCACGTAGGCACGGGTCTCCTCGAACGGCGGAATCCCGCGGTACTTGACCACGTTCTCGGGACCCGCGTTATAGGCGGCGACCGCCAGCTTCACGTTGTTCTGGAACCGGTCCAGCATCATGGCGATGTATTTGGTCCCGCCCCGCACGTTGGCCTCGGGATCGAACGCGTCGTTCACGCCCACATGGTCCGCCGTGCCCGGCATGAGCTGCATGAGCCCCATCGCCCCGGCGCGGGAAACCGCCATGTAGTTATAGTCGCTTTCGGCGTGAATCACGGCCCGGACGAGATCGGGATCGACACCGAACTCATCGCTGTAGCGGGACACCCAGCCGTTCAGTTCGGCATGGTCGATTTCCGAATAACGGTTCTTCGCGCTCGCCACCTTGGTCTGCGGCTGTGCGGCGACCGGCTCCAGGCGGCCCGGAGCCTTCTTCTGGTATTTCTCGCTCTGCTTGCGGTCGCTGAAATGGATAACGCCCCGGGCGTCACGCCACATGTAGATCTCGGCCCGCGCGGGGACCGCCCCGGCCACAAGGACCACCGTGGCAGCCATGAAGGCCGCCTTCACAAAGGTTGTTCCGCCCGTTCCAGTCATCCGTGCCGCCGGGTGATCCAGAGGATCCATCCGGACTCCTTCTTATAATGATAACGTACGCCGCCGGTTCAGACAGGTTTCCCCGTGCCTGACAGGAGCCATTGGGTGGGACAGCAACGGGGCCAAGTTTACAGCTAACCTGTTGAAATGACAAGGGTTAGGCTGGAATCAGTCCGGCAGTAGCGTGATTCAGATCACGGGGCCTGCGGTCGCTTTCATTTCGACATGCGCTTTTTGGCTTCCCGGGCCATGAGTTTGCCGAGCCGGTCGGCAACCCCGTAGGGCATGCGTTTCACCGCCTGGATCGCATAGGCCTCCCGGCCGATGAGCACCACCGGTTCATCGTTGCGTACCGCTTTCACGATTTTCCTCGCCAGCTTCACGGGATCGACGCCGGATTCGATCATCTTCAGGGCTTGATTCCGGGAACTGCCGAACTCGCCCCGGAATTCGGCCGAGGCGACGATATTCGTGTTCACGACGCCCGGGCAGACGACCGTGACGCCGACGTTGTAGGGTGCCAGTTCGTACCGGAACCCTTCCGAGAGGCCGACGACGCCGAACTTCGCCGTCGTATAAGAGACCATCCCCGGCACGGCCATGAGGCCGGCCCCCGAGGCCGTATTGACGATGTGCCCATCCCCCTGCTTCGCGAGGTACGGCGCGAAGACGCGGCACCCGTGGATCACGCCCCACAGGTCGATGTCGATGACGCGCTTCCAGTCCTCGTCGGTCGATTCCCAGGCGCCGCCCACGACCGTGATGCCGGCGTTGTTCATGACCAAATGGCAGCCGCCCAGCTCGGCGAGCGTGCGCTTCAGCAGGTTCTCGATGTCAGCCTTCTTCGTGACGTCCGTCTTCACGCAGATCGCCCGGCGCCCGATCCGCTGGATTTCCGCCGCGACAGCGGCCATCCCCTGCTCGTTCAGGTCCGCGAGGGCGACATCCATGCCGCCTTTCGCGAACTCGAGGGCCGATGCCCGGCCGATCCCGCTCGCCGCCCCCGTCACCACCGCAATCCTGTTTTTCAGCGTCTTCATGTTTTCCGCAGGCCTCCGGGCGGGAGAAGAACCCCCGCCCTGCACGAATGCAAGTACCGGTTGAGCCCGGTGTCCGGACAGACTATCGGGAAGGCGGGGAGTCCAAGGGTTCATGAGAATTCTCGTCACCGGCGGAGCCGGTTTTATCGGCTCGCACATCGCCGACCGCTATATCGGACAGGGACACGAGGTCATGGTCATCGACCGCCAGGTTTCAGACCGGCGGGAGAACCTGAACCCGAAGGCCAGGGTCGAGCAGGCCGATCTCACGGATTTCGCCCGGGTCACGAAGATTCTCGAAACGTTCAGGCCCGAGATCGTGAACCACCACGCGGCTCAGGCCGACGTGCGCCTGTCGGTGGCCGACCCGGTGCAGGACGCCCAGCAGAACATCCTCGCCAGCATCAACCTGTTCGAGCAGGCGGCCCGCTGCGGCACCCGGCGGGTGATCTTCGCGAGTTCGGGCGGCGCGGGCTACGGCGAGCAGGAGACCTTCCCGGCACCCGAGACGCATCCCTCCCGGCCCGAATCACCCTACGGCATCAGCAAGGTGACGGCCGAGATGTATCTCTACTACTACGGACTCCAGAAACGGTTCCGCTACACGGTCCTCCGCTATGCGAACATCTACGGCCCCCGGCAGAACCATCACGGCGAAGCGGGCGTCGTCGCCATCTTCGCCACCCGGATGCTCCGGGGAGAACCCCTCGTCATCAACGGCGACGGCCTCCAGACCCGCGACTACGTCTATGTGGACGATGTCGTGGAAGCGAACGACCTCGTGACCGCCCGGGACACGGACGGCATCTTCAACATCGGCACGGGAACCGAGACCGACGTCCTCACCATCTACCGGACCCTCGCCCGGCTCTCGGGCTACGCGGCTCCCGAAAAGCACGCCCCGGCCAAGGCCGGCGAACAGCGGCGGAGCGTTCTGGACCCCTCCAGGATCGGCAGAGCCCTGGGCTGGAAACCCACCGTGGACATCCAGGAAGGGCTCCGGCGCACCATGGACTGGTACCGGGAGCGGGTCCGCCCCTGACCGGCCTCCGGCTCTTGGCTTTCCCCTTCCCCGTGTCTATAGAGGTTGGCCCGGACCGGCCGCCCTGCGCAGACGGTCCCTGTTCCTGGACACGGAGAGGTGTCCGAGTGGTTTAAGGTACCAGACTCGAAATCTGGCGTGGTTTCATCGCCACCGTGGGTTCGAATCCCACCCTCTCCGCCAATCACCCCGCCCGGCTCCGGGCAGTCCGTATCCGGCGGAAGGGGTGGCCGAAGCCTCCACTCCCCGCAGCATCGACTATTCAGTTTTCAAACATCAGTCGCGGCGTTCCGCCGCCTCTGCGCCTCCGGACTTCCACCCCTCAGCCCTCCGGGCAGCTCCCCTCAAGATGAGGGGAGCCGTCTGGAGCAGGCCTTCCCTATTTATAGGGAAGGTGGCCGAAGGCCGGATGGGTCCGGAAACGGCTGCCAGCCGGGGACGTCCGCCACCGTTTTTTCTCCACTCATCCCCTGCTCAGG
>CAZUMS010000031.1:0-43852 GCA_964621525.1 uncultured bacterium
ACGATCTAAACGTTCGACACCGATCAGTGCATCTTCAATCTGGGAAAGCCACTCCAGCATTCAATTCGCTCGGTGGCGGGATACAGCATGAGTTACCAGCACCAGTCGGAGATCTTGTAGAAATGGGATACTTGAAGAAGGTGCCGAACCAGTAATTTGGTCATGACTGGAGCGACGAGATGGATATCGAAGAGCTTAAGAAAAAACTGCTGGAGAGCACGATTGATCCCCGTATTTATAGCTTTCGTGGTGGTCTAGATGAGGAAAAGGTTACGATTGAGCGGGAGCCTCGGGGATGGAGCGTCTACTACGTGGAGCGAGGCGAAAAAAAGCAACAGCAGTTCTTCAAGACTGAAGACGAAGCATGTCGACATATGCTGGCATGGGTAACAAAACTCAACGCTCTCTGAAGTATAGAAACGAAAAGATCAGCGCCTCTTCTGCCTGGCTGCCGTCATGCCGTCGATCATGCGGACAACCATGTCCTGGTCGTGGCGGGAGATCCGGTCGTGAGTCATCATCCGCGTCTCCCGGAAATACATATTAGCGAAGACCCGAGGAGCTACTCGCCAGCCGACCCGTTCACCGTGCAGGAATACCTCTACGCCAACGCCGATCCGGTGAACTGGACGGACCCGAGCGGGATGTACTCACTGAAGGAATTCCGCGAAGACGTTCATCAGGCGGCAGCCCAAGCTCAGGGACTGATTGACGAAGGGTTTAACAACATTTCCGATCAGCTCGGCAAGGACGGCAGTCACGGAGCACTGGACCAGCACATTCTCGTCGCTGAAGCGACCGTAGCCACGGCTATGAGCGTGGCTGTCGGCACGGCGGAATTCCTGCTGACACCGGGCGAGGGCATCGAAAAGGCAAATGCCGCACTGGATAAGTACGATCACGCGAAGACTGATACTGCGAAGTTTGAAGCTGCCGTGGAAGCGTATGGAGCTGTTTCGGAAGAAATATTACGAGTAACGGCATATGGCGCGATGGCAGAAGCGGGAGCCGCCAAGATCAAGAATGGCGGCAAGGTAGCAGAGGAAGCGCCAGGAAAATTCGAGTCGAACACTCGGCCAGAAAAGACGTCTACCCCTCCGGCAGTGTCAGAACCACCGGCAAAGCCAAGTGCGGTGGACGTGCGCACGCGAATCGAGAAGAATATCTCCGAAAGTAAGGCGGCGCGCCAAAGTAGCAATTATCGAGAGACTACGCCTAACAGACCAGCGACCCAGCAACCTCGTGGCGGCAAGGGCATTGTACTTCGAGACGCGGAAGGTGCGACGGCGGCCGAAATCGCGGCAAGTTCGGGAGGAGAAACAGCAGGGATTCGAGGTCCAAAGAGCATCTCGATTCGCGAGCAGCTCAAAGCACAGCAGATGAAAGAATCAGGAGAAATGACATGCTGGCGATGTGGGCAGACCACAACCAATCCAGCAAATATACATCTGGGGCATCGGAACGTGCCTGTATCGCGTGGCGGGAATCTGGCACCCGAAAACGTATGCTTGGAAGGCGCAGCTTGTAATTTAGGCTCCGGTGGCAGGGGGCTGCCCAAGCCGGGTATGTCGTGTGCCGAACGGGGTAGCTGCGGAGCACCTTATGGTAGGAGTGATTAAGTCATCCCATGAGCAGCATCACAACAATTAAGCTACCATGCAAGATCACCAAAGCTCAGACGCTTTACGAAAATCTAGATGCTGAAATACTCGACTCGAAGCGCTACAAATTATTGCATTCACCCGGCTTTGTTCCTGGTTTAGCTGCGGGAGATATATTCGAATTAGATCCCGCCAGTGATGCGGGATATCGGATAGTGACTCGTTCCCGGACGGTGGTCGTATGGTTCTTTTATTTGAAGTATGCCCCTGAACTGATTGAGCTAGTTAAGGAACAGGCAGCATCGCTCGGTGGTTCGCTAGATGGTGGATACAAAGACAAGCTGCTCATTTTCAATTTTCCCATCTCGATTGGTTTCGATCAAATTGAAAATTTCGCGAATGCGGCCACAGGCTTATATCCTGATTCCGAGTGGTCCTATGGGAATATCTATGATTCCAAAGATGGTCAGACGCCATTGAACTGGTGGCGCGAACCAGCGTGAAGCTGGAAGGTCAGCAACGAGAAGCGAGCTGTATGTCCCGAATACTACATCCGTGCGTCAAAGGATGCGTCAAGACCGTTCAAGCCGCCAACGGAGCGGCGAGATCCGGATCACCGGTTCGGGTCCGGTAATATCTGTGATGCAGGCTGCCCAGAATCGCTTTGAAACGGATAGATCCGTTTTCGGGCGGATCGGTTATCCGGTGGACAGGCTCGAAATCCGGATGACTCGAGAGCTGCGCCGGTATTCGCAGGTGATAGAACGTAACAGTTCCTCGAGGCATCACGCCTCTTTGGTATTTGACAATCCGACTTCCTCGACCCGGTGACGGCCCACGAATACCTCGCCTTCAACGGCAACCCGGTGCGGTACACGGACCCGTATGGGGAGTTCGGCGAGGAGCTGATGTGGGCGGCCGAGTCGAAGTTCAGGGATCTGCGGGCGAAATACGCGGAGATCGAATCGGAAGTGAACGAGACTTTCAACCCGTCGGTCGAGTCCCGTGCACAGATCGCCACCGGTGCGCCAGGCGCCGAAGCGGTCGAGAGTAACGAGAAATACGAAACCAAGCTCAAGAGCATCCGGAAGAATACGGGCGAAATCGTGGAGACCGTTGTAGACTTCACGTTCGGCTCCAACACGGCCCGGGCGGCGAAGGAGGCGACGGAAGCCGAACTGAGGGAGACCCCGGAGGCGCTGAAAAAACTCCCGGACGCCGTGGTCGAGGACGCGAAGAACCCGGTCAATGCGGCCGTTCATCTGAGTCCGCTGGGACTCGGAGCAATCGGCAAACTGACGAAAGAGATCAAGGCCGCGAAGCAGGCCAGTCAGGCAGCGAAGGAAGGGAAGATAGTAGCAAAGGAGCTTGGATCTGCTGAGAAGGCGGTAGAAGCGGCGAGAGCTGGAAGAACGTCGGGTTCGGTTGTAAAGGAGACGGGTTCTTATACCAATATTCACGAGAGTGGGAAGACATATAGTGGCAAGGGTAGCCGCGAGCGCTCGCAGGTATCAGCACGTCGGATTGAGAATGAGACCGGCGATCGACACATCGCAACGGAATGGATTCGTGCCCCGAATGAAAGAGATGCATTCAAGCAAGAAGCGAAACGCATTGAGGCAGCTGGTGGACCGCGAAGTCCCAAAAATTATAACAAGGCCGAATCTACTGGGAAGAAATTGCTGGAGGAAGAAGAAGATCGATGAACGACTATCCTAACGATGCCGACGGAGACGCTATTCGCAGAATTGCAAAACAGTCGAATATGTCTAAGCCCATGCTCATTGATTTCGTGGTCGAGGTGCCTGACGAGGGTGCCGGCAGGGCCATTGCAAGTATTGCAAGCATGCATGGGTATGAGTCGTCTGTCGAGTTCGACGCAAGTAGCGGTAGCTGGACGTGTTATTGCAAAAAACGAATGCTTCTCACTTACGATGCAGTGATTGCAGCGCAGAGAGAACTTGATGACATAAGTGCATCTTTGGGTGGCCACACTGATGGTTGGGGAACACTAGGAAATTGATGCCTACTTGTGCTCCCCGAGGCGTCACGCCTCATCGGTCTTTGACAATCCGGCTTCCGAAGCGGCCGTGAGCGGCCGCTAAAGAATTATCTCCGCCACCAGCTTGAGGGCCTCACCGACAGCTTGTTCGGAGGAGGACAGGGCGGCCAGCTCGTCTACCAGTGGGACTCCGAGGGCCGCCTGCTGTCGAAGGGCGCGCCGCTCTCGCCGTCGCCGCGCACGTTCGCGTGGGACAGCCGGGACCGTCTGAAGGCGGTGGAAGAAGCGTTCTCGACGCTCTCCGAATACCGCTACGAGGAGACGGGCCTTAAAACCGAATCGTTCTGGCCCGCGCTCCAGGCCGCGCAGCAGACGCGGCGCTACCAGTGGGTCGGCCGGGAAATGCTGGCCGTCCGCAAGGACGACAACGGCGTCGTCTCCCGCATCGTCAGGGGCGTGGACCGGGAGATTCTGGGCCACGAGACGGGCGGCAATTCGTTCGTCCACGTCCACGCGGACCGCCTGGGCAGCGTGAGCGCCGAGACGGACCTCACCGGGAACATCACCCACAGCAGGGTCTACGACCCTTTTGGAAATACACGTAGCGAAACGGGATCGAGCGAACTCCCGCTCGGCTACACCGGCCAGGAGATGGACCCGGTCACCGGCCTCGTCCAGATGAAAGCCCGCTGGTACGATCCTGATGCGGGTATTTTCATTTCTGAAGACCCGCGAGCGTACTCACCCGCCGATCCGTTCAGCCTGCATGAATACCTCTACGCCAACGCCGATCCGGTGAACTGGACGGACCCGACGGGGGCAGTCGGGGAGAAGATCAGCCAGACGGCGGGAAATCCCGCGACCGGCAAGGCGGAGACGTATACCTACACCGTCGTTTCCGAAGACAGCGAGATCGAGAACGGCACGCTGCGGGTGAAGGACGAAGCAGGCCGGGAGATCGCATGCCATCGCGGCGGAGCCTGCACCTATAAAGAAGCAAAGGCAGAATTCAGCGCCTCGGCGGACTGGGCGTTCAAGGGCTTCACCCAAGCGAACCAAGAGAAGCTCGACAGGGTTATTGGCAAGATCAAGAGCGGCGCCGCAGGCGGTTTCTTCAGCCTGGCGACGGCGGCGGTGGATACCGCCGATGTACTGAAGACAATCGCGCTGACGGAGAGCGAAGACGAGTTCGTCAGGGCGGTCAGCCGCCTGAACAAGAGCCTGGACTTATTCCGGCAGCCGGTCACCACGACGCTGGAAGGCCTTGGTCAGGTCTACGAAATGCTGAAGAGCGGCGACCCGGAGCAGGTCGCCTACGCGGTGGGGTTCATCGCATCGGCCTACGGGACGTACGAGATATCAAGGCGCGCCGGGGCCGGGAGCGGCAAAGGCGGAACTGGAGAGGGAATCGTCCTTGACGACGGGGCGTCGGCGAAGCCGCGGACTGCGCGGTTGCCGCAGGATGTGAATGTGAAGCCGAAAGCACCTAAACCCTTGGATATAGAGGGACGCAAGGTCGGGAAGACCGCAGCGCAAAATGCTCAGGTACAGGCTGATGCGCGGGCTGTTGAGGCCAATGGTGCTAGGGATATTCGAATCAACCAGCAGCAGGTGAATGCCGAGGGCAGACGGGTGGGTGTCAACCGGCCTGACCTGCAATACACGACACCAGGCGGCCAGCGTGTCTATATCGAGTATGATCGCAGCACGTCCAGCCGGGCGAAACCGCACTTGGATCGTCTTCAGGCCAACGACCCTTGCGGACTGGTCATCTGCAAGACCATAGATTGAACGCCATGAAGCTGCTTCTAGATAACGAGCTCGCGCCGCTCACTTTTTCGTGGGGATTCATCGAAAAGCCTCTGCCGGAGGTGGCACAGGTTCTCGTGGAGTGGCGTCGAGGGCTGAATCTGACGATGGAGAGCACGCCGGTGGACGGATCGTTTAGAGAGCTACTTCTCAAATTGCCGCCGCTCTGCCAGATGCACTACCGAGAACTACTGATCGCTACTGATTCGAACTGGACGGCATATTTCGACAATGGCCAACAGGGAGGAGATCCAGGATCTCCCGTTTCGGTGGTAGGAGAAAAGTTAAGCTCCAAATGCCTATCATTGCACTGTGTCCCAGACTCTTACGACGTGCGAAATGGAAGAGGGGAGTATGGTGCAGTACAGTTCGCGTTAAAGAATAAAAGTGGAATTTCAACTCAACGATATTTCCGAACCATCGCGGCTCTTAACGACGGAGGGAAATGGGTGTTTGAAACGACAGGTACTCCGCAGCCGTTTGAGCAGACGGAGCGGTACAAGGCAAGGAAGATCCGGGACCGGTTCACGGCGGAGATGCTGGAGGACTACTGCAAGGCGCTCGGTATCCGGCTGTTCGACGAGAGCTTTTACGGCCCCCAAGGGGTGCTGGTGGTGCGAACGGACCCGCTGCCGGAGTGGGACAAATACATCAGTCTGGAAGAGGCTCAGCGGCAACTCGGCATGAAGAAGTGAGCGGGCGGAGAGGCACCGCTTTTCGCGGCGCATCTTTTCACGCTGAGGCCTCTGGCGGCGAGGGCGGAGTCGATCATCTTGAGGATGAACTTCTGGTCGGCGCGGCAGAGGCGAATGCGAGAGCTGGCAATACGAGGAGTCCTATTGAACCGGACCGATGCTGGTAGCATAATACTACCTGATGTTGACGGAGGCGTGCGATGGGAATGCCAGTAAAACTTTCAGATGAACTGGTGCGTGTGGCCCGGCGAGAGGCCGGGGCAGCGGACCGTTCGATTACCGGTCAGATCGAGCATTGGGCGAAACTGGGACGGGCCGTGGAATCCCTGCTCACCTCCAAAGATGCGGCCGGACTGAAGACCCTGACTGGCCAGGCCCCTCAAGCCGTTCGAGAGCGGCAGATTATCAAGCTGCTCGATGCATTCTCGGTCAGGTCCGAACGGACACCGGCACTGGAAAAGATCCATGCCAGCGGCAATCCGGTATACGGTACCGATCCTGCGTATCCGGGCCGGATTGTCCGTATCGACCCGGACGGAACCCGTACGCCAGGCCGGTTCGTGAAGCGACGGTTTGTTCCCGCAGCTAAAGCAGTGAATCGATGACGGGCGGGATTCCCCGGCTCGTTCGCCAGTCAAAGACAAAGGGCGAACGGCTGCTGATCGTCATTGCGGGTCCGAATGGCGCCGGCAAATCGACATTCTTCAGCAGCTATCTTTCCGGGCTTGGGATCGATTTCATCAATGCGGACCTGATTGCGAAGCGGATCAATCCACTTGATCCGGGTTCGGCGGCCTATGAAGCGGCAGAGGTTGCGGACACGCTCCGCCGTTCTTTGGTGAAAAGCGGCAGATCGTTCTGCATGGAAACGGTATTTTCCGATCCTGCGGGCGAGAAGCTGGCTTTCCTCCGGCAAGCCCAGGACGAAGGCTACAAAATCGTTCTCGTATTCATCGGTCTGGATAGTCCGGAGCTGTCTCAGGCGCGTGTTATCCAGCGGGTGGCGGAGGGCGGGCATGACGTTCCCGACCGCAAACTGAAGGAGCGGTTTCCCCGGACTTTCAGGAATCTGCTGAAAGCGATCGAATTTGTGGATTGGGTTTACGTGCTGGACAACAGCTCGGCCGACCTTCCGTACAGGTTTGTGGTCTCGTACCGGTCCGGGAAACGGACACGATCTGGCAGACACCAGCCGGATTGGGCACTTCGAATCAAGCTACCCTGAGCGGCCGGATACGACTGTGCCCCTTTGAGGGCCGGCATGATCGCAAAAAACTGCAATATGTTGTAGCCATTTTGTAGCCATTGAACCGGAAAACGGTGCATTTCAGTGGAAACCGGTGGAAAACAAAAAGTCCAAAAACCTAAGTAAATCAGACACATTGGGACGTCTCTGGAAATTTCCGGAAAATGGGCTGGGCGATTTCGGGAGCAAGAGGTCGAGGGTTCGAGTCCCTCCAGCCCGACCAGATCCCCCTCCATCCCCCAGGTCATTTCGCTGCCTTGCAGGACCGGCAGGTTCCGGTCTTTCGGGGTCACGCCTTGCGGGATTTTGCCTGCCGCCCGGTTTTCACCTCGTCGATCGCCTGCACGCCCTGGAAAAAGGCCGTCTCGATCTTTCTGAACATGCCGACGAGCGATTTCATCTCCTCGTCGGTCAGCGGCTTCAGGATATAGCGGAACATGTCGATGGGCGACACCGGTGTCCGGGTGGCGAGGTCGTAGGCCTTTTCGGTCAGCCGGAGCTTCACCTTGCGTCGGTCGTCGTTGGCGACAAGCCGCCGCACGAGGCCGTTCGCCTCCATCCGGTCGGCGAGACTGCTCACCGTGCTCTGGTTGAGGTGCAGTTCGGCGGCCAGCTCGTTGATGGTGAGCGAGCCTTTTTCCTGGAGGATTTTCGTCGCCTGGATCTGGAGCATGGTTGCTCCGTGATCGCGGCCCATCTGTTCCGCCCGGCGCCTGACGTCGGAAACGATCCGGATAATGCCCTCGACGAGCATTTCCTCGGCGTCCTGTCGGCTGGCCTGGGCCGGGCTGGAAGAAGATTTGTCTGCGGTCATGGGATCCATCAGAGCCTTGGCATTACCTCTTTAGCATAAAGTTCCATGGAACGCCTGATTTTGTCCGTGGGCAGGGCACCGATATTGAAGCCGCCGATGAAGTAGTTCGCCCCGGCATCCCTGAACGGTTTGAGCTGCTTCACGACCGAATCGGGTGTGCCGCTCACGAAGGCGCCGAGATCGGGGGACAGGAGGAGCTGGTTGGGATTTCCCATCAGTTCCGGCGGCAGGGTGACCCGCTTGGTGAGCTGGGCGATGAGCCGCTCGCCGCCAACGAAGAACGCCTGGATGGTTTCCAGAAACGCCCTGTTGCCGGTCTCCTTCGCCTCGGCCTCGGTCTCGGCCACATAGATCCACTTGAAGAATGGCGCATCGATCTTCGCCGGATCGTGCCCCGCCTTGCGGGATTCCTCGCAGTAATGGTCACGGTCCCGCTGGTAGGAAGCCACGCTGAAGCCCGCCGTGGGCAGTACGGTGAAGCCCTGTTGTGCCGCCCAGACGAGCTGTTCCGGCGTACCGGTGTTGACCCAGATGTCGGGAACGGAGCCGTCCCGGCGTTCGGGCTTCGGAACGACCTGGAGATTGTTCACCTTGTGGTGATTGCCCTCGTAAGTCACCCGGTCTTTCGTCCAGGCCAGCCGTGCGATCTCGGCGGCCTCGCGCAGGCGCGTGCGGTTCTCCTCCACGTCCACGCCGAGCTGCTCGAACTCGTACTTGCGGTAACCCGCGCCGATCGAGAAGGTGAACCGCCCGCCGCTCAGGATGTCGAGCATGGCCGCATCCTCGGCGAGCCGGACGGGGTTGGTCAGTGCCGCCACGATCACGCTCGGAATGAGCCTGAGCTTCGTGGTCCGTTGCGTCAGGGCTGCAAGAAAAATCTCGACCCGCGGCATGATCCCGTAGTGGGTCGAGAAGTGATGTTCGGCCGGATGGGCGCCGGTGAACCCGAGGTCCTCGCCGTAGCAGCACTCGTCGAGCGCCTGCCGGTATAGATCGGTGACCGGTTTTTTCCCGAGCGTCTCGAACAGATAGAACATTCCCGTGCGCATGGATCGTCCCTCCCTTCGCGGCCCCGTCAGGCGAGGTCCACGTAGACGTTTTTCACCTGGGTGTATTCCAGCAGGGCGTCCCGGCCGCCGTCCCGGCCGTACCCCGACTTCTTGAACCCGCCGAACGGCGCCGCCGCTGGAAGCGAGCCGTAGCTGTTGATCCAGACCGTTCCTGCCTCGACCGCCTGCGCGGCCCGCAGCGCGGTACCGATGTCGGCGGTCCAGATGCCGGCAGCGAGGCCGAACTGGGTGTCGTTGGCGAGCTGGACGGCCTCGTCGAACTTCCTGAACTTCGTGATGGCCAGGACCGGGCCGAAGATCTCGTCGCGGACGATCGCCGAGTCCGGCCCCACGTCGGCGAATACCGTCGGGGCGACGTAGTAGCCGCCTCCGAGGTCGCCGCCCTGCCGCTCGCCGCCGCAGACAAGGCGGGCGCCCTTTTTCCCTTCGGCGAGGTAGTTCTCGACCCGCCGGAGCTGCCGCTCGGCAGCAAGGGGGCCCATGATCGTCGACTTGCGGAGCGGATCGCCCAGGGCGAGGCCCTTCGAGAATGACGCGATGCCACTCACCACCTGGTCGTAGGCCGGCTCCTCCACGTAGACGCGCGAACAGGCGGCGCAGGTCTGCCCCGACAGGCCGAAGATGCCGAACGACGTCTGCATGACCGCCTTCGTAATGGCGGCGTCCTTGAAGATAAGCGACGGCGACTTGCCGCCCAGCTCCATCTGGACCTTCGTGAGGTTCCGGCCGGCCAGCTCCGCCACTTTCGCACCGGTCTCCCGCGAACCGGTGAAGGAAATCTTGTCGATGCCGGGGTGGGCGGCGAGGTCCGCCCCCGTACGGCCGTCGCCCGTGACGACGTTGACCGTTCCGGCGGGGATCCCGGCCGGGATCACGCACTTCTCGACCCACCGGAGGATGGCGAGGGAGGCCAGCTCGCTCGGCTTCAGGACCACCGTGTTGCCGGTGGCGAGCGCCGGGCCCAGTTTGCTTCCCACGAACAGGAGCGGCGTGTTCCAGGGGATGATGACGCCGATGACGCCGAGCGGTTCGCGGACCGTGTAGTCGAGGGCCCCCGGCACGGGGATCACCTCGCCGTAGAGCTTGTCCATCCACCCGGAGAAATATTCGAGGTTCTTCTGGAGCGAGACCGCCCCGAGCCGGGAAGTGATCTGGACGGGGGCGCCCATTTCGAGGGTGAGCAGCGTATTGAGTTCCCCGGCGTGCTCCTCGGTGAGCGCCGCCAGTTTCAGGAGCGCCTCGCGCCGCTTGCCGGGCGAGAGCTTGCGCCACGGTCCCTGATAGGCCGCACGGGCCGATTTCACGGCATCGTCGATGTCCTGGACGCTTCCCTGACCGATGGAGCCAAAGGCCTGTCCCGTGGCCGGATCGGTCACCGGGAGCGACGAGGCGGCGCTGCGCCATTCGCCGTTGATGTAGAGACGCCCCGGTTCGGATGCCCGGACGTCAGATGCTGCTTTCGAATGGTCGATGGCCATGGACTGCCTTCCTCACGCCGCCAGCCGGATAGCGGCCCGGGTGATGTCCTTGCGGGATTTTCCGAACGATTCGGCGTCGTTGAACGCCTCGTTGATCTTTTCGAGCGGATAGTGCGCCGGAACGCTGGCGAACGGGTACTTCGCCCGTGCGCGGGCCAGGAAATCGAGCGCCTTCTTGAGCACCATCGGCGGGTAGAGTGACCGGCCGAGGATCGAACGGTTTCCGCCGACGAGGATCGACGGATCCTCCTTGTAGGTGGCGCGCCCGGTGACGTTGCCGAGCGTGAGATACCGGCCGAGCCGTCCCATCATCCGGACTCCTTCGGGCATGACGTCGGGGATTCCGACCACCTCGACGACGAGGTCGGCGCCCCAGCCCTCGGTGAGTTTTTTCACCTGCGCCACGCGCGTCTGGCCGTCCGGGAACTGGCGGATATCGATCAGCTCGTCGGCGCCCATCGCCTTCGCGAGCGAGAGCCGGCTGTCGATGCCGTCGATGACGATCACCTTCGAGGCGCCCATCTCGCGGGCGACGGCCGTGGCATACAGGCCGAGCCCGCCCGCACCCTGGATCACGACCGTTTCGCCGAACCTGAGGTTCGCCTCGAGCAGTCCCTGGATCACCTGGCTCAGGGCGCAGTTGACGCCGGCCACCTCGTCATCCGAGAGGATGTCCGGCACCTTCAGGACGTGCTGCTTGGGCGAGACGAGATAGTAATCGGCGTAGCCTCCCACGAAGGCGTTCTGCTTTGAGATTGGCATGAAGACCGTGCCGAGGGACGTCTCGCAGGCGTGGGGCTCGAGATCGAGGCACGCGAGGCAGTGGCCGCACGGCTTGTAGTAGGTGAAGACGACCCGGTCGCCCTCGGAGAGCGGTTTCCCGAGCGAATCCCGGCTGCGGCCCTTGCCCAGCCGGTGAATCCGGCCGGTCATCTCGTGCCCCAGCACCATGTCCATCTTGAACTGCGTCCCGAGCGGCGTGTCGCCGCGCCAGATGTGGAGGTCCGAACCGCAGATGTTCGTGACGAGAAGCCTCACGAGCAGCTCGCCGTCCTTCGGTTCCGGCGTCTCGTATTCGCGAATCTCAAACGGCTTGCCGGTTTCCCGGAAGACCGCCACTCGTCCCTTGTCAGGCATGTTCACTCGCTCCTTTGTTCATTCCCCGCCGTCGGACACGCGGGAGTTCCCGGAGCCATCCGAGGTCCCCGGATATCCGATGAGCCGGCGGGCGATGACGATTCTCTGGATCTGCTGGGTGCCCTCGACGATATCGAGCACCTTCACGTCGCGGAACAGCTTGTCGAGGTAGTAATCCTGCGAGATTCCGGCGTCGCCGAGGATGTCGAGGCCCATGGAGGCCGCCTCGAGCGCGACCGGCGGCGCGTAGGCCTTGGCATAGGATGCCTCGAGGGTGTTTGGCTTCCGGTGGTCCGCGAGCCAGGCGGCGTGCCAGCAGAGCAGCCGGGCATGGTCGATCTTCATCCGCATCCGGGCGAGCCGGTCGAGGATCCGCCCATAGCGAGGGACCGGGCGGCTCATGTCGTAGTTTTCGGCCACGAATCTCTGCGTATAGTCCCATGCCGCGCGGGCGATTCCGACCGCCATGACGGCGACAATGGGACGGGTGGAATCGAACGACTTCATGGCGCCCTGGAATCCGGCCCGGCCCTCATAGTGGGCTTCTCCGCCCAGCAGGTTCGCCACCGGCACACGGCAGTTTTCGAGGACGAAACTGCACGTCTCGTACGCCCGGAGGCCGATCTTCTTTTCGACCCGCGTGATCGTGAAGCCCGGCGTTCCGCGCTCGACGACGAACGCCCGGTGGGCCGAGCGGCCTTTCGAGGGATCGACGGTGGCGAACACGACCGTCCATTCGGCGCGGGCGGAGTTCGAGATGAACGTTTTGGCACCGTTCAGGACGTAGTGATCGCCGTCTCTCACGGCGCGGGTCCTGATTCCCGCCACGTCGGAACCGGCGCCTGGTTCCGTCATGCCGAAGGCGGCCCAGCGCGGCCGGTCCTTGAGCCGGAAAGGCCCCAGGAACCGTTCCTTCTGTTCCGGCGTTCCCATGTGGGTGACCGGTGCGCCGCCGAGGCCGGGGCCGGGGAGCGCCACGGCGGATCCCCGGTCCCAGTAGGACGCCTCCTCCGCGAAGATCACGCCCCGCCGGGCTGCGGACGACGGACGGTCCGGATCCTTCGCCTTCGCGTCGCCGTCGGAATCGTCCGACAGGGCCCGGCCACCGAGCCCCATTTCCATCACTTTCCTGAAGAATTCGTGGTCGGGCGGAATCGGCCTCTCGAGCCGGTCTGCCTCGATTCCGAGCGGGCGGAGGTATTTCTCCCCCAGCCACTTCAGCATGGTGAGCTGCGCGCGGGCTGCCTGGTCCAGCGACAGGTCGATCATCGCGCAGCGCCTCCGGAAATCCGGGGGAATCCGATCTCGCTGCTCAGGGAAAGCGAAAGCGGACCGGCGTCCATCAGGGCGTGGTCCATGCCGCCGCCGAGGAGGGAAAGCGCCCTTGCCTCGCGGAAGAATTTCTCCACGAGATGGTCCTTCATGTATCCGTGGCCGCCCAGAAGCTGAACCGCCTGGTTGGTCACGAACAGTCCGCACTCGGCCGCTTCGAGGAATGCGGCGGCGCAGTCGAACGTGGGGTCCTCCCCCTCGTCCGTCCGCCAGCCAGCCTTCCAGAGCGCCAGCCGTGCGGCTTCGGTCCGGGCGGCCATTTCCGCGACGATGAAGGCGACGCCCTGATGGTGCGAGAGGGGCTTTCCGAACGCCCGCCGCTCCTGGACATACGTGGCGGCATAGTCGAGGGCGGCTCGTGAGCAGCCGCAGAGCAATGCCGACAGGTAGAGTCTCAGCCGGTTCAGGATTCCGGCGGCGGGGATTTCGTTCTCGATACGGGAACCGTCGAACGTGAGTTTCCAGCAGGGCGCGGCGTGCAGGGCGCCGGGCTCGGCGGCCGTGGCGGAGATGTTTCCGGTGACCGTTAGCGCGGCACCTTCGCGGATGACGATGACCGGGACGTGGGTCTCCGCGAAGACGATCGGCCAGTTACCGGCGAGTGTCCGGCCGTCCCGCTTCAGGCGGCAGTCCGTGTCGACGATGACCGGGATGGAGCTTCCGTCCGGTCCCGCCATCATCGACGGGAGTTCCAGCGCGAACGCGGCCCCCGTATCGCCGAAGGCCAGTTCATCGAGAACTACGGCTTTCACGAGCGAGCCGAGTCCGATGCCGCCGTTCGCTTCGGGCCGGTCGATGAGGATGAAGCCGGCCTCGGCGTATTTCGCCCGGACGGCAGCGGAAATCCGGCGGGTTTTCTCGTGTTCCCGGGCCAGGGGCTTGAGCTGTTCGCGGGAGAAGGTTTTCGCCGTCTCCCGGATCATCTCCGCCTCGGGGGTCAGTGAAAAGTGGAACATCATTTCCCCTTGAATACCGGATCGCGCTTCTGCATGAGCGCCATGACGCCTTCGCGGGCGTCTTCCATCTGGCTGCAGAGCGCCTGGGCGAAGGCTTCCGTTTCGAGCTGGGATTTCGGATCAAAGCCGAGACCATTGTAGAGGGACCGCTTGGTCATCCGGACGGCGTAGGGCGCGCAGGCGGCGATCTCGGCGGCCAGTTTCTCCGCCGCGGGGAGAACCTCGTTCGCTTCCACCGCCTGCCCGACGAGCCCTATTTTCTCGGCCTCTTCGCCCGTGACGGTGCGGCCGGTAAACAGCAGTTCCGCCGCTTTCGGAACCCCGACCAGCCGGGGCAGCACATAGGAAATCGCCATGCCGGGGTGGAGTCCGAGGCGCACGAAGTTGGCGGCGAGTTTCGCCGTACGGCTCGCGATGCGCAGGTCGCAGGCAAGGGCGAGGCCAAGGCCCCCGCCGATGGCGTGACCGTTCACGGCCGCGATGACCGGGATATCGAGGTCGAGGAGCGACAGGAACGACCCGTAGATCAGCCTGGCAGACTCCTTCGTGCCCGCCTGTCCGGCGAAACCGGAGCGGGTGAGCAGCTGCTGGGTCGTGTTGAAGTCGGCGCCCGAGCAGAAGCAGCTCCCGCTTCCGGTCACGATCAGTACCCGGATCTGGGAATTCTGACGGAGCTCTTCGGTCTTCGCCTTGAAGGCGTCGAGCAGTTCCACCGTCATGGCGTTCCGGTTGTCCGGCCGGTTCAGGGCCAGCGTCGCCACATGATCCCGGATGCTGAGCAGTACCGCATCGCTCATGAGGGGGCTCCTTCGACGTTCTTCAGAAAGTCCGAGACCAGTTTCGTGACCAGTTCAGGTTCCTCGACCGGCGTCATGTGGCCGGCGTCCGGGATGGTTTCGAGCCGTGCGCCCGGGATCGCGCTGGCGATCTGCCCGGCCTTCGCTGGCGGGGTGGCGACGTCCCTGGAGCCGACGATCACGAGCGACGGCGTGCGGATGGATCCGAGCCGCTCGAGTACGGAGCCCCGGTTGCAGACGGCGAGCGTCGTCTGCGACATGGCGTTCACGTCGTTCAGGAGCAGCTTCTGGCGGTACCGTTGCACCGTCTGCGGATCGCGTTTCATGAAGCCGGGCGAAAACATGAGCCCGAGCGTCATTTCGGCCATGGCCGGTACCGGCGGCTTGTCCCGTGAATCGGCTGCGAACTTCCCGTAGGCGGCCCGGTTGCCGGGCTCTTCCTCGGCCGCGCTCGTGTCCAGCAGCGTCAGACTCCGGAGCCGCCGGGGCTGCATGAGCGCCATTCGCATTCCGGTCATCCCGCCCATCGAGAGGCCCACATAATGAAACCCCGCGATGCCGAGCGCATCGGCCAGGGTGAACACGTCCTGGGCGTTGTCTTCGAGGGTGTAGGGCTCGTCGATCTTCGAGCTGCGTCCGTGCCCGCGGAAATCGACCCGGATGCACCGGTGGCGTTTCGAGAGTTCCGGGACCTGCGCCTCGAACATGTCGCCGTCGAAGGTGAGCGAATGGCCGAACAGGACCGGGCTGCCCGATCCGTCTTCCTGGTAGAAGATCCGATGGCGTCCCGAGGCGATTTCAGGCACCTGTGCCTCCGTCCGCACGGGAACCGAGCTGCGCCCCGGCCTCGTCGCCGTCCCGGAGCACGCGCTTCAGGACCTTGCCGAGCGCGTTCCTCGGCAGTCCGGCCACGAACTCGATCTGCCGGGGGCGCTTGTAGTCGGCGAGCCGGCTCTCGCAGTGGGCCCGGAGTGTCTCCGCGGTCGCGTCCGCTCCGGGTTTCAGCACGATGAAGGCCTTCACGTCCTCGCCGAGGACCGGATGCGGGATGCCGATGACCGCCGCCTCCGCCACGTCCGGATGCTCGTAGAGAACCGCCTCGACCTCGCCGGAGAAGATGTTGTGCCCGCCCCGGATGATCATGTCCTTCTTGCGGTCATCGATATACAGGTAACCGTCCGTGTCGAAGTGGCCGATGTCGCCGGTCCGGAGCCAGCCGTCGTCCGTCCAGGTCTCCCGGGTCGCGTCATCGTTCCTGAAATATCTGCGCCGGTTGCCGGGGGTCCGCAGCCAGATTTCGCCCTGGGTTCCTGCCGGAACGGTGCGGCCGCCGTCGTCGCAGATTTTCACTTCCGTGGGCGGGAGCGGTTTGCCGATGCTGCCGGGGCGCTTCAGCGCCTCGGTGGGCGGCAGGGTGCAGCCCGCGCCCCCCGCCTCGGTGAGACCGTAGACGTTGATCTGGAGCGCTTTGGGGAACGCCTTCGCGAGGCCGCGGATCCCCTCGGGCGGCATCGGCGCCGTGCCGTAGAGGATCATCTTCAAAGAGCTGTAGTCGTGCCGGGCCAGCTCCGGCGACTGGAGCATGAGGAGCAGCATCGAGGGGACAGCGTAGACGAGCGCCGCCCGTCGGCTGCCGATCAGCTCCAGAAACCGGGCGGGGTCGAACTTCGCCAGCGTCACCGACGTCATTCCGCCCGTGAGCGGCATCATCATCATCGCGTGTGTGCCGGCGAACGTATATAGCGGCACGGCATGCAGGTAGACCTGCCCCGCGAACAGTTCGCCGAGCCTCCCCTTGGTCACCATCGAGACATTGGCGTGGGTACTGGCGACCCCTTTGGGGAAACCGGTCGTGCCGGAGGTGTAGAGAATGTCGGCGAGATCGTCCGGCTGGAGCGGCACCTGGAAAGTGTCTTCCGCCTCTCCGTCCGTGAACCGGTCCCACGGGATCAGATCCGGATCAGCGTCCTTCGAAACGGTCTTCGGCGGCGAAGGCAGGAGGGAGAGGATGTCTTTCAGGTCTTTTGCCCGGCCCGGCTGTGCGAGCAGGTAACGGGCCTCCGCGTGCCGGATGATGTCCGCCGACTCCCGGGGCGAGAGCCGGGCGTTCACCGGTACGGCAATCCCGCCCGCCTTCTGGATCGCAAAGTAGGAAACGGCGTAGTCGCAGGCGTGGTCGTTGGTGAACCAGATGGCCGCGCGGTCGCCGGGCCTGAGGCCGTCTTTCGCGAGGGCGCGGGCGAGCCGGTTGCTGCGCCGTTCCCATTCGCCGTAGGTCATCGTCATGGGAGTCCCCGGGGCTTCCGCCGCCAGTTCGATCGCCACCCGGTCCGGGTTCCGCGCCGCCTGATTGCGAAGGATGTCGGGGACAAGGAAGGCCATGACCGGCAATACTCCTGCGGGCGCGACAGCCCCGCCAGATCACTAATACATTGCTAGCAATATAAATCAACATAATTCTGGAATCGCTCTCGTTTATGAATCCTATTATTTTGATAACTAATTGTTTTTAAAAGATAATTTTATAGATCATGGCGCTGATACCAAGCCGATACTTAAACTTATTAACTAAATATATTTATTGACATATTCGCATAATCTTTGATAAGCGTTTCGAACCGGTCCGGAAGGGAGCTCTGCTCATGCCCTCAGCGAATCTCGATGCGGCGATTCTCGGCGTGGCGAGCACGCCCGTCACCCGCAAGGGGAAGAAGCCGATCCGTGACACCTTCTTCGATATGGCGCGGGAGGCCGTGGCCGATGCGGGTCTCTCGCCGAAGGATATCGACGGATTGTTCCTGACGCCGCCGGGGCTCAATCCCGACCTCTTCATGATGTTCGCCGCGCATATGGGGAAATACCTCGGTATTCCCACGAAGACGCTGACCGTGTTCGAGAACGGCGGCGTGACGGCGGCGCTCGCGCTCCGGTTCGCCATCGACGAGGTAACGCTCGGCCGCTGCCGGGCGGCGCTCGTCGTCGCCGCCGATCACCGGACAAGCGTCGTGGATACCTCCGATTTCCAGCAGACGCTCCGGCACGGCACAGACGCGCAGGTGAGCCTTCAGGGCTCCTACGACGGCGCTTTCGGCGCCGGCGCGCCTGTCCCGTTTTACGCCATGAGCGGCCAGCGGTACATGCACGAGTGCGGCGTGACGATCGAAGAGGTGGCCGACACCGTCGTCCGGCTCCGCGAGCATGCCGCAACCCATCCGGGCGCCCAGTTCCGGGAACCGGCCACGCGGGCGGAGATCCTCTCGTCGCAGATGCAGTCGCCGCCGCTCACGCTGCACATGTGCTGTCCGTTCAGTTCGGGCGCGGCGGCAGCGGTCGTCGTGCCGGTGGACCGGGCGCAGAAGTCCGGCCGCCCCTACGTGCGGGTGACCGGCGTCGGCGAGTGGCACGATCCCGAGCATTTCTGCCCCGTCACCGGATCCATGTCGGACTACCGCTCCGCGAGGCAGGCGTCGGCGGAGGCGTTCGGGCAGGCCGGCGTCGAAGTGGAGGACATCGATGTCGCGGAGGTCTACGGCGTTTTCGCACCCACCGAGATGATGCTCTACGAGGATATCGGCTGGTGCAAGAAGGGCGAGGCCGCCCGCTGGGTCGCGAACAAGGGCAACACCTGGGGCGGTGATGTGGTCGTGAATCCGACCGGCGGGCGCATCTGCTACGGCCATCCGGCCGGCGCGACGCCGCTCCTCGAAACGGTCGAGATCGTCCGACAGCTCACGGGCCGTGCGCCCGGCCGTCAGGTGGAGAACGCGAGAATCGGACTCACCCACGCCGAGCACGGCTGCCTGAACGGATCCATCGTCACTGTCCTCGTGGGGCCGGGCGCCTGATCCGGCCGCTGGCGGTACTCCCGAAAGGAAACCGGTATGAAAGATCTCGTCGACAAGTTCTCCTGGCAGGCGATGAACCGCGACGCCGATTCGATGTTCCCGGAATACGTCCGGCTGCTCCGGGAAGAGAAGCGGCTCTGCGCCACGCGCTGCAAGTCGTGCGGCCACGCGGACTATCCGCCGCGCTCGTTCTGCACGAAGTGCTGGAGCACCGGCGTCCGCTGGGACGACATCCACGAAGGGGCGACGCTCTACGCCTTCACGACGCAGGCGAAATCGCTCCGCTTCATGGCTCCCGACGTGATCGGCCTCGTGGAACTCCCTGCGCTGCCCGGCCCCGGGCGGATCCTGACCAAGATCAACGGGAAGTTCGCGGACCTCCGGATCGGCCAGAAGCTCAAGTTCGAGCCGTTCAGGATTTCTGACGCGCTCTACACCCACTCGTTCACTCCGGTCGAATAACCGGCATCGGAGGCCCGCATGATCGATCTCGAGCTTTCTCCCTCGCAGGCCCAGATGCGGGAGATGTTCCGCCACCTGGCCCGGACCGAGTTCCGTCTGATCGCTCTCAAGTGCGACGCCGAGTACAAGGCGGACGAGAAATTCCTCGCCAAGATGAACCGCATGAACATCACCATGCGGACGGGGGCGGACGCCGCCCCCAGCAAGCGGAAGAAGGAAAGCTCGAAACCCAAGGGCACGCCGGAAGTGAACCGCCTGAGTGCGCTCGCCGCCGAGGAACTCTCCTGGGGGGACGCCGCGCTGCTCATGAGCCTGCCGGGTCCGGGCCTCGGCGGACCGCCGCTCGGCTTCCTCGGAACCGATGCGCAACGCGAGAAGTATTTCGGGATCTTTAACCGCGAAACTCCGAGATGGGGCGCCTATGGACTCACGGAGCCTGGCGCGGGCTCCGACGTTGCCAGTATCCGGACCACCTGCCGGAAAGAGGGAAACGAATACGTTATCAACGGCCGCAAGTGTTTCATCACCAACGGCGGCAAGGCGGACTGGGTGATCACCTTCGCGTCGGTTGACCGGTCGCTGGGCCGGGCCGGGCACCGGGCGTTCATCGTTGAAAAGGGCATGCCGGGCTTCAACGTCGGGAAAATCGAGAAAAAGCTCGGGCTCCGGGCGTCGGAGACTGCGGAGCTCGTCTACGACAACGTCCGTGTGCCGGCGGAGAACCTGCTGGGCGGCGAGGAGCGGTACTCGGAACAGAGCAAAGGCGGTTTCCGTACCGCCATGAAGACCTTCGACACCACCCGGCCGTTCGTGGCGGCGATGGGGCTCGGGGTCGCCCGGGCGGGGTTCGAAGAATACCGGGACTGGGTGCGGGAGAACTGCCGGCTGGCGACGGTCCGTAATACCGAGGCGCGCCAGAAGGTGGCGGAGTTCGACCGTAAAATTCAGGCCGCCCGCCTCCTGATCTGGCGGGCCGCGTGGATGGCGGACCTGGGCCAGAATAACACCCGCGAGGCGTCCGCTTCCAAGGCCTATGCCTGCGGTATCGCCAAGACGGTCCTCCGCGAGGCGCTCGAACAGATGCGCGGCTCGGGATGCGAGCGCGGGCAACTGATCGAAAAATGTTTCCGGGACATCCAGGTCTTCGATATCTTCGAGGGAACCGGGCAGATCCAGCGCCTGATCATCGCACGGAGACTCATGTCCGGTCTGGAGATCGAGTAAATGGGGCAGCTTTCAAGGATTTTCGCCCCCGGACTTTTCACCGGGCGAACGGCGGTCGTCACGGGCGGCGGCACCGGCATCGGACTTCAGGCGGCGCTCGAGATGGGCCGTCTGGGGGCGAAGATCGCCATCGGCTCCCGCAAGCAGGAGCATGTGGACGCCGGGCTGATAAAACTGAAGGAAGCCGGGATCGAAGCTTTTGGCGCTCTGCTGGACATCCGGGACCGCGCCTCGGTGGATGCCTTTGTGTCCGGCGTCGTGAAGCAGTTCGGCCGCATCGACATCCTCGTGAACAACGCCGGCGGGCAGTTTCCCGCCCCGGCGGCGCTCATGGAAGAGAAGGGCTGGAAGGCGGTCGTCGACACCAACCTGAACGGCACCTGGAACATGACGCAGGCGGTGGCGAAGCAGTCGATGCTGAAAACGGGCGGTGTCATCATCAACATCATTGTGCCGACGGACCGCGGGATGCCCGGCGTCTCGCACACCAGCGCCGCGCGGGCTGCCGTGTCGAACCTGACGAAATCCCTTTCCACCGAATGGGCCTCGTTCGGCATCCGGGTGATCAGCCTCGCACCCGGCACCATCGACACCGGCGGACTCAAGAACTACCCGCCGCCGCTCATCGACCAGCTCCGGAAGGGCATTCCCTGGGGCCGGTTCGGCACGGCCCAGGAGATCGGCGAGATTATCGCTTTTCTGGCCTCGCCCGCCTGCGACTTCTGCACGGGCGAGACGTTTACCGTGGACGGCGGCGCCCGCTGGGCGCACCCCATGTTCCCGCCCCGCAAGGCGACCTGACCGCAGCAACGGAACGGAGAGAGCCCCATGCCCATGAACCACGACCTTATCGGTTTTACCGGCAAACCCACGGAGTTTACCGTGGACGGGGCGCAGCTGGAGGGCTATGCGGAGGCGACCAGCAACCCGAATCCCGTGCACCGGGGGCCGGACGCCGTCGCGCCGCCCTGTTTCGCGTTCAGTTACGGGCTTCCAGCCATGGGCAAATGCCTGTTCCAGCCCAAACTCAACGCCAACATCATGCGCCTCGTCCATGGAGAGCAGACGTTCAGGCTGTTCCGGCTGGTCAGGGGTGGCGACCGGCTCACTTCGACGGCAAAGATCGTCTCGATCGAGGACAAGCCCACGGGCGAGACCATCACGATCTCGATCACGACCGTAGACCAGAACGGCGCAGTGGTGTGCGAATCCCAGCCGGTCTTTTTCATCCGCGGGTCCGGGTCGGGCGCGAAGAAGGATGCCGTGCCGGAAGCCGCCCCGGCGGGATGGGACCACACGGTACCGGTCAGCGTGACGGCGGATCAGGCCACCCGGTTCGGCAACGCCTCGGGCGACAAGAATCCGATCCACATGAACGGCGACGCGGCCCGGGCGTCGGGCCTCAAGGGGGTCATTCTCCAGGGGCTCTGTACGCTGAACTTCGCCGCGACGGCGGTGGTCGATTCGTGCCTGAAAGGAGACCCGGCGAAACTCGCCGAATTCTCCGTCCGGTTCTCGAAGATGGTTTATCCGGGCGACACGCTCACCACCCGGATCCGGCGTGTGAATGGCGGCTGCGAGTTCGATGTCGTCAATCAGGCCGGCGAGCAGGTGCTGAAGAACGGCGCGGCGCGGTTTACTCCGGCCTGAGTGCTTCAGACCTCTTCCGGAACAGCCATCCAGCCCCGTCATCGGCTGCATCCCGGCCCCGCTGCTCTCTTTAGTGCGGCAAATGTATTCCTTCTGCAACGGCCTCGGCGGCCAGTGCGGCCAGATATAAACCGGCTCCGTAGACGGTGTGGGTCATCAGGCTTTTCAGACTGTTGAAGACGGGCCTCGGGGTTTTGGACGAGGCGACTCCGGCCCCCAGTGCCGGTTGCAGGACGAAGAGGGGGGCGACGACCGTGACGATTCCGGTGAGAAGGGCAGGTGCCGGGGAAGGGGAACGTGTCCACTCCAGACCATAAACGGAGACCAGAAGGGCGGCGAAGGTGATCCCTATCGAATAGTGGGCGCACCATCCGAGCAGCAGCTCTCCCCTGACCGGTGCGGCCTTTCCGATGCCGTCGTGAACGAACTTCCCTTCGGGCAGGTGGCCGATCCAGCGGCCCAGCAGAGCGAAGTTGAGGGAAGGGATTCCGAACTGTTTCAGCAGAAGGGCCCAGAGATCCATGACGGCCGTCGCGCCGGCGCCGATGACGGCCACGCGAAGGATGCTTTCAGTCAGCGTATTCATTGCAGTCTCCTTGGGGCCGGGCCGGTCCGTCGAGCGGGCCGGTGACTTGCGGCGCGGCGGCTATCCGGAACTTTGTCTGCTGCCACGCGATTCTCCGGTTCAGTTATAGGGGAAAGCGGCCGCCACGATAATTGCTTTTTGAGTTGACTCATTGATACCTGATAAGTATCAATTGGAAATGGATCTTCACAGGCTCCGTGCATTTGTGGTTGTGGCCGAGGAACTGAACTTCCGGAAGAGCGCCGAGAAGCTGGGGATGTCGCAGCCCCCGCTGACGCGGCTCATTTCCTCCCTCGAAGACGAGCTGGCGACGCCGCTCCTGGAACGAACGACCCGGCAGGTGAGGCTGACCAGTGCGGGGATGTATCTCCTGAAAGAGGGGAAGGAGATTCTCGCGAAAGTCGAGGCGGCCGCGGGCGAAGTCCGGGCCATCGGAAAGATCCGTTCCGGCCATATCGCCATCGGGTTTTCCATGACGTCATTCCTCGCGCGGCTGCCGGGGATCATCGACGGATTCAGGGAACGAAACCCGAAGCTGAAACTGGAACTCCACCAGGGATCGCGCCGGAATATCCTCGCCGGGATCCGCGACGGCAGTCTCGATGCCGGATTCGTGGAAGGGATTGTTCCGGGCGGGGAGATGGAGAGTCTCCTCGTGAAGGACGAAACGCTCGGGGTATTGGTTCCGAGAATGCATCCGCTGGCCAAGCGAAAAGAAATCGGGCTCTCCGATCTCAAGGACGAGACGATCATCCTCCATCCGCGGAAGGAACATCACGAGTTCTTCGACACGATCCACCAGCTGTTCAGGAAGAACGGCATTTCGCCGAAAACCTACATCAAGGCTGATGGGGAAAGCTGCCCGCTGCTCGTGTCTCTGGGGAAGGGTGTCATCCTCACCATCGCGGGTTCGCAGAACAAGGTGCCCGGCCGGACGCGGTTTGTACCGCTTGCCAACCTGCAGCTCCCGGTGTCGGCAGCCTGGCTTTCGTCCGACGAAAACCCGCTCCTGAAAAGTTTCCTGAGCTTCGTATCGGAGAGCGCCGTGCCGGTCCGGAGGAAAGCGGAATGCCTGGAAGACCTGATGCGCGTCTGACGGAATGGCCCGGCGGGAAAAGTCCGCCTATCGTCACTGCGGACCGGCCGGGAGCGGCGTGGGCTTCCGGTGCCCGGTCGCGGGGAGAGTCTCATGACGGCAAAAGCGGAACGCCTGAATTCCTTCCAGAAATCCCTGCGCCTCGTGCAGGCGTTCGTCCAGTGGCGCAGCGTCGAGGCCACGCGGCGGGACCTCACGGGAAAGAAGGTGCTCGTGACGGGGGCGGCGCGGGGAATCGGCGAGGAAGTTACCCGCCTGCTCGCCGGCTGGAACGCACATGTCCTGCTCGCCTGCCGGGACGGTGCGCAGGGCGAAAAGCTCAAAGACGATATCCTCGCCAGAATTCCGGCGGCCCGGATCACCGTTCTGGACGGCGCCGACACGTCGGATCTCGACCGGATGGCGGAGCTTGCCCGGAAGGTGAAAGCCGTCCTGGGCGGCGGCTGTCTGGATGGCCTGATCCTGAACGCCGGGATCGCCGGAGGACGGTACAAACTGAGCCGCCAGGGGTATGAGTCCCATGTCGCCACCAATGTCCTCGGCCATCATCTTCTGGCGAACCTTCTGCTCGGGGATCTCGCGAAATCGCCGGACGGCCGCATTGTCTATGTGACGGGCGATATCTATGTGCTCGCGACGGACTGTACGATGGATTTCCCGTACGAAGGCCAGCGGGCGATTGCCGCCTATGCCCGGTCCAAGCTCGGTGTGTCGTGGAATGCCCGGACCATGCAGGAAGAAATTGCCGCGAAGGGACTCTCCGTCCGGGCCGTGACAGTGCACCCCGGCGTCGTGAGCAGCGGACTGATGAAAGGCGGCGATCTCGTCAAGCGGGCACTGCTGATCACGCCGGAGAAGAGTGCCCAGAGCATCGTCTACGCCCTGACGGACGAAAAGGTCCGCGGCGGGGACTACATCCACAACGCCCGGGGGAAAATGACCCTGCCGCCGAACGACCCTGTGCTCCAGGACAACCGTCGCCGCGAGTTCTGGCGGGAGTGCAACGAAGCCTGCCGGGCGTGGCTTCCGTCCTCCTGACCGGCCCGGAACCTGTTCCGTCCGTTTACTGGCTCAGGCCATACCGTTTGCGGGCGAACTCGGCAAAGGAGTTCGGCTGGCGTCCGAGCAGCATCCGGAGCACCTGGCTGTTGCCCATGAAATCGAACCGGTCGTACCACTCGTTCACGACCTTGAATACCGACATCTGGTGGAGGCTGTGCTCCTTGTCGTACTCCCCGAGGATGAACGGAATCGGCTGGCTGTAGTTGTGCTTGAACTGCATGGCCTTGAACGGGCGGCCGAACGCCTGTGTGAGCGAGGCGGCGATGCCGTGGGCGGAGAGGTTCTCGCCGCTGCTCAGCTCGTAGGTGGCTCCGTAATGGGCCTCGCCTTCGGCGAGAACCTTCGCCAGGACTTCGGCTACGTCGTCGAGATCGACGAGCGCCTGCTTCTTCGTGAGATCCCACCCCAGCAGGAACATCGACTGGTTGGGGATGACGCCCCAGGCGACCATCTGCATGTAGTCGGCGGGCTGGAGGATCGTGAAATTGAGGCCGGACTCCACGAGCCGTTCCTCGATGTCGCGCTTGATCTCGTGCTGCGGCAGGCCGGTCAGGATCGGGTGCAGGACGGAGCTGAAGACGAAGTGCTTCACCCCGGCCCGCTTTGCCTGCTCGATCATGTTGAAGCCCATTTCGCGCTCTTTGGGATGGAACGAGGGCCCCACATGGTAGACGGCGTGAACACCCTCCATGGCCCGGAGGGCGTCGTCCGGGTTCGTGGCGTCGCCGACGATCACTTCCTGCGCGCCCAGTTCCTTCGGGCCGGGCGGCGGCCGGTCCACGCGACGCATGGCCCTGACCCTGAATCCGGCCTTCGCGAGCACCGGGATCACCGCCCGGGCCTGATTGCCGTTCCCCGCCGTCACAAGAACCGTCTGATTGGCAGTCGTCATTTCCGTCCCCTTTACTCGGGGTGATAGCCGGACGGGTCAGGTCCCCTCAACCCCGTGAACAGGGGCTTTGCACCGGGAAATCCTTATCTCCTGATTTACCTCATACTGCCGGACCGGAATAACCGTTCAATGTTCGGAGAGAGGCAAGGAAAGAACACCCATATGTCCAAGCACAATCACGAGACCACGCTGGAGCACATCTTCGCGCACCCAATGAACCTGAACATCGAGTGGAAAAAGGTCGAGCACCTGCTCGAATCCCTGGGCGGCAAGCTCGAGGACAGCCACACGGGGCGTCTCAAGGTTCATCTGAACGGGCAGTTCGCCACCTTTGCCCGGCCGCACGGCAAGGACGTCAGCAGCCGGGACGAGCTGATGGAACTGCGTCATTTTCTGGAAAAGTGCGGCGTAAAGCCGGCCGCGGACTGACCGGTCCTACTTTTTCGCGATCTCGCGCCACCAGTCGGGGCTCGCCCACTCGACCTCGCCCGCCTCGTGCAATCGGTTGGCAAGTTCGAGGGAAGGCAGCCCTGGTGCCGCCTCCACCATCCAGACGCCACGGAGCGGGAGTTTCCGGAGCAGGGTGACGCCGTTCCGTGCGGCCCATGTTCTGGCGTCCTTATCCGTCCAGTGGTTCCTGAATTTCACCACGATGCCGCCAGGCAGAGCCCTGAGGGCGCCGTCCTCACCCCGGAAAGCCGGGGATGTTTTCCCTGCATTCGCCGGGATTCCGGCCGTCTCCGGGACGGTCTTTCCCGCGGCAAAAGTGCGGGGACGTTTCCAGAGACGCGCCTTCCCCTGCGGTTTGCTCGCGCCGAATCCGGCGGCAGCAAGGGCTTCCTCGTCCGCCGCCGCCGCACCGAACTGAATGGCCGAATCCGGTTCCATCTGCAGGGAGCGCTTCGCGGTACCGTCGTACCAGTAAAGGCCCGTAGCGGTTTTGAAGACCTCCGCTGGTGCGACGGCTTTCGTCTCGGCACCCGGTAGCGGTTCGGCGCGAACGGTTCCGGCGGCAGAGATGAGGAGAAGGGCGGAGAATATGGATGCTTTCATGGGGTGGAACGCTCCTTCAGTGCCCGTAGAAAGTGAGCTGCCAGGATTCGAACGTACCGGTGTCGAGCGCTCCCAGGTCGAAAACCCTCAGGGTCCAGTCGCCGTCCGCCGCTTCGCCCAGGTGGCGGGCGGTACCGAACCGCCAGCCGTCGTAGGCGCTGCATTCGAGGGAAAAGCAGCGGTGCCGCTCGGCCAGCAGGCTCACGGTGCCGGTGGTTTCGTTCACGAGTTCGATGCGCAGGTCGCCCGAGAAGGGATGATCGGCGGCCGCGAAACGGACCTCGATCCACTCGATGTAATCAATTCCGCTGCCAGTGATCGTAACGGTGTCGCTGATGCCGGTATTATCGTTATCCGGAATGGCATCGTCCACGACGATCGCTCCCGTGGTGTGAGGCGGTTCCTCGGCCGGGAGGAGATCCCATTCGTCCGCCAGCGTGACGGCGGCACCGGCATCGGCGACGCCAAAGCCGTATTTGTGGTTCACGTTGAAACCGGCGCCGTTCACGTCCCAGTCGCCGTCGGAAGGATCGTTCTTCCGGGCCGACGCGGCCAGCACGATCCGCAGATCCCGCCAGGTGAGGTCCGGCCTCGAATCCAGGACGAGGGCAGCGACACCCGCCGCCAGTGGAGCCGCCGAAGAGGTCCCATTGAACGAATCCGTATAGTTCCCGCCCGAGTAACCGGCAGAACCGGTGAGATCGACGGTGGTGATGGCGTGCCCGGCGCGTCCTTCGGACGGTGTGCAGACCCAGAGGTTGGCACCGGGCTCAGAATAGTCCGCCTTCACTCCGTCGTCGCCCACGGCGCAGACGGCGATGACACCCCGGTAGTTCGCGTAGCCGTCGAAATTGGAGTTGTCGTACCGTAGTCCCGATATGACGTCTCCGCCATTGCCCGCCGCCCAGGTATAGACGATACCGAGCCCTCCGCGTCCGGCGGAAAGACCCTCGTCGATGGCCGCCTGCCAGAGGGCCGAGGAGTCTTCCAGACGGCCGAGATTGTCGTCGGGACCCCAGCTGTTGTTCGAGACCCAGATGTCCGCCGCATTTCTCAGCATGGCATCCGCTTCATTGGAGGTGGTGAAATCCTGGAGGAGATCGTAGCCCACGATCCCGGCCCGGGGAGCGGCTCCGCGGCCTCCGATTCCGTTCAGGTCCCTGGCGGCGGCGACGCCCGCCACGCAGGTCCCGTGTCCGGATTCGGAATCCGGCGGAGTCGGATTGTCGCTCCCGTCGAGGTAGCTGAACGAAAGCCCCGGCACGACGTTCGCCCGGAGGTCCTCATGCGATATCTGAACACCGTCGTCCACGACGGCAATGATCGCGGCGAGGCCCCGGATATCGTCTTCCCAGACCGGGTCCGCGTCCACATCCTGGCCGGTAGTGCCGCCTTCCTGGCCGGTGTTTTCGAGATGCCACTGGTCGCTGTAAAGCGGATCGGCGGCTCCGGATGCCGGGCCTGCGCTTCCGCTCTCTGTATTCGAGAGATCCGATTCGCCGGCGTCGTTGTAGGCCCGGACGGCGAAGTAAAAAGGCCCCTCGGAGGGTTCCAGTCGTGTGTAGTAGCCGGGTGAACTGAATACCCGAAGGACGAGATCCGTCTCCGGATCGACAGTGCTGTCTTCCGAGACGACGAGATCGTACCCGTCGGCGTCGGCCGGTTCGGTGAAGGCGACCTGGATGAACCCGTCGCCGCCCGTAATGGAGGAGATCTCCGGGCGGGCGGGAGGCTCGGGGTCCACGATGCCGTTGTCACCCCTCAGGCCGCCGTCAGATGAGCAGCCGGTGGCGAGGATCAGGAGGCAGAGGCAGAAAGTCGATACGAAGCGGAACCTGGACAAGGAAGATCTCGTTTCCGGGCCGGTGCGCCCTGCCGCGAGACAGTGGTGCCGGGCCGGTATCCAGTCAAGAAAGTGCCGGGTCCGCCTGCGTGCGCTGGATCACCGGCCGTGCCGTTGCACTCCTTCCCCGGCCCGGTGCAGACTCCAGCCGCATGACCGAGGCAAAGGGAAATCCGCGCATTGCGCCGACGGCCTACTTCACGGCGCAGGCCTGGGTGGCGGCTGGATTCGAGAACGCGGAGCTGTTCAGCACGCCACAGGGGCGCCTGATGTACGGGGCCGCCGAACGAATCGTTCCGCTGCTTCGCCGGGCACGTCCCGAGATGCGGCACCAGATCGACTACCTGTGGGTCCGCCACTCGGTCTACGAGACGCGGCTCGAGGAACTCAAGCCGGGAACCGTGGTCGAGATCGGCGCGGGGCTCTCGCCGAGGGGGCTCACCTTCGCGCGGCGCAACCCGGATCTGCTCTACATAGAGGGCGATCTGCCCCACATGGTCGAGGCCAAGCGCCGGGCGCTGTCCGGCACCCGGCTGCCACCCAACTACCTGCTGGCCCCGGTCGATCTGCTGGAGCCCGGGTTTGCGGCGATGCTACCCGCGAAGCCGGTTCCCGGCCGGCCGCTCGCCGTCATTACCGAGGGCGTCACGGACTATCTCGATTTCGGGCAAAAGCGGCTTGCCTTCGAAAACATAGCGAGGCTGATCGGAAAGCACGGTTCGGGCCGGTATCTGTTCGAAGTCCACGCCCGGGAGCTGTTCGGCAATGTGTCCGGCGTGGCGCGGTTCCTGACCGGAGCGCTCGGGCTCGTCGTTGGCACGCGCTTCGACGACCGGCTTTTCGAATCGGTCCGTGCAGCGCAGGAGTTTGTCCGCAACTGCGGCTTCGATTCGGCCGGGGTGATGGACCTCGCCCACTTGAACCGCTCGCCGGTGAAGCCGCCGCTCGGCCACTGTCCCTACCGGCTGATCGAGGCCGGGATCGGCTAAGGCGCGTCGGCGAACGGCATGCGCCGGAGGATGATGGCGGTTTTCCGGAGCAGCTTCCTGTCGCTGCGGTTCTTGTCGAAATACCGGGGGTTTGGAACCATGGCGGCCATTTTCGCCGCCTGTTCGGCGGTGAGTTTCGAGGCGGATACCTTGTAGTAGTGCCTCGCCGCCGCCTCCGCTCCGAACACGCCGTCGCCCCATTCGATGATGTTCAGATAGATCTCGAAGATCCGCCGCTTGGGCAGGATCATCTCCATCCAGACGGTGATGTTCGCCTCCTCGAGCTTGCGCCAGGGCGTCCGCTTGCCCGAGAGGAACAGGTTCTTGGCGAGCTGCTGGGAAATCGTCGACCCCCCGGCCACGATCCGGCCCTTTTTCAGGTTCTTTTCCCAGGCGTTCTGGATCCCCTCCCAGTCGAAACCGTCGTGCTCCAGGAACTTGGCGTCCTCGCTGGCAATGAGCGCCCGCTTGAGATGAACCGATATCTTCTCGTAAGGCACCCATTTGTGGCGCAGTTCCGCATCCGGGTCCTTTTCCTGGAGACGGACGAGTTGGGCCTCCATGAAGGCCGATGTCCGGGGGTTGTGGCCGCGCCACCAGACGACGTGCGCCACGACCCAGAGTTGGTAGGCCGTGAAGAGGGCCGCGAGGGCGAGTGTGACCCTCAGGACCAGATGCCGGGCTTTCGGAGAAATTCGCATGGAAGCCCCCGCCGGTTCCACGGGCGGGGTCTCAAGCTCTATCCGATTCTGCATGCGGCGGCGACTGGCAGGGACGGTCCCGCCGGATCGTCCGCAGCCCATTTTCGGCTTGTTTCTGCCTTGACCCGCAGCCCCTTTACCGGACGTAATGCAGGGCCTTTCCCGCACCGGCACGAAAGCGCCTACTGGGGCCGGGGCAGGCAACAACGAACGAGGGAGATCGGGATCAGATGGGATTCGTCGAGTCGCTGCGCACCAACATTACGGACATCAAGGGTAACTACCGGGTATTCTCCCGGATTCCCCAGTTTCTGCCCCAGGGTCACTGGAACTCGGCCCGGTTCCTCGAAAAGCATGCGCGGGAAATTCCGCACCATCTGGCACTGGCCTACGAGCAGCGGCGCTATACCTGGCGGGAAGTGAACGAGATCTCGAACCAGTACGCGGATTTTTTCGTGAAGCAGGGCATCGGCCGGGGCGACGTTGTTTCACTCGTCATGGATAACCGGCCCGAATTCGTCTTTGTCGTGAGCGGGCTCAACAAGATCCGGGCCATTGGCGCCCTCATCAACCACAATCTCACCGGCAAGGCCTTGGCTCACGCCATCAATGTGGCCGGGTCGAAAGCCGTCATGGCCGGGAGCGAGCATATCCGCGCCGTCGTCGACGTGCTGCCGGAGCTGGAAAGCATCTCGAAGGACCGTAATCTCTGGGTCCAGAAGGACGATTCACCGGAGAAAGTGCAGCTTGACGGCCTCCGCGTCGTTAACGAAGAGATCGAGCGCTGCTCGCGCAGCCGACCCGACGGCCACCAGAGGCCCGATACGTCGGAAGCCATGTGTTACATCTACACCTCGGGCACCACGGGTCTGCCCAAGGCGGCGATCATCACTAACCAGCGCTGGATCCTCGCGGCCACGCTGTTCGGCCGCGGCATGGGCGAGGCGACCCCGAACGACGTCATCTACATGACGCTCCCCATGTACCACTCGACCGGCATGTTCGCCGGCTGGGGATCGGCACTCACGAGCGGCGCCACGATGGCGCTCCGCCGCAAGTTCTCGGCGTCCAACTTCTGGAAGGATGTCCGGGAGTTCGACGCGACCATATTCATCTACATCGGCGAGCTCTGCCGCTACCTGCTGAACTCTCCCGTGCAGGAGAACGAGCGCAGCCACCGGCTCCGCCTCGCCATAGGCAACGGCCTCAGGCCGGACATCTGGGAGAAGTTCCAGGCCCGGTTCGGCGTGCCGCTGATCCGCGAATTCTACGGCGCCACCGAGGGCAACGCGCCGCTTGTGAACTTCGAGGGCAAGCCCGGCATGATCGGACGCCTGCGCCCCGGCCAGCGCATCCTGAAGTGCGACCAGGCGACGGGCGAGGTGATCCGCGACTCGAAGGGCTTCTGCACCGCACTCGGGCCGGGCAACAAGGGGCTTCTGGTTGCTGCGATCAACCCGGTCACGAAGTTCGACGGTTATGTGGACAAGGAAGCCACGAACAAGAAGATCCTCCGCGACGTGCTGAAGAAGGGTGACCAGTATTTCAACACGGGCGATCTCGTCGAACTGCATGGGGGCGGCTGGGTGTCGTTCGCCGACCGTGTGGGCGACACCTTCCGCTGGAAGGGCGAGAACGTCTCCACGAACGAGGTGGCCGAGATCCTGAACGGCGGCAAGGGTGTTCTCGAGTCGAACGTCTACGGCGTGAAGGTCACCGGCGCCGAAGGCCGTGCCGGCATGGCGAGTCTCAACATCAACGACGAGTTCGATCTCGGTGCATTCGCAAAATACGTGAACGAGAAGCTCGCCAACTACCAGCGGCCGTATTTCATCCGGCTCCAGAGGGACATGCGCATCACCAGTACCTTCAAGCACCAGAAGGTGGATTACCGGGACGAAGGCTTCGATCCGGCCAAGGTGAAGAATGAGCTCTACTACCTGGACAACGACAAGTACGTGAAGATCGACGCCGCCCTGTTCAAGAAGCTGAACTCGGGCGAAATCGGTCCCCGCTGAGCCCTCTCGCCGGCGTCTTCTGTACAAATCGACGGGCACCCTTGCGGGTGCCCGTCCGGGCGGGAAGCCGCCCGGCATGGGTTTTTCGGGTCCCTCCGGCGTCCCGGCGCGGGTCGCCGGGAGCTATACCCCCTCGCCGGCGGTAACCCCTGAACCCTGCGAAAGCGCTCTCACCGCTTCCGCTCCGGACGGCGTCCGGGAGCAGCCGCCATCCCCGCTTCCGGTCAGTCTCCCTGAAAGCTTGCCGGAGTCAGGCGACGCCTTTCACGGACGTCTGCCGGAACAGGTCCATGAGGTTGTGCGAGCGTTCTTCCGTCAGCGCGTCGGCGAGCGTCTGGCGGAACGACTCGGCCACTTCGGGCGTCACCCGGAGCGTGAGGCTTCCGATATCGAGGTGCAGGTTACCGCAGCAGCCGCACCGGCGGACGGTCATGGCGGGGCCGTTGGAAAGCATCGTCCAGTTGTGAGTGCAGGTCATGGGCCGTGGATCCTCCGTTCCAGAGTTATATGATAATGAAAACTACTTTCAACTAAGTATGTTGTCAAGAGTCATTTTAAAGGGGGCGGGGTTCAGGCTGCCGGGTTACCCATGAGGGTGGCGACGGCCCGGACGAGTTCTTCGGGGGTGAAGGGTTTCTGGATAAAACCCGTGTGGGGGGCGGACGTGAGGGCCGTGTTCACACCCCCGGCGCTGTAACCGCTCATGAGCAGCACCGGCATGGAAGGACTCGTTTCGCGCAAGCCCGCGAGCACTTCCTCGCCGGATACATCGGGCATCGTGAGATCAAGGAGTACGCAGCTAAGGGCATTCCGCTGTTCGCGGATCAGTTCGAGCCCTCTCCGGCCGCCTTCGGCTTTCAGCGTGGAGGCTCCAGCCCGTTCGAGAATCCGGCTGGCGACGGCGCAGTTCAGGGGTTCGTCGTCCACGACCAGGACCGTGCCCCGGAGGCGGGGAACGGAGCCGGTATCCTGCCGGCTGCCGGCCGTGATTCCCTGTACCGGCGCAGCCGCCGGAGGCAGGTAGATCCGGAACCGGGTACCTGTGCCGGGTGTGCTCGCAACGGCCACGGCTCCGCCATGCGCCCGGACGATGCCAAGAAGAAACGCGAGGCCAAGGCCGTGGCCAGTGCGTTTGGTGGTGAAGAACGGGTCGAAAATCCGGGCCAGGGTTGAGGCGTTCATGCCCCGGCCGGTGTCGGCGACTTCGAGGAAGGCATAGGTGCCCGCCTGCAATTCGCCGTTACGGATTTCCCTTCTGACGGCCTCGCTGTCGAGCGTGGCAATTCCCGTGGATATCCGTACCTCGCCGGGTTTTCCTTCCAGCGCTTCGGCGGCGTTTGTGATGAGGTTCATGACCACCTGCCGGAGCTGCGCGGGGTCGGCGTTCACGGTGACGGGTCCGGACCCGGTCTCCAGTTCGAGTCTCGCCTCCAGCGGGAGCGTGGGCCCGAGCAGCCGGATCATCTCGCGGATCAGGCCGTCCAGATCCACGGAGATCTTTTCGACGGGCGACTGTCCCACATAACTGAGGAGCTGGCGGATGATCTCCGCCGCCCGGGTGGCGGCAGTGGCGATATCGCGCACGGGTCCTGCAAGCGGCGATTCCGGCGGCAAATCCTTGAGCAGCAGGCCCGTCTGTCCAATCACCGGAGTGAGCAGATTGTTGAAATCATGGGCAATGCCCCCCGCCAGAATGCCGAGGCTTTCGAGGCGCTGCTTTTCCTGGACCTTATCCTCGAGTGCCTTCTGCCGTGCGGCGGTCTCGCGCCGCTGCGTGACGTCGACGGCGATCAGCATGGCACGGCCGGGCTGGAGCGGAGAGCCGGCGAGCGCGGCCCGGACCTCGAAGCAGAGGCGCTGGCCTGTGGGCGCCAGATACTCCGCCTCGACAGCATCGGGAGTTCTGCCGGAAAAAACATCCTCGATCAGTGACATGATGGTCTGGAGATAGGGCGGCTCGAGAAAGTCGCGCAGGTTCCGGCCTTCGACCATCGGAACCGTGAGCCCCTCGGGCACATGGTTGACCTTTTCGATGAAACCGTCGCGTCCGATCAACAGGATGTAGTCGGGGGCGTTGCGAAAGAGAGCCTCCCAGTTCTGCTCGGACCGGACGAGCGCCTGATACGCGGACTCCAGTTCCTGCGTCCTCAGCGCCACTCGGCGCTCCAGGTTCTCCCGGGCTGCGTCCACTTCCCGTTTCGCGCCCGCCAGGGACTGTTCCCGGTCACGCCACTGGGCGACCGTGTACATGAAGATCACGACCGCGGTCACGAACAGGATCAGCGTGAACAGCTTGTAGCGCCAGTCCATATGGAGGAGAGGGCCGAGATCGGCTGCGCGGGACAGCACCGGCGCGTAGAGGTCGTGCCCTGCGAGCAGGAAGAGGAAGGGACTTTCCGAAATGAGGACGAACAGCACCATGCCGGCGATGACGGCACTCCAGTCCACGATAATGAGCAGCAGCAGCGTGACAGCGACGGTAGTGATCCAGATGAAGGTCGTGAACGGCTCGTAGATCAGGTTGGCGAATCCGAGATCCGCGTACCAGATCAGGCTCGTGCAGTAGAGGAAAAACCGCCCCTCCCGGCCCGTGGCCCGAAGCCACAGGGCGATGCCGAGCATCGGGAGCCAGATAATGGTGCGCAGGAAATCGACCCACCAGCGGAGCTGGATTGCGCTCTCGGGCAGGTCGAGTCCCGAGGTTCGCCAGTGTTCGAGCCAGATATAGGACGACTGGAACAGGATCGTCGGGACAATAATGAGCAGCGCCCGGTTCGCGTGGGACCAGTCGAGCGGATTGCCGATCCGCGCGTTGAGCCGCATCCAGATGCTCTGGACGGAGCCCGCCTCGCCGTCTGCAGGAGCCATTCAGGGGGAAATGTACCCGATCGCTCGAAGGGGCGAAAGGCGAGCGGGTCCGGGGTAGCGGCTCGATTTGAACCCACCGGTTTCCCGCCCCGATTTCCCCTGTGCTAGGGTGCTCACCCCTTTGGAGAGGCGGCAGGCAAGTGGCAGACGACACCCAGAAAACCGGATACGAACACATTCTCGTCACGGGAGGAGCGGGTTTCATCGGATCGAACCTGATCCGGGTCCTGTTCGAGGAGAAGCCGGTGCCGGATCTCGATTTTATCGGGAACCTGGACGCGCTCACCTACGCCGGGAACCGGGCGAACCTTGCCGACCTCGAGGGCAACAACAAGTACCGGCTCATCCACGCCGACGTCTGCGACGCCGACCGGCTCGACAGCATCTTCCGGTTCGGCCAGTTCGATGCCGTGCTGCACCTCGCCGCCGAGAGTCACGTGGACCGCTCGCTGCTCGGCCCGCAGGCGTTCTTCCGCACGAACGTGCTCGGCACGACGACACTGCTCGACGCCGCCCGCCGTTACGGCGTGAAGCGGGTCGTCGTCGTCTCGACGGACGAAGTGTACGGCTCGCTCCCGGACGACGGCCATTCGAAGTTCCGTGAGGACACGCCGCTCGATCCCACCTCGCCCTACGCCGCGAGCAAGGCGGCCTCCGACCTCGCCGCGCTCTCCTATCACAAGAGCTTCGGCATGGATGTCGTCATCACCCGCTGCTCGAACAACTACGGCGCCTACCAGTTCCCCGAGAAGATGATTCCGCTGATGATCCTGAACGCGCTGGAGGACCGTCCGCTGCCTGTCTACGGCGACGGCCGGAACGTCCGCGACTGGATTCACGCCCGGGACCACGCCCGCGGCATCATCGCCGCGCTGCTCCGGGGCCGCGCGGGCCGCGTCTACAACCTCGGTGCGAATACCGAACGCCGCAACATCGAAATCGTGGAGAAGATTCTGGAGCGGCTCGGGAAACCCCGCTCGCTGATCCGGTTCGTCACCGACCGGCCGGCCCACGACCTGCGCTACGCCACCGACTCGCTCCGAGCCCGCGAGGAGCTGGGCTGGGAACCCCGCGCCCAGTTCGATGCCGCCCTCGGCGAGACTATCGACTGGTACGTGAACAACCGCCCCTGGTGGGAAGCCATCATCCATGGCCCCTACCGCGCCTACTACCAGAAACTCTACGGTAACCGCCTTGCGGGGTAGGGGGATACCTCTCCAGGCCGCCACCCCGCGAAACCCGCCTAGCCCCGAAATAACGCCTCAATTCCCAGTTCAAGAATCTCAAATTGAGAAATTAGGGGTGTTTCTCAATTTGAGACGCAACCTCAGGCTGTCGCTAATTGGTATAACTTACTGAAATTAAAGCAAATTTTCTGATTCTTTGCTTGTGGCACGCCGTTCGCTCTTCTGGTGCCGGAGCCGGATATGGGTCCGGCGGTTCAGACAGAGGTGACGGCGATGAAGACTCGGAAAATGATGGCAGTGGCAGGTTTCACTCTCGGGTTCGTTCTGGCAGCTACCGGCTGCGCGCGGCCCGTGCCGCGGGGAATGATCGCCGGCAACTGGATGCCGTCCGACGCCCGGCAGGGGAACCTCGCCATGCGTGAGACGGCCAACGAGGCGTTCGCGAAGAACGCTCCGGGCGTGAACCTCTCGAACCTGACGGTCGTGGCCGGCACCTGGCCGCAGTCCAAGGCCGTGCTCGGCGAGTTCACCTACGCGAGCATTCCGATGTCCACATTCGACGAATCGACACTGGTGAACGCGCGCTTCGTGCGCAGCGACCTGCGTCAGAGTTCTTTCCAGGCCGCCGACCTGCGCTGGGCGAACTTCGCCCGCGCCGAGCTCGAGCTGGTCCGTTTCGACAATGCCAATCTGGCGAAGGCCAACTTCCGCGGGGCGAACCTCCGGCGGGCGGTGCTCACGGGCGCCGACCTGCGCGGGGCGGACCTTCGCGGCGCGGATCTGACGGGGGCCGTGCTCGTGGGCACGAACCTCTCCCGGGCGGATCTGACCGGCGCGGTCCTTTCCGGCACGGTGATGGAGGGGGTGAACCTCTCCGGCGCCACGATCGGTCAGCGGATCCTCGCCGAACAGACGGTGATAACGACCGCGTCCCGCTAAAGGGTGCCGGGCTCTCTCCCGGTTTGGGGACGCAAGAAGGTCGATGGGCAATGGGTGGCTCCCCGCCTCGAAAGAGGCGGGGAGTTTTTTTTTCGCGCCGCGCGGGTGCGGAGCAAAAAGCGGCGGCGCCCCTTGCGGAGTGCCGCCGCTTTCCGCCGCCAGAAGCGGGCTTACAGCTCGCTCTTGATCGCGAGCTCGAACATGCGGTTCAGGCTCTTGATGAGATCGGTGGACACGCCGGTGAACTGGTTTTTGTCCACGACGAGGGCCTTCAGTGAGCGCTTCTTGTCGCCGACGCCGAAGCCCTGGAGGAAGTCGATGTTGAACTCGAAGTCGTCCTGGATCGTTCCGAACGGCCTGGCGGTTTCCATCGGCTTCTTGAGGGAGAGCGAGCCCATGTTGCCGAACATGCTGGTGCGGTTCTTGGCGGAGAGATAGTTCAGGCTCGCCGACTGGATCTGGAGGACCGGCTTCACCTGGATCTCGGCGCTGCTCGCGAAGGTGCCGCCCCGGGTGTAGAACTTGATCGTGTGGAGGTAGATCGTGAGGGTGACGGACGCGGCGTCCAGCTCTTCGATCAGCCGGCCGTGCATCATGGCGCTGTTCTGGCCCGTGAGTGCGCTCACGAAACCGCCCACGGCGCTCTTCTCGCCGGGTTCGAAGTAGACCGGCATGCCCGGCGGAGTCGCATAGGCGACTTCCGGCTGCAGGATTCCCTTGATAATGGAGGGGTTTGGCTCTTTCTCGTTGATGGCCCACTGGTAGGCTTTCGACTTCGTCAGGGCGTCGTTCGGGAGAATCTCGTAGCCGAGTCCCTTCAGCCGCTCGACGAGATCGTCGTAGGCCACCTTGGCGATCTGCTGGTAGATGCTGTCCTCGATCTTGGCCAGCTTGATCATCATGTTCACTTCGGCCGACTGGAGCGCGGTCGTGCCGAGCCCGCCATCGGCCCGTGCTTGGGCCGCGGCCGTCTGGGTGACGGCGACGCGGACGCGGGGGATGATGACCTTCTTGTCCGCCTTGAACTGTCCGCCCTTATGGACGTCCACCAGCTTTTTGTAGAGAGTATCTTCCTGGCCCCACGGGAACTCGTTGATGACGACTTCTCCGGGATCGCCAATGAGGCCGCCCGTGGCCTTGTACAGCATCGGGCCGCAGCCCGTCGTCAGCAGGATGGCCGCAGCAGCGGCGGCAATACGGATGGACTTGAACATGGTATCTGTCTCCCCCTCAGGAACGAATTGTTGGTTTTCGGCGGTGCGGACCGCCCGGACCGCCGGCTGAATGCCTCTGGCGGAAGCGATCTGACCCCTCGGAACGGCGGAAATCTGCCGCAGGGAAACGGAACTGGCAACGAGACATCCCCGATTTTGCGGACCGGAATGATACAGCCGGTGATTTTGCCGGGGGAATGCGGGGAAAAGGGGAGAGGCGGCTTTAAGCCGCCTCCTCCACCGGTTCGAAATCCGCTTTGGTCACTCCGCACTCGGGACAGGACCAGTCCTCGGGGACGTTCGCCCATTTCGTGCCGGGGGCGAGGCCGCTGTCCGGATCGCCCTTCGCCTCGTCATAGACATAGCCGCAGACGATGCACTGGTACTTCTTCATGATCAGTGTTTCCTTTCATCCAGGCGTGCCTGGTACCGGTCGGCGTGGATCTTCTCCACTTTAGTGAGTGCGGCGAACCGCTTGCGGGCCCTGGCGAGCGTGGTGGTGAACAGCTCGTCGTGCTCGCGGGATTCGGCCGCGTGTTCGGCGAAGTGGGTCGCTGCCGCCTTCTGGGCCTCGGCCTCCGCCTCTTTCTCGAAGCCGGGGTACATCACCTGATGTTCGTACCGCTCGCCTTCGATCGCCAGTTCCAGCACCTTCTCCACGGTCAGGGTTTCCTTCGGGTAGAGGAGTTCGAGGTGCGAGAAGGCGTGCTGGGTCTCCTGGCTGGCTGTTTCCTCGAACAGCTTCGCCGTCTCCTCGTCGCCCAGTTCGCGGGCGATCCTGGCGAAGTAGAGGTATTTGCGGTTTGCCATCGATTCGCCGGCGAAGGCGGCCTCGAGGTTCTTCCGGGTCTGGGTGAATTTCATCTTGGATTCTCCTCTCAGGGCGGCGGCCGCTTCCGCCGCCGCATCTGGATCGAGTATCGGCCGCGGTGCTTGATTAGTAAAATTGAACTTTATTATGATTTGATAGGTTAAAATTATGATCCAGTCGCTGACCCTGACCCAGCTTGAATACCTCGTGGCCGTGGACCGGTTCCGCAGTTTCGCGAGGGCGGCGGATTACTGCCATGTGTCGCAGCCCGCCCTCAGCCAGCAGATCAAGAAGCTCGAGCTGGATCTCGGCGTTGAGGCATTCGACCGCACGAGGCAGCCGGTGGAGCCCACCGACATCGGCCGGCGGCTCATCGAACAGGCCAGGGTGGTGCTGGCCGAGGGGGAGCGGCTCGCGGGGCTCGCCGAATCCCTGCGAGGAAAGGTTGAGGGTCCCTATCGGCTGGGAATTATTCCGACGATCGCACCGTATCTCCTGCCGCTGTTTCTGAAGGACTTTCTGGAGAGCTATCCGAAGGTGCAGCTCGTGGTGGAGGAACTCCAGACGGCGGAGATCCTCGCACGGATCGAAACGGGCGACCTTGATGCGGGTATAGCCGCGACGCCGCTCGGCCAGCCGGGAATTGTGGAGCACCCCGTCTATGTGGAGCCGTTTCTCGCCTATCTTCCCAAAGATCATCCGCTGGCGAAGCGCAAGCAGCTCGGTGAGGACAGTCTGCACGGCTCAAGGGTGTGGATCCTGTCCGAAGGGCACTGTTTCCGGAGCCAGGTGCTGAAGGTGTGCGGCCGCGATCTGGCGGGCAAGGCGCCGCTCCGGTTCGAGAGCGGCAACCTCGACACGCTCCTCTGGATGGTGGACCAGGGGTGGGGCGTCACGGTCGTCCCGTGGCTCGCCGCGGAGCAGTTTCGCGCCCGGAAACCCCCCGGCGTGTTCCGGGAGTTCACCCGGCCCGTGCCCGCCCGGGAGATCAGCGTGATTCACGGCCGCTCCTGGCGTCAGTTTCCGGTCACGGACGCCCTGAAAACGCTGATTGGAGAAACCGTGCCGAAAAACCTTCTGGGGGCCGCCTCAAAGGCTGATATCCTGCCCGTGGGCTAGCACTGGACGTTTACCGAAGCAGGGTTATCTTTGGGTGAGCGGGAGGCACACATGCCGATCTTTGAGTACCGTTGTGGAAAATGCGGACATGAATTCGAGACGCTGATCAGCAGTTCGTCGAAGCCCGAATGTCCAAAGTGTGGGAGCAGCAAGCTGGACAAGAAACTGTCTGTTTTCGCCGCCCAGACCCAGACCGCACAGTCCAGACAGGCCACCCCGATGCCTTGCGGCACGTGCGGTGATCCGCGCGGCAGCGGAAGCTGCCAGTTCGACTGACTTTTCTGCCCCCTTGCCCCTCCGGATAACCGTCTATACTGGCCGGTTACGCCGGGGAGGCGTCCTGCTTGCGCTACAAGTCCGACAGGCCATTCCAGCTCGTGAGTCCGTTCCGGCCCTCCGGCGACCAGCCGCAGGCGATCGAGCAGCTCACGGCGGGTCTCCGTACGGGGACGCAGCATCAGGTGCTGCTCGGCGTCACCGGCTCCGGCAAGACCTTCACGGTCGCGAACGTCGTGGAGAAGATCGACCGGCCGACGCTCGTGCTGGCGCACAACAAGACGCTGGCGGCCCAGCTCTACTCCGAGTTCAAGGAACTCTTCCCGAACAACTCCGTCGAGTATTTCATCTCCTACTACGACTACTACCAGCCGGAGGCCTACATCCCCGGGTCGGACACCTATATCGAGAAGGACAGCGCCCGGAACGAGGAGATCGACAAGATGCGCCACTCGGCCACCCGGGCCCTGCTGGAGCGCAAGGATGTTCTCATCGTCGCGTCGGTTTCGTGCATCTACGGCATCGGTTCGCCGGAGGCCTACGCCGACATGCTCTGTGTCGTGGACGTGGGCGAGCAGATCGAGCGCGACCAGCTCCTTCGCAAGCTGGTCGAGATCCTGTACCAGCGGAGCGATGTCGACTTCACCCGCGGAACCTTCCGGGTCCGGGGCGACGTGGTGGAGGTGTTCCCCGCCTGGGAAATGGACCGGGCGGTCCGGATCGAGTTCTTCGGCGACGAGATCAGCTCGATCCGCGAGGTGGACGCCCTGACCGGGGAAACCATCAACCGGCTCGACACCATCGCCATCTATCCGGCCTCTCACTATGTCGTGGCGCCGAACATGAAATTCCGGGCCCTGGAGTCGATCAAGGCGGAGCTTCGCGACCGGCTGGAAGAACTCCGCGGACAGGGAAAGATGCTGGAAGCCGAGCGGCTGGACCAGCGGACGACGTTCGATCTCGAGATGCTCCAGGAGATCGGTACCTGCCCCGGTATCGAGAACTATTCCCGCCACCTGTCGGGCCGGAAAGCCGGTGATCCGCCCGCGACCCTGCTCGACTATTTCCCGCAGGACTTCCTGCTGGTGGTGGACGAAAGCCACCAGACGATTCCGCAGGTGGGGGCCATGTACCGGGGCGACCGGTCGAGGAAGAGCACGCTGGTGGAATACGGCTTCCGGCTTCCTTCGGCGCTGGACAACCGGCCGCTCAACTTCGAGGAGTTCGAGCGGCGCGTGCATCAGGCGATCTACGTGTCGGCGACTCCGGCGGAATACGAGCTCCAGAAGGCCGGCGGAGTCGTGGTCGAACAGATCGTCCGGCCCACGGGGCTCATCGATCCCGTCGTCGAGATCCGCCCGGCGACGAATCAGGTGGAAGATCTCCTCGGCGAGGTCCGGAAGGTGGTCGCCAGGGGCTTCCGGGTGTTCATCACCACCCTGACCAAGCGGATGGCGGAAAACCTGTCGGAGTATTACGCCGAGGCCGGACTCAAGGTGAAGTACCTCCACTCGGACATCGACTCGCTGGAGCGGGTGCAGATCCTGAGGGAACTCCGCCTCGGCGTCTTCGACATTCTCGTCGGTATCAACCTCCTGCGCGAAGGGCTCGACGTGCCGGAAGTGGCACTCGTCGCCATCCTGGACGGCGACAAGGAGGGGTTCCTGCGGGGCCGGACGGCACTGATCCAGACGTTCGGACGTGCCGCCCGGAATTCCGAAGGCCGGGTCGTGATCTACGCCGACACCGTGACCAGATCGATGGAAGAGGCCATCGGGGAAACGAACCGCCGCCGGGCGATCCAGGTCGCCTACAACGAACAGCACGGCATCACGCCGACGACGGTCGTGAAGGCGGTCCGGGACGGCCTCTCGGCAGCCGACGGAGGCGCCGCCTACGAAACGAGGATGCAGAAGGAACTCCTCGCGGCCGAGGACCCGGCGGATTACGTGGCCGTTTCAAAGCTGCCGCAGCTCACGGCGAAGCTCGAAAAGCAGATGCGCGAGGCCGCCAAAGACCTCGATTTCGAGAAGGCGGCCGCGATCCGCGACCGGCTCAAATACCTGAACGAGGTGGCGCTCGGACTGAAAGACGACGAGCTGATTAACGTCTCCGCCGCGCCCGCCAGATCCCCGGCCCGCCAGCCCAAACGGGCGAAGTCATATCCGTCTCCGGCTTCCAAGGCCGTGAAGAAACGGCTCGCCGCCCGGCGGCGGCCTCCGGCGCGCTGAGTGCGGTTCCTCGGTATCGATCTGGCCTGGAAGGACGGCAATCCGTCGGGCCTTGTACTGCTCGGCGGGCAGAAGTTTCCGCTCAACATGCGGGAAACGCCGCAGACTCTGGACTCGCACGGAGAAGTGCTGGACTGGATCCGCCGGCAGGTGACGCACCACCGGGCGGCGGCAGGTATCGATGCACCGTTGCTCGGCCTCTCCGATCCACCGGTGCGCCGGGGCTGTGACAACGAAATTTCCCGGGCGTTCGGCCGGTTCCATGCCTCGACCCACAGCCCCTCGGTGGCACCGGACCTGTTCCGGTTCGCACAAAATCTGAAACGCGATTACGGGACGGCCTGTTTCGCACCGGACTGGCGGCCGCTGTCTGCGCGGCCCGCTCTCCGGGAAGTGTATCCCCACGCCCTTCAGGTGCTCCTGTTCGGCCTTGAGAAAAAACCGGGGGCGAGGATCCTCAAGTACAAACAGAAGCATTTCCGGGGGAAACGGGACTGGGCGGAACGCGGGCTCGTGCCGTTCATCGCCGAAGTCCGCCGTGCCGTGGAGGGCCGGTGGGTCGTCCCTTCGGGAAAGCACTGGGAAGCCCTCGTGGCGATGGTTCCGGACCCGGACCTGGGTGCGGCGGTGCTCAAGGGAATAGAGGACCGTTGGGATGCGCTACTCTGCGCGCTGGCGGTGGCGCTGGAATTCTATGCGGAAGGTTCGATGCGGCCCTATCCGGAGGCGGGCGGCTGGCGCCGGGGGTACGTGCTCGCGCCCCGGCTCAGGTCTTGAGGAACGCCGCGATCGTGACCGCGATGACGGTGACGAACAGGATCCAGCGCAGGGTCTCCATCTTCGCCCGGA